>NZ_PJJQ01000031.1:1997-292708 GCF_002929575.1 Cryobacterium sp. N21 | reverse complement strand
CGCGATGGAACCTGCCGGTTCCCCGGCTGCAACCGCTCCGCCGGGCACAGCGACCTCGACCACACCATCGACAAACAATTCAGCGGCCCGGGTGGTCATGCTCAGGGGCGCGTGATCTTGCGACCGAAGGCCGCGAACGCGCCCAGTCCAGCACCGATGGCGGCGAGCACGTGTGCCGAAATGCTGAGACCGAGGGCCAGCCCGCGGTCCTCGACGACCTCGCTGTGATCAGGGCCAAGCCACGGGTGCATGAGACGCAGCCGCAACAGGCATCAATAGACTGGCGGCTACCGTTGCCTGAAGGAAGGACCCCGTGCTCGTCACCGTCACCTCGACCGCGCCCGCCGCATCCAATCTGAGCCACCTGCTTCGCAAGCACCCGGATCGAGCGCAGGCATTTCCGCTGAGTGTCGGAACAGCGCACGTTTTCTACCCTGAGGTGTCCGATGAACGTTGCACGGTAGCGCTGATCCTCGAAGTCGACCCCATCGGTCTGTTGCGCGACAAGCGCTTCCGGGGAAGCGACGCGGCCACACTCGCCCGTTACGTGAACGACCGTCCATATGCGTCCTCCTCCATGGTCGCCGTCGCGCTGGGCCAGGTCTTCCGCACGGCCATGAACGGGACGAGCGAGTCGTTTCCCGAGCTCGCAGCATCCGCGCTACCCCTCGAGATCACCGTGGCGGCCGTGCCGGCCAGGGGCCGCGACACCGCCGGCCTCGTCACGCGACTGTTCGAACCGCTCGGCTGGTCCGTCACTGAGACGCCGATCCCGCTGGACCCGGCGTTCCCGGAGTGGGGCGATTCCGTCTACGTTGACCTCGTGCTGCGCGGTGAGGTCCGGCTCAGCGACGCGCTCCGGCACCTTTATGTGCTGCTGCCCGTGCTCGACGACGCCAAGCACTATTGGGTGTCGGACGACGAAATCGGCAAGCTCCTGCGCGCAGGCGTTGGCTGGCTGCCTCACCACCCCGAGCGCGAACTCATCACGCGCCGCTACCTGGCGCATCAGCCGTCGATGGTCAACGAGGCCACAGCACGGCTTTCCGCGGACACCCGGTTGAACGACCTAGACGACTTGCCTGCGCCCGAGCTGGCAGAGCCGAGCGAGCAGTCCGGCTCGGCACCGCTGGCCCAGCAGCGCGCCGAGGCCGTGCTCACGGCCCTGCACGACGTCGGAGCGCACACGGTAGCCGATGTCGGATGCGGTGAAGGCACGCTGCTGAAGCGCCTGAGCGCGGAAGCTGCGTTCACGACGATCATCGGCTGCGATGTCTCGGCGAGCGTTCTGGTCAAGGCTGCGCGAACGCTCAACTTGCGTGAGGCCAGTGATAGACAGCACGAGAGGGTGCACCTCGCGCAGTCGTCGGTGACGTACCAGGACGACCGCATCGCCGGCCTCGACGCGATCGTGCTGATGGAGGTGATCGAGCACCTCGACCTGGAGCGGCTCCCGGCGCTCGAGTCGGCCGTGTTCGGAGCAGCCGCTCCCGGCGCGGTTATCGTGACAACGCCGAACGCCGACTTCAATGCCCGGTATGAGTCCTTGCCCGCCGGCTCGTTCCGGCACCGCGATCACCGATTCGAGTGGTCCAGGGCCGAATTCGCTGCCTGGGCGGCTGAAGTCGCGGCTCGCCGCGGCTACTCGGTCGAGTACCGCACGGTCGGCGACGTCGACGTCGAACTCGGCTCCCCGACCCAGCTCGCCCTGTTCCGCAAGGCCACCAACCTATGACACGCCTACCTCTTCCCAACCTGTCGCTCGTGGTGCTCGTCGGTGCCTCCGGCTCCGGAAAGTCGACCTTCGCCGCCACCCACTTCGGACAGTTCGAGACACTGTCGAGCGACTTCTTCCGCGGGCTCGTCTCCAACGACGAAAACGACCAGGTTGCGACGTCCGCAGCGTTCGAGGCGCTCCGGTTCGTCGCGGGAAAACGCCTCGACGCTGGGCTCCTGACCGTTATCGACGCCACCAACGTGCAAGCGGATGCTCGCCGCTCACTCGTAGCGCTCGCGCGAGCACACGACGTCCTACCGGTCGCCGTCGTGCTCGACGTGCCGCAGAGCGTCTGCGTCGAGCGCAACGCCGCGCGCGCCGACCGCACGTTCGGGGCATCCGTCATCAAGCGTCAGCACGATCAGCTTCGACGTTCCCTTAAACAGCTCGGCAAGGAGGGCTTCCGGCGGGTCCACATGCTATCCGGGCTGGACGAAATCGCGGCCGCGGAGTTCGTTCGGGAACCCCTTCTCAACGACCGTTCCGACGAAAGCGGCCCGTTCGACGCCATTGGCGACGTGCACGGCTGCCGCAGTGAGCTCGAGGCGCTATTGGGCAAGCTCGGCTACGAGCTCATGCGCGATGACGAGGATCGCCCCATTGACGCCGTGCACCCTCAAGGGCGCCGCGCGATCTTCCTGGGCGACCTCATCGACCGCGGCCCCGATACCCCCGGAGTACTGCGACTCGCCATGGGCATGGTCGCGGCCGGCCACGCCCTGGCCGTGCCGGGCAACCACGAGGCGAAGCTCGTGCGCGCGCTAGACGGAAAGAAGGTGCAGACGAGCCACGGCCTCGCCGAGACACTGGCACAGCTGTCGAGCGAGACCGAGGAGTTTCGCCATGAGGTTTTGCACTTCTGCCGCGATCTGGTGTCGCACCTCGTCTTGGACGAGGGCCGTCTAGTCGTCGCGCACGCCGGTCTGATCGAGAAATACCACGGACGAGCCTCGAGCCGCGTGCGAGCATTCTCGTTGTTTGGCGACACGACGGGCGAGACCGACGACTATGGCTTGCCGGTACGGCTGCCCTGGGCCGAGGATTACCGCGGAAAAGCCACCGTGCTTTACGGCCACGTCCCCACCCTCGAAGCGGAGTGGGTCAACGGCACTATGTGCCTCGACACTGGCTGCGTGTTCGGTGGAAAGCTCAGCGCCCTCCGCTATCCCGAGAAGGAAATAGTGGACGTACCGGCCGAAAGCGTCTGGTATGAGCCGGTCGCGCCCATGGGCGCTCGCGAATCCAGCGGCGGAGTGGCCGCAGGAGCCGTGACACGTGATCCTGGGCTCCTCAGAATAGATGACGTGCTCGGCAAGCAGATCGTCGAGACTCGGGTTTTCGGCAAGGTCGGAATCCGTGAGGATAATGCTGCCGGGGCGCTCGAGGTCATGAGCCGGTTCGCCACCGACCCCCGGCGCCTCGTCTACCTGCCCCCGACCATGAGCCCGCCGCACGTGTCGGATCGCGACGGCATCCTGGAGCACCCGGCCGAGGCGTTCGCGGCCTACCGCCGTGAGGGCCTCGATCGTCTGATCTGCGAGGAGAAGCACATGGGCTCCCGCGCGGTCGTGCTGCTGACCCGAGTCGCCACCCGTTTTGGCGCGCCCGAGGGGTGGCGCGGAGCAGTCCACACCCGCACGGGCCGGCCGTTCTTCGACGAGTCGACGACCGACGACTTTCTCTCGCGTCTCGACCGAGCCGCCGAGACGGCCGGGCTGTGGTCGGAATTCAAGACATCCTGGTTGCTCTTCGATGCCGAGCTGCTTCCTTGGTCGCTCAAAGCGGGGCCAATGATCCGAGAGCAGTACGCGAGCGTCGCAGCCGCGGCAACGAGCGCCCTGCCGGCCGCGTCGCGGGTTCTCCAGGCCGCCGTCGACCGGGGTGTCGACGTGACCGACCTGCTCGCCCGCACGCAGCACCGCGCGTCTAACGCCGAGGCCTACCGAGACTCCTACCGGCGTTACAGCCAGCCGGTGTCTGGGGTGGACGGCGTGCAGCTTGCCCCGTTCCAGCTGCTCGCCTCAGAAGGAGCAAGCCAACTGGGGCAGGATCACTCCTGGCACCTCGCCATCGCCGACCGTCTCGCCGCCGCAGACGAGGAGTTCATCCGTCGCACCCGGCACATCGACGTCGACCTGACCTCGGCTGAATCGGAGGCCGCGGCCACGACCTGGTGGGAAGATCTGACCAATGCCGGTGGTGAAGGCATGGTGGTGAAGCCGGTCGCCGGCCTCGTTCGCGGAACGCGATCGCTCGCGCAGCCGGGCATCAAGGTGCGCGGGGACGAATACCTGCGGATCATCTACGGACCTGATTACCTCGATCCAACCAACCTGGCGCGCCTGCGCGACCGGGATGTCGGGCACAAACGCTCAATGGCGCTCCGCGAGTACGCACTCGGCGTCGAAGCGGTCGAACGTTTTGTCGCCGATGAGCCGCTCTGGCGGGTGCACCAAGCCGTCTTTGGCGTGCTTGCTATGGAATCAGAACCGGTCGACCCCCGGCTCTAAACCAAAACCAAAGGCCCCGCCAGCGTGTGCTGGCGGGGCCTTCAGGACGAACACGTGCTACATGGCGAAGCCGAGGGCTCGCATCATGTCGCGACCGTCGTCGGTGATCTTCTCCGGACCCCACGGCGGCATCCAGACCCAGTTGATGCGGAACTGGTCGACGACACCATCGAGGGCCTCAGCCGTCTGCTCCTCGAGCACATCGGTCAGCGGGCAGCCTGCCGAGGTGAGGGTCATGTGGATGATGAGCGCGTTGTTCTCGTCGTCCCAGCCGAGGTCGTAAATGAGCCCGAGGTCGACGACGTTGATGCCGAGTTCCGGGTCCATGACGTCTTTGAGGGCCTCTTCGATTTCGTCGAAGCGAGCCGGACTGAGTGTTGAGGCCATAGGACTAGCCTACGTTCGACGGGACAAGAAAGCGATCGTAGCCCTCGTCCTCGAGGCGGTCGGCGAGCTCGGAGCCGCCCTGTTCGGCGATGCGTCCGTTGACGAACACGTGCACGAAGTCGGGGTGGATGTAGCGCAGGATGCGCGTGTAGTGCGTGATGAGCAGAAGTCCGAGGCCGGTGTTGGCCTTGGCGCGGTTGACGCCCTCGGAGACGATCTTGAGTGCGTCGACGTCGAGTCCGGAGTCGGTCTCGTCGAGCACGGCGAACTTGGGCTTGAGGAGTTCGAGCTGCAGGATCTCGTTGCGCTTCTTCTCGCCACCGGAGAAGCCCTCGTTGACGTTGCGCTCGGCGAAGGTCTTGTCCATGCGCAAGTTGGTCATCGACTGGCGAACATCCTTGATCCAGGTGCGGATCGGTGGGGCTTCACCCTCAATGGCCGTCTTGGCCGTACGCAGGAAGTTCGTGACGGTCACTCCGGGAATCTCGACCGGGTACTGCATGGCGAGGAAGAGACCGGCACGGGCGCGGGCATCCACTGTCATTTTGAGTACTTCGGCGCCGTCGAGCAGGATGGAGCCGCTCTCGACGTGATACTTGGGGTGGCCGGCGATCGTGTAGGCGAGGGTGGACTTGCCGGAGCCGTTCGGGCCCATGATGGCGTGGATTTCGCCCTCGTTGATGGTGAGGTTGACGCCGCGCAGAATCTGCTTGGTGCCCTGGTCGGTCTCGACGGTGACGTGCAGGTCTTTGATTTCAAGAACAGACATGAATGTCTAATCCCTTTCTAAATTCTTTAAGTTGGTGGGGGCGGTACTGCCTGAGCAGGCCTATACCGCGACGGTGACGGACGGATCGACGAAGACGAACCCGTCGATGAGTTCAACGTTGTAAACCGGGACCGGATCATACGCCGGCAGGGACAGCGGCTTGCCCGTGGTCAGGGAGAACATCGAGCCGTGGGCCCAGCATTCGAGCGTCTGGCCTTCCACGAATCCCTCGGACAGGGAGATGTCACCGTGCGTGCAGGTATCACCGATGGCGAACACGTCGCCGGCGGCGTCACGCACGAGGGCGATAGCCACCCCGTCGATTTCGACCTTGACAGCCTGGTTTACTTCGAGCTCATCGAGAGCGCAGATCTTCGTTGCGGCCATGCTTACTTGTCGTCCGTTCCAATAAGTTCGGCTTCGATTGCGAGCTGCAACCGAGCTTCAAGTTCGGGGGAACCAATCTGCTGCACGACCTCGGTGAGGAATCCGCGCACGACCAGGCGCCGCGCTTCTTTCTCGGTGATACCGCGAGACTGAAGGTAGAACAACTGCTCGTCGTCGAAACGTCCGGTGGCACTGGCGTGACCGGCTCCGACGATGTCGCCGGTTTCAATCTCCAGGTTGGGGATGGAATCGGCGCGGGTGCCCTCGCTGAGTACGAGGTTGCGGTTCTGCTCGTAGCTGTCGGTGCCGGCAGCTTTGTTGCCGATCAGCACATCGCCGATCCAGACTGTGCGGGCGTCCTGGCCCTGCAACGCGCCCTTGTAGTTGACCCGGCTGCGGCTCTTCGGTGCGTCGTGGAAGACGTACACCTGCTGTTCCAGGTGCTGGCCGGCATCCGCGAAGTACAGGCCGAGGAGCAACGTGTCCGAGCCGGGTCCGGCGAGACGTACCGACGGGTTGACCCGCACGATACTGCCGCCGAGCGAGACGACGACGTGCTTGAGCCGCGCGTCACGACCGATGGATGCGAAATGGTTAGCCAGGTGCACCGCCGAGTCGTCCCATTCCTGCAGGGAAACGACCGTGAGGTTCGCGGACTCGCCGAGGATGATCTCAACGTTTTCGCTGAGCCGGGCGTCACCCGTGTTCGCCAGGATGACCGTGGCCTGGCTGAACGGCTTGGCCTCGATGATCGTGTGGGCGCCGCGGGCAGTGTTACCGAGGGCCGATCGGGTGACCGTGATCTCCTTGGCTTCCTCGCCGCTGACCGTGATGGCGAGGGCGTCGTCGAAGACGCCCCAGGCGTTGGCTGCGGCGCGTTCTTCCGGCAGACCGGCAGTCCCGATGCGGGCATCCGTTCTGGGCACCCACTCAACCGAGATATCGGCCGACGGGGTTGACTCGATGAGGTAACGCGAGCCGTCGAGATCGCCGGCGGTGAGGTCGGTGAATTTGGCGACGGGCGAGTGCTTCCAGACGGCTTCGCGGCCGGTGACGGCCTGGAAATCGGCAACGTTGACGCTTTTGAAACGGTCGGAACGGGTTTGCACCGGCACGTAGCCGAAACGTCCGTCGGAGTGTTCTTTGATTCCGTGCTGGCCGGGCGTCAGAGTCGACGCGCTTGTAGCGGGTGTGGATGGTTCGGGCACAGTTTTTGAAGCGCTCTTCGAAAGCGCTGAAGCGGCGGACATTTAGCCGACGGATCCTTCCATGCCCATTTCAATGAGCTTGTTGAGTTCGAGGGCGTACTCCATCGGGAGCTCCCGGGCGATCGGTTCGATAAATCCGCGAACGATCATGGCCATGGCCTCGTCTTCGGGCATACCACGGCTCATCAGGTAGAACAGCTGCTCTTCGCTGACGCGGGAGACGGTGGCCTCGTGGCCGAGCTGCACGTCATCTACACGGATGTCGATGGACGGGTAGGTGTCGGAACGCGACTGGGTGTCGACCAAGAGAGCGTCGCAGCGCACGGTGTTGGCGGAGTGGTGCGCGGAGGCATCCACTCGAACCTCACCGCGGTACCCGCTGCGCCCGCCGCCACGGGCGATGGACTTGGAGACGATCGACGACTGCGTGTACGGAGCCATGTGGATCATCTTCGCGCCGGCATCCTGGTGCTGGCCGGGACCGGCGAAGGCCACCGAGAGCGTCTCGCCCTTGGCGTGCTCGCCCATCAGGTAGATGGACGGGTACTTCATGGTGACCTTGGAACCGATGTTGCCGTCGATCCATTCCATCGTGGCGCCTTCGCCGGCCGTGGCCCGCTTGGTGACGAGGTTGTAGACGTTGTTCGACCAGTTCTGGATGGTCGTGTAGCGAACGCGAGCGTTCTTCTTCACGACGATCTCGACCACGGCGGAGTGCAGCGAGTCAGACTTGTAGATCGGGGCGGTGCAGCCCTCGATGTAGTGCACGTAACTGCCCTCGTCGGCAATGATGAGCGTGCGCTCGAACTGACCCATGTTCTCCGTGTTGATGCGGAAGTAGGCCTGCAGCGGAATCTCGACGTGCACGCCGGGAGGCACGTAGACGAACGATCCCCCTGACCAGACGGCCGTGTTGAGCGCGGCGAACTTGTTGTCGCCGGAGGGGATGATGGTGCCGAAATACTCTTCGAAGAACTCCGGGTGCTCCTTGAGCGCCGTGTCGGTGTCCATGAAGATGACGCCCTGGGCTTCGAGCTCCTCGTTGATCTGGTGGTAGACCACTTCAGACTCGTACTGGGCTGCAACGCCGGAGACGAGGCGCTGACGCTCAGCTTCTGGAATTCCGAGCTTCTCGTAGGTGTTCTTGATGTCGTCGGGCAGGTCTTCCCAGGTCTGGGCCTGCTTCTCCGTTGAGCGCACGAAGTACTTGATGTTGTCGAAATCGATCTCGGAAAGATCGGCGCCCCAGGTGGGCATGGGCTTGCGTTCGAACAGCTGCAGAGCCTTGAGCCGTCGCTGCAGCATCCAGTCCGGCTCGGATTTCAGGTTCGAGATGTCAGTGACAACCTCGGGGGAAATACCACGGCGAGCGGATGCTCCGGCCTTGTCTGAATCGGCCCACCCGAATTCGTAGGTGCCAATCCCCTCAAGGTCGGGACGGTCTAGCAGGACATCCGACATTATTACCTCTTCTCTACCCATCACAACCCGGATATTAGTCCGGTCATTCCCGCACGGCCGCCGTACTGATCAACTCGATGGAGCTGAATTCAGTGGAGACCACGAGGAACGGGTTGTGTGGACAGCTACGTTGCGTACCTAGAATATTCATGGAACTAAAGATGGATCTCCATGGAGTTCCCAATTCTACAGGTTGATCAGCAACATACGAGTTCTTGCGGTCGATTCACATTTGTACAGGGCACGATCAGAGGGTGCGCGTTCATAAGTTTGACAGAGAGAGCAGAACCGGTGAATCCGAAGTACCTACGGCTACCCAGTGTTATCGACGGACGGATTCGGGTGGTCGCCTGGCTGTCGCTCGTGACGGAGATTTTGATTGTGGGAACCGGCGGGGCCGTTCGTCTCACCGGCTCCGGGCTCGGCTGCCCCACCTGGCCGACCTGCGTAGCCGGCTCGATCGTGCCGACAGAGGAAATGGGGATATACGGGGTCATCGAGTTCGCTAACCGCTTGATGACCGGTCTGATCGGCATTATCGCCATCGCGGCCGTTATTCTGCTCTGGCGCTTGCGCACCCAGCGCAAGGATCTGTTCGCTCTCGCAGTGATTCTCGCCGCCGGCGTTCTCGCCCAGGCACTCGTCGGCGGGGTCACCGTGCTGACCGGGCTGAACCCGTTCATCGTCGGTTTCCACTTCACGGTGTCGCTGATCATGGTGTGTATTGCCACCGTTCTCGTGCACCGGGTCTACCTTGCTCCGGGGCCGCGTGCCCGTGTTGTTCCCGCTGGTTTTGCCAGGCTCGCCCACGCTACGAGTTTCGTCGTCGCACTCACCGTGCTGATGGGGGTACTGACCACAGCCTCCGGACCGCATTCCGGCGATGCGGACGCCGGACGTACCGGCTTCAACGCCGAGTTGCTTGAACACCTGCACGCCTGGCCGGGCTACGCGACGCTGGTTTTGACGGTCGTGCTGCTCGTGGCGTCCGTTCGCGGCAAGCTGCCGGTGCGCTCATTCGTCGTCACGCTCCTGATGATCGAGCTCGTGCAGATTGTGGTCGGGCTCCTGCAGGCCAACCTGGGACTACCGCCGCTGTTGGTCGGCCTGCACATGGTTCTGGCCTGCGTGCTCGCGGCCGCCATGACCCTGGTTGTGCTGAACCTCAAGGCTCCCAGAGAAGTCACGGCCGAGGTTCCGGAAACGGCACACGAGCAGGTTCGTAGCTAACAGATCATGACCCCGAAACGACAACTTCAGCCCCATGAATATGACTCTGCAGGGGTGAGAAGACAGCTTCGGCCCCTTCAACTGCTTTGATGGGGCCGAGCGTGTCGTCTCGCGCGGCTGATGGGGCCGAAGGTGGCAACTCGTAGGGCCTAGACCTCCAATTAGCAATTGCCGCGCGGCACTCCCCGGACGAGGGCCGCCGGTGTACTCTCCAGACATGCATGTCGCACCGGGAGCCAAATCGAAGCCGCCAGACGACGCGGCGCACCTTGCCCTGTACGGCCCTCCGGTATTCGGTTTTGTGCGTCAGCCGCGCCTGCAGGAACGCGGCTGGAGCTGGTACGGCAACCACGGCCGCACCCTCGAAGCGCAGGCACACTACTGGCTCGCTGACCCCTCTGGCAATTTCTGGTTCGAGGATTCCCCGGCCGGTCCGGTTGGCATCGCCGAACTGCGCGGCTTCGTCTTCACCGATGTGCCGGGCTCCACCAATCGCGGCGGCGACCCCATCCGAGACGCACTCAACCAGCACCTGCAGTACATTGTGATGAACTACGCCAAGAACCCGTACGACTTCGGGTCGCAGTTGTGGGCCGAACGGCACACGCATCAGCAGTCGGAGATTGAACTCGCGCTGGCACACCGGTCGAACCTGGTCATCGACGACACGGCGCTGGCAGCTATCACCGTGACGACCTTCGACTTCACGGCAACGGCGATGGCCCTGACCGGACGGGTGGTCACGGTTGTGATCCATTCGGCCGACGTCGGCAAGATCGATACCCGACTCACCCGCAGGGTCTAGCGCCACCTAGAACGGAAGCAGCGGATCCACTCCGACGGCCACGAACAGCAGCGTCAGGTAGGCGATGGATCCGTGGAAGACACGCATCGGTGACACATGCTCGTGCCGAATCGCGAGGCTGTACAGGCGATGCGTCTCGTAGATGAACCAGCCACCCGTGACCAGGGCCGTAAAGCTGTAGAGCAGGCCCATGTCGCCGATCGGAATCAGCAGAAGCGAGCAGGCGACCGTGGCCCACGCGTACAGGATGACCTGCAGGCCCACCTGAGCCCGACCACGCACGACGGAGAGCATCGGAACGCCAGCGGCCTGGTAGTCGGCTCGGTATTTCATAGATAGTGGCCAGTAGTGCGGCGGTGTCCACAGGAAGATGATCATGAACAGAATGACCGGGGGCCAGGACAGTTCGCCGGTCACCGCCGCCCAGCCGATGAGCACGGGCATACAACCGGCCACACCGCCCCAGACGATGTTCTGCGGGGTACGACGCTTGAGAATGATCGTGTAGAACACGACATAGAGCAGAATCGCGCCGAACGACAGCGCAGCGGCCATCCAGTTGGTCAGCAGACCCAGCCACAAAATGGATGCCGCGCCCAACGCCCACGCAAAGATCAACGCCTCGCGGTCGCTGAGTTCTCCAGTAACCAGGGGGCGATTCTTGGTGCGCTTCATGAGACGGTCGATATCGCGATCGAGGTAACAGTTGAAGGCACCAGCGGACCCAGCGCTGAGCGACCCACCGACGAGCGTCGCGAGAATCAGCCAGAGACTGGGGATACCGCGCTCGGCGAGCAGCATCGTGGGCGCCGTCACCACCAGAAGCAACTCGACCACTCGCGGTTTGGTGAGAGAGATGTAGGCCTTGAGGGTGCGATTCAGTGTGCGCGGTCCGCTCCGGACCGGGGTCTTCAGGGCGACGTCCATTAATCCTCTAACGCTAGGCAAGTCCTCTTATTCTAGGACACGCCCTGAGCAACGCTCCACCGAGGACCAATCCGGAATGTGTCGTCATGTCACGTCATTTCGAGCGTCCCCTGACATTCGTCCGTATACTTGTAGTGCTCCCCACAGTGAATCAGTAGTTCGGCGAGCCCCCGGGTGGGAGATGGCTGCACCAGTAGGCCAACTCGCTGGGGGTGATGTTTCGCCTGCAGTCCGCTTCAGATGGCGCGACCGGCCGGTGACACGACTGCCGACACTTGCACAACTATCAAAGGATGGGTTGAGCTCAACCCGCCTTCGCTTCAATGAAGGGTTACGTGACGTGGCAGCTTTCCAATGGGATTCCGTTGACGATCAGGCGGTTAACACCGCACGCATTCTGGCGGCCGACGCCGTGGAGAAGGTTGGGAATGGGCATCCGGGCACCGCGATGAGTCTCGCTCCCGCTGCCTACCTTTTGTTTCAGAAGATCATGCGCCGCGACCCGGCCGACAACGAGTGGATCGGTCGTGACCGGTTCATTCTCTCGGTCGGCCACAGCTCGCTGACGCAGTACGTGCAGTTATACCTCGGCGGCTACGGCCTCGAGTTGGAGGACCTCAAAGCCCTGCGCACCTGGGGTTCAAAAACCCCCGGCCACCCGGAATACGGCCACACCGACGGTGTCGAGATCACGACCGGCCCGCTCGGCCAGGGGCTGGCATCCGCTGTCGGTTTCGCCTACGCGTCGCGATTCGAACGCGGTCTGTTCGACCCGGATGCCGCCACCGGCGCCAGCCCGTTCGACCACTTCGTCTACGTCATCGCCGGTGATGGCGACCTGCAGGAAGGAATCACGAGCGAGGCATCCTCTCTCGCCGGCCACCAGCAGCTCGGCAACCTGATTGCCATCTACGACAGCAACCAGATCTCGATCGAGGACGACACGAACATCGCTTTCACCGAGGATGTCGCCGCTCGTTACGCCGCCTACGACTGGCACGTGCAGACGGTGGACTGGAAGAAGACCGGCTCCTACGTCGAAGACGTTGCCGAGTTGAATGCGGCCATTGAAGCCGCCCAGAACGAAACGGGCAAGCCCAGCCTGATTATCCTCAAGACCATCATCGGCTGGCCGAGCCCGAAGAAGCAGAACACCGGCAAGATCCACGGTTCAGCCCTCGGCGCCGAAGAACTCGCCGGCGTCAAGGCCGTTCTCGGCTTCGACCCGGAAAAGACCTTCGACGTGGCCCCCGAGGTCATCGCCCACACTCGCCTGGCCCTGGAGCGCGGTATTGCTGCACACGCGGAGTGGACCGTGCAGTTCGACGCCTGGGCCGCCGCCAACCCGGAGCGCAAGGTTCTGCTCGACCGAGTACTCTCCGGCGACCTGCCCGATGGCGTCGACGACGCCCTCCCGGTCTTCCCCGGTGGCACCGCGGTCTCCACCCGCGCGGCGTCGGGCAAGGTGCTCACCGCCCTCGGCGGCGTCATCCCCGAGCTGTGGGGCGGCTCGGCCGACCTCGCCGAATCGAACAACACCACCATCGGCGGCGCAGCCTCGTTCATTCCGAGCGAGCACTCCACCGGTGAATGGACCGGAAACTCCTACGGTCGGGTGCTGCACTTCGGCATTCGCGAGCACGCCATGGCCGCGATTCTCAACGGCATCGTGCTGCACGGAAACACCCGCCCGTTCGGCGGCACGTTCCTCATCTTCAGCGACTACATGCGCCCGGCCGTTCGTCTGGCCGCTCTCATGAAGGCGCCGTCGATCTTCGTCTGGACCCACGACTCCGTCGCGCTCGGCGAGGACGGCCCCACCCACCAGCCGATCGAACAGCTCGCGACCCTGCGTGCTATTCCGGGACTCGACGTGGTGCGCCCCGGCGACGCCAACGAGACCGCCTGGGCTTGGAAGACCATCCTGGAACGCCGGGGCGGCCCGGCCGGCATCGCCCTGACCCGCCAGAACATTCCCGTCTACGAGCGTGGTGAGGGCGATGCATCCGCTGAAATCTTCGCCTCCGCGAAGAACGTCGCCCGGGGCGCGTACGTGCTGGCCGAAGCGGCCGGCGGCAGCCCCGACGTGATCCTGATCGGTACCGGGTCCGAGGTGCAGCTCGCGGTGGACGCCCGGGCCCAGCTCGCCGCCGAGGGCATCAACGCCCGCGTCGTCAGCGCCCCGTGCCTGGAATGGTTCGAAGAGCAGAGCAGCGAATACCGCGAATCGGTACTGCCCGCCGCGATCACCGCCCGCGTGTCGGTCGAAGCCGGCCTCGCGCTGACCTGGCGTGGCTATGTCGGCGACGCCGGTCGCAGCATCTCGATCGAGCACTTTGGGGCATCCGCTGACTACCAGACGCTGTTCCGCGAATTCGGCATCACTACCGAAGCCGTCGTCGCCGCCGCCAAGGAATCAATCAGCGCGGCCTGATGTTGCCCCTTACGTCTCCACTAAACCGCTACAGCATCGCTGCCTAAAAGCAGCAGTATTAGGAGAATTTGACAATGACTAACCCCTCCCCCCTCGCCCAGTTGTCCGCCGCCGGCGTCAGCATCTGGCTCGACGACCTCTCCCGTGAGCGCATCAACTCCGGCGGGCTGCAGGACCTGATCAAGAACAGCAACGTCGTCGGTGTCACCACGAACCCGACTATCTTTGCCGGCGCCCTCGCCAAGTGTGAGGCGTACACGGAGCAGGTTGCGACCCTGGCCGCTGCCGGGACGAACGTGACCGACGCGGTCTTCGCCATCACCACGGACGACGTTGCCGCCGCGTGCGACATCTTCCGCCCGGTCTACGACTCGACCAACGGCCAGGATGGCCGCGTCTCGATCGAGGTCGAGCCGAGCCTCGCCCGGGACGCTACCGGCACGGTTGCTGAAGCCCAGCAGCTTTGGAAGAAGGTCAACCGCCCCAACGCGATGATCAAGATCCCCGCGACGGTTGAAGGACTGGAAGCCATCACGGCGACCATCGCTCTCGGCATCAGCGTCAACGTCACCCTGATCTTCAGCCTGGAGCGTCACCGCCAGGTCATCAACGCCTATCTGGCCGGACTCGAGCAGGCCAAGGCGGCCGGCATCGACCTCTCCACGATTCACTCGGTTGCGTCGTTCTTCGTGTCGCGCGTCGACTCCGAGATCAACGCCCGCCTGGAGGCGATCGGCACCCCCGAAGCCCTCGCCCTGAAGAGCAAGGCCGGCGTCGCCAACGCCCAGCTCGCCTACCAGGTCTACGAGCAGGCATTCAGCAGCGAGCGTGCGCTGGGCCTGATCAAGACCGGCGCCACCAAGCAGCGCCCGCTCTGGGCGTCGACCGGCGTCAAGGATGCCAGCCTGCCCGACACCCTCTACGTGACCGAGCTGGTCGCCCCCGAGGTTGTCAACACCATGCCGGAGAAGACCATGCAGGCCGCCGCCGACCACGGCGTCATCCCGGCCGACTCGGTCACCGGCTCCTACGCCGCCGCGAACGCCGTCCTCGACGCGCTGGCGGCCCAGGGCGTCTCCTACGACGACGTCACCCGTCTGCTCGAAGAAGAAGGCCTGTCCAAGTTCGAGGTGTCCTGGAACGAACTGCTGGACACCGTGCAGACCGCCCTCACCGCCGCGGTCCCGACCAGCTCGGCAGTCTAATGAGCTTTCGCATCTCGGTGAGTGGCGCTGCAGCTGACGCCGTTCGCGTCACCGTGCCCACCCTGGTCACAGACCTGGTTGCCTCCGGCATCACCGCACTCGACCCCGCCCTCTGGGGACCGGAAGCCGAAGCTGAGGCCGCGTTGCGTCTCGGCTGGACGGAGTCCGTCGCGGTGTCCCGCCCCCTCGTGGCCGAGATCGTGGAGCTGCGGGCAACTCTGCAGGCTCGCGGCGTCACCCAGATTGCCCTCGCCGGCATGGGGGGCTCGTCGCTCGCGCCCGAGGTCATCACCCGCACGGCCGGCGTGAACCTCACCGTGCTCGACGCGACTGACCCCGGTCAGGTGTTGTCCGCGCTGAACGACAACCTGGCCGAAACGGCCCTGGTCGTCTCGTCCAAGAGTGGTTCGACCGTCGAGACCGACAGCCAGCGCCGCGTGTTCGAGCGTGCGTTCCGCGCCATCGGCATCGACCCGGCTGAACGCATCATCGTGGTGACCGATCCGGGGTCGCCGCTCGAGGCATCCGCTCGTGAAGCCGGCTACCGCGTCTTCAACGCCGACCCCACCGTCGGCGGACGTTACTCCGCGCTGACCGCCTTCGGCCTGGTGCCATCGGGCCTGGCCGGTGTTGACGTCGGTGCGCTTCTCGACGAGGCCGAGTCCGTCGCGCTGGCTCTGGCCGTTGACTCGCCGGAGAACCCGGGACTCGTGCTCGGGGCGGCGATCGCCGCCACCATTCCGCGCCGCGACAAGCTCGCGATCGTCTCGGACGGCACGCACATTGTGGGCTTCGCTGACTGGGTCGAACAGCTGATCGCGGAATCCACCGGCAAGCTCGGCACCGGCATCCTGCCGGTGGTGCTGGAGCTGGGTGCTCCGGAACTGACCGAAGCGCTGCCCGACCTGCAGCTCGTGCGGGTTGTGGCTGACGCCGGCACCGAGCTGTTTAGCGAAACGGGCGACGAGATTCGCGTCAGCGGAACCCTCGGCGCGCAATTTCTGGTCTGGGAATACGCCACGGTCGTTGCCGGCCGTCTGCTGGGGATCAACCCGTTCGACCAGCCCGACGTGGAGTCGGCGAAGATCGCCACGCGTGGTCTGCTCGACGCTCGCCCCGCACCGGAGCCGGCCGCGTTCATCGCGGACGGCATCGAAGTGCGCGGCACGCCGCACGTCATCGGAGCGGCAAGCGACCTCGCCTCGGCGATAGACGCCCTGCTCGAAGAGCTCGGCCCCGACGGCTACGTCGCCGTCCAGGCTTACGTCGACCGTCTCGCGCTGCCGGAACTGGCCGAGATTCGCACCAAGCTCGCCACCCTGTCGAAGCGTCCGGTCACCTTCGGTTGGGGACCGCGCTTTCTGCACTCCACCGGGCAGTTCCACAAGGGCGGACCGGCAACGGCCGTCTACCTGCAAATTCTGGCCACGCCGGCCGAGGATCTCGACATTCCCGAGCGCCCGTTCACCTTCGGCGAACTCATCCAGGCGCAGGCCAGTGGCGACGCGAGCGTGCTCGCCGAGCACGGGCGTCCGGTGCTGGCGTTGACCCTGACCCAGCCCAAGCAGAACATCAGCACGCTGTTCGACGCCCTAGGCTAACCAACCGGGGTTCCTCTCGGCCACCGGCCGCGAGGAACCCCACCCGCTTCTGCACCACCTGCGTTTTTCGTGTCCTCAATTTTCTGCACTGTCCCGTCAAAGGAGCTGCATGTCCCCGGTGGAAATTACCCCGGAGTTTAATCCGCTCAGGTCGCCGTCCGATTATCGTCTGAATCGAATCGCCGGGCCGTCCAGCCTCGTGATCTTCGGCGTCACCGGTGACCTGGCGCGCAAGAAACTCATGCCCGCGGTTTACGACCTCGCTAACCGAGGGCTGCTGCCCCCCGGTTTCGCCCTCGTCGGCTTCGCTCGCCGAGACTGGGACAACGAGGACTTCATGCAGGTTGTGCATGACGCCGTCAAGGAACACGCCCGCACCGAGTTCAACGAGGACGTTTGGGCGCAGCTGGCTGAGGGCATCCGCTTCGTGTCGGGCACCTTTGACGACGATGAGGCGTTCACCCGCCTCACCCAGACGATCGACGAGCTTGACCGGGAACGCGGAACGATGGGCAACCATGCGTTCTACCTGGCGATTCCGCCGAAGGCCTTCCCGCAGGTCACCGAGCAGCTGCGCCGATCCGGCTTGGCCGAGCAAAAAAACGGTCAATGGCGTCGCGTGGTCATCGAGAAGCCGTTCGGCAGCGACCTGAAGACAGCGCGGCAGCTTAACGACGTCGTCGAGTCGGTCTTTCCGCCCGACTCCGTCTTTCGGATCGACCACTACCTCGGCAAAGAGACGGTGCAGAATATTCTGGCGCTGCGCTTCGCCAACGAAATGTTCGAACCGCTGTGGAACGCCAACCACGTCGAGCACGTGCAGATCACCATGGCCGAGGACATCGGTGTTGGCGGCCGCGCCGGCTACTACGACGGCATCGGTGCCGCGCGCGACGTTATTCAGAACCACCTTCTGCAGCTTCTAGCCCTGACGGCAATGGAAGAACCGATCTCGTTCGACGCCGCCGACCTGCGCGCCGAGAAGGAAAAGGTGCTCGCTTCGGTTCGGCTGCCCGCCGACCTCGGTCTGGGAACCGCGCGCGGCCAGTACGCCGGCGGTTGGCAGGGCGGTGAAAAGGTTGCCGGTTTTCTCGAAGAAGACGGCATGAACCCGGAATCGGTCACCGAGACCTACGCCGCGATGCGCCTGACCATCGACACGCGCCGCTGGGCGGGCGTACCGTTCTACCTGCGCGCCGGCAAGCGTCTCGGCCGTCGCGTCACCGAAATCGCCGTGGTGTTCAAACGCGCCCCGCAGTACCTCTTTGCCCCCGGCCAGACGGCCGAACTGGGCCACAATGCCCTGGTGATTCGGGTGCAGCCCGACGAGGGTGTTACGATCCGGTTCGGATCGAAAGTGCCCGGCGTGGTTATGCAAGTACGGGATGTGACCATGGACTTCGGTTACGGCCACGCATTCACCGAGGCCAGCCCTGAGGCATATGAGCGGCTCATCCTCGACGTGCTGCTCGGCGACCCGCCGCTGTTCCCCCGTCACGAAGAAGTCGAACTGTCCTGGAAGATTCTCGACCCGATCGAGGAGTACTGGGCCACGCAGGGGCAGCCGGAGCAATACCGCCCTGGAACGTGGGGCCCCACATCCGCTGATGATCTACTGGCCCGCGATGGCCGCACCTGGAGGCGTCCATGATCGTCGATCTGCCCAACACCACGACCGCGAAGATCTCGAAGGCGCTCGTGCGTATTCGGGAAGAGGGTGGCGCTGTCGCCCTCGGCCGTGTGCTCACCCTGATCATTGCCTCGACTCTCGGGCACGAGGAGGAGGCCATCGAGGCCGCCAACGATGCCTCCCGCGAGCATCCGATGCGCGTCATCGTCGTGTCGACCCAGGAGCCCGGCTCCACCGCGGCCACACCCGACGCACGCGTGGACGCAGAAATTCGCGTGGGCGGTGATGCCGGTGCGAGCGAGGTCATCGTTCTGCGTGTGTACGGCGATGCTGCCAACGACCCGGAGAGCCTGGTCACCGGCCTGCTGCTCTCCGATGCTCCCGTCGTCGCCTGGTGGCCGGGTACCGCTCCGGCCGTTCCCGGCGACTCACCGCTCGGACGCATCGCCTACCGCAGAATAACGGATGCGTCGGCGCAGCCGGATCCGCAGGCAGCCCTGCATCACCTGTGCGGAAGCTACCGCCCCGGCGACACCGACTTCGCCTGGACCCGTCTGACCCTTTGGCGCGCCCAGCTGGCGGCCGTGCTGGACCAGCCCCCCTTTGAACCGATCGTCGGGATTCGGGTCGCCGGTGCTGCCGCTTCGCCGTCGACCACGCTGTTGGCTGCCTGGCTGCAGATGCAGCTCCAGGTGCCCGTGGACTGCGAGCTGACCACCGGACCTCTCGCCCATGGTGTGCACGGGGTTCATCTCACCCGCGCATCGGGAACGATCTCGCTCGAGCGTGAAGTGCCCGACATCGCCACGCTCAGCCAGCCGGGGCAACCGGTGCAGGATCTGACGCTCAAGCGTCGCAGCCTGCGCGACTGTCTGGCCGACGAACTGCGCCGGCTGGATCCCGACGACCTGTATGGTGAGGTCATCACGCGCGGACTGCCGCAACTCGATGACGTGGTGTCCCAAGGAACCGGAGTGTGACCGTGACAAATGATCGACGCGTGCTGGTGCACCAGAACAAGCAGGCGCTGGCCGGGTCGGTCGCTGCACGTTTCCTGACGAACATGGTCGATGTTCTGCAGGAGCAGGACGAGGCCAATGTTGTTCTGACCGGTGGTTCCGTTGGTATTGCCGTGTTGGCCGCCATCAATGAGTCGGCCGCACGCGACACCATTGACTGGTCCCGGGTTAATTTTTGGTGGGGAGATGAACGGTGGGTGCCCCGCGCCGATCCCGAGCGTAACGAATTGCAGGCCCGGGATGCTCTCCTTGACCATATCGACGTTCCGAAGGAAAACATCCACGCGTTCGGTGCTTCGGACGACCCGATCGATGTCGGTGCCGGTAACGACGCCCTGGAAGCAGCGGCGGCCCGGTACACGGCAGAATTACTCTCCCACGCACCGGAGGGTGCCCAGTATCCGCGTTTCGACGTGACGTTTCTCGGGGTTGGCCCGGATGGCCACATTGCGTCGCTGTTCCCCCACCGCTCAGGTATTCGGGAGCGTGAGGCGAGTGTCATCACCGTGCACGACTCCCCCAAGCCGCCCGCTGACCGCTTGTCGCTCACGAGACCGGTACTCAACTCCTCTGACCGGGTTTGGCTTGTTCTGGCCGGCTCAGACAAAGCCTCAGCGCTCGGGCTGGCGCTGGCGGGCGCGAGCCGTGACGAGGTCCCCGCTGCCGGCATCAAGGGTCGGTACCGAACGATGTTCTTCGTCGACAGTGACGCTGCCGCCCAGGTTCCTGAAAACCTCATCGCGCCCACGTACTAGGCGACCCGACGAAAAAGGACCGGCCCTCGATCTCTCGAGGGCCGGTCTTTGCTGTGTTACACGTCAGTTCGTGGGTGACAACTTGCCACGACGAACGCGCAGCTGGTTGAGGGCCTCTTCGAGGAGCGACTCTGCTTCCTCCTCGGTTCGACGTTCCTTGACATAGGCCAGGTGCGTCTTGTAGGGCTCAAGCTTCACCACGGACGGAGGATTCTCCTTATCGCGGCCGGCGGGAAGCCCGGACGATGGGCAATCGATGGTGACCGGGATTTCCTCGTCGGGAAGGCTCGCGGCAAAGTACCGTACGGTCTCATTGCCGAGTGCGTCCCAATAGGAAACCTTGATGCGATCCGCGTGAAAACCGCGGTCCTGCTCGCCCATGGGGCCTGCGCCGACACGCGAGCCACGAATTGCGCTTCCGCCTGATGCCATCTTGTTCCTCCGTATATCCGTGCAGTTGTGTGCTGCAGTCGAGCTCTTATTGCTGCTGCTGGTGCTGAGATGTGCTGGTGAATAACTGTGCCCAGAATTCTGGGTGGCTTCGCTTCAGGGTAACTCCGCATTGGGCGAAAAGTTAAGCCCCTGTATCAAACTTGGTGATCAATCCAAGAACGACAATGCAGGAGATCCACAGCAGTCCCAGAATGACAGTGATGCGGTTGAGGTTGCGCTCGGCGACTCCCGATGCGCCGAGGTTGGAGGTTACGCCGCCACCGAACATGTCCGACAACCCACCGCCCCGCCCCTTGTGCAGCAAAATGAGCATGGTGAGCAGGAGGCTCGTTATACCGACGAGCACCTGCATGACGACCTGGAGAATCTCCACACGAAACCTTTCAAAACACGGTGGGCGCAACTCTGGCGCCTAGACAACGTAATTATACCTTCACGCCGGAGCGAGGCGGTTGCCAGCGGCAACCACCTCGCTCCGGCGATGTCAGGAACGCGTCGGTTTAGACGCCGACGTGCTTGTGATACCGAATGATGCTGGAGAACTCCGGAATATCCAAACTGGCACCGCCCACCAGGGCACCGTCCACGTTGGGTTCCCGCATGAACGCGGCAATGTTACCGCTCTTGACCGAACCGCCATAGAGGATGCGGGTCTTGTCGGCTACGTCCTGGCCGAGAGTCTCGGTGAGAACGCCACGCAGCGCCGCGGCGACCTGTTCGGCCTGCTCCGGCGTGGCGGCCTGCCCAGACCCGATGGCCCACACCGGCTCATACGCGACGACGATGTCCGCCGCGTTGGTGACACCCGCGAGGGCGGCCCGCAGCTGGGCGACCGGAACGGCGCTCGGACCGTGCGTCGCGAGGTCTTCGGCACTCTCGCCAACGCAGATCAGCGGCACAAGGTTGTGCTTGAGCGCGGCGGTCACCTTTGCGGCGACCTGCTCATCGGTCTCATTGTGCAGGGTACGGCGTTCGGAATGCCCGATGATGACGTACTGGCATTCCAGCTGGGCCAGGAAAGCACCCGAGATCTCGCCGGTATACGCACCGGAATCCCGGGCGGACACGTCCTGCGCGCCAAAGGCCAGCGGAAGTTTGTCGGCCGATACCAGAGTCTGCACGCTGCGCAGATCGGTGAACGGGGGAAAAACTGCCACCTCGACCGCGGCAAAGTCGTGGTTGGCGTCTTTGAGGTTCCAGGCGAGTTTCTGCACGAAAGCGATGGCCTGAAGGTGGTCCAGATTCATCTTCCAGTTGCCCGCAATCAGCGGAGTACGCCGAGGGTTAATGTTCACTGCCATCCGAGGACCTCCAGTCCTGGTAGACGCTTGCCCTCGAGGAACTCGAGGCTCGCGCCACCGCCGGTAGAAATATGACCGAATTGGTCGTCGTTGAAACCGAGGATACGCACGGCAGCAGCCGAGTCGCCGCCACCAACCACGCTGAGGCCGGTGACCTCGGTGAGAGCGGCGGCTACCGTGCGGGTGCCCTCCGCGAACGGTGCGAGTTCAAATACGCCCATTGGGCCGTTCCAGAACACGGTGTGGGACGCACGAATGATTTCAGCAAAAGCCGCCGCCGTGTCTGGCCCGATATCCAGGCCGAGACCGGAAGCACCGAACGGGGTGTTCTCGATGCCGTCGGCCGGGGTGATCACGTGTTCGGCATCTGCATCGAACTTCGAGGCCACGACGACGTCCGTGGGGAGCACGATCTTGACGCCGAGGCGATCGGCCTCGGCCAGATATCCGCGCACCGTCTCGATCTGATCGCTTTCCAGCAGGCTTGCGCCAACCTTGTGGCCCTGGGCGGCGAGGAAGGTGAAAAGCATGCCGCCGCCGACCAGCAGAGAATTCACGCGCGGAAGCAGGTGTCCGATGACGCCGAGCTTGTCGCTGACCTTGGAACCGCCGAGGATGACGGTGTACGGCGCTTCCGGCTTCTCGGTGAGACGATCAAGCACGTCGAGCTCGGCCGCAATGAGGAGGCCAGCCGCGCTCGGCAGCAGCGAGGCCAGATCGAAGACGCTGGCCTGCTTGCGGTGGACTACGCCGAAGCCATCCGAAACAAGGGCGTCACCGAGCAGCGCGAGCTGCTGGGCGAACGCGACGCGGTCGGCATCCACTTTGCTGGTTTCACCGGCGTTGAAGCGCAGGTTTTCCAGCACGACGATTTCGCCGTTTTCCAGTGCTGCGACAGCCGCGGTGGCTGAGGCGCCAACGGTGTCGGTGGCGAAGGCAACCGGGAGGTTGACCAGTTCGCTCAGCCGGGAGGCCACCGGCCCGAGGCTGTACTGAGGATCAACGGCCCCGTCGGGGCGCCCGAGGTGAGAGACAATCACCACGCGGGCGCCCTGAGCGACGAGGGCGTTGAGGGTGGGCAGTGACGCCCGCACTCGTCCGTCGTCGGTGATCTGCCCGCTTTTTAGCGGGACATTCAGGTCGAAGCGGACAATAACCCGCTTGCCGGTAAGCGAACCTAGCGAGTCAATCGTGCGTAACGTCACCGCGCGGCCGTTAGAGTCGCTCGGCGACGAACTCGGTGAGGTCGACGAGGCGGTTGGAGTAACCCCACTCGTTGTCGTACCAGGAAGCGACCTTGACCTGGTCGCCGATCACCTTGGTGAGGCCGGCGTCGAAGATCGAGGAGTGTGGGTCGCCGACGATGTCGCTCGACACGATCGGGTCCTCGGTGTAGCTGAGGATGCCCTTGAGGGGGCCCTCTGCTGCAGCCTTGTAGGCAGCGTTCACTTCTTCGACCGTGACCGGGCGTGATGCGGTGAGCGTGAGGTCGGTGATCGAGCCGGTCGGAACCGGAACGCGCAGCGCGTAACCGTCAAGCTTGCCGATACTCTCTGGGATGACCAGGCCGAGGGCCTTGGCGGCACCGGTCGAGGTCGGGATGATGTTCAGCGCAGCTGCACGGGCACGGCGGAGGTCGCTGTGCGGGCCATCCTGCAGGTTCTGGTCCGCGGTATAGGCGTGGATCGTGGTCATGAGGCCACGCTCGATGCCAAAGTTGTCGAGGAAGACCTTGACGAGCGGCGCGAGGCAGTTCGTCGTGCAGGACGCGTTCGAGATGATGTTGTGGATCGCGGCGTCGTAGGTGTTTTCGTTCACACCGAGCACGAGCGTTGCAACGTCGGCACCGGTCGCCGGGGCGGACACGATGACCTTCTTGGCGCCGGCCTCGATGTGCTTCTGGGCATCGACGGCCTTGGTGAAGCGTCCGGTGGACTCGATGACGATCTCCACGCCCAGGGCGGCCCAAGGCAGGTTGGCCGGGTCGCGCTCGGCGAGAACCTTGATGGGCTTGCCGTTGACGACGATGTTGTCACCGTCGACCTCGACAGTCGCGTTCAAGCGGCCGGCGACGGAGTCGTACTTAAGCAGGTGAGCGAGCGACGCGGGGTCGCTGAGGTCGTTGACGGCGACGATTTCGATGTCGCTGCCCTTGGCGAGGGCTGCGCGGAAGTAATTACGGCCAATACGGCCGAATCCGTTGATGCCGATCTTTACGGACACAAATAACTCCTGTTAGAAAAGGGCGCCGAGTGGCGCGATGAAAAATAGTACTGGAGGAAAACAGCAGTGCCCCGCCCGCGCACCGAAATGCGGGGGTGGGGCACCGGCAGGCTATGAGAGTAGCAGCAGGCCGTTGGTCTTCTCGCGTGCCACGGTGAAACGCTCCTGAACGTTCGCCCAGTTGGCGATGTTCCAGAATGCCTTGACGTAGTCCGCCCGCACATTGCGGTAGTCGAGGTAGTAGGCGTGCTCCCAGACATCGAGCATGAGTACCGGAACGGTACCAGCAGCGAAGTTGGACTGCTGGTCGAAGAACTGCTGGATGATGAGGCGCTGGCCGATGGAGTCCCAGGCCAGAACTGCCCAGCCGGAACCCTGCACGCCCAGGGCGGCAGCGGTGAAGTGCGCCTGGAACTTGTCGAAGGAACCGAAGTTGTCATCGATAGCTGCGGCGAGCTCGCCAACCGGCTTGTCTCCGCCGTTCGGGGAGAGGTTGGTCCAGAAGATGGAGTGGTTGACGTGGCCGCCGAGGTTGAAGGCGAGGTCCTTCTCCAGCTTGTTCACGTTGGCGAGGCTGCCGCTGTCGCGGGCCTCGGCGAGCTGGGTCAGCGCGGTGTTTGCGCCGGTGACATACGCCTGGTGGTGCTTGCCGTGGTGAAGTTCCATGATGGTGCCGCTGATGCTGGGCTCGAGAGCCGCATAGTCATAGTCAAGGGTGGGCAGGGTGTATTCGGCCATTACTTATCTCCTTGTGAGTTGTGCCACCGCACCGGGTGCGGCAGCGTTGTAAGCGACGATTCAGTCTACCCGCGAGGCCTGCGCGGCACAGAATTCGTCACCTCGCGCGTCGGGATCGCACGATTTACCGGGGCGAAACGTCATCGGGGTGAACCGGGTAGTCAACGTCGGTTCCTTCGACGCCGAGCTCGACCGCTTTCTTGTCGGCCATGGCCAGCAGGCGACGAATTCGACCGGCGACGGCATCTTTGGTCATGGGCGGGTCGGCGTGATGGCCGAGCTCGTCGAGGCTGGAGTCGCGAAAGTTGAGGCGCAGGTCTCCGGCGTAGCGCAGGTGCTTGGGAATATCTTCGCCGAGAATGTCCATGGCACGCTGCACCCGAGCGCAGGCGGCGACGGCCGCCTCGGCGGAACGACGCAGGTTGGCGTCGTCGAAGTTGACCAGGCGGTTGGCGGTGGCGCGCACTTCGCGACGCTGACGCAGGGTTTCCCAGTTGAGTACCGTGTTGGTGGCGCCCATGTGCACGAGCATGGCGCCAATGGCGTCACCGTCGCGGATCACGACGCGGTGCACTCCGCGCACTTCGCGTGCCTTGGCCGCGACACCCAGCCGGCCGGCCGCTCCAACCAGTGCCATGGCCGCCTCGTTGCCAGGGCAGATCACCTCGAGGGCCGCAGAGCGCCCCGGGTCGGTCAAGGTGCCGTGGGCGAGAAAGGCTCCGCGCCAGACGGCTGCGATCTCTTCTCGCGAGCCCGTGGTCAGCCGGTTTGGCAGACCGCGAATCGGTCGGCGACGGGCATCCAGCAGGCCGGTCTGGCGTGCGAGCGTCTCCCCGCCCTCGATCACCTGCACGAGGTAGTGGCTGGACTGACGGATGCCGGTGGCGGCAATGACCTGCAGGGCGCTGCGCACCCCGTACAACTCGGCAAGATCTTTGCGAACCCGGCGAGCCAGAATGGCGGTATCGAGTTCGGACTCGATCGCGATGCGGCTGCTGATCATGTGCAATCCGCCGGAGAATCGGAGAATCGTGGCCAATTCGGCCGCGCGCACGGTGGTCTTGGAGACCTCCACGCGCGAAAGTTCTTCTTTAACGTCGGCGGTGAGTGCCAATCGCTTTTCCATTCTGTTGATCAGTTGCGTTACATCTGAGTGATAAAAGCCCGGGGAGCCGGATGCTGCGCCCGGGCTCGCTTATTCGCGTCCGAGGTCGCGGTGCTTGATATTGACCGCGACTCCGGGAAGTTGTTCGAGTCGAGAAGCCAGTTCTCTAGCCATCGCAACGGAGCGGTGCTTGCCCCCTGTGCAGCCGATGCCGATAGTGGCGTGACGTTTATTTTCCCGCTGGTATCCCGCCAGCACCGGCGCCATGGCGGCGGCGTAGTGGTCGATGAAATCGAGGGCACCAATTTGGGCAAGTACAAAGTCTCTCACCTCCGGGTCAATGCCGGTGTGCGCGCGCAACTCGGGGATCCAGAAGGGGTTCGGCAGGAATCGGGCATCCGCCACCAGATCGACGTCGGTCGGCAGCCCGTACTTGAAACCGAAGCTCAAAATGGTCAGCTGCACACCCGCTCGCCCCTCGGCCGCAAACCGTTCGGTGATCGTCGTCGCGAGCTGGTGCACGTTGAGATCGGAGGTGTCAATGACGAGGTCACTCGACTCCCGAACGGCGAGCAGCCGGGAGCGCTCGGCAGCAATGCCGTCGAGCAGGGTGCCATCGCCCTGCAGCGGATGCGGGCGGCGCACGGATTCAAACCGGCGCACCAGCGCGTCGTCCCTGGCTTCCAGAAAGATGACCTGGACCTGGGTGTTGCTGCGGAGTTGTTGCACGGTTTCGAGGAAATCGCCGAACAAATCGCGGCCGCGGATGTCGACGACTGCGGCGATTTTGGGCAGATTCGTACCAGCCCGTTCGACCAGATCAACCAGGGGCCGCAGCATTTGCGGCGGAAGATTGTCGACGACGTACCAGTCCAGGTCTTCCAACGCGTTGGCTACGGTGGAGCGTCCCGCCCCGGACATTCCCGTGACGATCAGCACTTCCTGCTTGTCGGGGTCCGTAGTCATTCGTGGAAATCGCCTTAATGAGAAGTTGGTGGATAGTCAAGCCTACCCAGCGCCGGACGGTTTCGGTTGCGTTCAGGCGTTCAGGTGTTTAGGAGCGCAGGTGCGCGTGGATGGACTCGGCCAGCACGCGGCCGATGCCGCGGACATCCGCTATTTCGGCCGCCGAAGCGACCTTGAGGCGCGCCACCGAGCCGAAATGTTGCAACAGAACTTTCACCCGGGCCGGCCCGAGCCCCGCGATTTCGCCGAGAATCGAGCTGATGTCTTTCTTGCGCCGAATGCGCTGGTGGGTGATTGCGAACCGGTGGGCTTCATCACGAATGCGCTGAATCAGAAACAGCGCGTCGCTGTTGCGCGGCAGGATTACCGGGTAGTCGGAATCGGGGAGCCAGATTTCTTCAAGCCGTTTGGCGATTCCGCACAGTTGAATTCCGGTGACGCCCGATTCGGCGAGGGCCCGCTTGGCGGCGGCAACCTGCGGCTGGCCTCCGTCGACGATGAGCAGGTTTGGCTGGTATTTGAATTTGGCACGCTTCTGTTCGACCTGAATGATGTCGGTCGTAGTGGCGTCAACGACCACGGCATCCGCTGCTAATGTTTCGGGCTTCAGGTAGGCCAGTCTTCTGGTGAGGATCTGGTAGATCGAGTCGGTGTCGTCGGTTGATTCGGGAATGTTGAAGCGGCGGTATTCGTCTTTGCGGGGAAGCCCGTCTTCGAAGACGACCATGGACGCGACGATGTTGGTGCCGCTGAGGTGCGATACGTCGTAGCATTCCATTCGCAGCGGGGCGGCTGGCATTTCGAGAGCGTCCTGGATGTCTTCGAGCGCTTTGGAGCGTGCCACGAAGTCCGAGCTGCGACGGGTTTTGTAGAGCATGAGCGCCTGCTTGGCGTTGTTGCCGGCTGTGACCAGCAGGGCAGCCTTCTCCCCGCGCTGCGCTGCCACGAGGCGCACCTTGCGACCGGCGAGGTCGGCCAGCCAGGTTTCGAGGGCTTCGGCATCGTCGGGCAGTTCGGGGAGTACGATTTCGCGCGGCGGCAGGGCGTCGTGGTTGTAGGCGGTCTGCATCATGGAATCGATGAGTTCGCTCCTGGTGACGTCGAGTTCTTTGTCGACCATCCAGCCGCGCACACCACGGATGCGCCCGCCGCGCACGATGAACAGCTGCACGGCGGCTGCGAGTTCGTCCTGCTCGACCGCGAACAGGTCGATGTCGACGTTGTCGCGCAGCACGACGGCGCTCTTCTCGAGCACGGCGTTGAGCGCTCGCACCTGGTCGCGTCGTTTCGCAGCGATCTCATACTTCTGCGCCAAGGCGGCGTCCTTCATCTGCTGGGTGAGTTCGTTGATGAGCTTCTTGTCGTGGCTGCCCATGAAGCTGACGAACTCGTTGACGATCGTGCGGTGGTCCTCGATCGATACCAGTCCGGAGCAGGGGCCAAAGCACCGCCCGATCTGGCCGGCGAAGCACGGCTTGCCGCTCTGCATGGCCCGCTTGTAATTGGCGTTGTTGCAGGTACGGATGGGGAAGGCCTTGAGCATGAGCTCGATGGTCTCGTGAACGGCCCAGACCTTGGGGTACGGCCCGAAATAGCGGGCACCCTTGATGCCCTCGGTGCGGGTGACCAAGGCCCGCGGCGCCTCGTCGGCGAGGGTGACCGCGAGGTACGGGTAGGACTTGTCGTCCTTGAACTGCACGTTAAACGGCGGATCGAACTCGTTGATCCACATCCATTCGAGTTGCAGGGCCTCGACCTCGGTGCCGACGACAGTCCACTCGACGCCGGTGGCCGTGGTGACCATGCGGCGGGTGCGTTCGTGCAGGCTGTGGAGGGGGGCGAAATAGTTGCTCAGCCGAGCCCGCAGGTTCTTGGCCTTACCGACATAAAGGATACGCCCGGTCGCGTCGCGAAAACGGTAGACCCCGGGGGTCGTGGGAATCTCGCCCGTTTTCGGGCGATAGCTCAGGGCATCAGACATGGCCGTGAGGCCGCCTAGCCGGCAGCCAGGACCTCCTTCAGGAAGGAACCGGTGAAGCTCGTCTTGACCGTGGCGAGGTGCTCCGGCGTACCGATGGCGAGTACCTTACCGCCGCCGGAACCGCCCTCCGGGCCGAGGTCGATGACCCAGTCGGCAGACTTGATGACGTCGAGGTTGTGTTCGATGACAATGACGGTGTTGCCCTTGTCGACGAGGCTGTTGAGCACGAGCAGCAGTTTGCGCACGTCTTCGAAGTGCAGCCCGGTGGTGGGCTCATCGAGCACGTAGACGCTGCGGCCGTTGGAACGCCGCTGCAGCTCGGTCGCGAGCTTCACCCGCTGAGCTTCGCCGCCCGACAGGGTGGTGGCGCTCTGACCGAGGCGTACGTAGCCGAGTCCGACCTCCACCAGGGTCTTGAGGAAGCGATGGATCGACGAGATCGGTTCGAAGAAGTCGGCCGCCTCGCTGATCGGCATATCGAGTACCTCCGCGATGTTCTTGCCCTTGTAGTGCACGGTGAGGGTGTCGCGGTTGTAACGGTCTCCCCCGCACACCTCGCACGCGACGTAAACGTCGGGCAGAAAGTTCATCTCGATCTTGATGGTGCCGTCCCCCGAGCAGGCTTCGCAGCGCCCGCCCTTGACGTTGAAGCTGAACCGGCCGGGGAGGTAACCGCGGGTCTTCGATTCGATGGTTTCCGAGAACAGGGTGCGGATCTTGTCGAACACACCGGTGTAGGTGGCTGGGTTGGAGCGTGGCGTGCGGCCGATGGGCGCCTGGTCGACGTGGATGACCTTGTCGAGCTGCTCGAGGCCTGTGACCCTGGTGTGCTTGCCCGGCAGCTTGCGGGCGCCGTTGAGCCGGTTGGCGAGCACCCGGTAGAGGATGTCATTGACGAGCGAAGATTTGCCGGAGCCACTCACCCCGGTGACCGCGGTGAAGGTGCCGAGCGGGAAGGTCACCGACACTTTCTGCAGATTGTTGGCCTCGGCGCCGGTGACGCCGATCAGGCGCTCAGGGTCGATCGGGCGTCGGGTTTTCGGGATGGCGATGGACTTGCGCCCGGCCAGGTAGTCGCCGGTAAGGGACTTGGTGTTGGCGAGCAGGCCTTCGTAGGAGCCGGAGTGCACGACGTGCCCGCCATTAACGCCGGCGCCAGGGCCGATGTCAACGATCCAGTCGGCGGTCTTAATGGTGTCTTCGTCGTGCTCGACCACGATGAGCGTGTTGCCGAGGTCGCGCAGGGTCACGAGGGTCTCGATCAGGCGCCGGTTGTCGCGCTGGTGCAGGCCGATGCTGGGTTCATCGAGCACGTAGAGCACGCCGGTGAGCCCTGAGCCGATCTGCGTCGCCAAGCGGATGCGCTGCGCCTCACCGCCCGAGAGGGTCGCCGCGGCCCGGGACAGGTTGAGGTAGTTCAGGCCCACCCGAATCAGAAAGTCGAGGCGTGCCCGAATCTCGCGCAGCACCTGGGCGGCGATGGCGGCCTCCCGGTCGGTGAGGGTGAGCTTGTCCATGAACGCGCGAGCGTCGGCCAAACTGAGTGCACAGACATCCGCGATGCTCGCTTCGTGAACGAGCACGGCGAGCACCTCGGGCTTGAGCCTGGTGCCGTTGCAGACGTGGCAGTCGACCTCACGCAGGTATTCGGACCAGCGCTGACGCTGGGTGTCGCTGTCGGCCTGCAGGTACTGGCGTTCAATGTAGGGCACAACACCCTCGAACCCGGAGGTGTAGCTCATCTCCCGGCCGTAGCGGTTTTTCCACTTGACCCGCACCTCAAAGTTGTCGCCGCGCATGACGGCGTTCTGTACCTCGGTGGTGAGCTCACCCCAGGGCGTGTCCAGCGAGAAGTCGAGGTCGCGGGCGAGGCCGTCGAGCAGCTTCTCGTAGTACTGGAACAGGCCCTTGCCCTGGGTGGTCCAGGGCAGCACGACACCCTCGGCGATGCTCAGATCGGGGTCACCGAGCAACAGGTCTTCATCGACGGACATGCGGGTTCCGAGCCCTGAACACTCCGGGCAGGCGCCGAACGGCGCGTTGAAGGAGAAGGTGCGCGGTTCAATTTCGGTGAGCTGAACCGGGTGGTTATTCGGGCAGGACAGCTTCTCGGAGTAGTTCTGCCAGGCCTTGTCGCCCTCTTCGTCGAGAAAATTGATCTGCACGAGCCCGTCGGTGAGTTTGAGGGCTGTTTCAAGCGAGTCGGTGAGGCGGGAAAGCAGCTCAGGGCCGGCGACGAGCCGGTCGACGATGACCGCGATATCGTGCTTCTGTTGCTTCTTGAGAATCGGCGGTTCGCTCAGCTGAATCTGAGTGCCATCGACAATCGCGCGGGAGTAGCCGCCGCCAGCCAGTTCCTGGAACAGGTCGACGAACTCGCCCTTCTTCTGCGAGACGACCGGGCTGACCACCTGGTAGCGAATGCCAGCCTTCAGTTCCATGAGCTGGTCGGCGATCTGCTGCACGGTCTGAGACTGGATGATCTCGCCGCAGATGGCGCAGTGGGGCACGCCAATGCGGGCCCAGAGCAGGCGCATGTAATCATAGATTTCGGTGATGGTACCGACCGTGGACCGCGGGTTACGGTTGGTGGATTTCTGGTCGATCGACACGGCCGGGCTCAGGCCCTCGATGAAGTCGACGTCGGGCCGGTCGACCTGGCCGAGGAACTGCCGGGCGTAGGCCGAGAGTGACTCGACGTAGCGGCGCTGGCCCTCGGCGAAGATGGTGTCGAAGGCGAGCGACGACTTTCCCGACCCCGACAGTCCGGTGAAGACCACGAGCGAGTCGCGTGGAATCTCCAGATCCACGTTGTGGAGATTGTGCACGCGGGCTCCGCGCACACTGAGTTTCGGACCTGTTTCTACCTTGGTAATCGACACACATCGAGTCTATGCAACGCCGCTGACAGTCTTGTACCGGCGACGCCTTTCACCTGCGGATTGCGCTCATGGCATGTGTTGTGCCGCCGCGAGGCCGTTGCACAGAGTCGTGACTTCGGCGACACCCGCAACGATTTCTTACGTCGGATTGCCGGGTATGTATATACTCGGTATTTATTAGCAGCGTCGAATTATCGGAGGTCGTATGTCCGTTCGCCAGAGTCTTCTCGCCATCCTGAACCAGGGGCCGTGCTACGGCTACCAGTTGCGGGCCGAGTTCGACCGTCGGACCGGGTCGACCTGGCCGCTGAACGTCGGCCAGATCTACAACACCCTCGACCGGCTCGAGCGGGACGGCCTGGTGCAGAAGGCCGACATTGACGCCGATGGTCAGAACTACGTTGAGATAACGGATGCCGGCCGCGCGGAGGTCGCCGAGTGGCTCGGCTCCCCCGTGGTGCGCACCATGGCGACCCGCGACGAGCTCGCGATCAAGCTTGCGATTGCGGTCACGCTGCCCGGCGTGGATATTGCCCAGGTGATTCAGGTGCAGCGCACCGCGACAATGCGCACCCTGCAGGAACTGACGCGCACCAAGAACGCTACCGCTGACCCGGAATCGTCGGAGCAGCTGGCCTGGCTGCTCGTGATCGATTCTCTCATCTTCGCGGCCGAGGCCGAGGTGCGCTGGCTCGATCACTCCGAAAGCCGGCTCACCCGGGCGCGAGCCGCCGGTCTCGCCGATCCCCTGCCGCTCAACACAGACGTTCCCAAGCGCGGACGACCGGCCAAGACGGTGCAGGCCAACGCATGACCGGCCACGCCGCTGACAGCGACATTCTGCTGCAGCTCGACGGTGTCTCGATGCAGTACGGCCGGGGCGAGACCGCGATCACGGCCCTGGCTGGCGTCGACCTGTCGGTGAGCCGCGGCGAGCTTGTGGCGGTGATGGGGGCATCCGGTTCGGGAAAGTCGACGCTGCTCACCGTGGCCGGCGGACTCACCCCTCCGACGTCGGGCGAGGTCGTCGTGGAAGGGCACTGGCTCAGCCAGCTCTCGGCCCGCGAGCTCGCGACGCTGCGTCGCCGCAGCCTCGGCTTCGTCTTTCAGGACTTCAACCTGATTCCCTCGTTGACCGCGCTCGAAAACGTGAGCCTGCCGCTCGAACTCGACGGCTGGACTTCGAAGAAGGCGCACCGCCCGGCCCTCGACGCCCTCACTATCGTCGAGCTCGGTGACCGGGCCGGGCATTTTCCCTCTGACCTGTCCGGTGGCCAGCAGCAGCGCGTCGCCATTGCCCGCGCGGTCGTCGGCGGTCGGTCGTTGATTCTCGCCGATGAGCCCACCGGCGCCCTCGACAGCACGACCGGTGAACTCGTCTTGCGGATGCTGCGCTCCCGAGTCGACGCCGGTGCCGGCGGCATTCTGGTCACCCACGATGCCCGCCACGCGGCGTGGGCGGACCGGATCGTCTTTCTACGCGACGGGCGCATCGTGGACGAGTCGCGGGCATCCGCTGTATCGAGCCTGTTGACCGGACTACAGGCATGAGTGGTGACGGGGGGTCGCTTGCGGGCAAACGCTCGGGCGGAACGCTCATTGCGTTTCGGATTGCTCGCCGTATGGCCGGGCAATCACGCGGTCGCAGCGCGTTGATCGCTCTGCTCGTCGCGATTCCGGTGCTCGGGATGGTCGGAATCACCACGGTAACCGCGAGCAATGTCGCGACCCCCGCCGAACGTGTCAAGCTCGAGCTCGGGTCGACCGAGGCGCGGGTCAGAATCGTCGCAGCGCCGGGCGCGAAATTCACCCAAGACCCGCTGAACGACGGGCACTGGGGCTACCGCGACGAGGCGGCGCGTGCCGATGCCGCGCAGTCCATCGAGCCGCAGCCCGTCACGGTTGCTTCGCTGTTTACCGCCGACACCCGTTTGCTCTCCATTCGATCGACCGCCGTCGTGGTGGAGACGAAAGACGGGCTCGGGTCGTTTCCGGCCGTGCAGGGACAGCCGTGGGACCCGTCCTTCGTCGGAAAATGGGATGTGACGGCGGGAACACGACCGACCGCTGACGACGAGATCATGGTGACCGCTGCCGCCCTCGAACGGCTCGGAGCAAAGATCGGGTCGAAGGCCGTGATCACGGCGCCTATCGCCGAATCATTCACCATTGTTGGCACGATTCACACCGCGAGTCTCGACGACGCTGCGGTATCGTTCTACGGCATGCCCGCAGTCTTCGACGGCGTAATGCCCGACGATGACGACCTGCTAACTGAGTGGTACTTGCCCGACACCCCGCTCACCTGGAGCCAGATCGGCGAGCTCAACCCGCGCGGTGCCACCGTGCTGTCGCGCACCGTTCTGCTCGACCCGCCGCCGGTGGGCAGCTACAGCTATAGCTATGGCGATACCTCGAACACCTCCATGAACTTGTTCATCGCCCTGCTCGGCGGATTCGCCCTGTTCGAGGTGGCCCTGCTCGCGGGCGCCGCCTTTACCGTCGGCGCCCGCACCCAGCAGCGCACTCTCGCGACCCTCGCGAGCGTCGGCGGCGACAAGCGGATGCTGTTTCGCGTCATGTCCTTCGGCGGCGTCATCCTCGGCGCCCTCGGAGCGGCACTGGGAACCGTATTCGGCCTCGCCGGCGCCTGGATCTTCATGCAGATTTCGGCGAACGGCAGCGCGGCCCGGTATCCGGGGTTTCACCTCGATCTGGTGTCGCTGCTCGTCATCGCGGTCTTCGCTGTGCTCGCCGGCTGGTGCGCTGCCGCGGTTCCGGCCCGGGCTGCCGGCCGGATCGACGTTTTGGCCGCCCTGCGTGGTGCCCAGCGCCCGCCGCGGGTCACGCGCCGCCGCCCGGTTGCTGGACTCGTTCTACTGGCCCTCGGTGCGGTCATCGCCGTCACCGGCGGAGTGGTCGAGCTCGCCGCCTACGCACCCGTTTACCAGATAGCACTGGCCAACTTCGGGATCGCCCTCATTGTCGCCGGCCCTGTGATCATGCAGATCGGGGCGGTCTTCATCGCTCCCCTGATTCTGCGGTGGGCTGCCCGCGTGGCATCCCGGTTCGGACCAGGCGCACGGCTTGCGACCCGCGATGTGGCGCGAAACCCCGGGCGGAGCGTACCGGCACTCGCGGCCATCATGAGCTGCGTCTTCGTGGCGACCTTTGCGATGAGTCTCATTTCAACGATGCAGGTGAATTCGACCAGTGGCTACACCTACAGCGCCCCGCTGGACACAGCATCGGTGAGTCTCATGACTACACAGAATGAGCCGCCCGACGGCCGAGTGTTGCAAACCACGGGGCCCGACGTCGTTGCCGCCGTTGAGAGCAGTTTTCCGAGCGCTCAGGCCAGACTGCTAAGAAGTGCAGAGGACCCGCCGATGGGCTTCGGCGACGCGGCTGCCGACGGGACAACCGCGGATGCGTCCACCTTCGCCTACCCACGGATCGACGCCGACACGGTGTGCCCGAGTGATGCAACTCGAATGGATGTCAGTCATGAGGACACGCCTACCGACATCCGCTGCCCTACTCCGTACTTTCTCGACACGATGATGAACTCGAGTATCAACGACCACATCTGGGTGGGCGATCTGGCGGACTTCGCCGCGATTCTTGGCGGACCCGTGTCGGCGGAGTCCCGAGCAACGCTCACCGCTGGTGGAGGTGTCGCTACCTATGAGCAGTACGTCGTTGACGGAGAAATCCGTATCGACTGGGTCACGGAGCTCAACTCCGTTCTGGAGCCAGCTCGCAGCGTGTCACTGGCCGGGAGCGTGCAGGAGCCCGAGAATCCGCTGCCTTACGCCGTTTTCATGCTGACGTCCACGGCCGACGCGTCAAACCTGAACTACCGGCCGTCAATGGTCGTCAGCAGCATCGGCGCGAGCCCGACCCAGGCAGAATATGACCATGCCCAAGGTGCACTCGCCGCCATTTCGCCGGGGTTCAACCTGCAAACGGAGACGGGCCCGGAGGCGTATGGAGCGACCTGGACCTGGGCCCTGCTCGCCTTGACGGCGATCATCGCCCTGGTCACGGCGTCGATCACCATCGGACTCGCCCGCGCCGATGGGCACCGAGACAATGCCGTGCTCACCTCCCTTGGGGCATCACCGCGGGTGCGCCAGGCCTTCGGGTTCTGGCAGGCCGTGGTGATCGTGGGCCTCGGCAGCGTCATTGGGGTGCTGCTCGGTTTGGTGCCGTCACTCGCGCTGTCGCTGACCCGGGACACGGCGGGGCTCTCGCTGCTGCCGTTCACTCCCCCGTGGCTGCAACTTGCCCTGATCGTGGTGGCGCTCCCGGCGCTCGTGGCGGTCGGCGGTGCACTCACGGCCGGCAGTAACCGCACCCGCTTCAGCAACCGGGCCGCGTTCGACTGACCCGGCCGGCGGCATCCGCTCTCGTGGCACTCGCTTGAGACGTTGGCACGTGTTTGAACCAGTGCCAGCTTCCCAAACACGTGCCACGAGGGGTGTGCGACCGGCGGCTACTGCAGGTGGCCGGCCTTCTCCATCTGGCGGAGTTCGCGCTTGAGTTCAGAGAGCTCATCGCGCAGACGGGCGGCGAGCTCGAACTTGAGCTCTCCGGCGGCCTCGAGCATCTGTCCGTTAAGGTCGGCGATGATCGACTCCAGATCGTTGGCACCGTTGGCGGCTAGGCCGACCCGACGGTTGGGCGTCGACGTCTTGCGCCGGGCATCGCGGCCGGCCAGGAGCTCGGCGGTGTCGGCCTCCTCGCGAGCGAGCGCTTCGGTGATGTCGCCAATGCGTTTGCGCAGCGGGGTCGGGTCGATGCCGTGCAGGGTGTTGTACGCAACCTGCTTCTCTCGCCGACGGTCGGTCTCGTCGATCGCCTTCTCCATCGAGGCGGTGAGCCGGTCGGCGTACATGTGCACCTCGCCGGACACGTTACGGGCGGCACGCCCGATCGTCTGAATAAGGGACGTCGCCGAGCGCAGGAAACCCTCCTTGTCGGCGTCGAGAATGGCGACGAGCGACACCTCGGGCAGGTCGAGGCCCTCACGCAGCAGGTTGATGCCGACGAGTACGTCGTAAATGCCGGCGCGCAGTTCGGTGAGCAACTCGACCCGGCGCAAGGTGTCGACATCGGAGTGCAGGTAACGTACCCGCACGCCGGCCTCAGTGAGAAAATCGGTAAGGTTCTCGGCCATCTTCTTGGTGAGCGTTGTGACCAGCACGCGCTCGTTGCGTTCGGTGCGCTTCTTGATCTCTTCGAGCAGGTCGTCGATCTGGCCCTTGCTCGGCTTCACGATGATCTGCGGGTCGATCAGGCCGGTCGGGCGGATGATCTGCTCGACAATGCCATCCGCAATGCCCATCTCGTACTTGCCGGGCGTCGCCGACAGGTACACCGTCTGGCCGACCCGATTCTTGAACTCGTTGAACTTGAGCGGACGGTTATCGAGCGCGCTCGGCAGGCGAAAGCCGTGGTCGACCAGGGTGCGCTTGCGCGAGGAGTCGCCCTCATACATGGCACCGATCTGCGGCACGGTCACGTGCGACTCGTCGATGACCATGAGAAAGTCGTCGGGAAAATAGTCCAGCAGGCAGTGCGGGGCCTCCCCCGGTTCGCGCGCATCGATGTGGCGGGAGTAGTTCTCAATGCCGGAGCAGAATCCGATCTGCTCCATCATCTCGAGGTCGAAGGTGGTGCGCATACGCAGTCGCTGGGCTTCGAGCAGCTTGCCTTCACGTTCGAGCACTTCGAGGCGTTCGGCCAGTTCGATCTCGATGGTACCGATCGCCCGACGCATAACGTCATCGCTCGCAACGTAGTGCGAGCCAGGAAACACCGAGACCGAGTCGAGCTTCTTGACGATATCGCCGGTGAGCGGATGCAGGCTGTACAGGCCTTCGATCTCGTCGCCGAACATCTCGATGCGAATAGCGAGCTCTTCGTACATCGGGATGATCTCGATGGTGTCGCCGCGCACCCGGAAATTGCCCCGCGAGAAATCGACATCGTTGCGCTTGTACTGCATGGCCACAAATTTGCGCACCAACCAGTCGCGGCTGACCTTCTGACCGACCTGCAGGGCGATCATGGCATCGAGATAGCCCTGCGGCGTACCGAGACCGTAGATGCACGACACCGTCGACACCACGATCACGTCCCGGCGGCTCAGCAACGAGTTGGTGGTGGAATGCCGCAATCGTTCGACTTCCTCGTTGATCGAAGAGTCCTTCTCGATAAAAGTGTCGGTCTGCGGAACGTAGGCCTCGGGCTGATAGTAGTCGTAATACGAGACGAAGTACTCGACCGCGTTGTTGGGCATGAGGTCGCGGAACTCATTGACCAGCTGCGCCGCGAGGGTCTTGTTGTGGGCCAGAACGAGCGTCGGGCGTTGCACCTGCTCGATCAGCCAGGCCGTCGTGGCGGACTTACCGGTACCGGTAGCACCAAGCAGCACGATGTCGGTTTCGCCGGCATTGATTCGGGCAGCCAGGTCGGCGATCGCCGCCGGCTGGTCGCCGCTCGGCGTGTACTCACTGACCACTTCAAACGGATTCACAGAGCGCGTGGGTTCCATGCTTCCATTCTACAAAGGGGGTCTGACACTCAGCTTTGCGCGCTCGACCCCTGCGAGCGAATGCCGGCGCTCGCCGCACTCTTGTCGGCCTCGGCAGTGAGCACGCCCTCCCAGAGCGCGTCAACCTGAATCAGTGTCGCGTCGAGGCCACCCGTGTTGTCGATCACGACGTCGGCCAGGGCCAGACGTTCTGCGTCACTGGCCTGCGCCGAGATGCGATGGGTCGCGTCCTCGCGGGTCAGGCCGCGCAGGTCCACCATGCGCTGGATTCTGGTGGCAGCATCCGCGTGCACGACGACGATCACGTCAAACGTGACCAGGCCGCCGGCCTTGGCTTCGGCCAGCAGCGGAACGTCGTAGACGACGATGGCGTGCGGGTCAGCCGCAGCGGCTTCGGCCACCCGGTCGCGGGTGAGCTGTCGCACCGCCGGATGCGTGATGGCATTCAGCCGTTCTCGCCGCACCGGGTCGGTAAAGATGATGGCGCCAAGCGCCCGCCGGTTCAGGCTGCCGTCGGGCAGCAACAGGTCGGAGCCGAACTCTTCAGCAATCGCCGCCAGTGCCGGGGTGCCGCGTTCAACAACTTCGCGGGCGAGACGGTCGGCGTCGATCCCGACGGCGCCCAGCTCACTGAGACGCTGTGCTACGGTGCTCTTGCCCGAGGCGATTCCACCGGTCAGCCCAATCAGATACATCCCGTCAGACTATCTGTTTCGCCCGCGGACGGCACAGGGATCATCCACTCAGTCGAGAGCCCGTTTGATCTCTGCCAGGAGCGCGTCCCGATTGAAGTCGGGTTTGTTCATTGTCACGACGGGCTGGGCCGGGTCGCTGTCGATCGTGTCCTGTTCATCGTCGGTGATCTTTCCCGCCGACAGGACCAGCACCGGAATGTACTGAGTACTGGCATGGTCCTGCAGCGCCCGCACAATCTTGAACCCGCCGAGGTGCTCCATCATGAGATTGATCAGAATCAGGTCGGGCGTCAACTTGAGCGCATCAGAGATGGCGGCCTCGCCCGACGACGAGGATGCGACGCGGTAGGCCGGCTCTTCCAAATACGAAGTGACCTGGTCGACGGTTTGGCGGTCTTCATCGACAATGAGGATGCACCGTGTATGTGCCCGGTCAGGGCGTAACCCAAGCAGGGTGAGCGAGTTCTGCAATTCGACCCGCTGCAGCGGCTTTTCGAGCACAGCCGCGGCACCGCGACTTAATGCCATACTCATGTCGGCCAATCCGGCAATGACCACGACGGGGATGGAGGCCAGTTCCGGAGAATCGTGGAGCTTCAGTAGAAACTTCCAGCCGTCCATTCCCGGCAGCTGCACGTCGAGGGTGATCAGGCTTAGCGGCACTCCCTGTGCGAGATCGAGCGCTTCCTCGCCGCTTGCCGCTGCAATCACCTGGAAGCCTTCTGCTTCCAGGAGCAACCGAACGAGCTTGGCGGATTTGGCGTCGTCCTCAACCACCAAAGCCGTCGGGCTTCCGCTCGGGACAGTCGAACCCGCGACTGTCTGCGAGAAACCCTGACGGTCGACATTCGAGTCAGCATTGGCCGCCGCGATCAGATCCTGCGTGGCGTGTTGAAGCAGCGCGTCGCCATTGTCGTTCTCGGGCTCGCGGCCGGCGTCGGACTCTGCCCGTTCTGGTTCGAATGATGCATCGGAGTTCTCCGCGCGGATCTCTGCTCGCTCAGTATTGCTTTCCGCGGTCAGTGACGGTTGGGCCGTCGCTGCGGACAGATCATGGCGCGGCAACCAGACGCCGAAGGTTGCGCCTTCGTTCAGAGATCCCTCCACACCGACCCTGCCCTCTTGCAGCTCGGCCAGCAATTTCACCATGGCCAGGCCTACACCGTTGCCGCTTGACTTCCACGCGGCGTCGAATTCCCCGTGTCGCAGGGGAAGGAACAAGGCAGGCAGATCCGCCTCGGAGATTCCGACCCCGGAGTCCGTCACTCGAATTTCCAGAAACTCCGCAAAACCGAACTCTGGTAAAGGTGACGACCAGTGTGGGCGATGTCCGTCGAGGAAGCCGACGGAACTGCGCGGCACAATCCGCGCCTGCACGGATACGTCCTCGCCCTTGCTGGCAATAACGGCATTGCCCAGCAGGACCGCCAGAATCTGTCCGGTGGTGTCGGTGTCGAGCGGAAAGTCCCCCACCTGCTCAGTACCGTTGACAGCGACCGAAACTGCGGGGTCTCCGCTCTGATCGACCAACGCGGCGCTGGCGACCAGCAGGCCGTGCACGGCGACGAATTCATAGTAGAAGTCGACGTTGCCGGTTTCAACCGTGGACATGCTGATGAGTTCTTTGAGCAAGGACAGCAGGTGGGCGGTGTCAGCGCAGATGCCGTCGACTCTGCGTTGCTGCACCTCGTTCAACGTACCGTCAACCCCACTGCTCAGCGCCTTGGCCGAAGAAACGATCGCCTGCAGCGGTGTCAGCACCTCGACCTTGGCGCGAGTCAGATACTCGGCCCGAGCAACATTCGCCTGCTCCATGGCGAAATTCTTCTCGAGGAGGGCGCGCTCGAACTTTTTGCTCTCGGTCACGTCTCTGGCTGCCGCGAAAACGCCCTGGACTCTGCGCTCACGATCCCGCAGAGTGGCCGCGTTGTACGAGACGACGGTTTCCGTGCCGTCAAAGGATCGCACCGTCAGCTCGTAATCAGTGATCCGGTCCTCCTTCAACACTCGGGCGATGGCGGTGTCGGCGCGCGTCGGATTGGTGAAGAAGTTGCGGCACGGAGCACCGATGAGTTCGTCCCGGGTGCGCCCGGTCAGGGCCACCATCTGGTGATTGACGTCGGTGATGACGCCCTTGGTATCGGTGGTCATGAGCGCATCAATGTTTGATTCGATCAGCGATCGAGTGTAAAACTGCTGGTCACGTAACCTTTCGTTGAGCACTTCAACCGACAACGATGCACCAGAACCGTCGGTGAAGCTCTGACTTCCCGACGGTGCCACAGGGGTTTGAAAATCGTCTTCGCCCCTGTTGTCAGCGCTGTCTGCAGGGTGAAAGGTGTTCATGGGGCTCTCCGATGGGACTGTGAAGCTGTCGTGCACGTTCCCACCAGAAACAGGTTGTAACTAGGGAAATCCACATCCGTTCGACAATTTTGTTACTGTCGTGATGCCGACAAAAAAGAGGACGTTTCCTCACTATCAGGTATAGCACGAAGAGTTCCGTGAGTCGTGATCCTGACCAATTACCATCGGATATTGCGCGCGGTCGCGAGACCGCCATCCGCTTGCGAACGTCGTACGAAAAAACGGACCGCACCCCGAAGGATGCGGCCCGCCCTGCGCCGCTTACTGCGCAACTGTGAAGCTGTGCTGCTAGTTGCCGCCGGAGAGCTTCTCGCGGAGGGCCGCGAGTGCTTCGTCGTCGGCGAGCGTGCCGGCGCCAGCCGACTCGCTCGAGAAGGCAGAGCCGGCCGGTGCGACGTCGCTGGGGGCAGCGATTTCGTCGTTCGCGGTCGAAACCTGCTTCTTGTGGGCTTCCCAGCGAGCCTGGGCTGCAGCGTAGTCCTGCTCCCACTTTTCGCGCTGCTCGTCAAAGCCTTCGCGCCACTCGTTGGTCTCGGAGTCGAAGCCTTCGGGGTACTTGTACTGGCCCTTATCGTCGTACTCGGTGAGCATTCCGTAGAGCGCCGGGTCGAACTCGGTGCCGTCGGGGTCGACGCCATCGTTGGCCTGCTTGAGGCTGAGCGAGATGCGGCGACGCTCGAGGTCGATGTCGATGACCTTGACGAAGACCTCGTCGCCGACCGAGACAACCTGCTCGGCGAGCTCAACGTGCTTGCCGGACAGCTCGCTGATGTGCACGAGTCCCTCGATGCCCTCGGCAACGCGAACGAACGCGCCGAACGGAACGAGCTTGGTGACCTTACCCGGTGCAACCTGGCCGATGGCGTGGGTGCGGGCGAATACCTGCCACGGGTCTTCCTGCGTTGCCTTGAGCGACAGGGAGACACGCTCGCGGTCGAGGTCAACTTCGAGGATCTCGACGGTGACTTCCTGGCCAACTTCGACGACCTCGCTGGCGTGCTCAATGTGCTTCCAGCTGAGCTCGGAAACGTGGACCAGACCATCAACGCCGCCGAGGTCGACGAACGCACCGAAGTTGACGATTGAGGAGACAACGCCCTTGCGGACCTGTCCCTTCTGGAGGTTGTTGAGGAACGTGGTGCGACTTTCGCTTTGCGTCTGCTCGAGCAGGGCGCGACGCGACAGCACAACGTTGTTGCGGTTCTTGTCGAGCTCGAGGATCTTCGCTTCGATTTCCTGGCCCAGGTACGGGGTCAGGTCGCGAACGCGACGAAGTTCGATGAGCGATGCCGGAAGGAAGCCGCGCAGGCCGATGTCGACGATGAGTCCACCCTTGACGACCTCGATGACCGAACCGGTGACAACACCGTCGGACTCCTTGATCTTCTCAACGTCGCCCCATGCACGCTCGTACTGAGCGCGCTTCTTGGACAGGATGAGGCGGCCTTCTTTGTCTTCCTTCTGAAGAACGAGGGCCTCGACCAGGTCGCCGACCTTGACGACCTCGGAGGGGTCAACGTCGTGCTTGATGGAAAGTTCGCGGGAGGGAATGACACCCTCGGTCTTGTACCCAACGTCGAGGAGAACCTCGTCGCGGTCGATCTTCACGACGGTGCCCTCGATGAGGTCTCCGTCGTTGAAGAATTTCAGAGTCTTTTCGACCGCGGCAAGAAAGTCCTCAGCAGATCCAATGTCGTTGATGGCGACCTGCTTGGGTGCCCGTTCGGTCGTTGCGATTGTCATGTAGTAGTTGCTCCAGGATGGACATAATCGGGCCACACGCAAAAATTCGTTCAGGTGTTTTAGTTGTTCCGCGGTACAAAAACCCGGGGAACGCTCCGCGCATGGCAGCGGATAGGGCGCCACAAATGTGACACTTTATCCTAGCTACCAGACTCCCCCGCAGGCAACTTGACCAGACTTCTCGCCTGACTACTCCAGCGGATGCCCTACTTCAGCAAGGCCGACCGCAGGGTGTCGAGACCCACGCCGCCCAAATCCAGGGCAGTGCGGTGGAATTCCTTGATCGAGAAGGCATCACCTTGGCGCGCTTTCGCGGCATCGCGGAGTTGCTCCCAGATGCGCTGTCCGACTTTGTAGGACGGCGCCTGGCCCGGCCAGCCGAGGTAGCGGTTGACCTCGAATTTGACGAAGCTCTCGTTCATATTGACGTTCTGACCCAGAAATTCGAAGGCGTAGTCCGCGGTCCACGGGCCGGAACCGTCGGGCCGGGTCTTGCCCAGGTGCACACCGATGTCGAGCACGACGCGAGCGGCGCGCATCCGCTGGCCGTCGAGCATGCCGAGACGGTCGGCCGGGTCGTCGAGGTAACCGAGCTGTTCCATGAGGCGTTCCGCGTAGAGGGCCCAGCCCTCGGCGTGGCCGCTGGTGCCGGCGAGCTGCCGACGCCAGGTGTTGAGCTTGGCCCGGTTATAGACGGCCTGGCCGATCTGCAGGTGGTGACCGGGGACACCCTCGTGGTACACCGTGGTGAGCTCGCGCCAGGTGTCGAATTCCGTCACACCGACGGGCACCGACCACCACATTCGTCCGGGCCGGGAGAAGTCGTCGGTGGGTCCGGTGTAGTAGATGCCGCCTTCCTGGGTGGGGGCGATCATGCACTCGATGGTCTTGATTTCGTCGGGGATGTCGAACTGGGTCTCGGCGAGGTCCGCGACGGCCTTGTCGCTGGTGCGCTGCATCCACTCTTGCAGGGCCTGGGTGCCGTGCAGTTTGCGGCTCGGGTCGGTGTCGAGGTAGGCGATGGCTTCGAGTACGCTCGCGCCGGGTTTGATCTGACCGGCGACCTTCTCTTGCTCGTCGACCATGCGGGCGAGTTCTTCGATGCCCCACTCGTAGGTTTCGTCGAGGTCGATCGTGGCGCCGAGAAAACGGCGGGAGGCGAGGGTGTACAGCTCGCGGCCGATCGCGTCGTCGTCGGTGGCCTTGCCGTCGAGTTCGTCGCGGAAGAAGGTTGCAAGTTTGTCGTAGGCGGTGGCCGAGCGGCGAGCGCCGAGGCCGAGGTCTTTGGCGAGGGAAGCGGGCAGGGTGCCGCTATCGAGCGACGCGTTCGCTGAGAATTCGGCGAAGAAACCGTCATTGGCGGCATGGCGCTGGGCTTGGGCGAGCACCTCCCGTACCTGGCGGCGTGCCGGGGTCACCCCACGCTCGATGCCGAGCCGGAGCGTCTCGATGTACCCGTCGATGGCGGCCGGAAGGTTGCCCAACCTGCTTGAGATATTGGCCCAGTCGTCGACGGTCTTGGTGGGCATGAGGTCGAAGATGTCGCGAATCTCCTGGGCCGGCGAGGCGATCACGTTAAGGTCGCGCAGTTGCAGCTGCGCGTCTGAACTCTCGACGCCCAGCGACAACTCGCTCCGCAGGTCGGTCTTGGTGACCTCGTCGATGCTGTCAACCGGGCGGGCGGCATCCAGTTGGGCGATTGTCTTCTTTGCCTCGGCGACGAAGCGTTCATGGCCCGCCGGGGAGTAATCGCCGTAGCGGCCATCACCCTCGGTACGGCCGATGTAGGTACCCACCGTTGGCTCAAGGTCGACGAGGGTGTCCACCCACTCTTCAGCGATCTGGTCGATGGCCGTGGGAGTGCGCAGAGTGTCATGTGTCATGCGTCGAGCCTAGAACACGACTGCTCGGCGCGAACCCCCCAATTGGGGAAACTGGCCGGTCACACCGCAGTGATTTAGTGGGCGGCGGCGTCCCAGTTGGGTCCACGGCCGACCTGAACCGTCAGCGGAACGAGCAGATCTGCGGCAGATTCCATGTTGTGGGTGACCACCTGGCTCAGGGAATCCCATTCGCCCGGGGCGACGTCGAAGATCAACTCGTCGTGAACCTGCAACAGCATCCGGGAGTCCATTGACGCATCCGTCAGGTCAGCGGCGATACCGTTCATGGCGATCTTCATGATGTCGGCCGCGGAACCCTGGATCGGAGCGTTGAGCGCCGCTCGTTCAGCGTTGTCGCGCAGCACCCGTTTGGGGCTGGCCAGGTCGGGGAACGGGCGGCGACGCCCGAAGATGGTCTCGGTGTAACCGTCGACCTTGGCCTGCTCGACCACGTTGCGAAGGTAATCGCGCACCGCGCCGAACCGCTCGAAGTAGTCGGTCATGAGCTGCTTGGCCTCTTTGGTGTCGATGCGAAGCTGCTTGGACAGGCCGAAGGCGCTGAGCCCGTAGGCAAGCCCGTAGCTCATGGCCTTGACCTTGCTGCGCATTTCGGCGGACACGTCGGCGGGGTCCACGCCGAAGATTCGGGAACCCACGAACCGGTGCAGGTCTTCGCCAGCGTCGAAGGCTTCGATCAGCCCGGCATCTTCGGAGAGATGCGCCATGATGCGCATTTCGATTTGCGAGTAGTCGGCGGTCAGCAGGCTCTCGCTGCCTTGGCCGGCCTGGAAGGCGGCACGGATGCGTCGACCCTCTTCGGTGCGCACCGGAATGTTCTGCAGGTTCGGGTCGTTCGACGAGATCCGGCCGGTGGTGGTGCCGATCTGCACGTAGGTCGTGTGGATGCGGCCGGTCGTGTCGATGGCTTTGTCGAGGGTTTCCACGATCTGGCGCAGTTTGGTGGCGTCGCGGTGCTTGAGCAGCAGATCGAGGAACGGATGCGGGTTGCTGGCCTGCAGATCCGCGAGGGCGCCGGCATCCGTTGAATACCCGGTCTTGTTCGCGCGTGTCTTGGGCATCTCCAGCTGCTCGAACAGCACGTCCTGCAGCTGCTTGGGCGACCCGAGGTTGACCTCCCGGCCGATCTCGGCGTAGGCGGCGGCGGCGAGGCTCGCCGTGCTGGCACCCAACTCTGCAGACAGCTCGGCGAGTTGCTCATGCGAGACGCTGACGCCGGCGAGCTCCATGTCGGCGAGGGCGAGCAGGGTGGGCAGTTCGATATCGATCAGCAGTTTCAGCGAACCGGGGTCGAGGGCCTTCTCGACGGCGGCGAAGACACGGAGGGTAAACCACGCCTGGGCAGGGGCACCGGCCTGTTGGGCCTCGTCGGGAACGAGCTGATTGGGGTCGGCGACGGGCAACGTTTCGTCGAGGTAGCGCGACACGAGGTCGGCCAGGGTCTTATCGGGGCCGCCTGGGCGAATGAGCCAGGCGCCGACCAGGGTGTCGAAGGCCAGACCGTTGAAGGGCAGACCGCTGCGGCGCAGCGCCTTCATCTGGTGTTTGGCGTCGTTCATGACCTTCGGAGCCGCACTGGCAAGCCACGCTTCGAGAGGGGCATAATCCTTGCGGCCCGGCTGCCACGGCAGGTTGACGGTCTCGGTCGGGCTGGCAAGGCCGAAGCCGATGGCCTTACCGTCCTGCACCTCAACGGTGAGACCGAGGCCCGCCGGGTGGGCCACGGTGGCACGGTCGAGCCACGACTGCAGCTCTTCGTCGAGGAGGTCCTGCGCGATGGGGGCCTGAACGGCGGGCACCTCGTCGACGACAGCAACGGTTGCTTCAACGGCCGGGTCTTCCCCGGCGAGCTTGAGTACCCGGTCGAGGAGGGACTTGAATTCGAGGCGGGTGAAGATGTCCCGCACCGCGTCGGTGTCCATGGCGCCGCGTTCCAGCGCGGCAACGGCCATCGGAAGGTCCAGGTCGGTGACCAGGCGGTTGAGTCGGCGGTTGCGAATCGCGTTCTCTTTCTGCTCACGCAGGTTGTTGCCGACGACGCCCTTGATCTCCTCGGCGTGTTCCAGGATGCCGTCGAGGCTGCCGTACAGGCCAAGCCACTTCACCGCGGTTTTCTCGCCGACCTTACTGATGCCGATCAGATTGTCGCTGGTTTCGCCGACGAGAGCGGCCACATCGGGGTATTGCTCGGGTTCGATGCCATAGCGTTCGCGCACCCGAGCCGGGTCGTAGCGCGTGAGGGCTGACACGCCTTGGCTGGCTGGATAGAGGAGGGTGACGGTCTCGTTGACCAGCTGAATGGCATCCCGGTCGCCGGAGACGACGAGCACGTTGTAGCCGGCGGCGGTGCCTTCGACCGAGAGGGTGGCGAGAATATCGTCGGCCTCGAAGTCTTCCTTGGTGATGGTGGTGATGTTCATCGCGGCGAGGGCTTCCTGCAACAGCGGGATCTGCCCAAGGAATTCCGGCGGGGTCGCATTGCGCGTGCCCTTGTACTCGGGGTATTCCCTGGTACGAAAGGAGGCGCGGGAGATGTCGAACGCGACCGCGAGGTGGGTCGGCTTCTCGTTGCGCAGCAGGCTGAGCAGCATCGACAGAAAGCCGTGGATGGCGTTCGTATGCTGACCGGCGTGGGTCTGGAAGCTATCCACCGGCAGGGCGAAGAACGCCCGGAATGCCAGGGAATGGCCGTCGATGATCATCAGGGTAGGCTTTTCGGAGTCCAACACTCCCCTAGCCTACAAGCGTCTTCCCGCGCGGGCTCCCCCGACCAAAGGTGATCATGTTCAATACAACTGACGATGCACTCGCCTGGGTTCAGCAGCGCGGCGGCGGAGATCTGGCCGACAAGATGGGGCTGGAGTTCACCGAGTTCACCATAGACCGGGCCGTGGCGCGGATGCCGGTGGCCGGAAACACGCAGCCGGCCATGCTTATGCACGGCGGCGCCTACGTCGTGCTCGGCGAGTCCCTCGGGTCGATGGCAGCAAATCTGCACGCCGGACCGGGAAAGCTCGCCGTGGGAATTGAGATCAACGCCTCACACAACCGTTCAGCGACGTCAGGGTACGTCACCGGGGTGTGCACCCCGATTCATCTGGGCCGCACCCTCACCACCCACGAAATCGTCGTCACCGACGATGCCGGCCGGCGCTGCTCGACGATTCGCATCACGAACATCATCAAGGACCTTCCGCCGCAGGGTTAGCCCGCGTCGGGCTCGACCAGACTGATGAACGCGCTGAGCTCGGCGACGCCGGTTGGTGTTACGGGCAGGTAGTCGGTGAGCGCCGGCGAATAGACCAGGTAGGCGGCCCATTTCGCGCGCGAAATGGCAACGTTCAGCCGGTTCTTCAAAATGAGAAATCCCAGGCCGCGCGGTACGTCATCGGCCGAACTGGCCGCGAGAGTGACAATCGCAATGACGGCCTCCTGACCCTGGAACTTGTCGACCGTTCCCACCCTCACCGTGGAGTAGCCGGCAGCCGCCAGTGCCTCACGTACGAGAGCCAACTGGGCGTTGTACGGCGTCACGACGATCACGTCGGTTTCGGTCAGGGGGTCATCGACCCGATCCATGGTCGGGTCTGTCCACAGCCGGCCGAGTACGCCGCGCACGAGTGCCACGACGGCCTCCACTTCTTCGGCTGATGAAATGGAATTGCCGGTGTGCACGACCGGCACGGCGTGCACACCGGGCCGAATGCCTACAAGAAAGCGGGTCGACGTAGTCGGATCGGCGTGCAGCAGGCCGCCGTAGGACAGTCGGGAGACGGGCTCGGTGACCGCCGGGTGCATGCGGCGGCTCTCGGCGAGAAAGTAGCCCCGGTCGGCGGGAAGCACGTCGTGGCCGGCGGCGACCCAGCCCAGGGCAGACTGGTCGATCGGCTCGGGATGCAGGCCTTGGCTGACCTGCGGCAATTGCTGCGGGTCGCCGAGCAGCAACAGACTGCGGGCGCCGACACTGGCCGCGATGGTGGAGGCGAGCGAGAATTGGCCGGCCTCGTCGACGACGAGTAGATCAAGGCTGTGTCGTGGCACGCGGGCCGGATTGCTGAAGTCCCACGCGGTGCCGCCGACGACGAATCCCGTCGCGGTGTGATCCAGTGCGAACAGAAGTTGCCCGTCTTTCGGCAGCACGGTGTAGGCGGGTTCCGCCGCATCGGCGCCGGTCTTGGCGACTTTGCCGACGAGAGCCGGCTCGAGCCCGGCACTGACGACGGCGTCGAGCAGGTTCTCCACCACCGCGTGGGACTGGGCGACAACGCCGATCTTCCAGCCGTGCCGCTGCACAAGTGCGGTGATGACGTGTGCGCCGAGGTAGGTCTTGCCGGTGCCGGGTGGCCCCTGGATCGCTAGGTAGGAGTGATCCAGGTCGAGCAGGGTCGCGATGACGGCATCGATGGTGCTGCCGCCGGCCCGGGCGAGTGCCAGGTGCCCGCTTTCGGTGCGCGGCGGGGTGCGACGCAGAATATCGACCATCGAGTCGCGCGGCCAGCCGGGCTGGGCATCGACGATAGCTTTGGCCCACTCGTCGATAGCGGGTTTCTGCTGCAGGGGCCGTGGCGGTGCGGCCGGTGCCAGGGCACTCGGCCGGTCGCTATAGCGAGCCGTGTCCTTGAGCAGTGTCTCTTCAATCAGGATGCCGTCATCGCTGACGTCCAGCACTTTGACGGTGCGGTGGGCGCGTGCGCCGTCCGAACTGTCGGGGTTGACGAACGGTCCGGGGTATTCGTAGAGCAGGTACGGGCCAGCCTGGTCGCCCGGTTTAATGCTGCTGCCCGGTGCCAGGCGACCGCGCAACCAGAGGTGGCGACGGTCGACGCGCTGCATACCTTCTCGGAACCAGTCGCGCTCTACGTCGACGCCTTCGACGACGAGGACGTCGCGGGTGTCCTGCCATTCATCGATCGGGTACTCGAGCCGAAAATAGTGCGCCCACCAGAAGCTCTTCTGCTCTCGCCGGTGGTAGTCCATTGCGGCGGCGGCAAAGGCGGCCGCGGTCTGGTCGATGCTGCGCGGGGTGTGCGGTGTCGTTGGCGCAGCGCGGGCGAGCAGGGCGTCGCGCACCGGTGACGGCTCCAGCGGGACGGCATCCGCTTCGGCCGTGCCACCGGCCGAGCGGATGCCCGCTCCGCGCGCCAGCGTGAGCAACCAGTCGCGCAAGCGCAGCGTTGAGACGCAGTCGTAGCGGTTGTAGTCGGCGATGGAGGCGAGCATGCGTTGCGCCTCGACCTGGTCGCCGTGAGCGTGCAGGTCGCGGGCTGCGGCGTATTCAGTGATGGAGTCCGCCGCGTTGGTGACCTCGCCGCCGCGCAGTTCCGCGCCCATGTAGAGCGGTTCGAGCTTTTTGATCGAGTACGAGCGCGACCCGACGCGCATGGTTTTGCGCACGAGCGGGTACAGATCGACGAGCACATTCTCGCGCAGCAGCCGGTCGATCTGGTCTTCGCCGACGCTGTGCCGGGCGGCGAGGCTGAGCAGGTGGGTGCGCTCGTAGGCGGCGTAGTGGTACACGTGGAGGCCAGGAAACTGGGCTCGACGCCTCCCGAGGTAGGCCAGAAAGTCGGTGAGCGCGACCTTCTCCTCGGCCCAGGTGTGCGCCCAGAAAGCGTGAAAGGATTCGTCGGTCTGCACCAGGCCGAACAGGTAGTCCAGGCCCCACTGCGTGGTCGAGCCGTCAGGGGCGTCGTCGCCTTCGGTCGCGTTTCCCTCTGAATAGAGCGGGTCGCCCTCGAAGTCGAAGAAGATGTCGCCCGGGTTCGGTTCGGGCAGCACTGACAGCGCCCCTGGGTTGTACAGATCGACCGGCGGAGCTGTACCGGGGACCGCCTGAAGCTGTAGCCGCGCCTGTGTACGCAGGGCGGTGAGCGTCGAGTCCGACACGCCGTCGATGTCTTGGGTAAACGCCGCGAGATCGTCGATTGTGCCAATGCCGCCGGCCGCAAGCCGCGCCCGCTGCGACAGGCGCAGCCCGGCGACCAGCAAGGGATCGCGGTGCGCCTGCACCTCGGCCTCACAGGTGGTGCAGCGTCCGCAGACCGTGTATCGCGGGTCTCCCCACGCTACCGGCTGGGTGTCGGCGAGTCGTTCCGTGATGATCTGCAGCAGGCGCTGCCTGCGTTTACGGTACACCGGGCGAATATCAGCGAGCGGATGCCCGCTCACGGACCCGTCACCGAGCAACAGTTCGACAGAGTCGGCCGTTGGTACGCCAATGCGGTCGAGCTGGTCGGCGTAGGCGGCGAGCTGCAGCAGCGCGGTCACTCGGGCGTGCCGGGCCAGTTTGGTGTCTTGTAGCAGCCAGGTGCCGTCATCCTGGCGCACGATGAAGTCAGCGAGTCCGAGAAAGGCGATGTCTGCGGTAGGTGAGCCGAAGTGTGGATCGAAGAACGTGGCCTGAAAGATGACCTCGGCGGTCGTGCCGAAAGCCAGCCGCGTTTGGTCGGCGGCAATCTCCAGAGCGGGGCGAGCCATCCGCTCTGGACGGCAAATTTCGACCACAGACTGGCCCAGCCGGTACCGCTCGAGCACCCGGTGCTCATGCTCGTCGCCCAGCCGCGAGGTGCGGTCCAACATCGCGTCGACCGGGTCGACCACAGCGTCGATGCGGCCGAGCTTCGCGTCGATGCGGCGCAGAAACGCAAACTCGCAGACGGATGCCGCGCTCAGGTCACTCGCGCTCGTCACCACGCTGCCGTCCAATAGGAACATGCGCCCGTCCTCCGTCTGTTCGAGCGTATCGGACACCTCCGACACGCCAGCCGATCAGATGCCCGGGTACAAAAAACGGCCCGGCAGGTTCTGCCGCGCCGTTCTCTGAGACGTTTCTACTTCTTGACGCTGAGCTGCTCGATAATCGCCTGCGACACGTCGTGCATGGTGAGTCGACGATCCATCGAGGCCTTCTGGATCCAACGGAAGGCTTCGGGCTCGGTCAGGCCCATCTTCTCGTTGAGCAGGCCCTTGGCCCGGTCGACGAGCTTGCGGGTTTCGAACCGTTCGACCAGGTCGGCGACCTCGGCTTCGAGGGTGATGATCTGGCTGTAGCGCGAGAGGGCGATCTCGATCGCGGGAAGCAGGTCGTTCGGGGTGAACGGCTTGACGACGTAGGCCAGTGCGCCGGCTTCGGTGGCACGCTCGACCAGTTCCTTCTGGCTGAACGCGGTCAGCAGCACGACCGGTGCGATGTGCTCTTTGGACAAGCGTTCAGCAGCGCTGATGCCGTCGAGCTGGGGCATCTTGACGTCCATGATGACCAGGTCGGGGCGAAGCTCCCGTGCCAAGGCGACCGCTGTTTCTCCGTCACCGGCTTCGCCGACGACTTCAAAGCCGTTGTCGCGCAGAATCTCGACGATGTCGAGGCGGATGAGGGATTCATCCTCAGCGACGACAACGCGGCGCGGAGGGGTGGGGGTGCTGTCTTGGTCGGTCACGACCAAAAGCCTACGGTATTCTGAACGAGTAGTTGTAAGCCGGTGTGGCGGAATGGCAGACGCGGAGCACTCAAAATGCTTTGTTCGCAAGGACGTGTGGGTTCGAGTCCCACCACCGGTACCAAATTCTCACAGCAAAATGCCCGATCAGCGGGGGTTTTTTGCTGTGTTGAAGCGTGCCCTGCACGTTCGTGCAGAATTAGGTCGATGCGCGGGCAGATGACACCGGCCAGTTTGTCTAGACACAAGAAGCCCCGCCCGAAACGTACGGGCGGGGCTTCTCGTGTTAACCGCTACTTCTTGACGTACGCCGGTGCGACCTCGTTGTGGGCGTCGCCCACGCGGTGCACGCGAATGTCGTTCGTCGAGCCGACGATTCCGGGAGGGGAACCGGAGATGACGACGACCTTGTCACCGATTTCGGCGAGACCCTGACCGATGAGAATATCATCGACCTGACCGAACATCGCGTCGGTGTGGGTCACCGGCTCCACCAGGTACGTCTGAACGCCCCAGGTGAGGGCCAGACGCCGACGGATGCCCGGCTCCGGCGTGAAGGCCAGCATCGGGATCTTCGACCGCAGGCGGGACATGCGGCGGGCCGAGTCGCCGGACTCGGTGAAGATGCAGAGGAACTTGGCATCGACGAACTCGGCCACCTCGATGGCGGCGAGGGTGATCGCACCGCCCTGGGTGCGCGGACGGTTGGTCAGCTTGCCGATGCGCTCGAGGCCGTGCACCTCGGTGGATTCCACGATGCGGGCCATGGTCTGCACCGTGACAACGGGGTATTCTCCGACGCTGGTCTCACCGCTGAGCATGACGGCATCAGCACCGTCGAGCACGGCGTTGGCGACGTCGCTGGTCTCGGCGCGGGTGGGCACCGGGCTCAGGATCATGGATTCGAGCATCTGCGTGGCGACGATGACCGGCTTGGCCATGCGGCGAGCGATCTCCACGGCCTGCTTCTGCACGATCGGCACGGCCTCGAGCGGAAGCTCGACGCCGAGGTCGCCGCGGGCGACCATGATCGCGTCGAAGGCGTCGACGATCTCTTCGAGGTTGTCGACGGCCTGCGGCTTCTCGATCTTGGCGATCACCGGAACGCGGCGGCCCTCTTCGGCCATGATCTCGTGCACGCGGGTGATGTCATCGGCGCTGCGCACAAAAGAAAGGGCGATGAGGTCGGCTCCGAGACGGAGGCCCCAGCGCAGGTCGGCTTCGTCCTTCTCCGACAGGGCCGGCACGTTCACTGCTACGCCGGGCAGGTTGATGCCCTTGTTGTTGGAGACCGGGCCGGCGACGATCACGCGGGTGGTGACGACGACGCCATCCGTTTCGACGACCTGCACCTTCACCTTGCCATCGTCGATGAGCAGAAAGTCGCCGGGGTGCACGTCGTGCGGCAGACCCTTGAAGGTGGTGCCGGAGAGCTCTTTGGTGCCGAGCACGTCTTCGGTGGTGATCTTGAAAATGTCACCGACGGCGAGCTCGTACGGGCCGCCCTCGAACTTGCCGAGGCGAATCTTGGGGCCCTGCAGGTCGACCATGACGGCGACGGCACGCCCGGAGTCGTTGGCAGCCTTACGCACGTTGGCGTAGACGCTCTCGTGCACCTGGTAGTTGCCGTGGCTCAGGTTCATGCGGCAGACGTCAACGCCCGCGTCGATGAGCGCTCTGATCTGCTCGTAGCTGGCAGCCGCCGGCCCGAGGGTGGCGACAATTTTTGCGCGTCTCATTCTGGTGAATCTCCGATTTCCGCGCTTTGTGAGCGCATTACGACGTGGTGCAGGAAGAGTAAGGGTTTAGAGGGCGAAGGAGCGGTCCGTGGGCTTAACGGGAGATGGCAGTTGGGTCTGGCCTTCCAAGAACTGGTCGACCGCAGCGGCCGCAGCGCGTCCTTCGGCGATAGCCCAGACGATGAGTGACTGGCCGCGACCGGCATCGCCGGCGACGAAGACGCCCTCGTGGCTGGTCTGGTAGTTGCCGTCGCGTTCGACGTTGCCGCGACCGTCGAACGGAAGCTTTAGCTGGTGGCTGAGGTCGTCCGGCTCCGGGCCAGTGAAGCCCATCGCGAGCAGCACGAGATCGGCCGGAATCTCCATCTCGGTGCCGGCCTTGGGAACGCGGCGTCCGTCGAGGTATTCGGTCTCGGCGATGCGAATGGCACGTACCTCACCGAATTCGTTGGCCAGAAATTCAACCGTCGACGCGAGGTACTGGCGGGTGCCACCCTCTTCGTGGGCGCTGGAGACCTCGAACAGGGTCGGGGACATCGGCCACGGCTGGTTTTCCGGCCGAGTGGTGCCCGGCTGCTTGCCGATCGCCAAGTTGGTGACGGATGCTGCCAGCTGACGGTGTGCGGTCCCGATGCAGTCGGCCCCGGTGTCACCACCACCGAGCACGACGACGTGCTTACCCTCGGCGGTGATCTGCGCTTCGATGGCTCCGCCGGCGCCGATCTTGTTCTGCTGCACCAGGTATTCCATGGCGAAGTGCACGCCGGGCAGGTCGCGCCCCGGAATGGGCAGGTCGCGGGGAACCATGGCACCGGTCGCCACCACGACGGCGTCGTAGCGGGCGCGCAGGTCATCCCAGGTGATGTCCACGCCGATGTTGACGTTGGCGCGGAACCGGGTTCCCTCCGCCGTCATCTGCGCCAGACGCAGTTCGAGGTGCTTCTTCTCCATCTTGAAGTCGGGGATGCCGTAGCGGAGCAGGCCGCCGATGCGGTCGTCGCGTTCGAACACGGCAACGGTGTGGCCGGCGCGGGTCAGCTGCTGGGCTGCGGCCAGTCCGGCAGGACCGGATCCGACGACGGCGACGGTCTTGCCGGTCAGGCGTCCGGGCGGCTGCGGTTGCACCCAGCCCTTGGCGAAGGCCTGGTCGATGATCGACACCTCGACCTGCTTGATGGTGACGGCGGGCTGGTTGATGCCGAGCACGCACGACGACTCACACGGGGCCGGGCAGAGCCGACCAGTGAACTCGGGAAAGTTGTTCGTGGCGTGCAGGCGCTCGATGGCCGCACGGCCCTCATCGCGCCAGACCAGGTCGTTCCACTCCGGAATGAGGTTGCCGAGCGGGCAGCCCTGGTGACAGAACGGCACTCCGCAGTCCATGCAGCGGCCGGCCTGACGTTTGAGTACAGCGGCGTCACCCTGCTCGTAGACCTCTTTCCAGTCCATCAAACGGATTGCCACCGGACGGCGGGCAGGCAGCTCGCGGTCGGTGGTCTTCAGGAATCCCTTCGGATCAGCCATTGGTTACCTCCAGAATTCGATTCCAGACAACGAGTCCGTCGGGATCGAGTCCCTCGTCGACGGCCGTCTGCCTGGTCTCCAGTACGGCCGCGTAGTCGCGCGGCAGTACCTTGACAAATGCGTTCATGGTTTCTTCCAACTTCGACAGCATGCGCTTGGCGAGTGCTGAATCGGTCTGGTCCCGGTGTTGTTCGAGCAGGTCGCGCACGATCTCGCGGTCGACGCTCTCGAGGGCGAGCAACCTGAGCTCCCCCGAGGTCAGCGCGTCACGGTTGACCCGTTCGGCGGTCAACCCGTAGACGTAAGCCGTGCCGCCACTCATGCCGGCGCCGAGGTTGCGTCCGGTCTCGCCGAGGATGAGGGCGAGGCCGCCGGTCATGTATTCGAGCGCGTGGTCACCCACGCCCTCGACGACGGCGATCGCTCCGGAGTTGCGCACGAGGAATCGTTCGCCGACAATGCCGCGAATGAACATGCTGCCCTGCGTGGCGCCGTAGCCGATGACGTTTCCGGCGATGACGTTGTCTTCGGCCGGGAACTGGCTGGCCCGGTCGGGGCGCACGATGATCTGCCCGCCCGACAGGCCCTTGCCGACGTAGTCGTTGGATTCGCCCTCGAGGCGCAGGGTGATTCCGCTCGGCAGGAATGCCCCGAAGGACTGTCCGGCTGAGCCGGTTAGAGTGACCTCGATCGAGCCGGCCGGCAGACCATTCTCGCCGTGGCGCAGGGTAACCTGGTTGCCGAGCATGGTACCAACGGCGCGTTCGGTGTTGCGAATCGGCAGGTCGATCCTGATCGTCCCGCCGTGTTCGAGCACGCTCTGGCTGCGCCGAATCAGTTCGTTGTCGAAGTGCTTGTCAAGTTCGTGCTCCTGAGCGCGCGCCCACTTGCGCGGTTCTGCCTCCGAGAAGTCCGGGCCGCTCAGGATGGGAGAGAGGTCAAGCCCCTGCGCCTTCCAGTGAGTGAGTGCACGGTTCACGTTCAGCACCTCGCGGTGGCCGATGGCCTCATCGAGGCTGCGGAAGCCGAGCTCGGCGAGGTACTCACGCACCTCCTGGGCGATGAACTCGAAGAAGTTCACGACGTGGTCGGCCTGGCCGGCGAAACGTTTGCGCAGTTCCGGGTTCTGAGTGGCAACGCCGACCGGGCAGGTGTCGAGGTGGCAGACGCGCATCATGATGCAGCCCGACACAACAAGCGGAGCGGAGGCGAAGCCGAATTCCTCAGCACCGAGCAGGGCACCGATGAGTACGTCACGGCCGGTCTTCAGCTGGCCATCCACCTGCACCACCACGCGGTCACGCATGCCGTTGAGCATGAGCGTCTGCTGGGTTTCGGCGAGGCCGAGTTCCCACGGGGTTCCGGCGTGCTTGAGCGAGTTGACCGGGCTGGCACCCGTTCCGCCGTCGTGGCCGCTGATCAAGATCACGTCGGAGAGGGCTTTGGCAACACCGGCCGCGACGGCACCGATACCGGACTGGCTGACCAGTTTGGTGTGGATGCGTGCCTTGGGGTTGGCGCGTTTCAGGTCGAAGATGAGCTGCTTCAAGTCTTCGATCGAGTAGATGTCGTGGTGCGGCGGCGGCGAGATGAGGCCGACGCCGGCCGTGGCGTGCCGGGTGCGGGCGATCCACGGGTACACCTTGGTGGGAGGCAGCTGACCGCCCTCGCCGGGCTTGGCACCCTGGGCAAGTTTGATCTGGATGTCGTCGGCGTGGGTCAGGTACATGCTCGTCACACCGAACCGGCCCGAGGCGACCTGCTTGACGGCGCTGCGCCGGGCCGGGTCGAGCAGCCGATCGAGGTCTTCGCCGCCCTCACCGGTATTGGACTTGCCGCCCAGACGGTTCATGGCGATCGCGAGAGTCTCGTGCGCCTCCTGCGAAATGGAACCATAGCTCATCGCGCCGGTCGAGAACCGTTTGACGATCTGCGACACCGATTCGACCTCGTCGAGCGGCACCGGAGTGCGCTGGCCCGGGCTGAGCGTGAACATGCCGCGCAGGGTCATGAGCGATTCGGCCTGGTCGTCGACCATTTTCGTGTACTCGCGAAAGATGTCGTAGCGCTTGGTGCGAGTGGCGTGCTGCAGCCGGAAGATGGTCTCCGGGTTGAACAGGTGCGGGGCACCATCGCGGCGCCATTGGTATTCGCCGCCGGTCGCGAGGCGCTCGTGTGCGGTCACCGCAGCATCCATTGGGTACGCGGAGGCGTGACGCGACAGGTTTTCGACACCGATCACGTCGATGCCGACGCCGCCGAGCTTGCTCGTGGTACCGGTGAAGTACTGGTCGACGAAGGACTGGGCCAGGCCGACGGCTTCGAAGGTCTGGGCGCCGGCGTAGGAGGACACGGTGGAGATGCCCATCTTGGACATGATCTTGAGCACGCCCTTGCCGAGCGCCTTGATCACGTTGCGGACCGCCTTCTCGGGCGTGACGTTGGTGATGATGCCGCTGCGCACGAGGTCTTCGCAGGTTTCCATGGCGAGGTAGGGGTTGACGGCGGAGGCGCCATAGCCCATGAGCAGGGCCACATGGTGCACCTCGCGCACGTCGCCAGCCTCGACCACGATGCCGACCTTCATGCGGTTCTCGGTGCGGATCAGGTGGTGGTGCACGGCAGCGATCATGAGCAGCGACGGGATCGGTGCAAGGTCCTTGTTGGAATCCCGATCGCTCAGCACGATGAACAGGGCGCCGGCCTCGATGGCTTCGTCGACCAGGGCGCAGATGGCGGCGAGGCGCTTGGATAGCGCCTCGGGACCCTCTTCGAAGCGGTACAGGCCGCGAATGGTCGTGGTGGTGCGGCTGCCGACGACGGGGTCGATGTGCTGGATCTTGGCCAGTTCGTCGTTGTCAATGACCGGGAAGTCCAAAATGACCTGGCGGGCATGCTCTGGGCCTGCGGTCAGCAGGTTGCGTTCCGGGCCGAGGCCGAGCTTGAGGCTCGTGACGACTTCTTCACGGATGGAGTCGAGCGGCGGGTTGGTGACCTGCGCGAACTGCTGGGTGAAGTAGTCGAACATGAGCCGCGGGCGGTCGCTGAGCACGGCGATGGGTGTGTCGCTGCCCATAGCGCCGAGCGGTTCGGCGCCGGTGCGGGCCATCGGGGCGAGCAGGATGCGCACTTCTTCTTCGGTGTAGCCGAAGGTGCGCTGGCGACGCACAACGGATGCCGGCGGGTGCACGATGTGCTCCCGTTCCGGAAGGTCCTTGAGGTTGATGCGGCCCTTTTGCAGCCACTGGCCCCACGGCTCGCTCGCCGACAGCTCCGCCTTGATCTCACGGTCGTCGATGATGCGGCCGGCCTTGGTGTCCACCAGGAACATCTGGCCGGGGCGCAGGCGGCCCTTACGCACGACGCGGGCCGGGTCGATGCCGAGCACGCCGATCTCGCTCGCGAGCACGACGAGACCGTCGTCGGTAATGAGATAGCGGCCGGGGCGCAGGCCGTTGCGGTCGAGCGTTGCTCCGACGAGGGATCCGTCGGTGAAGACGATCGCGGCGGGGCCGTCCCACGGTTCCATGAGCATAGAGTGGTACTCGTAGAAGTCGCGACGTTCGTCGTCGAGGTCGGTCTGGTTTTCCCAGGCCTCCGGCACCATCATCATGATGGCGTGGGGCAGCGACCGCCCGGACAGGCTGAGCAGTTCGACGACCTCATCGAACGAGGCAGAGTCGCTGGCTCCAGGGGTGACAATCGGCAGCAGGGGGGCGAGGTCGCCGAGCAGCTCGGACTCGAGCTGGGACTGACGCGCGCGCATCCAGTTGCGGTTTCCCTGCACCGTGTTGATCTCACCGTTGTGGGCGATCATGCGGAACGGCTGGGCGAGCGGCCAGGACGGGAACGTGTTCGTGGAGTAACGCGAGTGCACGAGGGCGAGCGTTGAGACGAAACGTTCGTCGGACAGATCGGGGTAGAACGGTTCGAGCTGCAGGGTCGTGACCATGCCTTTGTAGACCAGGGTGCGGCAGGACAGCGACACGAAGTAGATCTCGAGCTCGCGTTCGGCGCGCTTCCGCAGCCGAAAGGTCTGCCGATCCAGCGCGATGTCGGAGAACGGAGCGCCGGCTTCGGTGGTGCGAGTGCTCTGCACGAACAGCTGTTGGATGGCGGGCATGTTCGCGCGGGCCTGGCTGCCGAGGTCTTCCGGGTGTACCGGAACCTCACGCCACCCGAGGATGCTGAGGCTTTCCTCGTCCGCGATCACGCTGATGGCGCGCTTGATGGCGGTGCGAGCGGTCGGATCGGTTGGCAGAAAAACGTTGCCGACGGCGTACTGCCCCACCGGGGGAAGCGCTATATCCGTGACGGCGCGCAGGAAGGCATCCGGTATCTGGGTGATGATTCCGGCACCGTCACCGGTTCCGGCGTCGGAGCCGACGGCCCCGCGGTGTTCCAGGTTACGCAGGGCGTCGAGGGCCTGCGTGATGATGTCGTGCCCGGCGGTTCCTCGCAGGGTCGCCACCATGGCCAGGCCGCACGCGTCGCGTTCGGCCGCCGGATCGTACAAACCGGATGCTTCGGGCATGCTGCTGAAGCGGGAGTAGAGAGGTTTCTGCGCCATTGAGACCGTCCTCACGAAATGACTGGCAGTAAGGGACGACGCTGGCCCGAAGGAGATGTGTGCGGAATATAACGCTTGCCCGGTTCGGGTCAGGCCCGCATTCGGGCGGCGCTACGTGTGTGTTGGCTGGATGTCAGCGAACGAACTCTACAGACGCGAAGCGCTCGTGCTTGTGGCTGGAGCCTCGGGTGATTCGGTGCGTTCATCGGCATCATCGCTCTGATCCGCGGAGCTTTGATCAAGATCATCCGAATCGCTGTCCTCAAATTCTACCCCAGCGTCCGGACCAATCCATTCCCGACCGGGCACATAGGCGCTGGGCTCGAGGCCGGGGTGACGGTGACGCTGCACCAGAATAATGATCAGACCGACGGCAATGGCCGCCATGGCCGCCCAGACGTTAGTGCGGATTCCGAAGTAAATCTCGCTCGGGTCAATGCGAATCGATTCAAAAAAGCTGCGACCCAGTCCGTACCAGATGAGGTAGGCGCCCAGGGTTTGCCCGAAACGCAGGCGAAACTTGCGTTCCAGATAGAGGATGACGGCAACACCAAGCAGGTTCCAGATGATTTCGTAGAGAAAAGTCGGGTGGAACAGCGTGCCGTCCGGCAGCCCCACCGGGAATGCCGGGTTGCTTGGGTCAATTTCCAGGCCCCACGGCAGGCTCGTCGGCAGCCCGAAAAGTTCGTGGTTGAACCAGTTGCCGAGCCGGCCGGTCGCCTGGGCGACGAGCAGCGCGGGTGCGACGGCGTCGGCGAAGGTCCAAAAGCGGATACCGGCCAGGCGGCAGCCGATCCAGGCACCGACGGCACCACCGATCAGGGAGCCGAAGATCGCGTTGCCGCCCTCCCAGATATACAGGGTGCGGAGCAGATCGGCTCCCTCGAAGAAGTAGTCGCCCGGGTGGGTGAGCACGTGGTAGATACGCGCACCGACGATGCCGAGCGGCACGGCCCAGAGGATGATGTCGAGTACGACTCCCGGCTCGGCGCCGCGCTTGGTGAGGCGGCGCGACGTGATGATCGTCGCGAGGATGATTCCGGCAAGGATGCACAGCGCGTAGGCGTGAATGCGGAACGGACCGAGGTCAAAGAAGCTCCACGCGGGGCTCGGGATGCTCGTGCTCAGAAGACTCAAAGACACCTGGGTACTACCTTTCATCGTGACTCACGCCACCTGGGGCGAATCGATCGCCTCGAACAATTTAGCGTAGAACGCGCCTGGATCTACCGAAGTGACAATTTACCGGGGCGGCGACGGCGGGCGAATATCGTTCGCGCCGGCGGCAAGTTCGAGCGCCAGGCGGGCAACGGCGGGTACTCCCCCGTCGGTGAGCGCTTTCACGAGCGCAGAGCCGACGATGGCGCCGTCGGCGTAGCCGAGAATCTCACGGACCTGCTCGGGGGTGGAGATGCCGAGGCCGACGCAGGCGCTCGTGCAGCCGGCGGCGCGCAGGCGTTCCACCAGGGTACGAGCGGCGGCATCGACGCCCGCGCGAGCACCGGTGGTACCCATCGTTGAGACGGTATAGACAAATCCGCGGCTGGCTTCGATCGCCTGCACCAGGCGGGCATCGGACGAGGACGGCGCGGCCAGGAACACCCGGTCGAGTCCGGTGCGCTCGCTCGCGGCCATCCAGTCGGCGGCTTCATCGGGAATGAGGTCGGGGGTGATCAGACCCGCGCCCCCGGCGGCCCGGAGGTCATCGGCGAAACGCTCAGCTCCGTACTGAACGACCGGGTTCCAGTAGGTCATCACCAGAACGGGCGCGTCGACCTGCTCGGTGATGGCCCTGATCGCTTCAAAACCGTGGCGGAGTTTGAACCCGTTGGCCAGTGCCTGCTGGGTTGCCGCCTGAATGACCGGGCCATCCATCACGGGGTCGGAGTAGGGCAGGCCGAGTTCGATGATGTCGACGCCGTTGGCGACGAGGGCCACCGCCGCGTCGATGCTCTCGTTCAGGGTGGGGAAACCAACCGGCAGGTAGCCGATGAGGGCTCCCCCGCCCTCGGTCCGGCGGCGGGCAATGGTCTGTTCGACCGAGCTCACCATGCCGCTCGTCGTTCCATGTCGAAAAACGGGGGTGGTCATGACTGGTCAGCGCCTTCGTCGAGGAGGTCGAAGTACCGGCCCGCTGTTTCCATGTCTTTGTCGCCGCGACCGCTGAGGTTGACCAGGATGGTCGCTTCAGGGCCGAGCGCACGGCCGAGTTCGAGGGTGCCGGCGAGGGCGTGCGACGACTCGATCGCGGGGATGATGCCCTCGGTGCGGCTGAGCAGGCGCAGGGCGCTCATCGCCTCGTCGTCGCTGATCGGCAGGTAGGTGGCCCGGCCGATGCTCGCGAGCCAGGCGTGCTCCGGTCCGACCCCCGGATAGTCGAGGCCGGCCGAGATGGAGTGGGAATCGATGGTTTGGCCGTCTTCGTCCTGCAGCAGCATGCTGCGGGCGCCGTGCAGTACTCCGGGACGCCCCTTGGTGATGGTGGCAGCGTGCCGCGGCGTGTCAATGCCGTCGCCGGCCGCCTCATAGCCGAACAGGGCGACATCCGGGTCGTCGAGGAAGGCATGAAAGATGCCCATGGCGTTGGAGCCGCCGCCGACACAGGCTGTGACAGCATCCGGCAGGCTGCCGGTCAGGTCGAGCACCTGCTGACGGGCTTCTTCACCGATGATCTTCTGAAAGTCACGCACCATGGCGGGGAACGGATGCGGGCCGGCCACGGTTCCGAAAATATAGTTGGTGGTCTCAACGTTGGTGACCCAGTCGCGCATGGCGTCGTTGATGGCATCCTTCAGGGTGCGCGAGCCGGTCTTGACCGGAACGACCTCGGCACCGAGCAGGCGCATCCGGGCCACGTTGAGGGCCTGGCGTTCGGTGTCGACCTCGCCCATGTAGACGACGCACTCCAGCCCGAAGAGGGCGGCGACGGTGGCCGTGGCCACGCCGTGCTGGCCGGCTCCGGTTTCCGCGATGACGCGGGTCTTGCCGATGCGCTTGGTGAGCAGGGCCTGGCCCAGGGCGTTGTTGATCTTGTGCGAGCCGGTGTGATTGAGATCTTCGCGTTTGAGGATGATGCGGGCGCCGCCGGCGTACTCGGCGAAGCGCGGAACCTCGGTGATGATCGAGGGGCGACCGGCGTAGTTGACGTTCAACTCCATCAGGGCCGCGGCGAAGGCGGGATCGTTCTTGGCGAGTTCGTATTCCGCCGTGAGTTCATCGAGCGCCGCCACGAGGGATTCGGGCACGAACCGGCCGCCGAAGCCGCCGAAATACGGGCCGGACTGCGCACGCAAGGATTCTTTTCGCAAAGACATTTAAACCGCCAAAAACTCGGAGAGGGTTCGGATGGGGTCGCTCGTGACGAGCGCTTCGCCGACCAAGACGACGTCGGCGCCGGCTGCACGGTAGTGCGCGACGTCGGCGGCAGTCTTGACGGCGGATTCGGCGACTCGGATGACGCCGGACGGAATTTTGTCGGCCAGAGTCTCGAAGAGGTTCTGGTCGAGTTCAAAAGTGGACAGGTTGCGGGCGTTGACCCCGACCAGGCTCGCACCGATGTCGAGTGCGCGGCTCACTTCGTCGCCGCTGTGCGTTTCGACCAGGGCGGTCATGCCGAGCTCACGAATGAGATCGTGGAGGGAGACGAGGGTGGCCTGATCGAGCGCGGCCACGATCAGCAGCACGAGGTCGGCGCCGGCTGCGCGCGCTTCGAACACCTGATACGGGGTTCCGATGAAGTCCTTGCGGAGGATAGGAATGCCCACCGCAGCCCGCACCTGTTCGAGGTCGGTCAGTGAGCCGTGAAAGCGGCGACCCTCGGTTAGCACGCTGATAGCGCTCGCCCCGCCGGTCTCATAGGAGACAGCAAGTGCTGCCGGGTCGGTGATGGCCGCCAGGGAACCGCGGCTGGGGCTGGCCCGCTTGATTTCCGCGAGAATCTTGACGCGATCAGCCGGGGCCAAGGCCGCCAGCGCGTCGAGTGCGGGCGCGTGGGCGCGCGCCGCCGTCTCGACGGTCGCCAGCGGGCGAGTCAGGAGGCGTTGTTCGGCATCGGATACCGAGCCGGCGAGAAGTTCTTGAAGCACAAGGTCTCTTTGCAGCCGGTCAGTGGCCGGGCGACGTGGCATTGACGCCGTAGCCGACCTTGCTGAGTACGTAGCCGACGATGACGCCGGCGATGAGCAGTCCGAAGGACGCCCAGACGAGCCAGACCAGCTCGAAGAAGAAGGCTGTGGTGCCGATGGTGAAAGCGGCCAGCATGATGATGACCGCGGTCCAGGCCGCCGGGGAGTGGCCGTGTCCGGGATCTGACAGATCGATGCTCATGGTTCTCCTCGTAAATACGTTAACACTGCGTGCGTTGACCAGCGGGTCAAGTCTAGCGGAGCGACGGCCCGCCTTCAGCGAGCGGTCGGGTCTTCACCGCGACTGAGATCGTCCCAGTCGCCGACCGAGTCGCTCGCGGCGGTCGGTGCGGGCGGCGAGTCGCCGACGAAGGGCGCAGCCGGCACGGAACCGTCGGCTGAGGCGACCGATTCAAAACGCACGGCCTGGTACTTGCGGGTCGGGCCAGGCCAGCGCGCGCTGGTCAGGATCACCATCACCCCGGTGGCGGCCATGAGTACCGCCGCCGCCATGGCGACGTATGGCCACGGCGTGACAACTGTGCCGAGCACGCTCAGCTGAATGGATTCATGTCCGGCGATGCCCGTCGCTGCGGTGACCGCAGCGGCACTGGCTCGCGATGGGTCGTCGACCGCGAGGAACGCGGCGAGAAACACCGACACCCCGAGCAATACCTCGAGGGCGCCGAGCACGATGCGAATGAGCCGACCGGCAATGGTGAGGGCACCCGCCAGGGCGAAACCGCAGAGCGCGAGTGCCGTCAGCGCCGGCGCGGCGATGGCTCCGTCGATCTGCAGCACCTGGGTGCCAGCGTCGGGAAGTCCCACTTCCGCGTGGACCCAGACCTGGGTCCAGGCCAGCAATGCCAGTGCGCTCGCACCCAGAATGGTGAGGATGAGAATGAGTTTGAGCCGACGGGGCGACATCCGTTTGGCTGTTTCTGTCGGGGTATCGGGCACCATTAGAAAACCCTCCGCATCGCGTTGGCCACGGCGACCGCACGCAATGGTGCGGCGGCCTTGTTCTGGGATTCCTGGTACTCGGAGGCCGGGTCGGAATCGGTGACGACGCCGCCACCCGCCTGCACGCGGGCGATGCCGTCCTTGATCGTCGCGGTGCGAATGGCGATGGCGAGGTCGGCGTCACCAGCAAAGCCGAAGTAGCCGACCACTCCCCCATACACGCCGCGCTGGGCCGGTTCGAGGGCGTCGATGATCTCCAGAGCCCGCGGTTTCGGAGCGCCCGACAAGGTTCCAGCCGGGAACGTGGCGCGGAAGACGTCGATCGCGGTTTTGCCGGGCACCAGGTTGCCCTCGACCGAGGAGACCAGGTGCATGATGTGACTGAAGCGTTCGATGCGCATGAACTCGGTCACTTCAACGGATCCGGCCGTGCAGACCTTGAGCAGGTCGTTGCGGGCCAGGTCGACGAGCATGAGGTGCTCTGCACGTTCCTTGGGGTCACCGGCTAGTTCGATCGCGTAGTCGGCGTCGGCATCCGGTGTGGTGCCGCGCGGCTTCGAGCCGGCGATCGGATGGGTGAAGACACGTTGGTCTTGAACCTTGACGAGGGCTTCGGGTGAGGACCCGACGATCCAGTACGGGTCTCCGCTCGGTGTTTCCAGGCTCAGCAGGTACATGTACGGGCTCGGATTGAGGCTGCGCAGCACCCGGTAGACGTCGATTGGGTGCGCGGTGCAGACCTGGTCGAAGCGCTGGGAGATGACGACCTGAAAAACATCGCCATCGACGATGTGCTGCTTGCCGATGTTGACGGCGGCGAGAAAGTCTTCGCGCGTGGTGCGATTGCTCGGCGCGCTCGGTGCCTGCAGGTCGACCTCGGCTAGCCAGGATTCCCCGGGCGCGGCGAGGCGCTTTTGCAGGGAATCCAGGCGAGCCGTCGCATCCGCCCACAGTGTGTCTGGCGTGTCGGTGCCGTCGTTCAGGACGTTGGCGATGAGCTGCACGGTGCCGTACTTGTGGTCGAGTACGACGAGGTCGGCGACGAAGCTGAAGGACTGACCGGGTACGTCGTAGTCGGCCGGCGGCTGATGCGGCAGGCGTTCAATCTGACGGATCGCCTCCCACCCGATGAAACCGACGAGGCCACCGGTCAGCGGCGGGTGTTCGGGCAACCGCGGCGTCTGCCAGCGGTCGAACAGATAGGCCAGGGCTGCCAGCGGGCCCAGCTCTGCGGCGGAGCCCAAGGCCCGGTCGGCGGAGAGACCGTAGTCGATCCACCGGGTGTTGTCGCCCTCCTGGGTGAGCACGCCGAACGACGACACCCCCACGAAGGAGAAGCGCGACCAGATGCCGCCCTGTTCGGCGGACTCGAGCAGAAAACTGCCCGGCAAACCGTTGGCCAGCTTGCGGTATATGCCGACCGGGGTCTCACCGTCGGCGAAGAGCTCCCGAATGACCGGAATGACCCGATGCGCGTCACGGAGGGCATCGAACTGGCCCCGGGTTGTGGAGCCGGCGGTGCGGGCGCCCGTTACGGCCGGGGTGGTGGCTGTCATTCCGTGGGCCTTTCCATGGAGCCGGCACCGAGGTCGCGCCCGTCGAAACAGGTGCGCGAGCCGGTGTGGCAGGCCGCCCCAACCTGGTCGACCTGCACGAGCAGGGTGTCATTGTCGCAATCGAAGGCGGCCGAGTGTACGTACTGGGCGTGGCCCGACGTGTCGCCCTTTCGCCAGAATTCCTGCCGGCTGCGCGACCAGAAGGTGACGCGCCCTTCGGTGAGGGTGCGGCGCAGCGCCTCGCGGTTCATCCAGCCGAGCATGAGCACCTCGTGGGTGTCCCACTGCTGAATGACGGCGGGCAGCAGGCCGGATTCGTTGAAGACGGCGGCGTCAAGCTGGGTAGTGAGTTCGGCGCTCATCAGCGCACCAGCATTCCGGCGTCGGACAGCTCGCGCTTCACGTCGCCTACGGTCAGTTGTGCATTGTGAAAAACGGATGCCGCCAGCACGGCGTCCGCGCCGGCGCGGATAGCGGGGGGAAAGTCTTCGACCCGGCCGGCGCCACCGGAGGCGATCACCGGAACCCGACTGTTGGCCCGCATGAGCGCGATCAGTTCGGTGTCGAAGCCGGCCTTGGTGCCGTCGGCGTCGATCGAGTTGACCAGGAGCTCCCCCGCGCCCAGCTCGATCGCCTGCCGAGCCCAGGCCACGGCATCCAGGTCGGTCTCGGTGCGACCGCCGTGGGTGGTGACGATGAAGCCGCTCTCGGTGCGATGGGAGCGCTTCACATCGAGGCTCAACACGAGTACCTGGGCGCCGAACCGGTCGGCGATCTCATTGATCAGGGCCGGTCGGGCGATCGCGGCGCTGTTGACGCCGACCTTATCGGCACCGCTCGCCTGCAGGCGCGAGACGTCTTCGACGCTGCGAATACCGCCGCCGACGGTGAGCGGAATAAACACCTGCTCGGCCGTGGCTCGCACCACGTCGTAGGTGGTCGCGCGGTTGTCGACCGTGGCCGTGACATCGAGGAAGGTGAGCTCGTCAGCGCCCTGCTCGTAGTACCGGCGCGCAAGTTCGACCGGGTCGCCGGCATCGCGCAGGTTCTGAAAGTTAACACCCTTGACGACACGACCGTTGGCCACGTCGAGGCAGGGAATGACGCGCACACTCAGGGTCATGCTGTTTATCCTCTCGCGGGGTTCTTAGAGGCGGGCGTTGTGAATGGTGGTGACCAGAATGGCCCGGGCGCCGAGGGCGTAGAGGGCATCCATCACGTTGTTCATGTCGAGGCGGGCGATCATGACGCGCACGGCGGCCCACTCCGGGTCGTGCAGCGAGGACACCGTCGGCGATTCGATGCCCGGAGCAAGCGCTGCCGCAGCGTCGAGCAGGGCGACCGGAATGTCGTAGTCCAGCAGCACATACTGGCGGGCCACGAGTACGCCCTGCAGGCGGCGCAACAGGGTATCGATGCCGGCCTTGTCGTTGGTGGAGCTGATCAAGACAGCGGTGGACTCGAGAATGACCGGTCCGAAGATTTCGAGGCCCGCCTTGCGGAGGGTCGTGCCGGTGGAGACGACGTCGGCGACGGCATCCGCTACGCCGAGCTGAACGGCCGATTCGACGGCGCCGTCGAGTTCCACGAGGTCGACGGTCACTGAGTGGGTGGCGAGGAAGCGTTCAACCAGGCCGGGGTAGCTCGTGGCGACACGCAGACCGTGGAGGTGCTTCAGCTCGGTGAAGCGGCCAGCCGGACCGGCGAAACGAAAGGTGGAATCGCCGAAGTCGAGACTGGCGATCTCCACGGCTTTGGAGTGCGAGTCGAGCAGCAGGTCGCGGCCGGTGATACCGACGTCGAGGGCGCCGGATCCCACGTAGGTGGCGATGTCACGGGGGCGCAGGTAGAAAAACTCGACCCCGTTGCGGGGGTCGGCGGTAACGAGGTCGCGCGGGTCGCGACGGCCGGTGTAGCCGGCTTCGGTGAGCATCTGCGCGGCGGTTTCAGACAACGAGCCCTTGTTGGGCACGGCAATTCTCAGCATGGGGGTACTTTCTCGGTTTTGGATCACGCGACTATTCACTGATTTCGAGCCAGCTGGTGCGCTGGCGCGGGTCACAGATGTCGGTAGATGTCGGCCGGAGAGAGCCCTTTGGCGATCATCATGACCTGCAGGTGGTACAGCAACTGGGAGATCTCAGCGGAGGTTTCGTCGTCGCTCTGAAACTCGGCCGCCATCCAGACTTCGGCGGCTTCCTCAACAATTTTCTTGCCAATGGCGTGCACGCCGGCGTCGAGTTCGCGTACGGTACCGGAGCCCTCTGGACGGGTGGCGGCCTTGTCGCTCAGTTCTACGAAAAGGTCATCAAATGTTTTCACGACTCTAGGTTACCCGCACCGTGACGGTGGCTGGCCGCGCTCTGGCGCAGCAGGGCGATCTGGGCGGCCGGATTCTCGGCCCCGAACACGCTGGAACCGGCCACGAAGGTGTCGGCGCCGGCCGCGGCTGCGATCTCGATGGTCTGCGCGGTGATGCCGCCGTCGACCTGCAGCCAGACGTCGAGGCCGCTGTTCTGCACCGTTGTTCGCAGCTGGGCAAGCTTCGGCATGGTTTCGTGCATGAACCTCTGGCCACCGAAACCGGGCTCGACGGTCATGACGAGCACCTGGTCGAATTCGGGGAGAAGGTCGAGGTAGGGCGTCACATCGGTGCCGGGCTTCAGCGCGAGACCGGCGCGGGCGCCGATCTCGCGCAATTTTCTCGCCAGCGCGACCGGTTCTGTCGTGGCCTCGGCATGAAAGGTGACCGAGTAGGCGCCGGCCTCGGCGTAGCCGGGCGCCCAACGCTCGGGGTCGTCGATCATCAGGTGGATGTCGAGCGGCAGCGGCGAGACCTGCTGCAGCCGTTGCACCATACCGAGTCCGAAGGTGAGGTTCGGCACGAAGTGGTTGTCCATGATGTCGACGTGCACCAGATCGGCCGAGCGGATGCGACCCAGCTCGCTCTCGAAATTGGCGAAGTCGGCGGCGAGGATGCTCGGATTGATGCGGGTAGCCATCCGCTCAGCTTATCGAGTGTGCGATCGGGCTAGGACTGTGCGGCAATCGCGGCGCCCGACGGCTGGGGGCGCACCCACGGGCGTGACCGCGCACGATCTGAGTGGCCGCTACGGTAACGGGCCTAGCGCGCACCCGTTTCGGGGGTGCTCATCCGCTGGACGCAACGAGCCCAAAAGACGTGGGGCTAGGGGGCGCGCTGCAGCAGGGTGATGAACATCGCGTCGGTGCCGTGGCGATGCGGCCAGAGCTGCACGCTGCCGGTATCGGCGGGTAGGTCGAGGTTGGCGGCGCTGAAGGACTGCACGACGGCCGCGGTGTCGAGCGCGGTCACGCTGCCGCCGGCCTTGCGCACGGCGAGGGCAACGATCGCCCGGGTCTCGGCGGTGTGCGGCGAGCAGGTGACATAGGCCAGGATGCCGCCGGGCTTGAGCGCGAGCAGAGCCGCGTCGAGGAGCCCGGACTGCAGGCCGGCCAAGTCGGCGACGTCTTGGGGCTGCTTGCGCCAGCGGGCCTCCGGTCGGCGGCGCAGTGCACCGAGGCCGGTGCAGGGGGCATCGAGCAGGATGCGATCGAAGGTGTCGGCATGAGTCTGACCGATGGTGGTGCCGTCGATCTCCCAGACCGGAACGGTCTCCGGCAGAGCCTGCAGGGCAGTGCGCACGAGCGTTGCCCGCGCGGGAACGAGCTCGTTCGCCACGAGTTCGGCTCCCCCGGCGCGCGCCTCGGAGGCGAGCAGGGCGGCCTTACCACCGGGGCCGGCGCACAGGTCGAGCCAACGCTCCCCCGCAACGATCGGCTTGGCCCGGCTGAGCGCCAAGGCAGCGATCTGCGATCCTTCATCTTGCACCCGAACGCGACCCTCCGTGGCGGTCACCAAGTGGTACGGGTCTCCGGAATCCAGCACGAAACCGACCGGGGAGAATTCGTCGGCGAGGCCCAGTCGTTCACGGTCGGCGTCGGTGGCGAGGCCGGGCAGTGCGACCATGTTGACCTTGGCGGCCATGTTGTCGGCAGCGAGCAGGTCGGCGAGCTCGTCTTCGTGGCCTTCAGCTTTGAGCGCCTGGCGGAAGGCGCGCACGATCCAGGCCGGGTGCGAGTATTCGGCGGCGAGCCGGTCGTCGACGTTGACCGCCCCTTCGAGCACGCGCTCGCGCCATTCCTCGACGCTCGACCGGGCGATGGTGCGCAGCACCCCGTTGGTGAAGCCGGTCGCGGAGCGAGAGCCGACCTGTTTGGCGAGCGAGACGGATTCGTTGACCGCGGCGTGGGTCGCGACGCGGGTGGCGAGCAGCTGGTGGGCGCCGAGACGCAGTACATCGAGAATGGCGGGGTCGATGGCGCTCACCGGCCGGTTCGCGGCAAGGGCAATGACGCGATCGTAGAACCCCTGCATGCGCAGGGTGCCGTAGGTGAGCTCGGTCGCGAGGGCGGCATCCGCTGTGCCCAGGGCGGCGCGCTGAATGCGGGTCGGCAGTAGCAGGTTGGCGTAGGCGTCGGACTCGCGAACGGCGGCGATCACCTCGTAGGCGATGCGGCGGGCCGGCTGCACGTAGTCGGCCGGGGCCTGGCGAGAGCGGGCCGGCGTCGTGCCGGCACGATCCATACGCGCGCGATCATCGCTCATGAAGCCGTCACCGATTCTGCTCCCACTCCGCGCCACCAGTCGTTTGCTGTCATTGCTGTCTTTCCGGCCGGTTGCACGCGCAGCAGAACCAGCGGTTCGGTCTGCGTGCCCACGAGCACTGCTTTATCGAGCTGCAGAATGGTTCCGGCAGGCAGATGGGGTTCGAGGGCGCTCGGCGCGACCTCGAGGAGTTTCAGAACGGCGCCGTTCACGGTGGTGAACGCGCCCGGTTCGGGTGTCACGCCACGAATGTGACTGTAGACGGACGCTGCCGGCCGGCCGAAATCGATACGCGCGTCCTCCCGCACCAGTTTGGGCGCGAGAGTCACCTCACCGGTCTGCGGGACGGCAACGGCGGTGCCGGCGGCGAGCTCGTCGACGACTCGCAGCAGCAGGTCCGCTCCGCTATGGCTCAGTTCCTCCAGAAGTATTCCCGATGTGGAATGTGCTCCGACGGGGCGGGAGAAGCTGCCGAACACGGCACCGGCGTCGAGTTCGGGCACGAGCTGGAACACGGCAGCACCGGTGAGTTCATCGCCGGCCAGGACGGCACGCTGCACCGGCGATGCACCGCGCCAGCGCGGCAGGATTGAGAAGTGCAGATTGATCCAGCCGAGGCGGGGAACGGAGAGCAGCGGCTCGCGCACGATTCCGCCGTAGGCGACGATGACGCCGAGGTCGGGCTGCAGGGCGCTGATGATATCGGTCGCCTCCGCATCGAGCCGGTTGGTCTTCAGCACCGGGTAGCCTCGTTCGGTCGCAGCCTGCGCGACCGGCGACGGGGTAAGGGTGCGTTTGCGGCCGAGGGGGGCATCCGCTCGGGTGATCACGGAGACGATCTCATGATCGGTCCCGGCCAGGGCAGTGAGGCTGGGGACGGCGACCTCCGGCGTGCCAGCAAAGACGAGTTTCATTTAGAGCAGCTCCGGGTCGTCGAATCGAACTTTAAGTGTAGGTGCCGGTTGGAACGAGCCGGACTTCGGCTTGCGACGCCTGGCCGCGTTGCGCACGACCGCCGCCTTGAGCGCGTGGGCGACCTCATCGCCTCGGGCGTAACCGAACCGCACGACCGCACGCACCAGGGGCGGCTCGGTGTCCACCGGACCGAGCACGTCGAGGCCGGCGACCGCAGCCAGATCGGCCAGGGCAGCGTCGACGTCAGCGGCGGTTCCCGTCACGGACGCAACCCGCACGGCCGGCGGAAAGCGCAGCTGACGACGGTCGGCCAGCTCGCTCGCGGCGAACGTGTCGGGCCGCCAGGAGTTGAGTGCCCGGGCCAGGGCGCCGCCGACTCCGGTGAGCAGTACGGGCGCGCCGGGTGCAGCGAGGGCGGCGGCGTTGGCCCACCAGCGCAGGCAGTCTTCACCGACGCGAAGGGATTCGCGGGCCAGCATGCGTTCGCCGTCGAGAATGAGGATGGCCCGGTAGCCGCCGGTCGGCAGCGGTTCGGCGCCGCGGGTGGCGATGATGAGGGCCGGCTGCGGGCCGATGGTCTGCACGGTGTGCTCGCCGTCGGCGACGATCACTCGCGCCCCCGGGAAGGCGCGGCCGAGTTCTTCGGCGGTGCGGCCGGTGCCGAGCGTGACGACGCGCAGTTTGGTGCCCTCGCAGTGCAGGCAGGTCCAGCCGGCGGCCAGGGCGCCGCACCACCGGCAGGACGGCACGGACGAAGCCGATTTGAGGCCGAGCGGTCCCTGGCAGTGCGTGCAGCGGGCGGCCTTCTTGCAGCTCTGGCACGCGAGCATGGGCGCGTATCCGGGGCTGGCGACCTGCACCAGCACGGGGCCGTGTTGGAGCGCTTCGCGGGCGGCCTGCCAGGCGGCCGAGGGGATGCGGGCCGCACGAGCCTGCTGATCGGGCTCGGACTGAAAATCGGTCGGAATGATGCGCGGGTGCCGGTCGACGGCGGGACTCACCTCGCTGACGTAGCCGAGCTCGACCAGGCGCTGGGTCTCGACACTGCGGGAGTGGCCGAGCAGCACGAGGGCGCAGTCGGCGTCCTGCTGGCGCACGAGGGCGGCGTCGCGGGTGTTGACGTAGGGGCTGAGCTGCTCGGTGTAGAGCGGGTCGCCGTCGTCCCAGAGAGCGATCAGGCCGAGGTCGTGCGCCGGGGCATACACGGCAGACCGGTTGCCGAGGATGATTCGCGGCGCGGATTCGAGGCAGGCCAGGAAGGCACGGTACCGGTCGGGGTTGGGCTGGCGGGCGTCGACCCGGCTCAGCGGAAGGTCGGGGGCAAGCTGGGCGAGGGCGGCCTGCACCTGGTCCTGGTCGCGAAAGTCGGGAACGCACAGAATGGCGCTCTGCCCGGTGCCAAGGGTGGCGACGGCGAGTTCGGCGAGAGTTTTCGCCCAGCGTCCGATGGAAGTGCCGTCCTCGAGCTGGGTGAGTTCGGGGATCGCAGCGACGGCGACCCGGTGGTGCTCCACGATGGCGGTGTCGAGGCGGCCGGTCGGGTAGCCGACGAAAGCCGGGGTGGCCAGGGCGATAAGGACGGGTGACGGTGCCGGAATGGCGGTCTCGACGGGCTCAGACATCGCGGCCAACCAGGCCTTTTCGACTCGCACCTGGCGGGGCGGAACAGCGAGACGGATGATGTCGCTCGCGTTCCCCGCCGCCCGATCCGCTAGGCGGCGGGCCAGTTTCCAGACGTCAGGCGTGAGCACGACGGCCGTGGACACGACCGAGTCGAGCTCACTGAGGGCGCCGCGGTAGGCGCCATCCGCTTCAAAATCGACAACCCCTCGCGGGGCGCGCGGATCGAACACCTCGATCACGTAGGCGTCGACGACGCGACCGCCGGAACGAAACGGCACCTTCACGCGCACGCCAGCGGCCACCTGCCCGACCAGTTCGGCGGGTATGCCGTAGTCGAAAAGGTGGTCCAGTTGCGGCAGGGGGGAATCGATCAGCACCCGTGCGACGAGGCCGGTGTGCGTCATGACTGTGCCGGTTTCAGAGGCCGGCGGCGCTTCGCAGGTCGTCGACCTTGTCGAGCCGCTCCCAGGTGAAGTCGGGCAGCTCCCGGCCGAAGTGACCGTAGGTGGCGGTCTGCGCGTAGATGGGCCGCAGCAGGTCGAGTGAGTGGATGATCGCTGCCGGACGCAGGTCGAACACGTCCCGGATCGCCGCCGTGATCTCCCGGTCGGGCAGCACCCCGGTGCCGAAAGTCTCCACGTACAGACCGACCGGGGACGCCTTGCCGATCGCGTACGCGACCTGCACCTCGAGGCGTTCGGCCAGGCCCGCCGCAACAGCGTTCTTGGCAACCCAGCGCATGGCGTACGCGGCCGAACGGTCGACCTTGGACGGGTCCTTGCCGCTGAACGCACCGCCGCCGTGGCGGCTCGATCCGCCGTAGGTGTCAATGATGATCTTGCGCCCGGTGAGGCCGGCGTCACCCTGCGGGCCCCCGATTTCAAAGCGGCCGGTGGGGTTGATGAGCGTTGCCAGCGCGGAGGAGTCAAGGTCGATGCGCTCGAGCACCGGGCGAATAACAAGTTCTTCAACCTCGGCGCGCAGCCGCTCCGTGGTCACGGACGGCGCGTGCTGCGTCGATACCACGACGGTTTCGACGGTGCGGGGAATGATGCCGTCGTAGCCGATGGTGACCTGGGTCTTGCCGTCGGGGCGTAGATAGTCGAGTTCGCCGCTCTTGCGCACGAAGGCGAGGCGCTCGGCCAGGCGGTGCGCGATCCAGATCGGGATCGGCATGAGTTCGGGCGTCTCGCGGGTGGCGTACCCGAACATGATGCCCTGGTCGCCCGCGCCCTGCCGGTCGAAGTCGTCGAGGCTGGACTGCTCACGCGTTTCGAAGGCGTTGTCGACGCCCTGAGCGATGTCGGGCGACTGGCCGCCGATGGAGATTTCGACGCCGCAGGATCGGCCGTCAAACCAGACGTCGGAGGAATCGTAGCCGATGTCGGTGATGCACTTGCGCACGATCGACGGAATCTCGACGTACGCCTCAGTGCTGACCTCGCCGGCTACGTGCACGAGGCCGGTGGTGACGAGGGTCTCAACAGCGACGCGGCTGTGCGGGTCGTCCGTGAGGAGGGCATCGAGGATACTGTCGGAGATCTGGTCGCAGATCTTGTCGGGGTGACCCTCGGTGACTGATTCCGAGGTGAAGAGGCGAAGATCGCTCATCTGGCCCGTCTCTGTAGAAGTTGAATGCCGGTCGCAGCTGAGGCTAACCGATCAGGTCAAGTATGCAATTGGCCACCGACATCTTGCTGCCGGAGACCTCATTCACTATAACTCCGTGGCGATCGAGCACCGTCACGGTGTTACGTTCCGTGCCGAAACCGGCGTCCTGCCCCACCCGGTTCACGACCAGGTAGTCGCAGCCCTTGCGGGTGATTTTGTCGCGACCGAGGGCCAGCAGCCGGTCGGCATCCGTTTCGGTTTCGGCGGCAAAGCCGATGATCAGTTGACCCGGCCGGCTGGCAGTAGAGAGCTCGGCCAGAATGTCGGGGTTCTTGACCAGTTCCAGCGTGAGGGTGTCCCCCACGTCTTCCTTTTTGATCTTGCCGACCTGCACGGACCGGGGCCGATAATCGGCGACCGCGGCGGCCATGATGATGACGTCGGCCGTTCCGGCGGCGCGCGTCATGGCCTCGTGCATCTCAAGGGCACTGCCCACGAGAACGGTCGTGATGCTGGTCGGAACGGCCACCTCGAGGTTGGCGGCGACCAGGGTGACCAAGGCCCCGCGGGCCAGGGCCGCCTGGGCGAGCGCGACGCCCTGCTTACCGCTCGAGCGGTTGCCGAGGAACCGCACCGGGTCGAGCGGTTCCCGCGTGCCGCCGGCGCTGATCAGTACTCGGCGACCGGCGAGATCCGCCACAGCGGATGCCGCAGCCTCACCAGCAGGCATCGCCCGGTCGAGCACGGCCAGCGCCACCGCGACGATGGTGTCCGGCTCTTCCATGCGGCCGGCGCCGGAGTCGGTGCCGGTGAGCCGACCGACGCCGGGGCCAACGATGGTTATACCGCGCGAGCGCAGCACGGCCACATTGGCGACCGTAGCGGGGTTGTTCCACATCTCGGTGTGCATAGCCGGTGCGATCACGAGCGGTGCGGTGCTGGCCAGAATGGTGTTACCGAGCAGGTCGTCGGCGAGGCCGGCGGCGAGTTTGGCGATGCTGTTGGCCGTTGCCGGTGCGACGACGATGAGGGCGGCGCTCTGGCCGATGGCCACGTGGCGTACCTCGGCGACGCCCTCATAGAGGTCCGTGTGCACCGGGTTACGCGAGATGGCCTCGAGGGTGGGCTTGCCGACGAAGCGCAGTGCCGCCGGGGTGGCGACCACGTGCACCGAGTCGCCGTTCAACACAAAAGCGCGCACAATGTTGACGGCCTTGTACGCTGCGATGCCGCCGGTGATACCGACGACAATCGTGCGAGGTGTCTTCATCCTGCGCGCTTAGTGGTTAGTGCTCTAGGCCTCGACGATCGGGCGGGAAACGAGCTTGTCGTCGTTGATCTCGCGCAGGGCCACCGAGAGCGGCTTGTCTTCGACGGTCGAGTCGACGAGCGGTCCGACGTTGTCGAACAGGCTGCCTTCGTGCAGGTCGGCGTAGTAGTCGTTGATCTGACGCGCACGCTTGGACGCGAAAATCACGAGGGCATACTTCGAGTCGACCTTGGAGAGCAGGTCGTCGATGGGCGGGTCAATGATGCCAGTGGGCTTGTTCGCCATTGGTGTCACACTCCTAATAGAGCACGGCCTGAGGCCAGTGCGAATCTGTTGTTAAACGAAAACATGAGCGGTATACGTGCCCGGAGACACGCAAGAATTCAGCAGAAACGGGCGCTACGACGTGCTGGATGCAGCGCGGATCTCCATCAAGTCTACGACCTCACGGGCGGCGTCGCCGACATCGTGGTTGATCACGCGGTAATCGAACTCGCCCTGGGCCGCCAATTCCAGCTTGGCGGTCTCGAGTCGACGGGCCTGTTCGGCGGCATCTTCGGTGCCGCGGCCGATCAGGCGGCGCACCAATTCGTCCCAGCTCGGCGGCAGCAGGAACACCAGCCGGGCTTCGGGCATGGCACGGCGCACGGCGCGAGCCCCCTGCAGGTCGATCTCGAGCAGCACGCTGTTGCCGGCTGCGATGGCCGTATCAACCGGGCCGCGGGGGGTGCCGTAGCGGTAGGCGTTGTGCACCTTGGCCCACTCGAGCAGTTCGCCGCCCGCGACCATGCGGTCGAATTCGTCGTCGGAGACGAAGTAGTAGCTGACCCCCTCGGTCTCCCCCGGGCGCGGTGCGCGCGTCGTGGCCGAGACGGAGAGCAGCACGTCGGGGTAGTTCTCCCGGATATAGCCGGCGACGGTGCCCTTGCCGACCGCGGTGGGGCCGGCGAGAACGATGAGTTTGGAGTCGGCTACGCCGTGCCGGAGCGTGGGCCGTTCGGAGAGAAAGTCCCGCAGCCGGTCGCGCTGGTGCCGGCCCAGGCCGCCGAGCCGCTTAGACGGCGAGATTTCGAGCCGATGGATGATGCGCTGCATCTTGGTCACACCGATGGCCGGAATGCTCACGAGCAGCTCGGTCACTCGCAGCCGCCCCTCGACCCCGATCGGGTCCTTGATCGCGGTGGCGAGCACCTCGAGGGCGGTTCGTTCGCCCGAAGCAACCTCGGCTTTGACCTTGGCGCGGGCTCGCCTGGCAGCGACGGCGGCGCGCGACGCAGCCACCCGGTCGACTTCGGGCGGGGTGGGACGGTTTTCAGCCACGAACGGCACCTACTTCGGTTATTCGGCGCTCAATGGCTTCTTCGATCCGGTGGGGTCCGGCCGAGAGCACACTGCGCGATTCACTCACGATAACTCCTCCGGCGTATTCACCATATATCAAGGTCAGATCCATAATATTCCCTCCCTGGTGACCAAAACCGGGTGCGAGCACGGGAGTTCGAAATTCGGTCGGCGCCCGCAGCACGTCGATGCCGAAGGCGGCCAGGTCGAGAGTGGCTCCGAGCACGACGCCGATCGACCCGAGACCGGTCGCCAAACCAGCGGATGCCGCACTAGGGCCGGCCCGCGCGTTCCGCGCTCCCACGTCGTCGAGAATGGCCCGGGCGACGCTCGATCCCTGGAACGGACCGTCGGCCACGATGGCCCGCTGAACGTCCGCGGCCTCGGGGTTGGAGGTCGCGGCCAGCAGAAACACACCCTTGCCGTTCGATGCGGCGAGGGTGAGTGGTGAGTCGAGCGAACCGACACCCATGTACGCGGCGAGGGTGAGGGCATCCACTTCGAGCGGGGAACCGGGCGTGAACCAGGCCTGCGCGTAGGCTTCGACGCTCGTGCCGAGGTCGCCGCGTTTGGCGTCGCCGATCACGAGCAGGCCGGCCGACCGGGCGTCGGCCAGCACGCGTTCGAGCGCCAGGAAGCCCGCCGAACCAAAGCGTTCGAAGAAGGCGACCTGCGGTTTGACGATACCCACCCGGCCGGCCGCAGCCGCGACGACGGCACGACCGAACGATTCGACGCCGGCCGCGGTGTCGGGCAGGTTCCACTCACCAAGCAACCAGGAATGCGGGTCGATGCCCACGCAGAGCTGGCCGTAAGTGGCAAACATCCGCTCGAGCCGGTCACCAAAGGAAACCGGGCTCACAGCACGGCCGCTGTTCACAGCAGAGCGGTTCGGGCCGTGGCGTATTCCTGAAGCGAGGTCACCTCGAACCCGTCGCGAATCGAGTCGATCGAGGCTACTGCGGCGCTGAGTTCGGCGATCGTGGTGAACAGCGGCAGGTCGCCGGCCACTGCGGCGGCACGAATCTCGTAGCCGTCGGCGCGTGCCGTGCTGCCGCCGGGGGTGTTGATGACGATCTGGATCTCTTCGCGGCGAATGAGCTCGACGATGGAGACGTCGTCCTCGTCGGTTTTCTCACTGAACTTGGTCACGACGCGGGCGCGGATGCCGTTTCGCTGCAACACCTCGGCGGTGCCGATGGTTGCGGTGATCTCGTAGCCAAGCTGCTGCAGGCGCAGCATCGGCAGGATGATCGCTCGCTTGTCGCGGTCGGAGACCGACACGAACACGGTGCCGGAAAGCGGGATTCCGCCGTAGGCGGCGAGCTGGCTTTTGGCGAACGCCCGCGGGAAGTCGCGGTCGATGCCCATGACCTCGCCGGTGGAACGCATCTCCGGGCCGAGGATGGAGTCGACCACGAGGCCCTCGGGGGTGCGGAACCGGTTGAACGGCAGTACGGCTTCCTTCACGGCGACCGGCGCTTCGATCGGCACGCGGGAGCCGTCGATGAGCGGCAGCTTGCCCTCCGCCTTCAGCTCGGCGATGGTCGTGCCGACCATGATGAGCGCGGCTGCCTTGGCGAGGGTGATGCCCAGTGCCTTCGCGACGAAAGGCACCGTGCGCGAGGCGCGCGGGTTGGCTTCCAGCACGTAGAGCACTCCGGCGCCGATGGCGAACTGCACGTTGAGCAGGCCTTTCACGCCGATACCGCGGGCGATGCCGACAGTCGCTTCGCGCACACGGTCGATTTCGGCGCGCCCGAGGGTGACCGGCGGCAGGGTGCAGCTCGAGTCGCCGGAGTGGATGCCGGCTTCTTCGATGTGCTCCATGACGCCGCCGATGTACAGTTCGTGGCCGTCGTAGATGGCGTCGACGTCGATCTCGATGGCATCGTCGAGAAAACGGTCGACCAGAAGCGGATGCCCCGCCCCGATGATTCCCTGTCCGGCCATGCGCTGAAAGTAGTCGGCCAGCGATGGGGAATCGTAGACGATCTCCATGCCGCGTCCGCCGAGCACGTAGCTCGGGCGAACGAGCACCGGGTAGCCGATTTCTTCGGCCACCACCACGGCGCCGGCAAAGTCGATCGCTGTTCCGTTGCGGGGGGCGAGCAGGCCGGCGTCGTCGAGGATCTTCGAGAACAGGCCGCGCTCTTCAGCCAGGTCGATGGCGTCGGGCGTGGTGCCAAGAATGGGGATGCCGGCCGCTTCGAGTCCGCGGGCCAGGCTCAGCGCGGTCTGGCCGCCGAGCTGCACGACCACGCCGACGAGTTCGCCGCTCTGGCTTTCAGCGTAGATGACCTCGAGCACGTCTTCAAGGGTGAGCGGTTCGAAGTACAGTCGGTCGCTGGTGTCGTAGTCGGTGGAGACCGTCTCCGGGTTGCAGTTGATCATGATGGTCTCATATCCGGCGTCCGACAGGGCGAAGGAGGCGTGTACACAGGAGTAGTCGAATTCGACGCCCTGCCCGATGCGGTTCGGTCCGGACCCGAGGATAACGACCTTGCGGCGGTCGCTGGCGACAACCTCGGTCTCGGTGTCATAGCTCGAGTAGTGGTACGGCGTGAGGGCCGGGAACTCCCCCGCGCAGGTGTCGACGGTTTTGAACACGGGGCGCACACCGAGAATGTGCCGCACCGTGCGCACATCCGCTTCGCCAAAGCCGCGCAGTTCGCCGATCTGCGCGTCGGAGAAGCCGTGGTCCTTGGCGAGGATCATGACGTCGCGGTCGAGTCGGTCGGCGGCTTTGACCTGCTCGGCGATCTCGTTGATCAGCACGATCTGGTCGATGAACCACGGGTCGATCTTGGTCGCAGCAAAGACCTCGTCGATTGTCGCGCCGCGGCGCAGGGCCTGCTGCACGGTGACGATGCGGCCGTCGGTGGGAATCTCGGCGGCGGCGAGCAGTTCCTCGACAGAGCGGGTCTCCGCGCCCCAGTGAAAGCTCGAGCCGCGCTTTTCGAGCGAGCGCAGTGCCTTCTGCAGGGCGGAGGCGAAGCTGCGACCGATGGCCATCGCCTCGCCGACCGACTTCATGGTCGTGGTCAGCCGCTGGTCAGCGGCCGGGAACTTCTCGAACGCAAACCGCGGAACCTTCACCACGACGTAGTCGAGCGTGGGTTCGAAGCTCGCCGGGGTGACTCCGGTGATGTCGTTGGGGATCTCATCCAGGCGGTAGCCGATGGCGAGTTTGGCGGCGATCTTGGCGATCGGGAAGCCGGTCGCCTTACTGGCCAGGGCGGAGGAACGCGACACCCGCGGGTTCATCTCGATCACGATGACGCGGCCATCGACCGGGTTGATCGCGAACTGGATGTTGCAGCCGCCGGTGTCGACGCCGACGGCGCGGATGATGTCGATCGAGATGTCGCGCAGGTGCTGGAATTCACGGTCGGTCAGGGTGAGCGCCGGGGCGACGGTGATCGAGTCGCCGGTGTGCACGCCGACCGGGTCGACGTTTTCGATGGAACAAACGACGACCGTGTTGTCGGCCGTGTCGCGCATCATCTCGAGTTCGTACTCTTTCCAGCCCAAGATGGATTCTTCGAGCAGCACCTCGGTGGTCGGGCTGTGGTGCAGGCCGTCAGTGACGATGCGGCGCAGTTCCACCTCGGTGTAAGCGAAGCCGCTTCCGAGGCCGCCCATGGTGAAGGAGGGGCGTACAACGAGCGGGTAGCCGAGGTCATCGGCGTAGCCGATCGCTTCCTCGACGGTGCGGGCAATGTACGAGCGGGCCACGTCGGCGCCAGCGTCGAGCACGAGCTGCTTGAAGATCATGCGGTCTTCGCCCTTGTTGATGGCGTCGAAGCTCGCGCCGATCAGCTCCACGTTGTACTTCTGAAGGATTCCGCGCTCGTGCAGCTGGATGGCCGCGTTGAGGGCGGTCTGCCCACCCAGGGTGGGCAAAATCGCATCCGGTCGTTCCTTCGCGATGATCGTCTCAAGAATCTCGGCGGTGATCGGTTCGATGTAGGTGGCATCGGCAAAATCGGGGTCGGTCATGATGGTGGCCGGGTTCGAGTTGACCAGGATGACGCGTACGCCCTCCTCGCGCAGAACGCGGCAGGCCTGGGTGCCGGAGTAGTCGAACTCGCAGGCCTGGCCGATGACGATCGGGCCGCTGCCGATGACAAGAACGCTGTTGATATCGTCGCGCTTGGGCATTATTTGGTTTCTCCTGCATTGGCGCTCTGCGAAGCCAGCACAACGTCTCTGAATCGATCGAAAAGGTGGTTGGCGTCGTGCGGGCCGGCGGCGGCCTCCGGGTGGTACTGCACCGAGAAGGCGTTGATGTCGAGGCAGCGGATGCCTTCGACGACCTGGTCGTTGAGGCTGTAGTGGCTCACTTCAACCCGTCCGAAGCCGGCGCGGGAGTCGTGGATGCCCTCGATGGGCATGTCGACGGCGAAACCGTGGTTCTGCGAGGTGATCTCGACCCGCCCGGTGGTCTTGTCGAGCACCGGCTGGTTGATTCCCCGGTGGCCGAACGGCAACTTGTAGGTGCGAAAGCCGAGCGCCCGGCCGAGCAGCTGGTTGCCGAAGCAGATGCCGAAGTATGGGACGCCCGCGCGCAGCACCTCCTGCAGCAGGGTGACGTGGGCGTCGGAGGCGGCCGGGTCGCCGGGTCCGTTCGAGAAGAACAGGGCTGAGGGCTTCAGCGACAAAACGTGCTCTGCGGTCACCGACTGCGGCAGCACGAGCACTTCGAAGCCCCGCTCGGCCAGGTAGGTGAGCGTGCTGGTCTTCACACCGAGATCGAGCACCGCGACGGAGCCGATGCGTTCTCCGACGGCGGGGATGGAGAAGGGTTCGACGGTCGAGACCTCGAGCGACAGGTTGCGGCCGCGCATGGCCGCGCCCGAGCGCACCCGTTCGAGCTGTTCGCTCTCGGACAGGCCGAACAGATCACCGGAAAAGATACCGCTCCTCATGGCACCCGCAGAGCGGATGTGACGGGTGATCGCCCGGGTGTCGATACCGCTGATCCCGACCACGCCCTGCTCTTCGAGATCATCGTCGAGGGTGCGGGTGGCGCGAAAGTTGGAGGCGATACGCGCGGGTTCCCGCACGATGAAGCCGGCCACCCAGATCTGACGGGACTCCATGTCCTCATCATTCATGCCGGTGTTGCCGATGTGCGGGGCGGTCATGAGCACGATCTGCCCGGCGTAGGACGGGTCGGTCAGGGTCTCCTGGTAGCCGGTCATGCCGGTGGCGAAGACGATCTCGCCGAGGGTCTGCCCCTCACTGCCGTAGCTGCGGCCTACGAAGCGGCGACCGTCTTCGAGCACGAGTACGGCTGGGCCGGGCTTGTCCGTCACGGAGAAGGTGGCGTTCAGCGCAACGGATGCTGCGGGCTGGCCCGATCCGGCCACGCCCGAGACGGACTGCTCGGGGGTTGCCTGTTCGGCTGATTCGGTGGAATCTGCCTGGTCTGGTGCGGTGGAGTCGGGCACGTCAGGCCTCACTTTCGTCTTGATGGGCCGGATCTGTGCGCGCGGCGATAATGGTTCGGATCGAGTCGACGAGGCGAGCGCGATCATTGGGATCGATGATGCGAAAGAAGCTGTCGACGGCACGGCGGTCGTCGGTGCTGGCGGCCGAGTTCAGTCGCCAGCTCAGACGAACGAGTCCGTCGGTTTCGACGGCACGGTCGATGGCGACCTGGGCGGCGCCGATCGCGTCGATGGCTGCGGCCGAGACGAACACCGGCTGGTTGCCGTCGAGATCCAGCACCACGCCGGTCTCGGACACGGTCAGGGCGGCGCGGGCGCGAAAGCCCAGGCCACGGATGGCGAGGCGCTCGAGCGGTGCGTCGCGGGGCGTGGTCGCCACGTAGTAGGCCTCGGCCCTGGCCAGCTCGACTGCGGCGCTGCCTGGCATCGGGTAGCCGGCACTGAGCCCGGCGTCTCGCCGGCTGCGCTTTCGCCAGCTGCGCCACATGAGCACGAGGACGCCGAGCAGGACGAGCGCTGTGATGATGGCGGGGATGGACCTATCCATGAGTGAGTACTCCGCTCGCGTGACCGGCTATCTCGAGGCTGCTGCGCACTGCACCATCGAGCACCGTGGCGTAGCCCCGGTGGAACGTTGCGCGCACCTCGCCCGGCAGGGTCATTGACAGGTACGGGGAGTTTGTACTCGTGCCGGCGAGGTCGGCGCGGCCGAACACTCGGGTGGCCGCAGCGTCGTACAGGGTCAGTTCGGCCGGCGACCCGACCGCGATCGGGTTGCCCTGACCAGTGACACGCCCGATGTGAGCGGGCGCACGGGAGAGCACACGTTCGATGTCGACCCAGTCGAGCAGCCCGGTCGCGACGACCGCGGCGTGCACGACCGACAGCGCTGATTCCAGCCCGATCATGCCGTTGGCGGCGGCGTCCCACTCGCAGTCCTTGCTTTCGGCGGGGTGCGGGGCGTGGTCGGTGGCGACGATGTCGATGGTGCCGTCGGCGAGTCCGGCGCGCAGGGCTTCGACGTCTTCGCGGCTGCGCAGCGGAGGGTTCACCTTGAACCGGGCGTCGTAGCCGCGCACGAGATCTTCGGTGAGCAGCAGGTGGTGCGGCGTGACCTCGGCGCTCACGTTGATGCCGCGGGCCTTGGCCCAGCGGATCACGTCGACAGAGCCGGCCGTGGAGACGTGGCAGACGTGCAGGCGTGACCCGACGTGTTCGGCCAGCAGAACGTCGCGGGCGATGATCGACTCTTCGGCGACGGCCGGCCAGCCGACCAGGCCGAGTTCGCCGGAGAGGGCGCCCTCGTTCATCTGGGCTTTTTCGGTGAGGCGCGGTTCCTGCGAGTGCTGGGCGATGACGCCGTCGAACGCCTTCACGTATTCGAGGGCGCGACGCATGAGCAGCGGGTCAGAGACGCAGAAGCCGTCGTCGGAGAACACCCGCACGCGGGCGCGACTGGAGGCCATGGCGCCGAGTTCGGCGAGTTGTTTGCCGGCCAGGCCCACGGTGACGGCGCCGATCGGCTGCACGTCGACGTAGCCGGCGGTTTCGCCGAGGGCGAGCACCTGCTCGACCACCCCAGCGGTGTCCTGTGCCGGCAGGGTGTTGGCCATGGCGAACACGCTCGTGAAGCCGCCGCGGGCGGCAGCGCGGCTGCCGCTCAGCACGGTTTCGCTGTGCTCGTAGCCGGGTTCGCGCAGGTGGGCGTGCAGGTCGACCAGACCGGGCAGCGCGATGAGCCCGTCGGCGTCGATCACGCTCGCGCCGCTCGGGGAGAGGCCGGACCCCAGCTCGACGATGCGTGCACCATCAAGACGGATATCCGTGCCCGTGCCGTCCGGCAGGGTCGCCCCGCGAATCAGCCAGCGCTGTTGCAAACCGTCAATCGACATTCTTTGATTCCTTCCGGTCACCGGATAAGAGCAAGTAGAGTGCGGCCATCCGCACGGAGACACCGTTCGTGACCTGTTCGAGCACGGTGGAATTAGCGGAGTCGGCCGCCGCCGAAGAGATCTCCAAACCACGATTCATCGGGCCCGGGTGCATAACAATGCTAGCCGGACCGAGCCGACCGAATCGCGCGTCGTCGAGGCCCCACACCCGGGAGTACTCGCGGCTGCTTGGGAAGAAGGCCGCGCTCATCCGTTCGGTCTGGATGCGCAGCATCATGACCACGTCGGGGCCGGCATCGATCGCGTCGTCGAGGTCGAAGCTGAACCGGGCCGGCCAGAGCGAGGTGTCGCTCGGCAGGAGGGTGGGCGGGGCCACGAAGGTGACCTCGGCGCCGAGGGTGGTGAGGAGCCACAGGTTGGATCGGGCGACCCGGGAGTGCAGCACGTCGCCGACGATGGTGACAGTCACGCCGTCGAGGCCCTTGCCGCGCGAGGCCGGGCCATGATTGCGGCGGCGAATGGTGAACGCGTCGAGCAGGGCCTGGGTGGGATGCTCGTGGGTGCCGTCGCCGGCGTTGATGATGCCAGCGTCGATCCAGCCGCTCGCGGCGAGTACCGCCGGGCCACCGGAGGCCGGGTGGCGGATGACGACTCCGTCGGCACCGATCGCGGCGAGGGTCTGCGCGGTGTCCTTCAGGCTTTCACCCTTCGACACGCTCGATCCCTTGGCGCTGAAGTTGATCACGTCGGCGCTCAGGCGCTTTGCGGCGGCTTCAAAGGAGATGCGGGTGCGGGTGGAGTCCTCGAAGAACAGGTTGACGACGGTCTTGCCACGCAGAGTCGGGAGTTTCTTGACCTCCCGCTGAGCGACATCCGCCATGTCTTCGGCAATGTCGAGCAGGTTGATCGCTTCGTCCCGGGAAAGGTCCTTGGTAGACAGCAGGTGCCTCATCGGTTGCTCCCGCCGTCGATCGAGACGAACTCGTCGCCGTCGATCTCTTCGAGGTGCACGTTGATGCGCTCGTCGGTGGCCGTCGGCAGGTTGCGACCCACGAAGTCGGCCCGAATCGGCAGCTCGCGGTGGCCACGATCGACGAGAACCGCCAGACGCACGATGGTGGGGCGGCCGTGATCACCGAGCGCGTCGAGGGCGCTGCGGATGGTGCGGCCCGAGTACAGCACATCGTCGACGAGGACGACGGTGGCACCGTTGATGCTGCCGGGCACTTCGGTTCGGGACGGCGTGCGGGTGCGGCCGTGGGCGAGGTCGTCGCGGTAGAGCGTGACATCAAGCGATCCGACTCGCACGGCCGTTGCCGCGGGTTCGATGCTCTGGATGATCTCGGCAATGCGGCGAGCGAGAATGACCCCGCGTGTCGGGATACCGAGGATGATGAGGTTTTCCGGGCCCCGATTGGACTCCAGAATCTCGTGGGAAATTCGAGTCAACGCGCGGGTGATGTCAGCCTGAGTGAGCACAATGTGCGCCAAATGCCGACCTCCTTCCCCGTCTCACAGGACGGATCATTAAAGGATGTCTGAATAGATTCAGCTTAGTCGTTGGCACGCCCCTGTGGGCGCACCAACGACTTCCGGTGCACCGCGCTAGAAGGCAGCGGCGACGAAGGCCTGGAATTCGGCCAGGTCGGTGTTGCTGCCGGTGTAGTGCACGCCGTCGACGAGCACGGTGGGCGTGCCGGCAACCGACGGAATGTCGGCTCCATCGATCTTGGTCAGCGCGGCCTCGGTGTTCTGCTGGGACCAGCCCTCGTAATCCCCGGATTCGAGGCAGTCAGCGATGCTGATCGAGCCTGGCGCGAGGTCGGCGAGTTGGCTATTGCTGAGCCCGGCGGTCTGTTCGGAGGGCTGGTTCGCGAACAGAGCCGACAGAAAGGCGAGGGTCTCGTCGGGGTTCAGAGTGGCCTGGCAGGTCAGTGCCGCTGAGGCGCGGCTGGAGTAGTTCGTGCCCTGTGACCGCGAGTCGAGAAAGGTGAGTGAGTGCACTCGAAGCGTGATGTCGCCGCTCGCCACTCCAGCAGCGAGAAGTTCCCCGTTGGTCTGCTCGAACTGGGCACAGAACGGGCACATGGGGTCGACGTACTCGTCGATGATGACCGCGCCGGTGCCGAATTCGAGATAGCCAGCGTCGAAGTTTGCGGCGCCGAGCTGACCGGTCGGCAGCGGCGCGGGCGACTCGGGAGCCGCCGACGACGTGGGCGAGCCCCCATCGAAGGAGCTGGAATTGGAGTCAATGGCGACCAGGAACGCCCCGATAGCGGAGGCAAAGACGATCAACAACACCAGCAGAACGCTTGTCACGGCGACCATGAAGTATCCGATGATGAGACCGGCCAGGGCGAAGCCACGGCCCAGCTCGCCCCGTGCGCGAATCTGCCCGAGCGCAATGTGTCCCGTGATGATGGCCACAAGGCCGATGAAGAACGACGACACGAACGACACGATGGCCAGGGTGTTGGTCTTCGGTGCACTCACGAACGGCGGGGGCACGAACGGCCCGGCTGGCACGCCCGTCGGCGGCACGGGTTGATACGGATTCGTCGGATTCGGCTGATCGCGGGGAGCGTCTGTTCCGGTGTTATCCATGTGCGTGTCCTTCGCTGGCTTCAAGTCGAACCCGGCAGGAGCCGAGTCTGTTGGGTCGTCAGGCCGACGGTGCGGTTTGGGCGATCTTGCCGAGCAGTCCGTTCACAAAGCCGGCCGAGTCATCCGTTGAGAGAATCTTGGCGGCTTCGACGGCTTCATCGATGGCGACGGCGTGCGGTACGGCATCGTTGTAGAGAATCTCCCAGATGCCGATGCGCAGAATGGCGCGATCGATGTTGGGCATGCGCGCAAGCGACCAGCCTTGCGAGTAGGTCTCGATCAGTTCGTCGATCTCTTCCCGGTGGTCGACGACGCCGTCGACGAGCTCACGGGCGTAGAGCCACGAGGTCAGTCGAGCCGGCTCGCTCGCTGCGCGCTCAGCCTCCGTTGCCAGCGACTCCGGAATGCTGATCTGACGCACATCGGCCGCGTACAGAATGTCGATGGCCCGCTTGCGAGCCTTGGTACGTGCGCTCATTCGTTGACGCGACCAAGGTAGTCGCCGGTGCGGGTGTCGACCTTGACTTTGGTGCCCTGTTCGAGGAACAGCGGAACCTGAATCTGGTAGCCGGTCTCGACGGTGGCGGGCTTGGTGCCGCCGGTCGAGCGGTCGCCCTGCAGGCCCGGCTCGGTGTAGGTGATTTCCAGGGTGACGGATGCTGGCAGCTCGACATACAGCGGGTTGCCGTTGTGCAGCGCCACGGTCACCGCCTGGTTTTCGAGCATGAAGTTGCTCGCATCGCCGACAACAGCGGCGGACACGGTGATCTGGTCGTAGTCGGCGACGTCCATGAAAACGTAGGCGTCGCCATCGTTGTAAAGGTACTGAAAGTCGCGACGATCGACGTTTTCGGTCTCGATCTTGGCGCCGGCGTTGAAGGTACGGTCAACGGTTTTACCGGAGACGACGTTCTTCATCTTGGTGCGAACGAAGGCGCCACCCTTGCCCGGCTTGACGTGCTGAAACTCGACGACGGCCCAAAGCTGGCCATCCATGTTGAGTACGACGCCGTTTCTGATATCAGCGGTAGAAGCCATGGGAGGGGTGTTCCGTTCAATTGATAAGGTGCGCGGGTGCAAATGGCACCTTGTCGAGTCTACGTGCCCTAGCCTCAGGCTCCAAAGGCAATCCGGTGCCGGAGCGTCACGGTGCGGTGACGAAGTCCAGTGCCAGCCGGTAGGAGTCGAAGCCGAGACCGGCGATGACACCGGTCGCAATGGCGCTCACGACGCTCGTGTGGCGAAACGTCTCGCGAGCGTGCGGGTTGGAGATGTGCACCTCGATCAGCAGCAGGCCCGCCTTGGTAACCAGGGACGCAGCATCCCGCAGCGCATAGCTGTAGTGCGTGAACGCTGCCGGATTCAGGATCACCGGCATCCGCTCGTCGACGGCTTCGTACAGCCAGTGAATGAGTTCGGCCTCGTCGTCGGTCTGCCGCAGATCGATGCTCACGCCTTCGCGAGCGGATGCGACGAGCAGCTCGCGCAGGTCGTCCAGGTTCGCCGACCCGTAGACATCGGGCTCGCGACTGCCGAGGCGCCCGAGGTTCGGACCGTTCAGAACCAGCACTGTACTCATTCACTCAGCCTAGGCCGTGGTACCCGTGCCAGCGGGCCGCCCTCAGGGAGCAAGAATTGCGATGCCGTCATCGTGTGCCACGAACAGGCCGGAGATGCGCATGAGCTTGCCGAAGGACTCGGTCAGTTCCATCGCCCAGGCCTGGTCGGGGGCGGTGAGGGCCGCCGATCCCGGCCGTTCCAGCGTCACGATCAGGCTGCCTCCCGGAGCGTCCCGTGCCACGATCTCGTTGATCCGCACGGCGAATGGGCGAACGGAACCCGGTTCCGGACGTACCGGAATTCCGTCGATCGGAATCAGCAGCGAGAGCTGCTGCCCGTGGACGTCGAGCACCATGAGCCAGATCTGCGGCTGGATCGCGTGGCCGATCAGATCGAAAACCCGGGCTCTGGCCTGCTCCAGGGTGAACACGGGCGGGGAGTCTTCAATTTTCATTGACAGTGTCATGGGTCCAGAATGAATTACAGTTGCCGGGGGCGAAAGGTTATCCCCAGAAAATTGCTGAACTCACTGGGCTGTGAATATCTTCCGGCGACGGTGTCAGCAGGGGCTCGACTCCCGCCGCAGGTCAGTACGCCTCGAGCCGGTGAGCGGCCCACACCACCGTGTCCGTGAGGTTCTCACCTCAGGGACAGGCGCCGCACATGGACGTACCTGTGCCGGCGGTCAGATTCGGCCGAGAAGTTCGGCGCGTTTTTGCTTCGTATTCTGCTTCGGAGAGGAGCCCCTCATCGCCAAGCTTGGCCAATCGCTGAATCTGCTCGACCGTATCGGGCGATAAAGGCATCGGGCGAGGATCGGTCTTTCGCGCGAGCCACAGGACTAGGGGTCTGCGTAGTAACGGAACGAAAACGTCCGCTAAGGATTGTGAAGGGTGTGCGGGGCGCCGTGGGCACGCCGTAACAGCTCGCCGCCGTCCTGATCCGGCGCAAGCTCTGATCAGTGCGAGGGCGCTCGTCGAGCCCACCTCGCCCGGTCGATCTCGGTCGTGTTTGTGGCACTGACCTAGGGTGGACGCATGGACGCCGACATTAACTTCTACTTCGACCCGGTCTGCCCCTTCGCCTGGATGACCAGCAAATGGGTGCGCCAGGTGCAGGCGCAGCGCGACTACACCGTGGACTGGCGGTTCATCTCGTTGCGCCTGATCAACGCCAAGGTCGACTACGACGCGCACTTCCCTCCCGAGTACGAAGCTGGCCACACCGCCGGACTCCGGCTCCTGCGGGTAGCCGCCCGGGCTCGAGCGGAGCACGGCCGCGAGGCGATGGCACCGCTGTACGCCGCCTTCGGGACCCACATCTTCGACACCGCCCCCAGCCCGGCCAACCACCAGGCCGAGGTCGACCTGCGTGAGCTCCGCGGGACGCGTGAGTTCGCGGAACCGATCCTCGCCGAGGCGGGCCTGCCACTCGAGCTGGCGGACGCTCTCGACGACGAATCATGGGACGGGGAGATTCAGCAGGAGACGGACGAGGCACTCTCGCTGACGGGAAAAGACGCGGGCACGCCCATCATCCACTTCGAGCCGCCCGCCGGTGTGGCCTTCTTCGGGCCGGTGATCAGCCGACTGCCACACGAGGACTCGGCGGTCGAGTTGTGGGACCACGTAGTCGCTCTGGCCCGCTTCCCGGGTTTTGCCGAACTTAAACGGAGCCTACGCGAACGGCCACAGCTAGCCGTGTTCGGAATCGACGCAGACACAGTCGGAAAACAAGAAGACTGGCACGGCGGCAGCCGGCGGCAGAAGTGACCCCCGTCGTTAGGGTAAACGCATGAGTGAGACAAGCACCCTCAGCCACCAAGAATCGATCCTCGTCGACGCATCGGCTACGTTTCTCTACGACCTTCTCTCCGACATCACCCGCACCGGCGAGTGGAGTCCGGTCTGTAAGTCGTGCTGGTGGGACGACGAGGCCGAGGCTGGTCGGGTTGGTGCCTGGTTTACCGGGCGCAACGAGCTCCCGCAGCGGACCTGGCAGACCCGGTCCGAGGTGGTGACGGCAGAGCGCGGTCGCGAGTTCGCCTGGGTGGTGGGCGGCAGCTTCGTGCGCTGGGGCTTCAGCTTCGCCGCTGCGGAGACCGGGACGAGGCTCACCGAGTCTTGGGAGTTCCTGCCGGACGGGATCGCCATGTTCGAGGAGAAGTTCGGCGACGAGGCGAACGCTCAGATCGCCGACCGCACCCAGCAGGCCCTCGATGGCATCCCCAAAACTCTCGCCGCGATCAAGCGGATCGTCGAGGTCTCCACCGATGCAGAAGACCAGGCCCAGTCGTGACTGGGCCGCTCGTCCTTATTCCTTCATGCTGTCTGTGCTTCCACCACGTGCGATGCTGACCCAGCACCCGTTCTAGATGACGGCGTTGGTCAGGACGGCGCCACGAGATAATCACCCTGTCTAGTGTGGATGTATGAGTCATTCGATAGTGCCGACGACCACGTATCTTCAGAAGCTTCAGGCCGACACTGCGCGGAGGATGCAGACCTCTGTGGCGGTGCCGTCGCGGTTCGCCGGGGCCCCGGAAGAACTGGTACGGGTCGTCGAAGCCCACGCCGAGGCGCTTGCCGAGGATCTGAGAGACGTCGTTCACAGTCTGCACGCCGACCCGGAGACCGCCTTTCAGGAGCATCGAAGCGCCGCCTATTTGGTGGAGCTGCTCGGTCGCCACGGGATAGCCGCACAGCTCGGCGTGAACGGGGTTGATACCGCAATTCGCGCCGAGATCGGGTCGGGCGACGGCCCGGCCATCGCGATTCTCAGCGAGTACGATGCTTTGCCTGACGTCGGGCACGGCTGCGGCCACAATGTGATCGCCGCGGCCGGAGTCGGTGCTTTCCTCGCGCTGTCGAACACACTCGCTGAGAATCCCGACGCATTCACGGGCCGGGTGGTATTGCTCGGCACCCCAGCTGAGGAAGGCTTCTCCGGCAAGGAGGTCATGGCCAGGCACGGTGCCTTCGACGGCCTCGACGCCGCGATCATGGTGCACCCCTACGGCTACGACCTCGCCGACCAGGTGTGGCTCGGCCGGCGGGTGCTCACCGTGACGTTTACGGGCGTCGCGGCGCACGCATCCGCTCAACCTTTTATGGGACGCAACGCCCTCGACGCGGCAACCCTGGCGTATCAGGCCGTTGGCCTGCTGCGTCAGCAGCTGCCGCCGGTGGACCGCGTGCACGCCGTGATCAGCGAGGGGGGAACTCGGCCGAGCATAATTCCTGAGCGGGCGGTGCTCGAGCTCTACGCCCGCTCTAAATTCGCCGAGACCCTCAAGGACCTCAGCGAACGGTTGAACGGCATCGCCCGAGGCGCGGCCTTGATGACCGGAACCAGCGTCGAGGTCGACTGGGACGAACACGCCCCCACCCTGCCGGTGCGAACAAACGACGCGCTCACCGAACGGTGGGTCGCCGCCCAACAGCGCCGCGGCCGCCAGCCGCTGCCGCTCGGCGTGGTGTCGGAAACCATCGCAGCGTCGACCGACTTCGGCAATGTCAGCCATCGCATCCCCGGTATCCACCCACTGATCAAGATCGCGGCACCAGACGTTGCCCTGCACACCCGAGAATTCGCGGCGGCCTCAGCAACGGATACCGCCGAGGTCGGTGCCCTTGACGGAGCCTGCGGGCTCGCGCTCACCGCCCTCGATTTTCTCTGCGACGCCGAGCTGCGCCAGAGCGTGGCCGAGGAGTTCGCGGAGCAGGGCGGCGCGATCGACGTGCCGCACTTCTTCGACTGATTCCTCATTCACCGATCGACCCGAAGCAAGGTAGGCCCCATGTCTTCACAACCGTCCCTAACCCGGCGTAGCGCCCTAATCGATCGTTTTCTCGGCGGAATCGAACGCGTCGGCAACAAACTGCCAGACCCGTTCATGCTCTTCCTCCTGCTCTTTGGCATCACGGCGGTCGCGTCGACCGCGATGGCGTGGGCGAATGTCACGGTGCAACTGCCCGGAACCGACGAAGTCACGGTGGTCAAGGGCTTCTTCACTGCGGAGGGGCTCACCTGGTTCACCCAGAATATCGGGGTCAACTACCTGGGCTTCCCGCCGCTCGCGACGGTGCTGCCCATCCTGCTCGCGGTCGGTGTGGCCGAGAAGTCGGGCCTGCTCGCGGCGCTGATCCGCAAGACCTTCGGATCGGCGCCGCGCTGGTCACTGCCCTATGCCGTGGCGTTCGTGGGGGTCGTTGGATCGATCATGTCTGATGCGGCCTTCGTGGTCATCCCCCCGCTGGCCGCCCTGGTATTCAAGGCAGCCGGGCGGCACCCGGTGGCTGGGCTGCTCGGCGGGTTCGCCGCCGTGGGCGCCGGCTATTCGACCTCGCTGTTCGTGACGAGCCTCGACGCGCTGTTCGCCGGAATCACCACGTCTGTCACGCAGAACCTGCCCAACGCCGGTTCCGCCGTTACCCCGGTGTCGAACTATTTCTTCAATGTGGTTTCCTCGCTCGTGCTCATCGCCGTCGCCGGCTTCATTATCGACAAGATCCTGGAACCGCGTCTGGGTCGGCAGGGGATTGCGCGCCAGGAGATCGTCGACGACGACGACGACGCCGTGTTGGTTCCCGCCGCGATGAACGCCCGGCTCACGGACGCCGAGAACCGTGGCCTGTTCTGGTCGTTCGTGGCTGGTGCCGTGGTCGCTGCGGTGATTCTGGTCGGCGTGCTCCTGCCGGAATCTCCGTGGCGCAACGAAGACGGCGAGTTTCTGCCGCGCTCGCCCCTGCTGAGTTCGATCGTGTTCATCGTCTTCGCCATGTTCGTGATTCCGGGTCTGGTATACGGCAAGATCACCGGTACCATCGCCAGGGGCAGTGACGTGCCCCGCGTGATGGGGCAAGCTATCAAGGACATGAGCGGATTCCTCGTGCTCGCGTTCATCCTCGGCCAGTTCATTGCCCTGTTCAATTTTTCCGGAATCGGGAGTTGGCTCGCCGTGACGGGGGCCAGCGGCCTTGAGTCCATCGGTCTCACCGGATTTCCGGCCGTGGTCAGCTTCGTGCTGCTCGCCTCGCTACTGAACCTCTTCATCATTTCAGGCTCGGCGATGTGGACGCTGATGGCCGCCGTTTTCGTTCCGCTGTTCGTGCTCCTTGGCTACGAACCCGCGTTTATCCAGGGCGCCTTCCGGGTGGGAGATTCGGCCACCCAGGTGCTGACACCGCTCAACCCGTACATGATCGTGCTACTCACGATGCTGCGCAAGTACGAGCCGCGGGCGGGGCTCGGCACTATGATCGCCCGCATGCTGCCCTTCGCGGTTACGTTCTGACTCGCCTGGGTGGGGGTGCTGAGTGTGTTCTACTTCTTCGACCTGCCGATGGGTCCCGGCAACGGGATCCTCATTCCCTAATGGAAGTCGCCGTTAGGCCGCGCGGAATAGTGCGCGACATCACCCTCTTATCTCCAGTGCAACCGAAAGGATTTTCATGACTTCCAGCCTGCCCACGATCTATGCCCTGCACGAGAACCCCGAGTGGTTTCCACCGTTCGCCCGGGCGTTTGAAGCAGAGGGTATGGAGGTAAAGGAATGGCTGCTCACCGACGGGGTTCTCGACCTGGATTCGGTGCCGCCGGAGGGAATCTTCTGGTCGCGCATCAGCGCATCCGCTCACACCCGCGACCACGGAATGTCGAAAGACTACGCGCGCGCCGTACTGGCCTGGCTCGAGGCCCACGGCCGCCGCACGGTGAATGGCCGGCGCGTGCTCGAGCTTGAGATGAGTAAGGTCGAGCAGTTGGTCGCGCTCAAGGCCGCCGGAATTGACACCCCGCGCACCGTAGCGGCGGTGGGCCGTGAGCAAATTCTCGCCGCGGCGCAGGGCTTTGCCGCCCCGTTCATGACCAAGCACAATCAAGGCGGCAAGGGCTTGGGGGTGCGCAAGTTCGACAGCCAGGACGAGCTCGCCGAGTATGTTGCCTCCGACGAGTTCGAGGAGCCGCAGGACGGCATCACACTCATTCAGGAATACATCCAGGCCAAGGAACCCTTCATCACCCGGGTCGAGATCGTCGGCGGCGAGTTCATCTACGCGGTCAAGGCTGATACCGCGCGGGGCGGCTTCCAGCTCTGCCCAGCGGATGCCTGCGCCATCGACCCGATCACGCGCGAGTTGATCATGCCTCCCGGCGCCACCATCGCACCCGTAGCCGGTCAGCAACTCTTCAGTGTGCGCGATGACTTCGACCACTCAATCATCGACAAATACCTCGAGTTTGCGCGGCGGAACGGGTTGGAAGTCTGCGGTATCGAGTTCATCGAGGCCGAAGACGGTCGAGTGCTCACTTACGACGTGAATACCAACACGAACTACAACGCGCTCGTCGAGGCCGAGGCCCCTCGTTCGGCTCCACGAGCCCTGGCACGGTACCTCAAAAAGCTCGCAGCCTAAAATACCTGGCGCCGGCCCCGGGACCAGCTCACGAAACGGATATACCTGTACGTTGGCCCAAGGCGGTTCACGTGGTGGTTGGAACTACCGATATAACGGTGGTATCAACCAGGATGGTTTCATCCAACTCTGCCAGCGCGACCTCATTTCAGACTGCTTGATACATGGCCTGCTCCCTGCATGTTGTGTGTGGGGCTGACCCGCAATAGCACCAAGTGCAGGCGGCTTACCCGGCGCGGTTCTATAACCGGGAACACACCCACAGCGCGCACCCGAGGACGTGAACATGACCTCGGGTGCGCGCCGTAGTGCTCAGTCAGATGTCGCTGGCAGTCTCAAACACTGAGACCTGCGGGGCGCTGGCTAGCAATGAGCCCAGTTCGGTCGCACCCGCGCCCCCGCGCCACTGACGATAGGCCGCGTCAGCGTCGGCCGACGCCCACCGCTCCAGCAAAATCATGTGGGCGGGATCGTCGCAATCAAGCAACACGTCAACACCCAGACACCCCTTAAATGCTCGGGTCCCAGTAAGGATGTCTCGCAGCATGGCCGGCGCAGCGAGAACGGCTTCCGATTTCAGGCGAAGGTCAAGAAGAACTGTCAGGGCCATGAAAACTCCAATTCATATAAAAGTGAAAGGTCGGACGTGGTGCTTAGAAGTTGAGGATCTGGTAGCCCTCGACCACGAGAGAACGGATACTTGCTTCGCCCTTGTACTCAGCCAACAGCGGCCACCCGCCAGCGTCGACAGCGTCGGTAACCCCGTGGGATGCGACGCAGAATGCACAGGCGCCCCGGATGTTGTCGTGCAGGGCGACGGCGAGGGGATTCATCTTGTGCTTGGGGTCTGAGATGGCGGCGAGGGATTCAACGCCCGACCCGTCAAAAACGACGACGACGTCATCACCGGCGTCCTTAAATTCTAGGGCAGTCTTGAGACCGCGATAGACGCGTGAACTGTCGGAGCCGATGGGCTCATAAATGACGACGGCGATCTTGGAATCAGACATAAATATTTACCTCCTAGTTAGACCGATCTGGCTACTACTGAGTATACCGATCAGTCTGGTAATATCAAGGCATGCATTCGTCGACCATCACCCCGATAGTAAGCGCCAAGGCGCGCCTACTCGCGTCGGCAGGCCACCTATTCCACGAACACGGCATCAATGCAACGGGAATCGATCTCGTTGTGCGTAACGCGGGCGTCGCCAAAGCCAGTCTCTATAACAACTTCGCCAACAAAGAAGCTCTTGTCGTGGCCTACCTGGAACAGGAACTAGACGGCTGGATTGGAAACGCTCACGCTCTGGACAATCCGCTTTCGCCACGCCGGGAGCGGATCTCAGCACTATTTGAGGCCCTCGCCCGCTCAGTTGAATTGAACACGTTCCACGGCTGCCCATTCACCAACGCCGTGATTGAACTACCGGAATGCGCGGCAGTACGCACAGTCGCCAAACGCTACCGCGCCGTCGTTCGCACACACCTGGCCAACCTCATCGGTGCAGACACTACGTCCACAGCAGTATCCCGACTGGTCTTGCTCTACGACGCCGCCATCACAGCAGCGAAAGTCGGACGCGACGCTGTTCTCGTCCGCGAAGCGAGCACCATGGCACAAGAACTCGTCGACGCTCACAACCCGGATGACTCGCAACAAAGCCGATAAAGACGGTGTCTACGGGCGGCGAGACCGCCCCATTTTGACTGCGCTCGACAAGCTCGACGAACCACCCAGCCTGACAACACTTCACACCCTCATCCAAGAACGTCTGCCTCGCATAGATCTGCCCGAACTACTCCTCGACGTCGCCGGCTGATCCAGTTTCCTCACCGAATTTACCCACAGCTCTGAAGGCGAGCACGTGCCGATGATCTTGATGTGAGCATCTGCGCCGTTCTGCTCGCTGAGGCGTTGACCGCGGTGAACGCGGTGAACGTGTCGCTTCGGATGTAGTTCTGATCTGCCCAGGACAATCGGGCGCGGTTCAGTGCCGCAACGCTTGGCCGGGTAACGGGCTCGAGACGATGTTGCACGCCCGGTTCGTGGACGCACAAAGCCGGGTACCGCTTGCCAAGGCTCGGGGTACTGGGGACGTTGCCTCAGCCGACGGGCTCCGGTTTGTCGTCCCCGTCCGAACCCTCAACGCCGGGTCCAACCCTCGATATTTCGGCGCCGGCAGAGGAATCACCTCCTCAACTTCGTCTCCGAACAATTTGCCGGCTTCCACGCCATCGTCGTCCCCGGTACGCCCCGCGACAGGCTCTACGTCCTCGACGGTCTCCTCGAGCAGCAAACAACGCTCCAACCCACCGAGTTGATGACCGACACTGCCGGCTACTCCGACCAAGAGTTCGGCCTCTTCCGTCTCCTCGGATACCAATTCAGCCCGCTCCTTGCCGACATCGGTTCGGCCCGCTTCTGGCGCACCGACCGAACTGCGAACTACGGTCCCTTGAATGGCCCTGCCCGAAATCAGAAAAACACCGACCTGATCACCACCCACTGGGATGATCTGCTGCGTGTCGCGGGAAGCCTGGCCACAGGCACAGTGCAAGCGTCAGAGCTTCTTCGTGTCTTGCAAGGAGGCGGCCGGCCAACCCCGCTGGGCCGTGCCTGGCGCGAGTACCAACGGACCAGACCCGCGTTGTCGGCATCGACCACGATTATCTGACCACCACCGTCGTGGGCTGTCGATGATGCTCCGGAGCGCCTCGCGCAGAAGCTGGGCTCCCCACTTACCGGTTACATCCCCGCGAAGGGACTGGTCCATGGCCTGCTGGGCGAGCAGCCACGCGGGCGCCCAACGCAGAACACCTCGCTGAAACGGCCTGGGCAGGTCAGACCGCACCACCATGGTGGGACAGATCGCGTAGTAGCGGACGACGCGCTCACCGATGCCAGCGCGCATCCGTTCCAGCAGCAGATAGACCATGCTGGAACCTGATTCGACGGCCGTGCGGGCATGCTCGCTCAGCCACTGGTTGTAAGCCGGCTCGCCGCAATCGAATGTTGTCAGGTCGAACTCGGCGGCCAGTTTAGTGACGCGGTATCTCCGGTCGGTCACCGAACGATTAACCGCGGAAGTTCGGCGAATATTTTGCCTCCTCGTGCAACTGTTCGGCTTTTGTACGGTTTTACGGAGACTTTGGTGACTACATCGGGCAGCAGAAGCTCTACGAATGATGAGAGGATGCCCCGCACTCTGGCCGATCGCCGGGACGGTACCCCTAGACTGAAATTCCTACGGTGGCCGCGGCCTCGTCGCCCGACCAATGCTGATCGGAAGGAACGCTGATGGGACACGGCTTGAAGAGTACGTCGTCGGTTCCCTCCGGCCCCGCGCGGGAAAGCCTGGTCGCCCTGGAACGGGCCCACGAATCTGCCGTCACAGACCGGGTCTTCCAGACCGGCGTTCGCAAGCTCGTGCAGGATTCCTGGCAACGTTCGCTCTCGCTCAGCCTCGACCCCGGCAGCGTGGCACCCGAGCGGGCACTGACCGACGTCGAACTACGGGACCTCCGCAACCAGCATCCGCTTGCCGCGGTGTTGCCGGTCGTGCACAACCTGCTCATTCGCCACGCCCTCGACGCCGAGTTGCTGGTGGCGATCGGCGATGAGTCCGGCCGACTGCTCTGGATCGACGGGGACCGGGTGCTGCGCCGCCAGGTCGAGGAAATGCTGTTCGTCGAGGGGGCCGACTGGTCGGAGCAACGGGTCGGAACCAGCGCCCCCGGCACCGCCCTCGCCCTCGACCGGGGCATTCAGATTCGGCGGGCCGAACACTTCAACGCCCTCGCCCACCCGTGGAGTTGCACCGCCGTGCCCATTCACGACCCGGACACCGGCAAGATCCTGGGCGTGATCGACATCACGGGCGGCGACCAGGCGGTCGCGCCGCAGACACTCCCCCTCGTCGAGGCGGCCGTCGCCGCCATGGAGGCGGAACTACGCATCCAGCGCCTCGACGGCCACCGCACGATTGCGTCCGACCGAACGGATGCGCGCGCGCCCCGCCGCTCCAGCATCGCCCTGCTCCCGGCCCCGGGCCGCAACCTGGTGCCCGTGGGGTTCGGCGTGCTCGGCAGCGACTACGGCCACCTCGAGAGCGGCGGAATGGCCATCGATGTCAGCCCGCGGCACGCCGAAATTCTCACCCTGCTCGCCTGGCACCGCGAAGGACTCTCCGCCGACCGACTGGCTTTTCTGCTCAGCGACCAGACCGGCAGCGGCCAGAACAACAGCGTCGATACCCTGCGCGCCGAGATGGTGCGGGTACGCAAGGTCTTGGAGCAGGTCAGCCCGCCGGTCGTCATCGGATCTCGTCCCTACCGGATGCAGTTCCCGGTGGAGCTGGACGCCCAACGGGTGCTGGCATTCCTGGAACGCGGCGCCCACCGGGTGGCCCTCGCCGCCTACCGCGGACCGGTTCTGCCCAACTCGCTCTCCCCCGGGATCATCGACATTCGCACCGAGGTCAGCGCCCGCCTGCGTGAGGCGATGCTGACCGATGCCTCGGTCGACCTGCTCCTCGAATATGCCCGGTCAGAGGAAACCACCTACGACTCCGAGGTCTGGCGTGCCTGCCTGGAGCTGCTGCCGGCCCGCTCCCCCAAACGCGCCACGGTCGTCGCCCGGTTGAAGCGCATCGACGACGAGCTGGGCGCCCTGCGCAATACTTCGCAACGGTAACGCAACGCGCTCGCTTTTAGCGTTGAAGGCACGAGTCGCGGCCCGTCACTCTGACGTGTTCACGCGGCCTCATCTGACACGGTCGTCGCACAGCAGTCGACGATGCAGTCGCCAGATCTATCGCCCAAGGAGTCACATGACCATTTACGCAGCGCCCGGAACACCCGGAAGCCACGTCACCTTCAAGCCACGCTACGAGAACTGGATCGCTCGTGTCGTACTACGAGAACGCGCTGGGCTTCTTCTAGAGCGGATGCCGGGCATCCGCTGGTCGCTTCATCGCGCGTTTGCGTGTGGCCGCGACCGTCGAAGCCTCGCAACCTTTTGCAACGTTGGCACTCCTACTCTGGAAACACCGCAGAACGCGGACCGACATCGTCGTCGAAATAGGAGTGACATGACCGTCTATTCAGTCCCAGGAACACCCGGCTCCAAAGTTACTTTCAAGTCTCGGTACGAGAACTGGATCGGCGGCGAATGGGTCGCCCCGGTCAAGGGTCAGTACTTCGAGGACATCACCCCCGTCACCGGCAAGCCGTTCGCCGAAGTCGCTCGCGGCACCGCTGAAGACATCGAACTGGCCCTCGACGCCGCCCACAAGGCCGCACCGGCCTGGGGCAAGACCAGCCCCACCGAGCGCGCTGCCGTGCTCAACAAGATCGCCGACCTGATCGACGCCAACACCGAAATGCTCGCCGTCGCGGAGACCTGGGACAACGGCAAGGCCGTCCGCGAGACGATCAACGCCGATATTCCCCTCGCCGCCGACCACTTCCGCTACTTCGCCTCGGCGATCCGCGCCCAGGACGGCGACCACGCCCAGCTCGACGGCGACACCGTCTCGTACCAGTTCCACGAGCCGCTCGGCGTCGTCGGCCAGATAATCCCGTGGAACTTCCCCATTCTGATGGCCGTCTGGAAGCTCGCCCCGGCCCTCGCCGCCGGCAACGCGATCGTGCTGAAGCCCGCCGAGCAGACCCCGGTCTCGATCCTGGTGCTGATGGAGCTCATCGGCGATATCCTCCCCCCTGGGGTGGTCAACGTCGTCAACGGCTTCGGCCTCGAAGCGGGCAAGCCGCTCGCCTCGAGCAACCGCATCCGCAAGATCGCCTTCACCGGTGAGACCACGACCGGCCGCCTCATTTTGCAGTACGCGTCGGCCAACATCATCCCCTCGACCGTTGAGTTGGGCGGCAAGAGCCCGAATATCTTCTTCAGCGACGTAGCCCAGGAGAAGGACGCCTTCTACGACAAGGCGCAGGAAGGCTTCGTGCTCTTCGCCTTCAATCAGGGCGAGGTCTGCACGGCCCCGAGCCGCGCGCTGTTGCAGAAGCCGATCTACGACAGCTTCCTCGGCGACGCCGTCACCCGGGCCAAGAAGATCATCCAGGGCAACCCGCTCGACACCGACACCCAGATGGGCGCGCAGGCCAGCAACGACCAGCTCGAGAAGATCCTCTCCTACATCGACATCGGCACCAAGGAGGGTGCCAAGCTCGCCCTCGGCGGCGAACGTGCCGACCTCGGCGGCGACCTCACCGACGGCTACTACGTGCAGCCGACCATCTTCGAGGGCCACAACAAGATGCGTCTGTTCCAGGAGGAGATCTTCGGACCGGTGCTTGCCGTGACGAGCTTCACCGACTACGACGACGCCATCTCGATCGCCAACGACACCATCTATGGTCTCGGCGCCGGTGTCTGGTCGCGCAACGGCAACGTCGCGTACCGGGCGGGTCGCGACATCCAGGCCGGCCGTGTCTGGGTGAACAACTATCACGCCTACCCGGCTGGCGCCGCGTTCGGCGGTTACAAGAGCTCGGGAATCGGCCGCGAGAACAACAAGCTCGCGCTCGGGCACTACCAGCAGACCAAGAATCTGCTGGTGTCCTACTCAGAGAACAAGCTCGGCTTCTTCTAAACCGCACCTCGGTACCAGCGGATGAGTTCACTGTAGGTCTGGCCCGGGGGCTGCCAACGACGTAACGTCGTAGGCAGCCCCTTTTTCATCGTTTCTTCTGTAGAAAGGTCCGTCAATGTCGACACCTACGATAACCGCGTCGGTCACGATCGCCGGCGAAACCGTCCCCCGCGTCGAGCTCACCCCGGTCGCGGTCGATCTGCTCCGCAGCCTGTGGGAGGAGCACGGTCCGCTCATGTTCCACCAGTCCGGCGGATGCTGCGACGGCAGTTCGCCCATGCTGTTCATGGCCGGGGAGTTCATCACCAGCGACCAGGACGTACGCCTCGGCCAGTTCGACCTGGCCCCGGCCGGTGGGCCCGCTCAGCCGCTCGACTTCTGGATGTCGGCCGAGCAGTTCAACTATTGGAGCCACACCTTCCTCACCGTCGACGTCGTGCCGGGCCGTGGCAGCGGGTTCAGTGCCGAGGCTCCGCGCGGCGTGCGCTTTCTCATCCGCTCCAAGCTGATGACCACGATGACCCCATTCGCCGCTCCGGCTGACTCCGCCGAGACGGTCGAAGCGGATGCCGTAGTCCCGCTCGCCCCGGCCCGCAGTCCCGCCTGACGCGGTATCTACTGACCTATGGCCTGGTACGCGCTGAACAGCAGCGACGCGTCGGGGCCCTCGAGAATGGTGGGCTTGCCCACGTCGTCGAGCACGACAAAGCGCAGCATGCCGCTGCGGGTCTTTTTGTCGCGCTGCATCGTGGCGAGCAGGGTGGGCCAGCGGCCCACCGGGTAGACGGTCGGCAGGGTCAGAGATTCGAGGATGTTGCGGTGCCGGTCGACGATCTCGACCGAGAGACGGCCACTCAGAGCGGCGAGCTCGGCCGCGAACATCATGCCGACCGCGACGGCAGCACCGTGGCGCCAGCCGTACCGTTCGGCGTGCTCGACCGCGTGCCCGAGAGTGTGCCCGTAGTTGAGGATCTCGCGCAGGCCGGCCTCCTTGAAGTCCTCCCCCACGATTCGTGCCTTCATGGCGATCGACAGTTCGATCAGGCGGCGAAATTCGGGGGTGGTCGGGTCGGTGGCGCGGTCGACATCCGCTTCGATGATGTCGAGAATCTCGGGAACCTGAATGAACCCGGCCTTCACGATCTCGGCGAAGCCGGCGAGGATCTCATTCTTCGGCAGGGCATCGAGCAGGTCGAGGTCGCAGAGCACGGCGGCGGGCGCATAGAAGGTGCCGACGAGGTTCTTGCCCTCGGCGGTGTTGATGCCGTTCTTGCCGCCGACGGCCGCGTCGACCATCCCGAGCACGCTCGTGGGAATCTGAACGAGTTTCACGCCGCGCAGCCAGGTGGCCGCGACGAACCCGGCGAGGTCAGTGACGGCGCCGCCGCCGAGGCCGATTACGGCATCGGTGCGGCTGAAGTCGGATTGGCCCATGACGCCCCAGCAGAACGCGGCGACCTCGACCCGCTTGGCGGCCTCGGCGTCGGGAATCTCAGCGAGCAGCACTTCGGAATAGGTCTCGAGCAGGTTGTCGCGCAGGGCGACAGCCCGGGCTCCGACGGTGGAGGTGTGCACGATGAGAACCTTGTTGACGCCGCTGCCCAGCTGATCGGCGACGGTAGTGACGAGGCCACGCCCCACACTGACCGGATAGCTGTCAACGCCGGTTACGGTGATCACTGTGGTGCGGCTCTGTTCGGTCATCATTGAAATCTCACTCATCATTTCTTTCTTGTACCCAATTCACGATTTCGTCGGCAATGCCGCTGATCGGTCGGTTGGAGGTGTCCAGGTGAATCGTCGCGAGGGCCTCATAGGTGGGGCGGCGCAGGTTGTAGATGCGTTCCCAGTCGGCGATACCACCGGTCAGGAGCGGCCTTTTGCTACCGCCGAGACGTGCCTGCACGGCAGCACGGGTAACGCTCAGGTAGACGACAGTCGCGTCGTCGAGATCCGCCTGGGTGTCGACGTTCAGCACTGCTCCCCCGCCGAGCGACACGATGGCCGGCTCGCCGAGCGCCCAGTCCACAGCTTCACGCTCGATGATGCGAAAATACTCTTCGCCCTCGCGAGCGAAAATCTCCGGAATCGGACCGTAGCTCTCCACGATGCGTTTATCGGTGTCGATGAAGGGTACGTTCAGGCCGCGGGCAACCCGGCGACCGATCTTGGTTTTTCCGGCGGCCATCGGCCCGATGAAAACGATCGGCAGCAACGAGTTGCGCTGGGTCAGCATCGAAACAGCCGAAGAGTCGTCACAGCGTTGCGTCGCTCGACGCGCCCGTGCGCAGGTTGGCCGGAATGTTGGCCAGGTAGGACTCGAGGTTGCGCCGGGTCTCGCCGATCGAGTCACCGCCGAACTTCTCCAGAACCGAGTTCGCGAGCACGAGCGCCACCATGGCCTCGGCGACAACGCCGGCTGCCGGGACCGCACAGACGTCGGAGCGTTGATGATGAGCCGGTGCCGGTTCGCCCGTGGCGACGTCGACCGTGCGCAGTGCCCGGGGAATCGTGGCGATCGGCTTCATGCCGGCGCGAACGCGCAGCACCGTGCCGGTGCTCATGCCGCCCTCTGTGCCACCAGCCTTGTCGCTAACGCGCTGAATGGCACCATCCGCCTGCACGAGTTCGTCGTGGGCGGCCGAGCCGCGGCGGCGGGTGGTTTCGAAGCCGTCGCCGACCTCGACGCCCTTGATCGCCTGAATGCCCATGAGGGCAGCGGCGAGCTGGGAATCCAAGCGTCGATCCCAGTGCACGAAGGAGCCGAGGCCGGGGGGAAGGTTGTAGGCGAGCACCTCGACCACGCCGCCGAGGGTGTCGCCGTCCTGATGCGCGGCATCCACTTCAGCCACCATCAAAGCGGATGTCGCGGCGTCGAAACAGCGCAGCGGGTCGGCGTCGAGGGCATCGACGTCGCCCGGCTGCGGCAGCGGCGTGCCGTCGGGCACCCGCACCGGGCCGATGGCGATGGTATGGCTGACCAGCTGGATTCCTAGCTCGTTCAAGAACGACCGCGCGACGGCGCCGAGCGCCACCCGAGCGGCGGTCTCGCGGGCGCTCGCGCGCTCCAGCACCGGGCGGGCTTCATCGAAGCCGTACTTCTGCATGCCGGCCAGGTCAGCATGTCCGGGCCGGGGTCGGGTCAGGGGCGCGCCGCGGCCGCGGGCGAGCGTGGCCGGATCTACCGGTGCGGCGCTCATCACATCGACCCATTTGGGCCATTCCGAGTTGCCGATGCGCAGCGCGACCGGTCCGCCGAGGGTGACGCCGTGGCGCACGCCACCCGAGAGGGTGAGCTCGTCCTCTTCAAATTTCATGCGGGCGCCGCGGCCGTAGCCGAGCTTGCGGCGCGCCAGATCGAGACGGATCGAATCAAGGGTGACCGGGATTCCAGCGGGCAAACCCTCGACAATGGCGATGAGTTCGGGGCCGTGAGATTCTCCGGCAGTGAGCCAACGAAGCATGCTTCCTATCTTTCCACAGCAAGGTGGGGGCCGGCGTCGCTGGGACCAGGGTCGCGGGTCAGCGCGCCGCGCATGGCCGCCAGCACTGCCGGCTCGTCGGGTAACGGTTCAAACGGGTCGGCGGTGACGAACACCCGTACCTGGATGAGGGCCTGGTGCAGAAGCATCCCGAGCCCGTTCAGCACCGTGCCCCCAGCGGCCTGCCAGGACGAGGCGACTCCGCTCGGCCACGGTGAATAGGCGACGTCGAACAAGACGGCCCGTTCACGCAGTTCGAGCGGCAGTGGCGTCGGGAGCACGGTCCCCCCGGGCAGGGTGCTGATCACGACGTCGCTGTCGACCCGGGTGACGCCGCCGAAATCCTGCAGGTCAACGACCACGCCAAGTGTCCGGCCGAGCTCGATCAGCGGCTGCGCCTTGACCGCATCCCGCATGAGGACCGTGACGAATTCAGCGCCGAGTTCGGCTGCCGCCATCAGAGCGGATGCCGCTGTCGCGCCGGCTCCGAGCAGGGTCACGTGCGCCGCGCGGGTGACTCCACTCTCGGCAAGGGCACGCACCAGCCCCGCAACGTCCGTGTTGTAGCCACTCAGCGTGCCGCGTCCCTCGACCCGGCGCAGCAGCACGGTGTTGACCGATCCGGTCAGCTGGGCCACCCGATCGCAGTCGTCGATGAACGGCAGAACCTCCTGCTTGAGCGGCATAGTCAGTGACAGACCGCGCCATTCCGGCCCGACTTCGCTCAGGAACATGGCCAGGGAGCCGGCCTTCACCTCGACCGCATCGTAAGACCAATCGAGGCCCAACTGACGGTAGGCGGCCCGGTGCAGCAGCGGCGAACGGGAATGCTTGATCGGCGAGCCAAGCACCGCGAGGCGGTTCGAGCTGAGGCTATCCATATTCGGGGTGCTCCCTCATCCAGTTCTGCCAAACGACGACCGCGGCGTCGTGTTCTGCCACGGTGGTGGAGAACACCGTCTCGCCGGTATCGAGGTTGACGGTCACGAAGAACAACCAGGGACCGTCAACCGGGTGCAGGGCGGCGTCAATGGCGAGGTCGCCCGGGTTCGAGATGGGGCCGACGACCATGCCGGGATGCACGTACGTGTTGTAGAGATTGCCGGCATCCGCGCGTTCGGCGTTGGTCGTGGTGACGAGATGGGTGTTTCCGGTGCCGTAGGCGACGGTCGCGTCGGACTGCAGCAGGCCGCTTTCCCACTGGGTCGGGTCCAGCCGGTTGAGGAAGACCCGCGACACCTTGTAGTAGTCGTCGCGCAGGCCCGCCTCTCGCTGAATGAGTGAGGCGAACACGATGGTCGACCAACGGTCTGCGACCGCGACCCCAGCTGTGTCGAGGGCCTCGAACTGCCGGTTCACCATCGCCTGAAGGGCCACCTGTGCGGTGTCGCCCGGCGAGAACGTGTACGTGGCGGGAAAGAGGAATCCTTCGAGGATGGTTGCCTCGGGGGGGAGCCCGAACGAGGCGACGTTCGCTGCTGCGGCTTGCAGATCGGCGAGGGGAATATCGGTTCCCTCGGAGATCGACTGCAAGACGTCGACGGTTGCGGTGCCCTCGGGCACCACCACGGTCTCGCTCAGCCTCGTGCCGTCGTCGAGCAGGGCGTCGAGGGCCGTGCTCGCCACCATTTTCGTTTTCAGCTGGTAGGCGCCGGGCTGGAAGACGGGTTCGGGTTTGGTCTGCAGCAGAATCGCGTAGAACGCGTCGAAGCTTTTCACCACGCCCTGGTCGACGAGGGTATTGGTAATCTCCGAGCCGCCGTCACCGTCGTGGATCATCACGATAATGTCCTTACCGGTGGCGGCTTCCTCGGCGGTGAAATCGGCGGGCCCCTGCGTGGCCGCGATGATTTGCGAGATGGGCCCCTGGAGAAAGAGGTACGCTCCGACCACGAGGGCTGCCAGCACAACGAAGACGATCAGGCAGCCCCAGGCACCCTTATGGCTGCGCTTTTCTCGCGGCGGTTCGTCAGCGAGCAGCGAACGACGCTTGGCACGATCGCGGCCGGAATCATTGCTCTCGTTCGCCGTCAGGAAGTCGGTGGCGGCGCCCGCGGGCACAACTGCTTCGCGGGAAAGTCGCGAGAGTAGCGGTGCCTCCGGGGCGACGGCGGAACGGGGCGGTACGGCCTGGATCTCGCCAGTGGCCGCCTGTTCGGTTGCTGGCTGCTGCGCGGCTGCCTGCTCCGCCGCGGCCTGTTGCGCGCGCAACTGACGGCGGCTCGGTAGCGGCTCTTCCGGGGTGGAACTCGGCACGGTTACGGCCTCTCGGTCAGTTCGACGGGCGACCCTGGCGGCCGCCCCGAGGCACGCTCACTGTCGAGCGCGTGTTGCAGAATGATAGTCGCGGCCACCTGATCAATCACTGGCCTTTGTGTTTTGGCTGAGCGACCGGATGCCCGTAGCGCCGACTGTGCTGACACGGTAGAGAGTCGCTCGTCGACCAGGCGCACCGGCACCTTGAAGGTTCGGGCGAGCCGGTCGGCGAAATCGATCGCGTCGTCGGTTGAAGCGGTCACGTTTCCCGACAGGGCCAGCGGCAGGCCCACGATGACCTCGACGGCGTCAAACTCCTGCACTACGGCGCGAATGCGCGCGAGATCGGTCAGACCGGCCTGGTCGCGGGCAACGGTTTCGACCGGTGTGGCGAGCATGCCGTGGTTATCACTGCGGGCCAGCCCGATCCGCACCTTCCCGACGTCGACGCCGACCCGAACTCCGGAGCGCATCGTTAGCGGCTGATCGCGGCGACGACGGCCTGCAGCGCAGCCGGGATGGCGTCGCCGTTGGGGCCACCGCCCTGGGCGAGGTCGTCCTTGCCACCACCACCACCGCCGAGAATTCCGGCAACAGTCTTGGCGAGGGCACCGGCCTTGTGCCCGGCATCGCGAGCGGCCTGGTTGGTGGCGACGATCACGACGGGCTTGTCGGCGGCGATCGCCGAGAGCGCCACGACGACCGCGTCGGTACCGAGACGTTCCCGCGTGGCTAGGGCCAGCATCCGAACGTCGTCGGGAGAACCGAGCACACCGAGGTCTTCGGCGACAACGGTCACTGCGCCGACCCGGCGAGCCGTTGCCAACAGTGCGGGCACTCGGTCGGTCAGCGCGCGGGCTTCGAAGGCGGCGATCTTCTTCTCGGCCGCCCTGAGGCTCGTCACGAGGTCGCTGATGCGCTCGGGCAGCTGGTCGCGCGGCGTCTTCAGGCTCGAAGTGAGCTGCGACACGAGGGTGCGTTCGGCGGCGAGATCACGGAACGCTTCGAGTCCGACGAGGGATTCGACGCGGCGGTTCGCCGAACCGACCGAGGCCTCGCTGATCAGGTTGATCATGCCGATCTCGGCACTGCTGGAGACGTGGGTGCCGGCGCAGAGTTCGCGCGACCAGGGGCCGCCGATGTCGACGACGCGCACGACATCGCCGTACTTTTCGCCGAACAGTGCCATGGCACCGAGCGCCTTCGCCTCGGCGAGGGGCAATTCTCGCGTGGTCACCGGCAGGTTGTCGCGGATGGCGTTGTTGGAGATTTCTTCGATCTCGGTTCGGGTCGCCAGTGACAACGCCTGGTTCCAGGAGAAGTCGAGGCGAAAGAACCCGGCTTTGTTGTACGAGCCGGACTGGTGCGCGTTCGGGCCGAGAACCTGGCGCAGGGCGGCATGCAGAACGTGGGTACCGGAGTGCGCCTGGCGGGCGCCGCGACGCCAACTCTCGTCGACCACGCTTGTGGCGCTGTCGCCGACACCGACCTCGCCGGACTGCACGAGCACCTTGTGGCTGATCAGACCCTTGACCGGCTTTTGCACGTCGAGCACCTTGAGCTCGTAGCCGGGACCAACGATGAGGCCGGCATCCGCTTCCTGCCCGCCGGATTCGGCCCAGAGGGCCGTCTCGGCGAGGATGACTTCGGCGGTTTCACCGGCAACCGCGCTCGTGACGGACTCACCGTCCACGATGAGGCCGAGCACGCTCGACTCATTCTGCAGGTCGTCATACCCGGTGAAAACCGTCTCACCGAGGGCGCGGAAGGCGCTATAAACACCCAGGTCGGCCAGAGTTGTCTTCTTGGACTTCGCGTCGGCCTTGGCCATGGTGCGCTGCTTGGTCATGAGCACGTCGAAGGCGTCCCGATTGACGCTGAGGCCGGCTTCTTCGGCGATCTCGAGGGTGATCTCGATCGGGAACCCGTAGGTGTCGTGCAGCAGGAACGCAGTCGGGCCGGCGAGCTCAGTCTTGTTGGCCTTCTTAGTCTTCGCCACGGCCAGGTCGAGCACGGCGCTACCGCTCGCGAGGGTGCGCAAGAAGGTTTCTTCCTCGGCAAACGCGGCCTGGCTGATGCGCCCGAAGTCGCTTTTGACCTCGGGGTAGGCTGCGCTCATCGCGTCGCGGGAGGCAGGCAGCAGTTCGGGCAGGCTCACCGTGTCGACGCCGAGCAGGCGCATGGCGCGCACGCTGCGACGCAGCAGGCGGCGGAGGATATAGCCGCGGCCCTCGTTGGACGGCATGACGCCGTCGCTCATCAGCATGAGGGAGGAGCGTACGTGGTCGGCGACGATGCGCATGCGCACGTCGTCGTCGTGGTCGGCGCCGTAACGGCGGCCAGACAGGGCGGCGGCACGATCGAGCACCGGGCGAACCTGGTCGATCTCATACATGTTCTCGACGCCCTGTTTGAGGAACGCAACGCGCTCCAAGCCCATGCCGGTGTCGATGTTCTTCTTCGGCAGGTCGCCGAGAATCTTGAAATCGCTCTTGCCGGTGCTTTCGCCGCGCAGGTACTGCATAAAGACGAGGTTCCAGATTTCGACGTACCGGTCGTCGTCGGTGGCCGGGCCGCCGTCGGCGCCGTAGGCGGGGCCGCGGTCGAAGAAGATCTCCGAACAGGGGCCGGCCGGGCCTGGCTGGCCCGTGGACCAGTAGTTGGATTCCATACCGAGGCGCTGGATGCGATTGTCCGGCACGCCAATGGCCCGCCAGTAGCGGTAGGCCTCGTCGTCGTCGAGGTAGATGGTGACCCACAGGTCGCTTTCGCGAAAGCCGTAACCGCCCTGGTTCTCCGGCGTGGTCAGCAGCTCCCAGGCGAAGCCGATGGCTTCTTCCTTGAAGTAATCGCCAAAGCTGAAGTTGCCGTTCATCTGAAAGAAAGTGCCGTGCCGCGGGGTCTTTCCGACCTCTTCGATGTCGTTGGTACGGATACATTTTTGCACACTCGTGGCGCGCGGGTACGGCGCCGGAACGAGCCCGGTGAGGTACGGCACAAACGGCACCATGCCGGCCACGGTGAAGAGAAGGGTGGGGTCGTCGCTCACCAGTGACGCGGACGGCACAACGGTGTGTCCACGATCGGCGAAGAAGTCGAGCCAGCGCCCGCGAATGTCAGCAGTCTGCATGGTGTCCGTAGCTTTTGTCGTGCATGAATGTGGTGGTGCGGTGAAACGGTATGCCTGAGTCGAGCGGATGCCTACGGCGCGCTGGCCGCCGGTGCGTCACCCGCGGCATCAGCGGCGACGTCGCCGAGCGCGGCGTGCAGCTCGGCCTCGCGCTGGCGGTAGCCCTCCGAGATGGCCTCGCCGAACTCGCGGGCCTTGGTATCAAGTTCCGTGAAGAACTGCTTGCCCTGCTGGGTCTTGTTGACCTCGTGGGCCACCACGAAGCCCGCGGCCACGCCGATGACCAACCAGATGACGTTCTTCATGGCACTTCTCCCTGAATCTGGTCTAGCCGTAGCTATCGATAAGTCGGGCGCGAGAATATCAGCGCCGTCTCCAGAGTAGCCGGTCAACCCCGATTACGCCGAGGCCGCGGCCGCCCGGCGCGAAAGGCCGCCCGGACGCCGGCTGAGAAACCGGCGAGCTTGATCAACGGCCCGCCGACCGTGGCCGCGAACAACGCGACCAGCGCCGAGACGTTGCCGGTGACATCCGCTACGTTGCTCGTGATGGTGTCGACCCTGGCCAGTTGCTGGTTGGTAGAACGGATGGTCTCGGTCGTCTCGGTCAGCATCGGGGTGATTCCCTCGCTGAGTTCATGGATGGCGGCGGTGGTCTCATCGAACACGCGGCCCAGTTTGACCAAGGGAATAGCGATGACAGCGACCAGAATCGCGAACACGCCGGCAGCGATGAGGCCGGCAATATCTCCACCTGACACGGTGACTCCACTCAGTTCGAGGGGCCCCTGCGGAGCCCGGGTATACAAAAAGGGCGGATCACCCTGAGGTGATCCGCCCTTCAGCGTACCGGTTGGACTAGCGAGCTGCGTAGTACTCCACGACGAGCTGAACTTCACAGGTCACGGGGATCTCGATGCGCTTCGGGGCGCGCACGAGGCGTGCCTGCAGCTTGTCGAGCTCTACCTCGAGGTACGGCGGGAGCTTGGGAAGCAGGTCGACGTGGCCGCCGGCTGCTGCAACCTGGAAGGGCTCCATGCCCTCGCTGCGAGCCTTGACGTGCATGAGCTGGCCCGGCTTCACGCGGAAGGAGGGCCGGTCGACGAGCTCTCCGTCGACGAGGATGTGACGGTGCACGATCATCTGGCGCGCCTGAGCGGTGGTGCGGGCGATGGCCGAACGCACGAGGAGGGCGTCGAGACGCGTCTCGAGGATCTCGACGAGGTTCTCACCGGTCAGTCCCTGACGACGACGAGCCTGCTCGAAGGCAATCTTGAGCTGGGCTTCGCGGATGCCGTACTGGGCGCGTAAGCGCTGCTTTTCGCGCAGACGAACGGCATAGTCCGAATCGGTCTTGCGCTTGGTGCGGCCGTGCTCACCGGGTGCATAGGGGCGCTTCTCAAGGAAGCGGGCTGCCTTCGGCGTGAGGGCAATGCCCAGGGCGCGCGAGAGGCGAGTTTTACTGCGGGTACGTGACTTGGTAGACACGGTTTCCTTTCAATCGGACTCAATAACAGGGATACCAGGGCGAGTGCGTGTTTCTACAGCACAAACGTCATGGGAGATCAGAGGATTGGGTGCCATGGGACGTTCGGCTACAGAACGAAACCCCTCCAAACTGGAAACGGACGCAGCCGCATGCCGAAACCAGTTGTAGGCAGAGTCAAGATTAGCACAGAGCGGATGCTTCGCCTCGCGTTCCCGAGGCGGGCGTCGTCGAGGGATCATCCGCTCCTCGCTCAAACATCGCGGGTGCGCAGGACACTCCGCGAAACTCGCAACCCCGCGGAGAATCCCCCGCCGCCGCAAGTTCAGAGCTGAGTCACGAATCTATTCGTTGCGGACTATGCGGCGGATTTTCAGGAGACGAGCGTGGATGTCGCGCTCGTGCCCGTGCTCGGTCGGCACGTAATACTGGGTGGTTTTCAGTTCGGTCGGCGGGTATTGCTGAGCGACGACACCGAGGGGGTCGTTGTGCGGATAGACGTAGCCTTTGCCGTGGCCGAGGCGTTTGGCGCCCGGGTAGTGCGCGTCGCGCATGCCCTTGGGCACGCGGCCCATCTTGCCGGCGCGGACATCCGCTATGGCAGCATCGAGCGCCATGTAGGCCGCGTTCGACTTGGGGGCCGTCGCGAGGTGCACAACGGCCTGGGCGAGCGGAATACGACCTTCGGGCATGCCGATCAGCGCGACGGCATCGGCGGCGGCGACGGCGATGAGGAGCGATTGCGGGTCGGCCATGCCGATGTCTTCGGAGGCGAGGACGATGATGCGGCGACAGATGTAGCGCGGGTCTTCGCCGGCCTCGATCATGCGCGCCAGATAGTGCAGCGCGGCGTCGACGTCACTGCCGCGCACCGATTTGATGAACGCGCTGATCACGTCGTAGTGCTCGTCGCCATTGCGGTCATAGCGCAGCAGCGCACGATCAACGGCGAGCGAGACGATGTCGGTCGTGATGACGGGCTTGCCGGTCGCGCCGGGTTCGAGCGTCGATTCCGCCGAAACGGATGCCGCCTCCAGCGCCGTCAGCGCCCGCCGCGCATCCCCGGAGGCCAGGCGAATGATCGCGCCGCGGGCCTCTGACTCGAGTTCGAACCGGTCGGCCAACCCGCGCGCATCCGTGACGGCACGATCGACGACGATGCCAAGGTCGTCGTCGCTGAGAACTTCGAGGGTGAGCAGCAGAGAACGAGACAGCAGGGGCGAAATGATCGAAAACGACGGATTTTCGGTCGTCGCGGCGACCAGGATGACGACGCCGTTCTCGACCCCTGGCAGCAGGGTGTCTTGCTGGGCCTTGGAGAAGCGGTGGATCTCATCGAGAAACAGCACCGTCGCGAGACCGTAGAGGTCGCGGTTGGTTCGGGCGTCTTCCATCACCTGTCGCACGTCGCGCACGCCGGCCGTCACGGCAGAGAGTTCGACGAAACGACGTCCGGAACTGTGCGCGATCGCCTGCGCGAGCGTGGTCTTGCCGGTTCCGGGCGGTCCCCAGAGAATGACCGATACGCTGCCGCGCTCCCCGGTCTTGTCGCTGGCTAGACTAACCAGGGGCGACCCCGGGGTGAGCAGATGACGCTGGCCGGCCACCTCGTCCAGGGTTTTCGGGCGCATTCGTACGGCGAGGGGGGCCTGGCCACTCCGCAGACCCTGTTGAGCATCCGACATTCCTCCAGCGTAGTTTGTGAGAGAGTTCTACGAGGTCGGCCGCGTTGGCGTACGGTCACGTTTTGTCCGGTCGTCGCCAACCCCGACGGCCCTGGAGGGGTTCCAAGTGGCTTCGAATTACAAGCTCGAGCGTGCGGCACGTGAAGAGCGCGGACGTGTTCGTTCCTACCAGGCCCGACGGGCGGTGCACGAGCACCAGACGAAGCGGCGCGTGCGGGACAACCTGATCGCCGGTGGCGGACTCCTCGTGGTGCTGACCTTGATCGTGATCGCCCAGGTGTTCTACTTCGCTGGCGGCCCGGGTACCCCGGCGCCGACGGCAGCTACAACGTCCAGTCCAACGCCGACGCCCACGGCAGCGGCCGGTGCCAACACCGGCGACGTGCCCGCAAGCACTATCGCCGAGGGGCGCACCTGGACCGGCACCCTGAGCCTCAACGATGTCAACCTCGGCATCGAGCTGGACGGCGCGCGCGCCCCCCAGGGCGTCTCGTCCACGGTCAGCCTCGCCCAGAGCGGGTTCTATACCGGCGTGAGCTGCCACCGCCTAACCGACGGCGGCTTCTTCGTACTGCAGTGCGGCGATCCCGCCGGCGACGGATCCGGCGGTCCCGGTTACAGCTATGGTCCGGTCGAAAACGCTCCGGCCGATAACGTCTACCCGGCCGGTACCCTCGCCATGGCTCGCCAGGGCGGCAACGGATACAGCATGGGAAGCCAATTCTTCGTGGTCTACGACGACACGACTATCTCCTCCGACGCGGGCGGCGGCTACACCGTGCTCGGTCACGTCACGAGCGGACTGGACGAGCTCAAGGCCCAGATCACGGATGCCGGCACCGCGGACGGCTCCGGCGACGGCGCCCCGACGGTGCCAACGACGATCACGGGCTTAACACTTCAGTAGGATCGATCGTCACCCCTGCGCTATTGCAATAGGCTTATCAGGGTATTTCTTAGGTTCCGCACTCTTCACTCCCGCGGATCCACACACAACAACTCAGCAAAGGTGAGGCTCTTGACTACGACAGATCAGCAACCATGGGGTCGCGTAGACGAAACCGGCACGGTTTACGTGCGCGAGGCAGACGGCGAACGCGCCGTCGGTCAGTACCCGGATGCCACTCCGGAAGAGGCCCTGGCCTACTTCGAGCGTAAGTACGTTGAGCTCAACGGGCAGGTCACCCTGCTCGAGCAACGTGCGAAGGGTGGCGCTCCGGCCGCAGACATCGCCAAGTCGGTCGCCAACCTCAAAGTTGCCGTCGCCAATGCCAACGCGGTCGGAAACCTCGCCGCCCTGGCCGAGCGCCTCGGCGCTCTCGGCGGTGCTGTCAGTGAGCTCACCGAGCAGCAGAGCATCGAGACCAAGGCCGCATCCGCTGCCGCCGTCGCTGAGCGGGCCGAGATCGTGACCGAGGCCGAGCGTCTCGCCGCCGAAGATCCGGCCAAGACGCAGTGGAAGCAGACCAGCGCCGCTCTCGACGCCCTGTTCGCCAAGTGGCAGGCACACCAGCACGACGCCCCGCGCATTCCCAAGGGCGAGGCCAACGACCTGTGGAAGCGCTTCCGGGCCGCACGCACCACGATCGAGCAGAACCGTAAGGCGTTCTTCGCCGAGCTCGACAGCGCCCACAAAGACGTGCGCACCAAGAAGCAGCACCTGATCGAACAGGCTGAGGCCCTCGCCCCCCAGGGTGCCGATGGGGTTTCGTCGTATCGCAACCTGCTCGATGAGTGGAAGAAGGCTGGCCGCAGCGGCAAGAAGCAGGACGACGCCATGTGGGCCAAGTTCAAAGCTGCCGGCGACGTGCTCTACTCCGTTAAGAGTGAAGTTGAAGCCCAGGACAACGAGGAGTTCTCGGCGAACCTGGTAGTCAAACTCGAATTGCTCACGCAGGCCGAGACCCTGCTCACTACCACCGACCGCAACGCCGCTCGCGACACGCTCACCTTGATCCAGCGCAAGTGGGATGACATCGGCAAGGTCCCGCGGGATCAGGTCAAGCCGATCGAGGATCGCCTGCGCAAGGTGGAAGCAGTCGTGCGCAAGCTCGATGACGATCACTGGAAGCGCAACAACCCGGAGACCAAGGCTCGCACCGAGGGTCTGGCCGGGCAGCTGAACGACGCGATCGCCAAGCTCGAGGCCGAGCTGGCTACCGCGCAGGAGGGCCAGAACGCCCGGGCCATCAAGGACGCCACCGAAGCGCTCGAGGCCCGTAAGGCCTGGCTCAAGGCGATCGGCCAGTAACCGGCAGGCACTTGCACGCAGGCACTTAGTTATCCACACTCGGCGCACGCAACCAGCTTCTCCACAGATCCAGGCTCCTTCGGGGGCCTGGACCTGGTTAAGCGTCACTCTGGTGGCATGACGAATCCACCGGGGCGCCCGCTCACCCTCAACGACCTGCCACTGGCCGAGCTCTACGCCGCCCGCCTCGACGGCCAGGTCTTTCAGATCGCGGACTCCTGGTGCGTGATCGATGAAATAGACGGATGCGATACCCGCGCGATCGCCGCCGGCCAGCTGGTCCCGCCCCGCGCCATCGCCGAGCAGCTCACCGCCGCGTGGATCTACGGCGTCACGCCGGAGCCGCGGCGCCACCAGTTCTGTGTATTGATCGGCGCGCGTGCCACCACCGTGTGGTCGGCTCGGGCATCGGTGCGTGAAATTGTGCGAACGCCCGATGACGTGCGCACCATCTCGGGGGTGCGGGTCACCACTCCCCTGCGCACCGCCGTCGATCTCGCCCGCTATGCGGTTTCACCGCCGGCGATGTCACCATCGACCACGTCAGAGCTGAGTGCCCTCCTGGCCCGCCTCCTGCACTACGGCCAGTACCCCGACGTGTCGGCCGCCATCCGCCTCTGCAAGCGAGGCAGCCCCGCTCACAGCGCTCTCGCTGTCGCGCGCTTCACGGCCGTCAGCACACCACTGTTTGCGCTGCGCCAGCAGGGCTGCGCGCGCAGGACCGCAGGTTAGCCGTCGCTAACCCGGTACACGTCGTACACGGCATCGATACGACGCACGGCATTGAGTACGCGGTCGAGGTGGGTGGTGTCCCCCATCTCAAAAACGAAGCGGCTGAGCGCGAGGCGATCGCTCGACGTGTTGACGGTGGCAGAAAGAATGTTCACGTGGTGCTCCGACAAGACCCGGGTGACGTCGGAGAGCAGGCCGGAGCGGTCAAGGGCTTCGATTTGGATGTGCACGAGGAACAGACTCTTCGAGGTTGGCGCCCACTCGACCTCGATCATGCGCTCGGGTTCTTTGAGCAACGACTGCACATTGTGGCAGGCGGCCTGATGCACAGAGACGCCTGCGCCGCGCGTGACGAATCCGACGATTTTGTCGCCGGGCACCGGGGTGCAGCAGCGGGCCAGTTTGACCAGAATGTCCGGTGCACCGCGCACCAGCACTCCGGAATCTCCGTTGCGGGTGGTCTGCGGCCGTCCGCGCGCGGCGACCGGAAAGTCGTTGCTGTCGTTGTCTTCGATGCTCTGTACCGAAGAGACGACCTTCTCGAGCACTGACTGGGTTGAAACGTGACCTTCACCGACGGCAGCATAAAGCGCCGACACATCTTCGTACTTAAGCTGAGCCGCGACCTCCGCGAACGAGTCCTGGTTCATCAGCTTCTGCAGCGGAAGGTTCTGCTTGCGCATGGCGCGGGCGATCGCGTCCCGGCCCTGCTCGATGGCCTCGTCGCGGCGTTCCTTTGTGAACCATTGCCGAATCTTGTTGCGGGCCCTGGGGCTCTTGACGAAGTTCAGCCAGTCTTTGCTCGGGCCGGAGTCGGGGTTTTTCGAGGTGAACACCTCGACCACGTCACCGGTGATCAGCTCGCTCTCCAACGGCACCAACCGGCCGTTGACCTTGGCTCCCATGGTGCGGTGTCCCACCTCGGTGTGCACCGCATAGGCAAAGTCGACCGGGGTCGCGCCGGACGGGAGGCCAATGACCCGGCCCTTCGGCGTGAAGACGTAAACCTCTTTGGCACCGATCTCGTACCGCAGGGAGTCCAGGAACTCGCCTGGGTCGGCCGTTTCGGCCTGCCAGTCAGAAATATGGGCGAGCCAAGCCATATCGGTATCGCTCTGCGGGCCGGGGCCGCCAGCGCTCTTGCCGTTGACCTGCTCCTTGTACTTCCAGTGCGCGGCGACACCGAATTCGGCACGCTGGTGCATTTCGGTCGTGCGAATCTGAATTTCTACCGCGCGACCGCTCGGCCCGAGCACGGTGGTGTGCAGGGACTGGTACAGGTTGAACTTCGGGGTGGCAATATAGTCCTTGAACCGGCCGGGCAGCGGCGTCCAGCGGGCATGCATGGATCCCAGCACCGCGTAGCAGTCCCGCACCGAGTTCACAAGCACGCGAATACCGACGAGGTCGTAGATCTCGTCGAAATCGCGGCCGCGCACGACCATTTTCTGGTAGATCGAGTAGTACTGCTTGGGGCGACCGGCAACCTTGCCGCGAATGCGCGCCGATTTGAGATCGTCGTTGATGGTGTCGATGATCTGTTGCACGAACTCTTCGCGCTGCGGAGTACGCTGCTTGACCAGGCTTTCAATTTCGGCGTAGAGCTTGGGGTACAGCACCGCAAAGGAGAGGTCCTCGAGTTCCCACTTGATCGTCTGGATCCCCAGGCGGTGCGCGAGAGGGGCGTAGATCTCCAGGGTCTCGGTGGCCTTGCGCACGGCGGATTCGTTGGGAACGAAGCCCCAGGTGCGGGCGTTGTGTAGCCGGTCGGCAAGTTTGATAATGAGGACGCGAATGTCCTTGGACATCGCGACGATCATCTTGCGCACGGTTTCGGCCTGGGTCGAGTCGCCGTACTTCACCTTGTCGAGCTTGGTGACACCATCGACGAGCATGGCGATTTCATCGCCGAAGTCGGCCCGCAGGGCGTCGAGGGTGTAATCGGTGTCTTCGACGGTGTCGTGCAGCAGGGCGGCCGCAATGGTTTTGGTACCGATGCCCAGGTCGGCCAGAATCTGCGCCACGGCGACTGGGTGGGTGATGTACGGCTCGCCGCTGCGACGCAGCTGTCCGTCGTGCGCTCGCTCGGCGGCGGTATACGCGCGTTCGATGATCGACAGGTCGACCTTCGGGTGGTTCAACCGCACCGTCTTGATCAGGCGGTCAACAGCACCGGCGGGCTGGGCCCGAGAGAAGATGCGAGGAACCAGACGGCGCAGCGAGGCCGGGGAGGGGGTCGTTGTGTCCGTCATAGTCTCACCTCGTGCGTCACGCCCGCCGAAAGACGCGGGGTTGCGTTCCATCAATTATGCCGGTTCTGCGGGCGCAGTCCGTACGCCTCCGGCATAACGCTCTGTGCGGGGCCTACCCAGTCATCTGCAGAAACGGCCAGTCCGCAGGGACTGGCCGTTCCGGTCGTGCCAACTGAGCTGACTAGGCGGTGACGCTGGCCGCGGCCGGGGCCGAGGCCTTGGCGCGCGCAGCGAGGGCCTTCTTGTCGTGCTTGCGAATAGCGTCCTCGTTGTTGCGCAGCTGGGCGTACAGCGGTGATGCGATGAAGATGGTCGAGTAGGTTCCGACCAGAATTCCGATGAGCAGCGCGAGCGAGATGTCGCGCAGCGTGCCGGCGCCCAAGACGAACGCACCGATAAACAAAATGGATGCCACGGGCAGAGCCGCGACCACGGAGGTGTTGATCGAGCGCACGAGGGTCTGGTTCACGGCGAGGTTGACCGACTCGGAGAAGGTCCGGCTCGAGCCGGACCCGTCGAAGTTGGTGTTCTCGCGAATCTTGTCGAAGACCACGACGGTGTCGTAGAGCGAATATCCCAAAATGGTGAGGAATCCGATCACGGCCGCGGGTGTGATTTCAAAACCGGTGATTCCGTAGAACCCCGCGGTGATGACCAGGTCGTGCAGCAGGGCGACCATGGCCGCCACGGACATTTTCCAGGTGCGGAAATAGATGGCCATGATGATGCCGGCGAGCACGAGGAACACGACCAGGGCACGCAGTGCCTGCCCGGTGATGTCCTGCCCCCAGGTGGCGCCAATGAAGGAGGTGGCGACTTCCTTGACGGGCACGTTGTAGGCGGTGGCCAATGCGTCGCGCACTCCGGTCGTCTCGCCTTCGGATAGCTGGTCGGTCTGTACTCGAACGCCATCGGTGCCGACGGTGGAGACCTTTGGTACGGCATTCGGAACGACGCTGGAAACGGCATCCACTGCGGTGGTCTCTGACTGGCTGCTCGTCTGCGAGACGACGAACTCGCTGCCGCCGGTGAACTCGATGCCGAAAACGAAGCCGCCGCGCAGCAGGAACGGGCCGACCAGCGCGATGAGGATCATGCCGCCGGCGATCAGATACCACAGCTTGCGACGCCCGACGATGTTCAGCGAACGAGCGCCCGTGTAGAGGTCATTTCCAAATTTCGAGAAGCTGGCCATCAGGAATCCTTCCCGTCCGTTGATCGATCAGTGCTGGAACCCACGAGCTCGGAAGCCTTGCGCTCCGCGATGGTTTGTCGTTTCGCCGCCTCTTTACTCGAGGAGGAGACCTTGGTCGCCGGCACGGAAGCCGAGGGTTCAAACCGCGCTCGACCACGATAGACAGCACCGAGGGCTCGCGGATCAAGGCCGCTGAGTTTGTGGCCCTCGTTGAAGAACTTGGTCTGGGCGATCAGTTGCAGCATCGGGTGGGTGAACAGACTGACCACGAGGAGGTCGACGATGGTAGTGAGGCCCAGGGTGAGGGCGAAGCCGCGTACGTTGCCGACGGCGAGCACGAACAGCACTGCGGCCGCGAGGAAGTTGACGACGTCGGAGGCGACGATGGTGCGGAAGGCTCGCTTCCAGCCGGCCTCGACCGAGGACTCCAGCCCGCGCCCATCACGCAACTCGTCACGGACGCGTTCGAAGTAGACGATGAACGAGTCGGCGGTGATACCGATGGCCACGATCAAACCGGCGACGCCGGCCAGTGACAAACGGTAGCCTTCACGCCAGGACAGGATGGTGATCAGCAGGTAGGTGATCACCGCTGCCACGCCGAGGGACGCAACGGTGACCAAACCGAGCAGGCGGTACTGAGCGAGTGAGTAGAGGACGACGAGGATCAGACCGATCAATCCGGCAATGAGGCCGTTGAGCAGCTGGGTCGAACCGAGCGTTGCCGAGATGGTGTCCTGGCTCTGCACGGTGAAGCTGATCGGGAGTGCACCGAACTTGAGCTGGTCAGCCAGGGCCTTGGAACTTTCCTGATCGAAAGACCCGGTGATCTGAGGCTTGCCGTCGAGGATGGCACCCTGGGTGGCCGGGGCCGAAATCACGTGGCCGTCGAGCACGATGGCGAACTGGTTCTGCACACCGGTCAGGCTGAACAGGCGGGTCGTCACGTCTGCAAACTTCGAGGTTCCCGAGCTGTTGAAGACGATGTTGACGGCCCACTCGCCGGTGGTCGCGCCGTTTTGAGTGGTGCGCTGGCCGTTGGTCGCGTCCGAGATCGTGGAACCGTCGACCTCGACCGGGCCGAGGATGTATTTGACCGAGCCGTCGGTCTCACAGGTGATCAGGGGCTGGTCGGCGGGCGCCACGTTGGTGCTGTTGATCTTGTTGCAATCGAAGGCGTCGTACTCGGCCTGAAGAGCCGGGGTGACGTAGTTCAGGTCGCTCGCGTCGGTCGGTGCAACGGCCGGTGTGGTTGACAGGCTCGGATCAACCGTCGCCTGCGGCGCCGGCGTTGCGGTGCCGTCGGCCCCGACGGTCTGGCCGGACGGCTGCCCGGCTACGAGTACGGCCCGAAATTCGAGCTTCGCCGAGGACTTGATGCGCTCCAGGGTGGCATCATCGGGGGTGCCTGGAATCGAGACGACGATGTTTCGACCGCCCTGAGTGTTGACTTCTGTTTCCGACACTCCAGACGAGTTGATGCGCTGTCGAATGATCCCAACGGCCTCGTCGAGCTGCTCCGAGGTGACTGTCGCGCCACTCTCCACCTGCGGGGCGAGGATGATCTGGGTTCCGCCCTCGAGGTCGAGGGCCAGTTTCGGCGTCCACGATCCGTTCTGGGTGAATACACCGAACGCGTTGAGGGCGATGAGGCCGACGATAATCACGCCAAGCCAGGTCAGGGAACGCCAGGCCTTCTTGACCGGAGACGACTTAGCCACCTATGAACTCAGCTTTCTGTTGGCGCCCACACCAAACTGTGTGGACGCGCCGCTTGATGCATTACGTGCGTTTCGTGCAATAAATAAACGTGCCAAGCGAGTATGCCCTACGAAATAGGCCGTACCGAACTATGCCTGCCGAAAAACGACTACGCGTCACCCTTTTTGGGCTGGTCGGTCGTGTCGGTGTCAAGGTCGGCAACGCGCTGGCCGAATTCCGGCTCGTTCAGCGAGTCGATGGCCTGAACGCTCTCGTCGTCGAGTTCGTCGGCGACAACCGGCTCAACCACGCGAGCGATGGTCTGGCGGTGGATCTCGACGATGACGCCGGGCGCGATCTGCAGCTCGACCTTGTTGGCTTCTTCATCGATGGCAATGATCGTGCCGTACATGCCGAAGTTGGTCATGACGTCGGCGCCGGGAACCATGGTGGCCTGCAGGGCCTCCTGGTCCCTCTTGCGCTTGCGGCCGTTGCGGAACATGAAGAAGACGAGTACGGCCAGGACGGCCAGCATGACGAGAGTCAAAGAATCCATAGAGCGGTGAAACCTTTCGATTGCGGCGCGGGTGGCCGAAGCTGTGAGTGAAGACCCGACAGCAGGCCTAGAGAATATGCCTCTAGACAGGCGGGCCAAATTGAATTATAGGTCAAGAAGGGTCGTACTGCCCTGTGCAGTCGAGCCCGGGGGCGGCACGAGGCCAAAATGTTGCCACGCTGCGCTGGTGGCAACGCGCCCTCGCGGGGTACGCGTGAGGAAGCCTATCCGCACCAGGAAGGGCTCGACGACCGCTTCGACAGTTTCGGACTCTTCCCCCACCGACACGGCCAGGGTATTGAGCCCCACCGGTCCGCCGCCAAAACGAGTCAAAATGATCTTCATGACCTCCCGGTCGAGCCGATCGAGGCCGATCGCGTCGACGTCGTAGAGTTCGAGGGCTGCGTGCACCGCGGCGATGTCGGCAGCTCCCCCGTGCACGAGCGCATAGTCGCGCACGCGGCGCAGCAGGCGGTTCGCGATGCGCGGTGTGCCACGGCACCGTCCGGCGATCTCGGCGAGGGCATCCTTCTTGATCGGCAGCTCGATGAGCTGCGCTGCCCGGGCCAACACCTGTTCGAGCTCGCTCTCGGCGTAGAACTCGAGGTGGGCGGTGAAACCGAAACGGTCCCGCAGAGGGTTCGGCAGCAGGCCAGACCGGGTCGTGGCACCGACCAGGGTGAATGGGGCCAGGTCGAGTGGAACGGAAGTGGCGCCAGCACCCTTTCCCACCATGATGTCGATGCGAAAGTCTTCCATAGCGAGGTAGAGCATCTCCTCGGCGGAGCGTGCCATGCGGTGGATTTCATCGATGAACAGCACCTCGCCGGGAACCAAGGACGACAGCACGGCCGCTAGATCGCCGGCGTGCTGGATGGCCGGACCACTCGACATGCGCAGCGGGCGGTTGCCCTCGTAAGCGACGATCATGGCCAGGGTGGTTTTGCCGAGGCCGGGAGGGCCAGCCAGGAGGATGTGGTCTGGCGTGCGATTCTGCATGGTCGCGGCGGTCAGCAGCAGCTGCAACTGCCCACGTACCTTTTTCTGGCCGACGAATTCGGCCAGACTCGCCGGGCGCAGAGCGCCCTCGAAGGCTAGCTCGGACTCACTTTCGAGCGAGGGGCTGACCAGTTTGATGGCGGAGTTTTCGACAGCGGGATCAGTGCTCATGAGCGCCCCGTTCCGTTGCTCGCGGCCGCCGACCCGGTGGCGTGGTGCGCTGCCGGACCCAGGCGGCCGAGGGCCAACCGAAGCACTGCGGCCACCGCCGGCGGCGCAGCGTCGTCATCGGCGACATCCGCCAACTCGGTGAGGGTATCGTCGACGGCCTCGGCCGCGACGCGCTCCGACCAGCCGAGGCCGATCAGCGCGGCCTGCACGCTGACAGCAACCGAGGTGGCATTTGGCTGGCGGGTTGGAGACGTCGCCGTCGTGACGGCGAGCTTGCCGGCCAGGGAGAGAACGATGAGTTTGGCGGTTTTCGGTCCAATGCCGCTGACCTTGCGGAAGGCGCCGTCGTCGTCGCCGGCGACGGCCTGCGCGATCTGGTTGGGGCTGAGCACCGCGAGCACGCCCAGGGCGGACTTGGGACCCACACCGGTCACACCGACGAGGAGTTCGAAGACCGCAAGCTCATCGGCAGTGGGAAAGCCATAGAGAGTGAGCGAATCTTCACGCACGATGAGGGTGGTCACCAGCCGGGCTTCGTCATTGATGCGCAGGCCGAGTGCGGTGGCCGGCGTCACCTGGATGCCGAGGCCGACTCCCCCAACCTCGATCACGACGGTTGAGCCGACAGCTGAAAGGACAAGGCCACGTACGGAAGAGATCACCGCTTAAGACTACGGGGCACCGCTGACGCTGCTGGCACCGACCCACGTTCGGCGGCACGCCAGGCCCTCTGCGCTGGCGTCAGCGCGCCCGTCGTGACCGTGGCAGCTTTCACCGAGGCGACGGTCGGCAGGGTGCCACCGGATGCTCCGGTGCGCCAGGCGTGGCAGATCGCGAGGGCGAGGGCATCCGCTGCGTCAGCTGGTTTGGGAATCTCGGTCAGCCCGAGGATGCGGGCGACCATGGTGCCGACCTGCTTCTTATCGGCGGCACCGTAACCGGTGATGGCGGCCTTCACCTCGCTCGGAGTGTGCAGGGTTACCGGCAGACCGCGCTGCGCGGCGAGCAGCAGGGCGACCCCGCTGATCTGCGCTGTGCCCATGACGGTGCGCACGTTGTGCTGGGCGAAGACCCGCTCAATGGCGATGAACTGCGGCCGGTGGCGGTCGAGCATCTCTTCCAGACCCTGGGACAACAACAGCAGCCGCCGCTCCAGCGGAAGGTCGGCGGCGCTCCGCAGCACGGTCACATCGACCAGACGGGCGGAGCGGTTGCCCTCGACATCGACCACGCCCACACCGCAGCGGGTGAGGCCCGGGTCGATGCCGAGAACCCTGACCGCCATCGAACTACTCGGACTCGGCTGCGAGTGCGGCCTGAACCTCGGCCGACAGGTCGTAGTTTGAGTACACGTTCTGCACGTCGTCGAGGTCTTCCATCGCGTCGATCAGGTGGAACACTTTGCGGGCGGTTTCGGCGTCGACCTCAATCTTGAGCGACGGAATGAACGCGATGTCAGCTGACTCATAGTCGATTCCGGCGGCCTGCAGCGCGGTGCGGGTGGCGACGAGATCGCCAACGGAGGAGTGGACCTCGAAGGTGTCCCCCTCGTCGATGACCTCTTCGGCGCCGGCATCGAGAACGGCGAGCATGATGTCGTCTTCGGTGAGTGTCGGCAGGTGCTTGACCACAACGACGCCCTTGCGGTGAAAGTTGTAGGCGACACTGCCCGGATCGGCCATGGCGCCGCCATTGCGGGCCATTGCTGTGCGCACCTCGGCTGCGGCACGGTTTTTGTTGTCGGTGAGGCACTCGATCATGATCGCGACACCGTGCGTGGCGTAGCCCTCGTACATAATCGTCGTGTAGTCCACCTGCTCGCCCGACAGCCCGGCACCGCGCTTGACTGCGCGGTCGATGTTGTCGTTGGGGACCGAGGTCTTCTTGGCCTTCTGGATAGCGTCAACCAGCGTGGGGTTACCCGAGAGGTCAGCGCCGCCCAGTCGGGCCGCGACCTCGATGTTCTTGATGAGCTTGGCGAACGCCTTGGCCCGCCTGGAATCGGTGACCGCCTTCTGGTGCTTGGTAGTGGCCCATTTGGAATGCCCGGACATACATCTCCCGTTGTTGTGCTACGTCAAAATTAAGTGAGCGCTGCGAAGTCGGTGCACGCTTAGTGCCGGATCAGTCTATCCCGGAGTGACTTCCAGCAGCTTGTGCAGCGTGTGCAGGTTACGGGTGGTCGTCGTGTCACGGTACTTGAGCTTGGCGCTCTTCTTGCTGAAGGCGCTCTTGATGCCCACGGCCTTGCGAACCTCCCAGTACAGCACGCCGTGGCCGAGTTCGATGCGTTCGTCGGACGGCTCGAGCTCCTTGGCGTGACCGGCCAGTTCACTGAGATGACCGGGGTCGGAGGAGAACATGACATAGGAATGCCAGCCGTCATGATCGGCGGTGAAGGGAAAGGCACGCACGATCCGGTCGAGCGATTCGGCGTCGACCAGCACGATCCAGGCCTCGTACTCGAACCGGGCGGTCAGGGCCGCTTCGATGCGCGCCTTGAGGGCCGCGGCATCCGCTTTGTCGACGAGCGGACTGTCGATGCTGAAGATGACGTTGCCGCTCGCCAGCACGGTTTTGACGTCGGTGTAACCGAGGTCGTGAAAGGTGTCGGCAAGATTGGCCATGGCGATGGTGATGCCGTTGACGTTGATGCCACGGAGCAGTGCTACATATCGGGTCATCGTTGACCACCGGGTGTCTGAGTCATGTCTGAACCCTAGCCACACTCGCGCGCCCGGCACAATTGGGCCTGGCATCAGCGGGCGGCGGCGACCAGTTTCTGCAGGAAATACTGATGAAAACGGTATTCACCGGTGATCTCAGGGTGAAAGGACGTGCCGAGCAGGTTTCCCTGTTCCACGGCGACGCACCGGCCGTCGTCGAGGGTGGCCAGGGCGGTCGCCAGCGGGCCGACGGTTTCGACCACCGGGGCGCGAATGAACACCGCGTGCACCGGTTTGTCACTGAGCGCTGCAATGTCAAGGTCGGTCTCGAAGGAAGCGGTCTGCGAACCGAAGGCGTTGCGGCGCACGGCGATGTCGAGTCCGCCGAGGCTCTGCTGGCCGTTCATGCCATCGAGAATCGTGTCGGCGAGCATGATCAGCCCCGCGCAGGTTCCATAGACGGGCAGCCCGCCGCGGATGGCTGCGCGGAGCGGTTCGGCTAGGCCGAAGGTACGGGCGAGCTTGTCCATGACGCTCGATTCGCCGCCCGGAATGACCAGACCGTCGACCTGGAGCAATTCTTCCGGACGGCGCACCAGGGCGACGTTCGCGCCGAGCTCGCGCAGTACCTGCGCGTGCTCACGAAAATCGCCCTGCAGGGCGAGCACCCCAACCCGCAGTCCTGCCGGTACAGCAGCCTCTGCCGGTCGGGTGCCCATCGAGAGAATCGTCACGAACGGTCTGGCTACCAGCCGCGCGTAGCGAGGCGGTGCGGTGCGGGGATGTCCGACACGTTGATACCGACCATGGCTTCACCGAGGCCGCGGGAGACCTCAGCGATGACCTTGGCGTCGTCGTAGAAGGTGACAGCCTTCACGATGGCGGCGGCACGCTGTTCGGGGTTGCCCGACTTGAAGACGCCGGAGCCAACGAACACACCGTCAGCGCCGAGCTGCATCATCATTGCGGCGTCGGCCGGGGTGGCCACGCCTCCGGCGGTGAACAGAACCACCGGCAGCTTGCCGGTGGTGGCGATCTCGGCGACGAGCTCGTAGGGAGCCTGGAGTTCCTTGGCGGCGACATAGAGTTCGTCACGGCTCATCGAGGTGAGGCGCTTGATCTCGCCGTTGATCGTGCGGATGTGCTTGGTGGCTTCGGAGACGTCGCCGGTGCCGGCCTCGCCCTTGGATCGAATCATGGCCGCGCCCTCGTTGATGCGGCGAAGCGCCTCACCGAGGTTGGTAGCGCCACAGACGAAGGGAATGGTGAAGTTCCACTTGTCGATGTGGTTCATGTAGTCGGCCGGGCTAAGCACTTCGGACTCGTCGATGTAGTCGACGCCGAGCACCTCGAGAATCTGTGCTTCGACGAAGTGGCCGATGCGGGCCTTCGCCATGACCGGAATGTTGACCTCGGCGATGATGCTGTCGATCAGGTCGGGGTCGCTCATGCGGGCCACGCCACCCTGCGAGCGGATGTCGGCGGGAACGCGTTCGAGAGCCATGACGGCGACAGCGCCGGCGTCTTCAGCAATACGAGCCTGGGCAGCGGTGACGACGTCCATGATGACGCCGCCCTTGAGCATTTCGGCGAGTCCACGCTTGACGCGGCTCGATCCGAACTGCTCGGCAGAGGTTGATTCAGTCATAACTACGATCCTATTCCTTGCATGGTGGTGGTCTGGTCGGAGCCTGGTGGGTGTGAGCCGAAGACCGGGGCGCACCAGCACGCGCCCGGCCGTGAGAAAAAGCTAGAGAGTGCTTGTGGCGGCAGCCGTAGGCGCCCCGGCGACGGGCCAGACCTCGGCGATTTCCCGACGCACGTCGCCGAGCAGGCGCGGGATGGCCTTGGTACCGGCGATGATCGGAAAAAAATTAGAGTCTAGGGCCCAGCGCGGAACGATGTGCTGGTGCAGGTGCTCGGCGATGCCTGCCCCCGCGATACGTCCCTGATTCATACCGATGTTGAAGCCGTCACAGTTCGACACCTGCGTGAGCACCCGCATGGCGATCTGGGTGAACTCGCCGATTTCGGCGATCTCCTCCGGCGTGGCCTGGTCGTAGGTGGCGACGTGCCGATACGGACAGACCAGCAGGTGGCCGCTGTTATACGGAAAAAGGTTGAGTAGCACGTAGGCGTGGGTACCCCGCGCCACGATCAGCGCCTTCTCATCGTCCAGGGTCGGCGCGATGCAGAACGGGCAGTCGTCGGGGTGCGGCTGCTGCCCATCCTGGATGTAAACCATCCGATGCGGCGTCCACAGCCGTTGAAAGGCATCCGGAACACCGGCGAACTCGGCAGCGGTCTCCCCCGCGCCGGCGTCGACGGCGTCGGAACCGCGCAGTCGATCTGCGGGAATGGCCGGCACGCTACGCCTGCACTTCGGTCACAGCAGGGGCGACCGGGGCGACCGGAGTCGTGGTCACCTGCGCGCGGTCCTCGATCGACTCCACGATAATTTGCACGGCCTCGTCTACCGGCACCCCGTTCTGCTGCGTACCATCGCGAAAGCGAAAGCTGACCGCGCCGTTGGCTTGGTCATCTTCGCCCACGATGAGCTGATACGGCACCTTGGCCTTGGTGTGCGTGCGGATCTTCTTCTGCATGCGATCGTCAGAATGGTCAACTTCGGCGCGCACGCCGGCCCTCTTCAGGGTGGCGATCACGTCGTCGAGGAAGGGACCGTACTGCTCCGACACTGGAATTCCGACTACCTGCACCGGGGCCAGCCACACCGGGAAGGCTCCGGCGTAGTGCTCGGTGAGCACGGCAAAGAAACGCTCGATCGAGCCGAACAGGGCGCGGTGGATCATGACCGGGCGCTGGCGGCTGCCGTCATTCGCGGTGTATTCGAGGTCGAACCGTTCGGGCAGGTTGAAGTCGAGCTGGATGGTCGACATCTGCCAGGTGCGCCCGATGGCATCCTTGGCCTGCACCGAGATCTTGGGGCCGTAGAACGCGGCTCCGCCCGGGTCGGCGACCAGATCGAGACCGGATGCCTCGGCAACCTCGCGGAGCGTTACGGTGGCTTCCTCCCACGCCTCGTCGGTGCCGACGAACTTTTTTGGGTCTTTGGTGGAGAGCTCGAGGTAGTAGTCCTGAAGACCGTAGTCGGCGAGCAGCTGCAGCACGAAGTTGAGGGTGCTGGTGAGCTCCTCCTTCATGCCTTCCTTGGTGGTGTAGATGTGGGCGTCGTCCTGCGTCATGCCGCGGACGCGGGTAAGGCCGTTGAGCACGCCGGACTTCTCGTACCGGTAGACCGATCCGAATTCGAACAAGCGCATCGGCAGTTCGCGGTAGCTGCGACCGCTGGACTTGAAGATGAGGTTGTGGAATGGGCAGTTCATCGGCTTCAGGTAGTAGTCGACGCCCTGGCGGGTGACATGGCCGGTGTCGTCGCGTTCCTCGTCGAGGTGCATCGGGGGGAACATGCCCTCGCGGTACCAATCGAGGTGGCCCGAGGTTTCGAACAGCGTCGACTTGGTGATGTGCGGCGAGTAGACGAAGTCGTAGCCAGCCTCGGTGTGGCGCTTGCGGGAGTAGTTCTCCATCTCCTGGCGGATGATGCCGCCCTTGGGGTGGAACACCGCGAGGCCCGAACCGATCTCCTCTGGGAAGCTGAACAGGTCGAGTTCGGCGCCAAGCTTGCGGTGATCGCGCTTGGCAGCCTCTTCCTGACGGGTCTGATACGCGCGCAGCTCATCTTTGGTGGGCCAAGCGGTGCCATAGATGCGCTGCAGCTGAGGGTTCTTCTCCGAGCCGCGCCAGTACGCTGCGGCCAGGCGGGTGAGCGAGTAGCCGTTGCCGATCATGCGGGTGTTCGGCAGGTGCGGACCGCGGCAGAGGTCCTTCCAGACCGTCTCCCCCGTCTTCGGATCGACGTTGTCGTAGATGGTGAGTTCGGCACCGCCGACCTCGACCGATTCTTCGTCGGCCGTCGGACTGTTGTTGGCGGCAGCCTCGCCGCCCTCCCCGGGGCCGCCCTTGATGCCGATGAGCTCAAGCTTGTACGGTTCGGCAGCCAGCTCGGCGCGTGCCTCATCGTGGGTGACTACCCGGCGCACGAAACGCTGGCCTTGGCGGATGATGCGGTCCATCGCCTTTTCGAGTGACTTGATGTCGTCGGGCGTGAACGGGTCGGCCACGTCGAAGTCGTAGTAGAAACCGTCGGTGACGAACGGGCCGATGCCGAGGCGGGCGGCCGGGTTGACGGTCTGCACGGCCTGGGCCAGCACGTGGGTGGCAGAGTGGCGCAAAATGTTGAGGCCGTCGGGAGAATATATGCTGACCGGTTCGACAGCATCCGTCGGCAACACGGTGGCCGCCAAATCTTTCAACTCACCGTTGACGCGCATCGCGACAACAGATCGATCGGTGAAAAGCGCAAAGCCGTCAGCCACGTGTATAACTCCCTATTGATTGCCTACCCGTCAACTTTAGCGGCGCGCGCGGGGTTGTTCGTCGGTCGGCATCGAGACGGGGCGTGCGTTCGTGCACCGGTGCGGTTTGGGTACAAAAAAACCCCGGCGAACCGGGGTTTCTGTGGGAAGTGCTCTGTGGGCGATACTGGGATCGAACCAGTGACCTCTTCCGTGTCAGGGAAGCGCGCTACCGCTGCGCCAATCGCCCAAGATTCTGGGAAGTGCTCATTCTCTCGTACATGCTCATCTTTAGGACGTGCTCAAAGAATGGAGGTGGATACGGGATTCGAACCCGTGTTAACGGCTTTGCAGGCCGCTGCCTCGCCTCTCGGCCAATCCACCATGTGGGTTCACACCATATGGGTTCATACCAAACGAATTGGAACCGGCCAATTAGCCGATTCCAGTTCATTTGAGCGGATGACGAGATTCGAACTCGCGACCCTCACCTTGGCAAGGTGATGCGCTACCACTGCGCCACATCCGCAACTGTCCGCATTTCTGCGTACTCAAAGACTCTAGCTGAATAGCAAGACGGAAACCAAACCGAGCCGTCTACGGCGTGTTGCGCCGTGTGGTGCGGGCGGGGTCGGGGCGGCCCGGTTGCCCCTGAGATCGCCTCCGGGCCGGCACTGGAGTTGCGTCAGTACGCGGGACTTAGGCCAGTACGCGCGCGTGCGGTCCTGGCCGCAAAACCCGCGTAATGCGAGGCGCTGGAGCTGCGCCGCTGCGCACCAGTTCCGCCTCGCGCGCAGCGACGTAGCTCCCGCGCGCCCGAAAATTGTGGTCGAACGCGCCCGAAACACGGCCTTCACCGGGCCAGGGGCGCACGCGCCATACCCGGCTCGGGGTCGATGTGCGGCGACACTCCAGTCTGGGCTAGTATCAAAAGTCGCAAGGCAAACTTCGATTTCCCTGCGACTGCAATTGGGCGATTGGCGCAGCTGGTAGCGCGCTTCCTTCACACGGAAGAGGTCGTGGGTTCAAGTCCCGCATCGCCCACCACGAAAACCCCCTGTCACGAGGGGGTTTTTTGCGTTGCCTACCCCCTGCGTGCACGAGAGCGGGGAGAGCGGCCTGGGCAACCTAGTCTGAGGGACATGGACGTGCTTCTTGACATCTGGCTCCGCATGACGACACCGCATACCGGATTGGAACCGATAGTCGCGTGGCGGACCGTTGCAGCGGCCGCCGTGATCGTGCTGTTTCCGCCGGTGTGGCGCCTCGCCCGTCACGCCGTCACCATCGTGCACGAGGGCGGCCACGGCGTCGTCGCACTGCTCTGCGGGCGGCGGCTGGGCGGCATCCGATTGCATTCGGACACGTCAGGGCTCACGGTGAGTCGAGGGCGACCGAGCGGACCGGGCATGATCTTCACCCTGCTGGCCGGCTACCCGGCCGCTGCGCTGCTCGGTCTGGGCGCCGCCTGGCTGCTCAGCCTCGGCTACGACGTGGGCCTGCTCTGGGTACTCCTGGTGCTGTTGGCCCTGCTGCTCGTGCAGATTCGCAACTGGTTCGGACTCTGGTCGGTGGCCGTGACCGGCGCCGCGGTTTTCGGTGTCTCCTGGTTTGGCTCCCCCCAGGTGCAGGGGATTTTTGCATTGCTGGTCACGGTGTTTCTGCTCCTCGGTTCGCTGCGAACGTCGCTGGAGCTGCAGCAATCCCGGTCGCGGCGGGCTGGTTCCTCATCGGATGCCGACCAGCTTGCGAGGCTCACCCATATTCCGGGGATCGTCTGGGTAGTCGTTTTCGTCGTCGTGCAGGTGGGCTGTCTGGCTTTCAGCGCGCGCCTGCTCGGCTTCATCCAAATCTGAGTACCGTACGCAGCCAACCGTGGCAAGGTTGATGACATGACAAAAATTGCGATCATCGGCGGGCACGGAAAAGTTGCCCTCCACCTTGCCCGTTTGCTGACGGCTGACGGCCACGACGTCAGCTCGCTTATTCGCAACCCCGAGCACGCCGCCGACGTGAGCGCGACCGGTGCTACGCCGGTCGTAGCGGATGTCGAGAATCTGACCACAGACCAGCTCGCTACTGCACTGGCCGGGCACGACGCTGTGGTCTGGTCGGCCGGCGCGGGAGGAGGCAGCGCGGACCGGACCTACGCGGTCGACCGTGACGCGGCCATCCGCTCGATCAATGCGGCCGCGCAGACCGGCATCTACCGTTACATCATGGTGTCCTATAAAGGGTCACGCGCCGACCATGGCGCCTCCCCCGACGACGGCATGTTCGCCTACTACGAGGCCAAGGCCGCAGCAGACGACTACCTGCGCGCTACGTCGCTAAGCTGGACCATTCTCGGCCCGAGCGCGCTGACCCTGGACGCCGCGACCGGCGCCATCACGGTTGGTTCCGACGCCTCCGGCACGACGTCACGCGAGAACGTGGCACTCGTAGCCGCCGCCGTGCTGGCCAACGACAACACCGTGGGCAAATTCATCGAATTCACCGACGGCGACGTGCCGATCATCGACGCCATCGCCGGTTAGTCCGGGGCTCAGATCCAGAGTCAGGTGCCGCGACCGAACCAGGTCGTGACGCCGGGCGAATAGAGCACGGAATCCGGCGCGCGATCGGCTAAGCCAGCGAAACTGGCCGCGGCCAACAGAGTGTCATCGAGGCTCACGAGCTCGGCACGGTACAACGGCCACGGCTCGTGGTGGTTGCGGAGATGCACGGTGCGACCACGGATGCTCGTGAACAGCGCCCAGCGCGCCGTCAGAAAGTCAGCCAGCGGGTCATCGACCACGGCGACAACTCCAGGGCGAGCTACGACCTCGGTGCGCCTGGTGGCGTCACCGTGGCGCGTCGACGTGTACCGGTACTGGCCGGAATCCACCCGGAGGCGGGTGCGCGACCAGACGTAGGGCAGCGAGAACAGAGCCCGGGCGGCCAATACGGCCGCGAGGCGGCTCGCCTCGAGCGACACGAACACGACACCGCGACGGCCCCGGGAGTCTTTGGCATACAGCCGCACATTCACTTCGACGAAGGTGCCCACGTATGGGATAGGCGGGCTGCCGAGGATGGTCGCGCGATCGAGCACGAACGGAATCAGGCCGACCCAGCTCGAACCGTCGTATTCATCGGGCACCAGGCCGGCCGGCAGGAGCGGCGCGACCAGCGCAGCATCTACTCGCCAGTGCAGAAATACAAGGTGCGACCAGCGCTGACTCGCCACGGCCCGTCCGGCCAGCGGCGGCGCAATCGCTGAAATGGGGTAAGCCCCGGCGTTCGTCACGTAATTCCTCTCTCACTGGTCTCACGGTACTCGCTGGGCACCCACTGCGCCTGTTGATCGCCCGGGAATGCGGGCCCCGAGGCCGCCCCGCTCAGCAATAGCGGAGGCGGTCTGTGTAAACATGAAGAAGACGGAATCGTCGATATAAACCAGATGAGGGAGACGAATGCCGGGCTCGACCGTTCTCGACCTCTTTCTGATTCTGGTCTTATTCGTTGCCCTCGTTAACGGCTACCGGAGCGGGCTGCTGCAGAGCCTCACCGGAATCGTCGGAGCAGTGCTCGGCGGCATCGCCGCTTTCTTCGTGGTTCCGCTCGTCGGAGGCTGGATTCCCGCCCCGGAGTGGCGCACCCCCGGCACCATCGCGGTCGCCGTTCTGCTCGTGCTCATTGGCCACTCTCTCGGTGCATCGGCCGGCGGCATGGTCGGACGCCGAAAGAAGCGTTCGCCCCTCGGCACGATCAATCGGGTGCTCGGCGCCGCCTTCGCTGCCGTCGCCTCCGCCCTGGTCGCGTCGATGGTGGCTTTCAGCATCGGCGCCCTCGGTATTCCTTTCCTCTCCCCCGCGATCGCCTCATCCACCGTCGTCTCCGGTATTGACTCGCTCACCCCTGACCCGGTGAAGTCACTGATGGCCGAGCTGCGCTCGGTAGCAGTGCAGCAGGGGCTGCCGCGCATCGTCGACGCGTTCACCGGACCGACACCGGATGCAGCCGAAGCCGATACCAGCAGCCCGGCACTGGCCGTGGCCGCGCAGTCGGTCGTGCGCATCACCGGAACGGCCTATGCCTGCGGACAAAGCCAGTCCGGCAGCGGTTTCGTGGTCTCTGACGGCCGCGTCATCACCAACGCGCACGTGGTCGCCGGAGTAGGCCAGCCCGTCGTGGAAACCCCGGCGGGCGAATCGATGGCCGGGGAGATCGTGTATTTTGACCCGGTCGACGACCTTGCCATCATTTCGGTGCCGGGCCTCGGCGCTGCACCACTCACCGTCGGTGCTAATCTCTCTGCGGGCAAAGGAGCCGTCGCCGACGGGTATCCCTTCGGCGGACCGTATGTCTCCGACCCGGCGCAGGTCATCTCGATCGGCACCATCAGTGTCGCCGACATTTATGGCCAGGATCCGACGCCCCGCCAGGTCTACACCGTGGCGTCCGACGTGCAGCAGGGCGAATCGGGCGGGCCGCTGCTCAGCGAATCCGGTCAGGTCGTTGGCGTCATCTTTGCCAAGGCCAGCAACACCGAGAACGTCGGCTATGCCCTCGCGCTCGAAGAGGTTCAGCCGGTCATCAGCCTCGCGCCCAGCATCGACGCCCCGGTCTCCTCCGGAACCTGCGTTCGCGGCTGAGCCGCGGCATCCGCTCGTCCCTGGAGCAGTAGAGCGGGCCTGCACCCAAACGAGGCGGTACCGAGCCGGGATCAACCCGAACTCTGTACCGCCCCGTTGCCCGAGAGCCGGGCGGGAGTCAGAAGCTAGACACGCTCGAGGGCGTAGCCCTCTTCGCCGTGCACGCTCGTGTCGATTCCGGCCAGTTCGTCTTCGTTCTTGATGCGGAAGCCGATGGTCTTCTCGATTGCGAAACCGAGAACATAGGCAACGACGAAGGAGTAGGCGAGAACGGCGAAGGCTGCGATGCCCTGCACAAGGAGCTGACTCAGGTCACCGCCGGTGAACAGACCGGTACCGATGGCAAAGAAGCCGAGGTAGAGGGTTCCGATGACGCCACCGACAAGGTGGATGCCGACCACGTCGAGCGAGTCGTCGAAGCCGAACTTGAACTTGAGTTCGACGGCAAGGGCGCAGACGGCACCGGCGACGGCACCGAGCAGCAGTGCCCAGCCAGGCTCGAGGTTGGCGCAGGCCGGGGTGATGGCGACCAGGCCCGCGACCGCGCCGGACGCGGCGCCGACCGACGTGGCCTTGCCGTCCTTGAACTTCTCGACGAGCATCCAGCCGAGGATGGCCGCGGCCGTGGCACCCAAAGTGTTGACGACGATGATGCCGACATTCTCGAGGCCGTTGAGCCATTCAGCTCCGGCATTGAACCCGAACCAGCCGAACCAGAGGATGGAGGCGCCGATGAGCACGAGCGGCACGTTGTGCGGCTTGGTGATGCCCTTCTGAAAGCCGACGCGCTTGCCGAGTACCAGGGCGAGAGCGAGTGCTGCGGCACCGGCGTTGATATGCACGGCGGTACCACCGGCGTAATCGATCACAGCGATATCACCGAGGCCGAGAGTCTCACCGAGTTTCATGATCCAGCCACCGCCCCAGACCCAGGCTGCGACGGGGAAGTACACGAGGGTTGCCCAGATGCCGGCGAAAATCATCCACGAGCCGAACTTGGCCCGGTCAGCGACGGCACCGCTGATGAGGGCGACCGTGATGATAGCGAAGGTGGCTCCGTAAGTGGCGCCGAGAAGGTCGATACTTCCGGTCTCGCCCATCGCCAGCTTGCCGAGGCCGAAGTCGGAGAACGGGTTACCAGCGAACTCCGTGGGGCCGTTGACGGCGCTCATGTTGAAGCCGTACAGGATCCACAGGACGCTGATCAGGCCCAGCGCGCCGAAGCTCATCATCATCATGCTGATGACGCTCTTGGCCTTGACCAGTCCGCCGTAGAAGAAGGCGACACCTGGTGTCATAAACAACACGAGTGCGGTGGCTGTGAGCCCCCATGCGATGCTTCCGGTGTCCATAGATTGTCCTTACGCGTTTCGAATGTGCAGGGTGTTGATCAAATGCGGTAGCGCAAGGACTAATTTCACAAACGGATCGTTCGCAGCCCCATCCTCGGCTGGCATTAGTATTACCGCTCGACGTTTCAGCAAACACACCGGGGTGTTTCGCGCAGGTTACGGATTGAAAATGCCTGGTTGACTCCCCTGTGATCACTCAGCCGGCATCGAGTACGTACCCCTCTTCACCGTGCACCGTGGTGTCGACGCATGGTCAGCGGCACGTTGTGCGGCTTGGACAGACCCTTCTTGAACCCGACCCGTTTGCCGAGCACGAGCGCGAGGGCGAGCCCGGCTGCTCCGGCATTGATGTGCACGGCCGTGCCGCCGGCGAAGTCGTTGACCCCGAGCAGAAACACCGACCAGCCGCCATCGGTCATCTTGCCGTCGCTGCCGACGGTGAAGTTGAACACCCAGCTCGCCACCGGGAGGTAGACGAGCATGGCCTAGAACCCGGCGAAGACCATCCACGGACCGAATTTGGCCCGGTCGGCGATCGCGCCGAAAATTAGCGCGACGGTGATGATCGCGAACGTCGGCTGAAAACCGGCGAAGGCGAGAGCGTTGGTGCCTGCAACATCCGCTGTGGCCAGAAAACCGTCACCGTCGATGCTGAGAAAACGGCTGAGCCCCAGATTGGCGAACGGATTGAGCAAAACGTGGGGAATCAGCCAGTCATCACCCGCCCCAAACGACAGGGAGTAGCCGTAGGCGACCCACAGCACGCCGATCAGGCCCAGGGCACCGAAGCTCATCATCAACACGCTGATGACGCTCTTCGCCTTGACCATTCCGCCGCAGAAAAACGCGACGCCGGGCGTCATGACCAGCACCAGGGCGGCGGCCACCATCAGCCACAACGAACTCAAATTGGTGTTGGTGTCGGCTGCCGCGTCAGCCCGAACGCTTATCGGAAAAGCTGTGAAATCGACCATCAGCCCAGTTGCCTTTCGCCCGAAAAAATGAATTGGGCGAAACTATTCCGGCAGTTGGTTTCAGCCGCCAACGACGAATGTTTCCGGCAGGTAACAGAAATGAGCTCAATGTTAAAAGCGTGTTTCGTGCACCTCGACTGGCGTGGTCAGTCGGTGTGCGGCGGCAGTTCTCCCGTGGTGAGCGCGACCATGCGCGACTGGGAGCGCTGGTATTTCTTGCGGTACCCGCCTGCCATCATCTCGTCGTCGAAGACCTCATTGAGTGGGCGCCCACTGGCGACGATCGGAATCTCAGCGTCGTAGACCCGGTCGATGAACGCCACCAGCCGCAGGGCGTCTGACTGATCGGTCAGCAGGAAAACGCCGCGCAGGGCGATGACCTCGACGTCGCGAATGACCTTGACGTACTTCGACGGATGCACCGTGCCGAGGTGACGAATCAGGGATCCGAAATCGTCTTCGGTGACCTTGGAACCGCGCCCGAGCAGCGTGTTAACCAGGTGTTCACGTGCCTCAGGCTCCACAGCCACGGCCTGACCGGTGACATTGCGGCGACGGTAGTCGAGGCCGTCGATGCGCAGGGTCTCGAAGTTGGCACTCATGGCCGAGATCTCGCGCAGAAAGTCCTGGGCGGCGAACCGGCCCTCGCCGAGCGAGTTGGGCGGGGTGTTCGACGTGGCAGCGACGCGGGTGCCGGTGGCGACCAGTTCGCCGAGCAACCGGGTCATCACCATGGTGTCGCCCGGATCATCGAGCTCGAACTCGTCGATGCAGATGAGCTCCGCGCTGCGCAGCTCCTTGATGGTCTCCTGGTAGCCCAGCGCCCCCACCAGGGCCGTGTACTCAATGAAAGTTCCGAAATATTTCGGGCCGGTCGCGGCATGCCAGAGCGCGGCGAGCAGGTGCGTCTTGCCGACACCGAACCCACCGTCCAGGTAGATGCCGGGCAGGTCGTCCTTGGCCTGGCGGCGACGAGAGAAGAACCCGGCCGGCCGGGGATTCACGAACTCCTGCAACTTTTCGACGGCCGCGACCTGAGATGGGTAGTCATGATCGGGCCGGTAATTCTCGAACGAGGCGTGTTCAAACTGGGGAGGCGGCACCAACTCGGCCACGATTTCCCGGCCCGTGATGCTGGGGGTGCGTTCGGCCAGTTGCGGAACCGTGTGCTGTGCCTTCTGGTGGGCCTCTGGTGCCATTGGAAACGCCCGTTCTCGTTCTGCTGCTGCGAATGCGCTGGATGCCGGCACCGCGTAAGTTTAAGTGGTGGGCCAGATAAGCCTAATCCGCGGTCAACCCGAATCCGTATGCATCCGGTCCACATGGAGGTTACATGTCTGCCCCGTTCGACCCGACCGAAAAGTTTGCCGCCTACGCCCACCCATCCAAACTGGTTTCGACCCAATGGCTGGCCGAACACCGCGGTGACGCCGGACTGGTCGTTGTGGAGTCCGACGAAGACGTTTTGCTCTACGAGGTGGGGCACATCCCCGGCTCGGTGAAGATCGATTGGCACACCGACCTCAACGACAAGGTCAACCGTGACTACATCGACGGTGCTGCCTTCTCCGCGCTCATGACCAGCAAGGGCATCACCCGCGACAGCACGGTCATCATCTATGGCGACAAGAGCAACTGGTGGGCCGCCTATGCCCTCTGGGTGTTCACCCTGTTCGGCCACGACGATGTTCGCCTGCTCGACGGCGGACGCACCAAGTGGCTCGCCGAAGACCGCGAGATCACCACGACGGCATCCCCGGTCACCCGCACGGATTACCCCGTGATCGAGCGTAATGATGCCCCGATTCGTGCGTTCAAAGCGGATGTTCTCGCTCACTTCGGTAACCCGCTCATCGACGTGCGCTCCGACGAGGAATACAGCGGCGCCCGCACGACGATGCCCGCCTACCCCGAAGAGGGCGCCCTGCGCGGCGGCCACATTCCTTCCGCCGCCTCTGTCCCGTGGGCCAGGGCCGCGGCCAACGACTCCACTTTTCGTACCCGCTCCGAACTCGACGGCATCTACCTAGGCGAAGCTGGACTCGCCGCGGGCGACGACGTGATCGCCTATTGCCGCATCGGCGAGCGGTCGAGCCACACCTGGTTCGTGCTGACCCACCTGCTCGGCTTCGACAACGTGCGCAACTACGACGGTTCCTGGACCGAATGGGGCAACGCCGTGGCCGTGCCGATCGCGGTCGGCAGCGCGCCCGGAACTGCACCGGCGCCGCGCCCGTGAGCACGGACCTGCTGAATGAGATTCGCGAGGACTTTCTCGCGCTCGAGCAGAAGGACCGTTTGCTCCTGCTGCTGGAGTTCGCCAACGAGTTGCCCGAACTTCCGCAGAAATTTCAGGACCACCCCGATCTGCTCGAACGAGTCATTGAATGCCAGTCCCCAGTGTTCATCTTCGTCGAAGTGGATGCCGACGGCGCGTTTCACCTGCACGCGACAGCACCGCGAGAGTCGCCGACCACCCGCGGGTTCGCGTCGATCCTGGCCCAGGGCCTGGACGGCCTTAGCGCCGAGGAGGTGCTGGCGGTTCCCGACGACTATTCGCAGTCGATCGGTCTGAGCGAGGCAGTGTCTCCGCTGCGCCTGCGCGGCATGAGCGCGATGCTCGGCCGGGCCAAACGTCAGCTCCGGGATCGCCTCGCCGCCTGATCCTCAGACCGCGGAACTCGGCAGCGCGGCCAGCCAGGCCGCGATCTCGGCGTTCCACCGGGCGGGATCGTAGTTCCACAGTTTGGTATGCCGGGCTTCGCTGAACGCCACGAAGGTCACTGTGTCGGGCCGGAGCCCGGCCAGCCGGCGCGACCCGGTGGCCGGCACGAAGCCGTCGTCGTCGCTGTGCAGCAGCAGAATGGGCCGGTGCAGGTCGCGCGCCCTGGCCACGAAGTCGAGCCGCTTGAAATCGATCGGCTCGGTCTGCCCGGTGAGGCGCCTGGCCCAGCCTGCGCCCATAACTGCGACCGCGCCGCGGGCGATCAGAACCGGCAGCCGCCGGTCTCTCGCCTGCGCTGCGACAACGTCGGTCCAGTCGATTACGGGAGATTCCAGCACGACACCGCTGATCCGGTGCGGGTGCGCGCTGCGGGTGAGGGTCTGCAACACCACGGCGCCGCCCATCGACCAGCCCATCAGCACGATGCTCGTCGCACCGTGCGCGGCGGCGTAGGCGATCGCGGCGTCCACGTCGGGCCATTCGGTGTCGCCGAGGCCGTACCGACCGTCAGCGCTCGCGGGGGCGTCGCCGTCGTTGCGATAGGAGACGAGCAACGACGTGTAACCGGCCGCGCGAAAGACCGGCACCGCCCGCAAGGCCTCCTCGCGGCGCACCGCCCGACCGTGCACCTGGATCACCCACCGTGTCGACCGGGCCTCGGCATCCGCTGGAAAGAGCCACGCGGGAGCGAGTCCGAGGGGTGCGGGAACGGCGACCTCGGTCCATTCGAAGCCCAGATCGGCAGGGCCCTGATAGAGCCAGCCGCTGAACCGGCCACGGCGGGCCACCTGGAGGTCACCGTAGTCGACAGCGAGGATGCGCCGGGTGACGGTCGTCGCCGTGCGCGCGGTGATCTCACCGACCCGGGCGTGGCCGGTACCGGCGCTGAAGAAGAAGCTGTAGTCGCCAGGCAGCACGGAATCGCGGTGGCGTTGCAGCGTGATGGTCGCGTTCGGCAGGTCGACCGCGACGACCCTGGTGTCGTCGGTCCGCGCTGTCGGCGGGGTGACGATGGTCTTTGCCATGACTGCAGAGAGCACACCGACGGCGCTCACGACAGCTACGGCGGAGCCCGCGACGACGATACCGGTCAGGCCGAGAATCGCACGCAGAACGTGGTGGTGGCGCTCGTTTGGGGGCTGTGGGTCGTGCATGTGCACCTCCGACTGGTCGGCGTGCCTCACGGACAACACCCAGAAAAAACTCTAGTCTGCAGACGTGCCCGAAACAGATCAATCGCTCCCCGCGGAGTTTGCCGCGGCATTGACCGCGATTCGCCGCGCCACGAGCCGGGCCGAATTAGTCGTCACCGAAATTGCCGCGCCCGCCCAGCTCGCCCCGTATTCGATCGCCCTGGCCGCGAATATCCAGCCGGTGCGGCACGGAAGCGATTCCGACCTGGGTACCGGTCGCTTCATTCTGCTCTATGACCCGGAGGAGCCCGAAGGCTGGAACGGAGCCTTTCGCGTGGTCTGTTTCGCGCAGGCACCGCTCGAAGTGGAGATCGGCCTCGACCCGTTTCTGGCCGAGGTCACGTGGGCCTGGCTCGTCGACGCTCTCAACTCCCGCAAGGCCCGGTACACCGCGGCCTCCGGAACGGCGACTAAAATAATCTCGTCAGGCTTTGGCGAACTCGCCAAACAGGGGGATGGCGCGCAGATTGAGCTGCGCGCGTCGTGGACACCCCTGGATCACAATCTCACCGCCCACGTCGAGGGCTGGGGCGAGCTGCTCTGCATGCTGGCCGGCCTCCCTCCCGCTGGGGAAGGAGTCAGTATGTTGTCAGCACGCCGAGCAGCCCGTGGCTGAATCGCAGTCCAAGCAGAGCACCGTCCAACACCAGGTCGTTGACACCCGCGAGGCCTACCTCGCCGCCACCGCCGCCCTGGCCGCCGGTAACGGGCCGGTCGGGGTCGACGCTGAGCGGGCATCCGGTTTCACCTACTCGCAACGCGCGTACCTGATTCAGATCTATCGCCGCGGCGCTGGCACGTTTCTGTTCGACCCGCCGCCGATCGGTGATTTCTACGAGCTGAACGAAGCGCTGGCCGATGAGGAATGGATCCTGCACGCCGCGAGTCAGGACCTCGCCTGCCTGCGTGAGGTCGGCCTCGACCCGGCACACATCTTCGACACCGAGCTTGCCGCGCGGCTGCTCGGTATTCCGCGGGTCGGCCTCGGCGCCGTGGTGGAAGAGCTGCTCGGAATTCACCTCGCCAAGGAACATTCAGCGGCGAACTGGTCGACGAGGCCCCTGCCCGAATCCTGGCTGGTTTACGCCGCCCTCGACGTCGAGCTCCTGCCCGACCTGCGCGATCGCATGGTCGACCTGCTGGTCGAGTCCGACAAGACCGAGATTGCCGCCCAGGAATTCGCCGCGACCCTGTCCAAGGAGGCCAAGGCCGCCCGAGTCGACCCGTGGCGGCGACTGTCGGGTCTGCACTCGCTGCGCAGCCAGCGCAACCTCGCTGTCGCCCGGGAACTCTGGTTGGCCCGCGACGAGTTCGCGCGCGACGTGGACGTCTCCCCCGGCCGTCTCGTGCCCGACGCCTCCCTGCTCGCTGCCGCCCGGGTTCTTCCGGCGACCCGGCAGGCGCTCTCCGACCTGCGCGAGTTCAATGGTCGGGCGAGCCGCAACGAGCTCGACCGCTGGTGGGCTGCGATCCAGCGCGGCCGCGCCACCACTGACCTGCCCGCGCTCAAGGCGAGCAACGACACCCTGCCACCGCCTCGGGCGTGGGCCGACCGCAATCCGGAAGCCGACGTGCGCTACAAAGCGGCACGCGCCGCACTGCAGGCCCTCTCAGACAAGGTCGAGATTCCCCTGGAGAATCTGCTCACGCCCGACTACCTGCGTCGGGTGGCCTGGACGCCGCCGGAGCCGCTGGATGCGGCATCCGTTGGACAAGCCTTGACCAATTCGGGAGCACGGCACTGGCAAGTTGACGTGACCGCACAATTAATAGCGGATGCTTTTGTAGAAGTTCCACAAACGGCCGACCCGGCCTCGGATCTGGAGTCGTAGAAACCGGCAAACGATTCGGGCGGCCATTTTTGCCACTCTAGGATCGGACCAGACCTTGCAGATGCGATGCCAAGCGGCCGCGTCTGCGTGAATCATCTACGGGAGGCATTGTGGCCGAGAGAGCAGAAGTCGTTTTTGTGGACGGAGTTCGAACCCCGTTCGGACGCGCCGGCGAAAAGGGCATGTATTGGAACACCCGAGCCGATGACCTCGTGGTCAAGGCGATTATCGGGCTGATGGAACGTAACCCCGGCGTCCCGCCGGAACGAATCGACGACGTCGCGATCGCGGCCACGACCCAGACCGGCGACCAGGGACTGACCCTGGGGCGCACGGCCGCGCTGCTGGCCGGCCTGCCGAAATCGGTTCCCGGTTTCGCCATCGACCGGATGTGCGCCGGGGCGATGACCGCCGTCACCATGATGGGATCATCGATCGGTTTCGGCGCCTACGACCTCGCCATCGCCGGCGGCGTCGAGCACATGGGCCGCCACCCGATGGGGTTCGGGGCCGACCCGAACCCGCGGTTCCTCTCCGAGCGGCTGGTCAGCGAGGACGCCCTCAACATGGGCGCGACCGCCGAACGCATTCACGACCGGTTCCCGTCGTACACCAAGGAACGCTCCGACCGGTTCGCACTGCGCAGCCAGCAGAAGGTCGCCGCGGCTTACGAGGCCGGAAACATTCAGCCGGACCTAATTCCCGTTGCCACGCGCAGCGAATCCGGCTGGGGCCTCGCGACCCGGGACGAGGCACCGCGCCCGGAGACCACACTCGAGGGCCTCGCCGGTCTGCGCACGCCGTTCCGTTCGCACGGCCGCGTTACGGCCGGCAACGCCTCCGGCCTGAATGACGGCGCATCCGCTTGCCTGCTGGCCAGCGGCGCCACGGCCAAGGAACTTGGCCTCGGCGTGAAGATGACCATGAAAAGCTTCGCCTTCGCCGGCGTTGAACCGGAGGTCATGGGCCTCGGGCCGGTGCCCTCCACCGAGAAGGCGCTGCGCAAGGCGGGCCTGTCGATCACCGACATCGGCCTGTTCGAGCTCAACGAAGCCTTTGCCGTGCAGGTCATCTCCTTTCTCGACCACTTTGGCATTGACGACGAAGATCCCCGCGTGAACGAGTATGGCGGGGCGATCGCGCTGGGGCATCCGCTCGCCTCCTCGGGCGTTCGCCTGATGAACCAGCTCGCCCACCAGTTCGAGTCGCACCCCGAGGTGCGCTACGGTTTGACCGCCATGTGCATCGGCCTCGGCCAGGGCGGCACCGTGATTTGGGAAAACCCGCACTTCAACAAGAAGGCAGCCAAGCGATGACCGACTACAGTTCCCTCGATTTCTCCTCGCTCGTCGCGATCTCGGCCGACGAGGTCGTCACGCATTCCTTCGTGCGCGACGTGCCGCTCGGTGGCGGCCGCACCCTGGCCCTGGTCACTCTCGACAACGGGCGCGACCACACCCGGCCAAACACACTCGGCCCGGTCACCCTGCTCGAATTCGCCGCCACCATGGACGAGCTGACAGCCCGTGCCGGACGCGGCGAGATCCACGGTGTCGCCGTCACCGGCAAGCCGTTCATCCTGGCCGCCGGCGCCGACCTCAGCAAGGTGGCCGAGATTCCCTCGCTCGAAGCCGGCAAGCTGCTCAGCCAGCTCGGTCACCACGCCCTGGGCAAGCTCGACACTCTCGGCGTACCCTCGTTCGTGTTCATCAACGGGCTCGCACTCGGCGGCGGCCTCGAAATCGGCCTGAACGCCGGCTACCGCACCGTCGACGCGGCCGTGCCGGCGATCGCGCTGCCCGAGGTGTTTCTCGGCCTGATCCCCGGCTGGGGCGGATCCTACCTGCTGCCCAACCTGATCGGCATCGAGAACGCCCTCAAGGTCATCATCGAGAACCCGCTCAAGAACAACCGCACCCTCACCGGAGCGGATGCCCTCGCCCTCGGAATCGCTGATGTCATGTTCACGTCGGCGCGGTTCCTCGAAGACTCCATCGATTGGGCCGACGGCGTCATCGCTGGCACGACGACGGTGGCCCGCCCGAATGTGCCCGGCAAGATCGAACGCCTGGTGAAGTGGGACGTCGCCGTCGGCATCGCCCGCAAGATGCTGGTGAACCGTATTGGCGAGGTCGCGAAGTCGCCGTACGTGGCACTCGACCTGCTGCAGGCGGCCAAGAGCGGCACGCGCGCCGAGGGCTTCGAGCGTGAGGACGTGGCCCTGGCCGGTCTCATCGCCGGAGACCAGCTGCAGGCCAGTATCTACGCCTTCAACCTCGTGCAGAAGCGCGCCAAGCGCCCCGCCGGAGCGCCGGACAAGAAACTGGCCCGCCCGATCACCAAGGTCGGCGTTATTGGCGCGGGCCTCATGGCCAGCCAGTTCGCGCTGCTCTTCGTGCGTCGCCTCCGGGTGCCAGTGGTCATCACCGACCTCGACCAGGCACGCGTCGACAAGGGTGTGGCGTACATCCACGGCGAGATCGCGGCCCTCGAGACCAAGAGCCGCATCTCAGCGGATGAAGCCAACCGGCTTCGCGCGCTCGTCACGGGAACCACCGACAAGTCGTTGTTCTCCGACGCCGACTGGGTGATCGAGGCCGTCTTCGAAGAGCTCGGCGTGAAGCAGTCGGTGTTCGCCGAGATCGAGAAGTACATCTCGCCCGAGGCCATTCTGGCCACGAACACCTCGTCGCTCTCGGTCGAACAGATCGGGTCGAAGCTGGCCCACCCGGAGCGCCTGGTCGGGTTCCACTTCTTCAACCCGGTGGCGGTCATGCCGCTCATCGAAGTGGTCAACACCCCGCAGACCGACGAGGTCACCCTCGCGACCGCGATGGTGATCGCCGGCAAGCTGCGCAAGAACGCGGTGATCACCAGGGACACACCCGGCTTCGTGGTGAACCGGGTGCTGGCCAAGCTGCTCGGTGAAGCGATGCACGCCGTCGACACCGGAACCCCGTTCGAGGTCGTTGAGGCCGCTGTGGCGCCGTTCGGGCTGCCGATGACCCCGTTCGAGCTGCTCGAGCTGGTCGGCCTCACCGTGGGCGCTCACGTGCTCGACACGCACCATGCGGCGTTCCCCGACCGGTTCTTCGAGAGTGACAACCTGCACAAGCTCGCCGAACACGGCAAGATCCTCGAGCGCGATGGCAAGGGCCGCCGCACGGGCTTCGACAAGGGCGCGCTGAAGATCGTCGCCGGCGGAAGCACTCCAATGACGGCCGAGCAGATTCTGCAGCGGGTCGAAGATGGCCTGGTCGACGAGATCAAGCGGATGCTGGACGACGACGTGGTGCACGCGGCCGAGGACATCGACCTGTGCATGATCCTCGGTGCCGGCTGGCCGTTCCAGATGGGCGGGATCACCCCGTACCTCGACCGGGTCGGCGCGAGCGAGCGGGTCTTCGGCGGAACGTTCCACACCCCGCCGATCCGCGGGATCGGTGCTGCGGTCGGGGCGGCATCCGCTCAGAACTAGCGAGCACTGCACTAACGAGAACAGGGCTCGGTCTGCACGACCGGGCCCACCCTATGGCCACGGGCCCAGTTTATAAGCTGGGCCCGTGGACGGGGCCTGGGCCCCGTCCCGTCCGTATTCGGGACGCGCGTGCCGGGCGGGAGTTAGTCGCGGCGGGTTACCTGGATGGCACCGGTGTCGGTGTGATCGGCCGGCAGCGGTCGGGCGTTTGGAATCTTGCTGCCGAGCACCATGGCAACGACATCGCGAGCGATGCGTTGCGGGGTGAGGCCGACCCGCTCGAGAATCTCGGCCCGGGTACCGTGATCGAGGAACTGGTCGGGCAGGCCGAGTTCGGTCACCGCTGTGTCGACGCCGGCCTCGCGCAAATCCTGACGAATTCGCGTGCCGATCCCGCCGACTCGAATGCCATCTTCGATCGTGACGACGATGCGGTGAGCGGCGGCGAGGGTGATGATGCTCTGCGGCACGGGAACGACCCAGCGTGGGTCGACGACCGTTGCGCCGATCCCCTGCGCTGCCAGCCGGTCGGCCACGTCGAGCCCCATCGCCGCCATCGGACCGACCGTCACGATGAGGACATCCTGCTGGGTCGCCTCCTGGAGCACGTCAACGCCGTCGTCGAGACGGCGAATGGCATCGTATTCGTGGCCGACCGTGCCCTTGGGGTTGCGCACCACCGTTGGTCCGTCGTCGACCGCGACGGCCTCAGCCAGTTCTTCACGCAGTCGCGTGGAATCGCGCGGCGCGGCCAGGCGGATATTGGGTACGACCTGCAAAATGGCGAGGTCCCACATACCGTGGTGGCTGGGACCGTCCGGCCCGGTGACGCCGGACCGGTCCAGCACGAAGGTGACGCCGGCTTTGTGCAGGGCCACGTCCATGAGCACCTGGTCGAAGGCCCGGTTGATGAACGTTGCGTACAGTGCCACGACGGGATGCAGGCCACCGAAGGCGAGCCCGGCCGCACTGGTCACCGCGTGCTGCTCGGCGATTCCCACGTCGTGCACGCGGGACGGGAAGCGCTCGGCCATCTTGTGCAGTCCGGTGGGCCGCAGCATGGCGGCGGTGATCGCGACGATTCGATCGTTCTCGATAGCGAGCTTCAGCAGCTCGTCGGCAAAGACCGACGTGTACGACTGGGCGCCGGGTTCTTCGACCGATTCCCCGGTCTCCGGGTCGATCTGTCCGACGGCATGAAACTGGTCGGCCACGTCCTGCACGGCTGGGTCGTAGCCCTTGCCCTTTTGGGTGATGGCGTGCACGATGACCGGCGCTCCGTAGCCCCTGGCCTGGGCCAGGGCCTCTTGCATCGCGTGCACGTCGTGGCCGTCGATGGGGCCGATGTATTTGATGTCGAGGTTGGAGTACAGGGCCTCGTTGTTGGTGACGCGGGCGAGGAACCCGTGCATGCCGCCGCGTACGCCGCGCCAGACGGCCCGCCCGGGCGCACCGAGGCGATCGAATACGTCCTTGCTGGTGAGGTACGCATCCCGGTAACTGGCGCGAGTGCGGATGGTGTTGAGGAAGCGGGCCATGCCGCCGATGGTCGGCGCGTAGGAGCGCCCGTTGTCGTTGACCACGATGATGAGCTTGCGGGTGTTGTCATCGCTGATGTTGTTGAGCGCTTCCCAGGTCATTCCCCCGGTCAGTGCTCCGTCGCCGACGACGGCGACGACGTGGCGGTCGTTCTGGCCGGTGATCTCGAAGGCCCGGGAGATTCCGTCTGCCCAGGACAGCGAGCTGGAGGCGTGGGAACTCTCGACGATGTCGTGTTCGGACTCGGAGCGCTGCGGGTAGCCGGCCAGGCCGCCCAACTGCCGCAGCTTGCTGAAGTCCTGCCGCCCGGTGAGCAGCTTGTGCACGTAGGACTGGTGCCCCGTGTCGAAGACGATCGCGTCGGTCGGCGAGTGAAAGACCCGGTGGATGGCGATGGTCAGTTCCACCACGCCGAGGTTCGGCCCGAGGTGGCCACCCGTCTTGGAGACCTCGCGCACCAGAAAGGCGCGAATCTCCGCGGCCAGCTGCGGCAATTGCTCTTTCGAGAGACCATCGAGGTCCCGGGGACCATGAATCGTCTCCAGAAGAGTCATCCGTCGTCCTTTCACGTCGTGCGTTCCCACGACTGCTCATCAAACCAAACCAGCGCGCAGACTCGAATGAATCGAGTCTACGCGCCGCTGTCGTACTGGTGGAGCGCCCACCAGCAGTGCGCGTGCCGGTCTAGACGAGCGAGCGCAGAACGTACTGCAGGATGCCGCCGTTGCGGTAATACTCGGCTTCGCCTGGGGTATCGATGCGCACGATGGCGTCGAATTCGACCGCTGCCTTGCCGACGGCCGAGAATTCACTCGGAGCGCAGGTCACGTGCACGGTCTTCGGGGTCGTGCCGTTGTTCAGCTCGGTGATGCCCGAGATAGAAACGATCTCGGTACCATCGAGGCCGAGCGAGTCGGCGCTCTGCCCCACCGGGAACTGCAGGGGCACAACGCCCATGCCGATGAGGTTCGAGCGGTGGATGCGCTCGAAGCTCTCCACGATGACGGCCTTGACACCGAGAAGGCTCGTGCCCTTGGCTGCCCAGTCACGGCTGGAGCCCGAACCATACTCCTTGCCACCGAAGATGACGAGGGGGGTACCGGCGGCCTGGTAGTTCTGGCTGGCATCGTAGATGTCGGCCTTCGGGCCTCCGGCGACGCTGAAGTCACGGGTGAAACCACCCTCGACGTTGTCGAGGAGCTGGTTGCGCAGACGGATGTTCGCGAACGTTCCGCGAATCATGACCTCGTGGTTGCCCCGACGCGAGCCGTAGGAGTTGTAGTCGCCGCGCTCGATGCCGTGCTCGGCCAGATAGCGACCGGCGGGGCCGTCTGCCTTGATCGAACCAGCGGGGCTGATGTGGTCAGTGGTGACGGAGTCGCCGAGCTTGGCGAGCACCCGAGCACCAGAGATGTCGACAACCGGGCTGGTTTCCAGGCTCATGCCGTCAAAGTACGGGGGCTTGCGGACGTACGTGGACTCGGCGTCCCAGGCGAAGGTATCGCCGACGGGAGTCTCGAGCGACTGCCAGCGCTCGTCGCCGTCGAAGACGCCGGCGTACTGGGTCTCGAACATGTTCGAGTCGATGGACTCGTCGATGGTCTTCTGCACCTCGTCGGCGTCGGGCCAGATGTCCTTGAGGAACACATCGTTGCCCTCGTGGTCTGTGCCGAGCGAGTCGGCGTCGAAGTCGAAGTTCATCGTGCCGGCGAGGGCGTAGGCGATGACGAGCGGCGGGCTGGCCAGATAGTTCATCTTCACGTCGGGGTTGATGCGTCCCTCAAAGTTGCGGTTACCGGAGAGCACGGCGGTAACGGCGAGGTCATTCTCCTGCACGGCAGAAGAGATTTCGTCTTCGAGCGGGCCCGAGTTGCCGATGCAGGTGGTGCAGCCGTAGCCAACCAGGTAGAAGCCGAGGTCTTCGAGGTAGCCGTTGAGGCCTGCCTTCGCGTAATACTCGGTGACGACCTTGGAGCCGGGAGCGAGCGTGGTTTTGACCCACGGCTTGCTCTTGAGGCCCTTGAGGCTCGCGTTGCGGGCCAGCAGGCCGGCCGCGAGCATGACGCTCGGGTTCGACGTGTTGGTGCAGGAGGTGATGGCGGCGATGGCAACCGAGCCGTTGTCGATCGTGAACTCACGGCCGTCGGCAAGGGTGACGTCGGTGGGCTGCGGGTGCGACTGCGTCGGGTGGCTGGTGTGACGGGTCAGACCGCTTTCGAACGCGTGGTTGTGCGCGCTGTGTTCGTCCTGGGGGGTGAGGCCGATCGGGTCGGAGGCCGGGAAAGTACCCTCTATTGCCGCGTCCACGAGGGAGACGGGCGCGTTGGCGTAGTTGTCCAGGTCGCGTTCGAACTGGGTCTTGGCTTCGGAGAGGATGATGCGGTCCTGCGGGCGCTTCGGTCCGGCGATCGAGGGGACGACCGTGGAGAGGTCGAGCTCGAGGTACTCGCTGAAGATCGGCTCCTGGTCGGGGTTGTGCCAGAGGCCCTGCAGCTTCGAGTAGGCCTCGACCAGCGCGACCTGCTCCTCGCTGCGACCGGTGAGGCGCAGGTAGCCGAGGGTGACATCGTCGATCGGGAACATGGCGGCCGTAGAGCCGAACTCGGGGCTCATGTTGCCGATGGTGGCGCGGTTCGCGAGCGGAACGGATGCCACACCCGATCCGTAGAATTCTACGAACTTGCCGACTACTCCGTGCCCCCGGAGCATCTGCGTGATTGTGAGCACGACATCCGTTGCGGTGACGCCGGCCGGGATGATGCCCGAAAGCTTGAAGCCGACAACCTTGGGGATGAGCATGGAGACCGACTGGCCGAGCATTGCTGCTTCTGCTTCGATTCCGCCGACGCCCCAGCCGAGCACTCCGAGGCCGTTGACCATGGTGGTGTGCGAGTCGGTGCCGACGCAGGTGTCGGGGTAGGCCTGCAGGACGCCACCCACCTCGCGGGTCATGGTGACGCGGGCGAGGTATTCGATGTTGACCTGGTGCACGATGCCGGTTCCCGGGGGAACGACCTTGAAGTCGTCGAACGCGGTCTGGCCCCAGCGGAGGAACTGGTAGCGCTCACCGTTGCGCTCGTATTCGATCTCGACGTTGCGCTCGAACGAGTCGGACGTTCCGAACAGGTCGGCGACGACGGAGTGGTCGATGACCATTTCGGTCGGGGCGAGCGGGTTGATCTTCTTGGCGTCGCCGCCGAGTTCGACGAGTGCCTCTCGCATTGTGGCGAGGTCGACGATGCAGGGAACGCCGGTGAAGTCCTGCATGACGACGCGAGCCGGCGTGTACTGGATCTCGGTGTCGGGCTCCGCGGTGGGTACCCACGCGCCGAGGGCACGAATGTGCTCGGCGGTGATGTTGGCGCCGTCTTCGGTGCGGAGGAGGTTCTCCAGCAGCACCTTCAGGCTGTATGGCAGCTTTTCGTAGCCGTCGACCGCGTCCAGACGAAAGACTTCATAGTCCGTCGAACCGACGCGCAGGGTGTCTTTGGCTCCGAAGCTATTAACCGCGGTCTTTGTTGATTCCGACACAATGCCCTCTCCGTTGTGGGAGCCGACGGGATACCGGCGGCAGTCCTCAATTCTTGTGGCAGGCACAGCCTCGTGCCAGCAAGGCAAGCCTAACCAGCGGATGCCAGGGGCTGCCTTTTTCCATCGAGTTGCGCTGGCGACTTCTCACCGAACAACTATCTTGACGTCAAGATAACTCTAGCAGGGCGCGGGGGTCTCTCCGTCGTCATTCAGACCGCGTCAGCGGCATCCATTCTGCGATAAACCGATCGCACCATGAGCCAGGAGACGACGAGTAGCGGCGCGTAGAGCGGGATGCCCATGAGCAGCTTCATCGAGGCGAGTAGTTCGACGTTGTCGGCCAGGTAGAGCGGCAGCTGAACGGCGAGGCGGCCGAGAAACAGTCCGGTCCAGCACAGAGTCAAAATGGTCAGGACCCGACGCTTGCTCGCGTCGAGGCGCCAGGCCACGCCGTCGCCCATCAAGAACCCGACGGCCACGCCGATGAGTGGCCAGCGCACGAGCACCGAGATGAGCAGGGCGGCGCCGTAACCGGCGTTGGTCCACAGGCCGACCAGAAAGAAGTCGGACGGTTTGCCGGAGAACAGTGCGAGCGCAACGCTGATAATGGTTCCGACCAGGCCGCCGAGAGCCGGGGTCGTGGTCTGCTTGGTGATCGCGCGCAGCGCGACGAAGATGACGCCGATCACGAGGGGTGCAATCAGCGACGGCAACAACGTGCCGATCGGATCGCTCGTCACATCGGTCGACGGGTCGATGGTGATCGAATAGGTGACCAGAAAAACCAGGCCGGGCAGCACTGCTTCGATCAAGCCGCGGATGCCGCCCATCGCCTTCAGCAGNCACTGCTTCGATCAAGCCGCGGATGCCGCCCATCGCCTTCAGCAGGGCCTGGCCGCTGATCGGCTCGCCCTCCGTCGCCGCACCGAAGCCGGCGCGGCGGGCCGCTCCGGCCATCGACTGGGCGAACAGCGCGGAGGTGGACGGCGGGACGTCAGTGTCCGGCGAGCCTGCTTCACCCGGCACGGTTGGCAGCTCCGGCTGATCGGGCTGGTCTTTGGCGGTGTCACTCATGGCGTGGCAAGACGCCGGTCAGACTGCGGCGGTTTCGGTTGTGCCAGCGGGGGTGGCCGGCATGCGCAGCGGAATCAGGTCGCGCGGCGGCATCGGGGTCGAACCGCGCACCACGACGATGCTGCGGAACAGGTCTTCGATCTGCAACGCGGCATCGGGATCGATGGCGCCCTCACCGGCGATCACGCCGCGAAGAAACCAGCGCGGGCCGTCGACGCCGATGAAGCGGGCAAGGCGCGTGACGCCACCGGCTTCCTGGCCGGCCGCGACCGGGATTTCGGCGACGAGTTCGGGGCCGAACGGGCCTTCGCGCGGAGTGGTGGTGCCGCCCTGCTTGCCGATCTGGTCGGCGATCTGGTCGCGGATCTCGTGCCATAGGCCGCTGGAGCGCGGTGCGGCGAACGGCTGAACCTGCAGGGTGGAACCGGCGAAGTCGAGTCCGATGGCCACGACCCGCTTGCTGCCCTCTTCAATTTCGAGGCGCAGGTGCAGTCCTTCGCGCGGCAGAATCTTGATACCGCCGAGGTCGACGTATGGACGCACCGGGTTGGCCTCTGACTCGTCGAGCGGGCCCTCGGTCTCGCGGTCTTCGGGTGCCGATTTCGGCATGGATTCGGGGATCTCTCCCGAGTTCGTGAGGTCACTCACCGGTTATCTCCTGTCTGCGGGGCGGCTGCGCCCGACATTGGTGCATTGTCTTGAGTGCGCGGCAGAACGCCGGTCGATCCGAAACCGCCCTCACCACGCTGGCTGCCAGGCAGCTTGTCGACGGCGATGAAGGTGGCGCGGGCTACCGGCATGACGATGAGCTGGGCGATACGATCGCCCACCGCGATGGTGAACGATTCGCTCAGGTCGGTGTTGAGCAGGGCCACCTTGATTTCGCCGCGGTAGCCGGCATCCACTGTTCCGGGAGCGTTCACGATGGTGATGCCGTGCTTGACGGCCAGACCGCTGCGGGGAACGACGAACGCCGCAAAACCATCGGGAAGGGCGATCGACACGCCGGTAGCGACCAGTGCACGGCTTCCAGGGGCGAGCACGAGAGCCTCGGCCGCGTGCAGGTCTGCCCCGGCATCACCGGGGTGTGCGTAGTTCGGGAGGATGGATGCCTGGATCAGGACTTCGACGCTTTCTGCCACGTGTCGAGGGTAGTGCAGTTATCTGATCGAATAGAGCCATGCCTGATTACCGTGAAAAACTGTGGCCCAACGCCTGGGCCTTCATCGTCACCGCTCTGGTGATACCAGCGAGCATTCTCGTGCTCGTGCCGATCTCCCTGTTCGCCGGAATTGTTACGGCCGCCGTATTATACGGCGGCTGCGTGCTGCTGCTCGTGCTGGCGTCACCGGTCGTTCGCGTGCAGAACGGCGAGTTGATCGCCGGCCCCGCCACAATTTCGACCACGTTGCTCGGCCAAGCGACGGTCTTCGACGGGGCCGAAGCCACGCAGGAGCGGGGTCCTCGGCTGGATGCCAGGGCCTGGCTGCTCATTCGCGGCTGGATCAAGCCGGTCGTACGCGTGCCCATCGTGGATGCGACCGATCCGGCCCCGTACTGGGTCATCTCCAGCCGCCACCCAATAGAGTTGGCCGCCGCGATCAATGAATCGCGAACGGCCAACGTGGGGTAGAGCTGAGCTTTAGGAGTCGCACTCCAGACAGACGGTGCCGAGCTTGGTCTCGTGTCCCATCTGCGAGCGGTGCTTCACGAGGAAGCAATTCACGCAGGTGAACTCGTCGGCCTGCGCGGGCAGAACGACGACATCAAGGTCCAGGTCGGACAGGTCGGCGCCCGGAAGGTCGAACCCACCGGGGTTGTCGGAGTCATCGACATCAACGCTGCCGGACATCTTGTCTGGCACACGTTCCTTGAGGGCCTCGATCGACTCAGAGTCGTCTTCAGTCTTTCGGGGTGCGTCGTAATCGGTTGCCATGCCCATCCATTTCAGTTACGCCGATAAACGAAATCGGCGGGCACAGTTTCCAACAATCCAGACGGAATAGCAAACCGTCCGCCAATGTTTTTATTCGGACACGAAGAAACAACTTGCGGCACGCCCGGCGTATTCCCGCAAAAAGGCATCAACCCGTGGCAGTCTTGCAGCCAACGGTAATCGCGAGAGGGCTTGTCTTCATGCAGGAATTGAAGGTTATTGGGGTTGAGAACGGTGCGCTGCTCGCAGCGTCCGAAGATGGCGACCGGTATCGCATCGCCATCGACGAGGTTCTCCAGTCCCGGCTTCGCCAAACCCAGACGGAACGCGTCAACGCTCCCAAGCTTTCCCCGCGGGAAGTTCAGGCGCACATTCGCTCCGGCATGTCCGCCGAGGATGTCGCCGCGGTCACTGGCGCATCGCTCGAGTACGTGCGCCGTTTCGAAGGCCCGGTCGTGGCCGAACGGGAGTACATCGTCTCCTCGGCGTTGAGCGTTCCGGTGCACACCGCCATCGATCCGGACCCGATCGACGAGAATGTCAACTTCGGTTCGGTTATTCGGGAACGCCTCGCCTCACTCGGTGCCACCGGTGAGCGCTGGGCGAGTTGGAAGGAGCCCGGCGGCGGGTGGATCGTCAAGTTGTCGTTCACCGCCGACGAGATCGACCACGACGCCCGCTGGGGTTTCGAACCGAAGAAGAACTCCCTGTCTCCGGTCGGCAGCGAGGCCGTCGCACTGTCGCAGCAGGGCGAACTCAAGGGCTCCTTGATTCCGCGCCTGCGCGCCGTCGGCTCCGAGACGAGCGCCGCCGACGTGTCCCGGTTCGACAGCAACGCCTTCAACTTCAAGGAATCCCTCGCCGACGAGATTCTGAACGACACCAGCCCCAACCTGGAGGTAGTGCCGTACTCCCGCTCACTGAGCCGGGACGACGCGGTGTCGAAAGCTGCGATCAAGCGCGCTGCAGAGCCGGCCTCGAACATGAGCGAAACCGCCGACCTGCTGGAGTCTCTGCGTCGCCGCCGCGGCGAACGCGAGGCGGCGTCGAGCGGGGAGACGGCATCCGTTTCGGTGCCCGCCCCAGCACAGCCGTTGCGCCCGCGTCGGGCGACGCCGGTCGACGCTGCACTCACGGATGCCGCGGCCACCGATGAGTCCAGTGCTGCTCCGGCCACCACACCGGAGCCAACCGGCAACGCCTGGGCCAACCAGGCGGCCAGGGCCCAGGAACGCACCAACCACGGTCGCACCACGCCCAAGCGCGGCCGAGCCTCGATGCCGAGCTGGGACGAGATCGTGTTCGGTGCCCGCACCGACGACGACCTCAGCTGAGCCGTAGCCGGCGTTCAGCCGGCCAGCCAGGCGTAGCGACGCTGCGGCCGGCCGGTCTGGCCGTAACGCAGGCTGACCGCAGCCTGCCCTATCGTCACGAAATACTCCAGATATTTGCGAGCGACTACGCGCGACAGGCCGAGCAGTTCGGCGCACTCCGAAGCGGCCAGGTCGGGGTCGCTGGCCGACAGGGCGGCAGCGGTCAGCGCTGCCGTCTCCTTGCTCAGGCCTTTCGGCAGCGCGGAGACTGCCTTGTCGATCGAAAGAGCGGATGCGCGCCCGAGCGCCTGGTCGAGATCGCTCTGGCTCAAATCACCGGTGCCACCGAGCAGTCGGCGCCGCTTGGCGTATGCGGCCAACCGGGCTTGCAGCTCGGTAATCTTGAACGGTTTAAGCAGATAACTAACGATGCCGCCCTGCAGCGCCGCGGTGACCATTTCGGCCTCCCGGGCGGCGCTGAGCACGAGAAAGTCAACATCGCGTCCGGCTTCGCGTGCCCGGCGGATCACGTCGAGCCCGGTCATATCGGGCAGGTACATGTCGAGAAGCACGAGGTGCGGCGCCTTCTGGGCAATCTGAGCCAGCGCGTCCGACCCGGTCGCCGCAACACCGACCACGGTGAAACCGCGCTGCTCGGAAACAATGCGTTCGTGGGCACGCGCCACCATGAAATCGTCGTCGACGACCAGCACGTCACACACGGGTCGGTTCCTCGCTCTCGACCAACCCGGCCGCGTCGTACGGCAGCACGGCCTCGAACACGGTGCCCTGATCGGCCCGATAGCCCACCGTGCCCCCGCGACGCGTCGCGATGAGGCGCACGATAGCGAGTCCGTAACCATGGGCGTCCCCCCCGGCGAGTGCCGATTTGCTCGTGACTCCCACCTCGAACACCCGGTCGATGAGGGCGACGTCGATGCCCGGCCCTGAATCCCTCACCCTCACCCGCACGGCGCGGGCGCCAGGGTCGGTCTGCACATCGATCCGCACATCGCGTTCCCGAGCGCCGGTGACGGCGTCGAGGGCGTTGTCGACCAGGTTCCCAAGCACGGTGACCAGGTCGGTGGAGAGCTCAGCATCGACCCGGCCCAGGTTCGATTCGGGCGATAAGACAAGCGTCGCGCCGCGTTCGCGGGCCAGGGACGTTTTGGCGATCACGAGCGCGGCTACCGCCGGCTCCTGGAGCCGAGTCAAGACCGAATTGTCGAGCTCGGTGCGGTCACGGGTGACGGCGTCAACGTATTCCACCGCCGCTTCGGTGTCGCCGAGCTGCATGAGCATCGAAATGGTGTGCAGCCGGTTGGCGAACTCGTGGGTCTGCGCGCGCAGGGTGTCGGTCGCCTGTCGGCTGCTGCCCAGGTCGTGCTGCAGCGTGACCAGCTCGGTGCGGTCACGCAGGGTCGTCACAACCTCCGGCCGGGACCGAGGCGGGTGGATCAGCGTCTGGTTGAGCACGAGCAGCACCCCGCGGTTCACGAACACCGTATCGATTTCACCGACCTCCAGCGGGCGCAGCGCCCGCACCGCCTCGTCGTCGAGGCCCACCGTGTCGATCGCCCGGCCTTCTGCATCAGCCGGCAGACCGAGCAGTGTGCGGGCGCTGTCGTTGGCGAGTGTGATGAGCCCGTCGGTGTCGACGGCGATCATTCCCTCCCGGATGCCGTGGATCATGGCATCCCGGTGCTCCACCAGCCGGCCGATCTGCTCCGGCTCGAGCCCGAGCGTCTGCCGTTTCACCCGCGCGGCCAGCAGCAGCGACCCCGTCACGCCGAGCACCCCCGCCACCCCGACATAGGTCAGCAGGTTCGGCACCGCGCTCGCGAGCAGATCGGCTAGGGCTGGGAACTGGCGGGCGGCGACCACGGAGCCCACGACCTCCCCGGCATTGGACAGCACCGGAACCTGCGCGACCACATAATCATTGGTGCCGATCGGCGCGATGCCGGCCCACGCGGCGTCCGACTCGTCGGGCGTCGGGTCGATAGCCAGGTCAGTGGTGAGCAGCCGCGGATCGGCGGGTGAGGCGATCACGCGGCCGTCAACATCCGTTACGAGCAGTTGGTCTACCCCCGTGGTGGTACGGAGGGACTCGACCGGCACCGAGAACTGCTGGGGCACCGCCTTACTGGAGAGCAGGCTGCGTACGAGCGGGTTGGCTGCGGTGTATTCGGCGACGGTGAGCATGCGACGTTGGGCGCCGCTCTCGAAGCTGGTGCGGGTCTGTTCCAGCGAGATGGCCGTGACAGCGACCAGAACGAGCCCGATCAGGCTGAGTTGAAACAGCAAGAGCTGGCGGGTGAGGCTGAGACGGCTCGAACGGAAGCCCGACCCGCGCCGGGTCAGCTGCTCTCGATCGTCTTTGGCCATAAGAGATAGTGCCCCATGCAAGGGGCAAACCGAAATCACTGATCGCAACCGCAAGCTACACAACGTTCACTAAGGCCACAAGTTGTGTCCGACCGGCCCACCACACAGGCTGATCTCGGCCAGCAAAGAGGCTCGCCAGAAATCGAAGAGGATTCAAGCATGCCAATCACAGCACGCACCATGCGTTCACGCCGCACGGCCGGCACCGTTGTTCTCGCCGGGGTCGTGGCACTCGCCCTCAGCGCCTGCGGAGTCACGAGCGCGAAGAACACCGAGGCCGCCGACAGCGGCCCGATCGAGAACCTGCAGGTCATGATCCCCAATGCCGCGGGCAGCGGTTATGACGTCACCGGCCGCGCCGCGGTCAAGGTGATGGACGACCTGGGCCTGGCCACCGGTACAGAGGTCACCAACCTGGCCGGTGCCGGCGGAACCGTGGGCCTGGCCCGCACCCTGACCGAAACCGGTAACGCCAACTTTCTGCTCATGATGGGGCTCGGCGTCGTCGGCGCCGCGTACACCAACGAGGGCGATGCCAAGGTGGCCGACGCGACCCCGATCGCCGGACTCATCGAAGAAGCCGGCGCCATCTTCGTCGCCGCTGACTCCCCCTACCAAACCATCGACGACCTCGTCACCGCGTGGAAAGCCGACCCGGCCACCTTCGCCGTCGGCGGCGGTTCCTCCCCGGGCGGCCCTGACCACCTGCTGCCGATGCAGCTCGCGGATGCCGTCGGCATCGACCCGACCGCCGTCAACTACGTGGCCTACGACGGCGGCGGCGAACTGCTGCCGGCCATCCTCGGCGGCAAGCTGCAGTTCGGCGCCTCGGGTTACGGTGAATTTCTGGAACAGGTGAAGTCGGGCGACCTGCGGGTACTCGCCGTCACGAGCGAGGAGCGCGTTCCCGTCATCGACGCCCCCACCCTCACCGAAGAGGGCATCGACCTGGTCTTCACGAACTGGCGCGGACTTTTGGCCGCACCCGGACTGACCGACGCTGAAATCGCGCGCCTCGTCGACGCCGTCACCGCCATGCACGACAGCCCGGAGTGGAAGCAGGTTCTGGAGGACAACAGCTGGACCGACGCATTCATCACCGGCGACGACTTCAGCACCTTCCTTACCGAGCAGGACACCCGCGTCGCCGACGTGCTGAAGACCCTGGGCTTAGTCTAAGAATGACCGCCCCCACTACAGACGCGCAATCCGGGCTACGAGGACGCCTGCAGGCTCGCCTGCACGGTCGCTCCGAGCTAGGAGTCGCCGCCCTGCTCGCCGTAATCGCGATCGTGATCGTGGTCGATACCGCGAACATCCGTCACACCGCCATCAACGCCGGCGTGATGGGACCGCAGGTCGTTCCCACGATCATCGCGATCGGCCTGGGCCTGTGTGCGATTGCCCTCGCGATCTCTGTACTGCGGGGCGGCCACGCTGAGGCCGAAGACGGTGAGGACATCGACCTCTCACAGAAGGCCCACTGGCCGACTGTCTTCGGCCTCGGCGGCCTGATTCTGGTCTTCGCCCTCACCATGGACTTTCTCGGATTCGTGATCGGCAGTGCGCTGCTGTTCTACGGCTCCGCCCTGCTGCTCGGCTCAAGGCGCTTCGTCTGGGCGCTCGTGATCGGCATTCTGCTCGCCGTCGGCACGTTTTACGGCTTTGTACTGGGCCTCGGCATCAATCTGCCGGCCGGCCTGTTGACGGGAATTCTCTAAATGGACAACCTCACCCTTCTGATGGAGGGGTTCGGCAACGCGCTGACCCTGCAGAACCTGCTGTTCGCCCTCATCGGCGTGCTGCTCGGCACCGCCGTCGGCGTGCTGCCGGGCATCGGCCCGGCCATGACCGTTGCCCTGCTGCTGCCGCTCACCTACGCGCTCGACGTGACCGGCTCTCTCATCATGTTCGCCGGCATCTACTACGGCGGCATGTACGGCGGGTCGACGACCTCGATTCTGCTCAACACCCCCGGTGAATCCTCCTCGGTGGTCACGGCGCTCGAAGGCAACAAGATGGCCAAGGCCGGGCGCGGTGCCCAGGCGCTGGCGACGGCCGCGATCGGCTCCTTCGTTGCCGGCACACTGGCCACCGGAGCGCTCGTACTCGTCGCCCCCTTCGTTGTGGCGGTCGCCATCGGCCTTGGAGCTCCCTCGTACTTCGCACTGATGGTGTTCGCGTTCGTTGCGGTGAGCACTGTGCTCGGTTCCAGCCGTATTCGCGGGCTCGCCTCGCTCTTTATCGGCCTCACGATCGGACTCGTCGGACTCGACGCAACAACCGGCCAGGCACGGCTGACCTTTGGGCAGCCGTTGCTCTCCGGCGGCATCGACGTCGTCGTGATCGCCGTGGCCCTGTTCGCGATCGGTGAAGCCCTCTGGATCGCCGCCCACCTGCGCCACGGCACGCCGGCAACGATTCCAGTCGGAGTGCCGTGGATGGGCAAGGACGACTGGAAGCGTTCCTGGAAGCCATGGCTGCGCGGCACCGTCATCGGCTTTCCGTTCGGTGCGATTCCGGCCGGCGGCGCGGAGATCCCCACATTTCTCTCCTACGTGGCCGAGAAGAAGCTGTCCAAGCATCCAGAGCAGTTCGGCCACGGCGCGATCGAGGGCGTCGCCGGACCGGAAGCAGCCAATAACGCCTCCGCCGCCGGAACTCTGGTGCCGCTGCTGACGCTCGGCCTGCCGACCACGGCGACCGCCGCGGTCATGATCGCCGCGTTCAACCAGTACGGCATCCACCCCGGTCCGCTGCTGTTCCAGACCGAACCGGTGCTGGTCTGGACCCTGATCGCGAGCCTGTTCATCGGCAACACCCTGCTACTCGCGCTCAACCTGCCGCTCGCACCGCTCTGGGCCAAGCTCCTGCGCATCCCGCGGCCGTATCTCTATGCTGGCATCCTGTTCTTCGCGACCCTCGGCGCCTACGCGGCCGGCATGCAGACCTTCAACATTCTGATCCTGCTGCTGCTCGGTGCGCTCGGCTACATGGCCCGCCGCTTCGGGTTTCCGGTGCTGCCGATCATCGTCGGTGCCATCCTCGGCCCGGAGATGGAACGCCAGCTGCGCCGCGCACTGCAGATCAGCGCCGGCGACCCGGCAGCGCTGCTGAGCGAACCGCTCGCGGTCGTCGTGTACACCGTGATCGTTCTGTTCCTCGTGGTTCCGCCCGTGATCAAGGCGCTGCGCCAGCGGTTCGGTCGTGGGGCCGGGCCGACCGACGGTCCCCCTGAGGACCAGTTCGATGCCTTCGGCACCCAGACCTCCGATGGCAGTGCCCGGGTGATTCGGGCGGTGCGCCCGAGTCGGCGCGGAAACTAGCCCAACCGGCTACGACGGCGCGGGAGTCGGCATACTGGTGTCATGCCAGCTGACCTCTCCCGCGCCGACGTCGTTCGCCTTCGCCTCGGAGCCCAGGGGCTGGCCGGGCAACCGCTGGCCGATGCGATCGCGGTCACCGAGCGGATGCTCGCGGTGCAGGCCCAGGACTACCCGGCCGGACAGTGGGCCCTCGGCGTGCGCTCCCCCAGCACGACGCGCAGCCAGCTGCAGGCATCCGTTTCGGCCGGCGAGATCGTGCGATCCTGGCCGATGCGCGGCACCCTGCACTTTGTGCCGGCCCGGGAACTGGGCTGGATGCAGGGACTGACGACCCCGCGCCGACTCAAGAAGACGCGCACGATCAATGAGCGGCTCGGACTCGACGCAACCGTGCTGGAGCGGGCGCGGGAGGCCGCGATCGCCGCCCTGACCGGACAGAAGCAACTCAGCCGCGCCGAATTCATGACCATGCTGCAGGCAGCCGGGCTGTCGACCGAGGGCCAGCGCGGCTACCACACGATCGCCCACCTCGCCCTGACCGGAACCCTGTGCTGGGGCCGTCAGATCGGTACCCAGCAGGGGCTCGTGCTGCTCGACGAATGGGTACCGAACCCGCGCCGCCTCGAACGTGACGAAGCGCTCGGTGAATTCGTCTACCGCTATTTTCTGGGCCACGGCCCGGCGACCCTGGTCGACTTCGCCTGGTGGTCGCAGCTGACGGTCGCCGACGCGAAAACCGGCCTCGCCGTGGCCAGAGAGCGGCTCACCGAAGTTCAGGTCGACGGCGTCGCCCACTTTCTCTCTGACGAGACAGCGGATGCCGGAGTGCCGGCCGGCCTGCGCCAGCACACGCCGGTGCTTGCGCTGCCCGGGTTCGACGAGTACCTGCTGGGGTACCGGGACCGCACGCACGTGGTCTCCGCGGAGAACCTCCTGCGGGTCGTGCCGGGGCTGAACGGCATCTTTCTGCCGCTCGTGGTCACGAACGGGCAGATCGTGGGCACCTGGCGCAAGAAGATTGCGGCGTCGGGGGTCACCTGCGAGGCCTCGCTGTTCGAGGAGCCGGGCACTGCCGCGGCACGGACGCGGGCGGAGAAGACCCAGCGCGACTTCGAACGGGCCGTCGCCGACTACGCCCGGTTTCTCGAGCTGCCGGTTCGGCCGGAACCGACTCCGAACAGGTAAGAGCCGGCATCCGTCTCACTCTGCGGTCTACGGGTTAGCCTTGACCAGTGAAACTAACCTCGGCCCTGCGCATCTCCAAACGACTCCCGATGCTGCAGGTCGTCAAGATGGCCGTCGCCGTCGGACTGGCCTGGCTCGCCTCCCAGTTGCTCCTGCCGAGCGACCTGCCCATTTTCGCTGCGATCGCAGCCCTGCTCGTGGTGCAGCCGAGCGTCAACCAGACCCTCGGCCGCGCGATCGAACGCACCGCCGGGGTCATCGGTGGCGTCATCATCGCCTCCTCGATCGGGTTCTTCCTGGGCCAGTCCAGCTGGGTCGTGCTCGGCACGATCGTGGTGAGCATCCTCGTAGCCTGGGCGCTGCGACTCTCCCCGGTGTCGGCCAGTCAGATTCCGATCAGCGCCATGCTCGTGCTCGCCCTCGGTGCCACGACGCCCGGCTACGCCCTCGACCGCATCATTGAGACCTTCATCGGCGCCGGAATCGCCCTGATCATCAATGCGCTCATCGTTCCCCCGGTGCTGGTCGCGCCCGCGCGCGACGCCGTCGGCCTGCTGGCACGCGAGCTGGCAGACACTTTCGATCGCATCGCCGAGGCCCTGCGCACCCCGCAGACCCCGATCGACCTGATGGAACTGATGATCAAGGCCCGGCTGCTGCGGCCGATGCTGGTGTCGGCGGAGAAGGCCATCGCCCAGGCCGAGGAGAGCCTCATGCTCAACCCGCGCAAGGCCAAGCTGCGGGTAGCACTCGACGCCGATCACGACATGATCGAGCGGTTGCCGACGCTTGTGACGCGCGCGATCGGCATGACCCGGGCCCTGCACGATCATTACGACGAGTCGCTGCAGTACGAGCCGAGCGTTCAGGCCTTCTCCCGGGAGCTGGCGCGGGCGGCGCACGACCTCGCGCTGCTCGCCCGAGCCGAGGGCGACCTCTCGGTCGTGCCGGAACCGCCGGCGCCCGAAGTTCTCGCCCTGACCGCGCCGCTGCGCATCGTGACGCCGCACCCCGACCACTGGATTCTGATCGGTTCGCTGATGGAAGACCTACGCCGGGTGCGCGAGGAGATCGTCGGCGACCGCGCCTAAACGCGGTCGCACTGGCCGCGCGGCCATGAATGAGCAACGCCGAAGCGGGCGCGGTCGGACCCGCTAGAGCACCTTGGAGAGGAAGTCCTGGGTGCGCGGTTGTTGCGGGTTGCCGAACAGCTCGGCCGGGGTGCCCTCCTCGACGATGACGCCGTCGGCCATGAAGATGACCCGGTCGGCGACCTCGCGGGCGAATCCCATCTCGTGGGTGACGACGACCATGGTCATGCCCTCGGCGGCGAGGTCCCGGATAACCTGCAATACTTCGCCGACCATTTCGGGGTCGAGCGCGCTCGTCGCCTCGTCGAACAGCATGATGTCGGGGTTCACGGCGAGCGACCGGGCGATCGCAACGCGCTGCTTCTGGCCGCCGGACAGCTGCGCGGGGCGGGCCGTCGCTTTGTCGGCGAGGCCTACCCGGTCGAGCAGTTTCAGGGCGCTGGCGCGGGCATCCGCTGTGGATTCCTTCTTCAGCTCGACCGGGGCCAGCATGATGTTCTGCAGCACGGTCATGTGCGGAAACAGGTTGAAGTGCTGGAAGACCATGCCGATGTGCTGACGCACCTCATTGAGATCGACCGTCTTGTCGCTCAGGTTGAAGCCGTCGACGATGACCGTGCCCGCGCTCAGCTCATCGAGCTTGTTCAGGCAGCGCAGAAAAGTGGACTTGCCGGAACCCGACGGGCCGATCACGCAGACGACCTCGCCCTCGATAATCTCGACGTCGAGGCCCTTGAGCACCTCGTTGGAGCCGAACGACTTGCGGAGACCACGTACTGAAATCTTGCTGAGGCTGATCTTGCTCATTTGTTGAACCTCTTGTCGAGCTTGTTGGAGAGCATGGTGAGCAGGTTGATGACGATGAAGTACAGCGCGGCCACGATCAGCAGGGTCTCACCGGTGCGGAAGTTCGCGGCGTAGATCTGCTGGCCCTGGTAGGTGAGTTCGGCGAATCCGATCACGGCCAGGAGCGAGGTGTCTTTCAGGGTCATCACGAACTGGTTGATGAAGGACGGCGTCATGATTTTCACGGCCTGCGGCAGTACGACGCGGCGCATGGTGGTCACGTAGCCGAGACCGAGGCTGCGGCCGGCTTCGGTCTGGCCGGGGTCGACTGACTGGATGCCACCGCGCACGATTTCGGTCATGTAGGCACCGGCGTTGAGGCTCAGGGTGAGCACACCGGCGGTGAGCACGTCGATGGACTGCCCGGTGAGCTGCGGCAGGCCGAAGTAGAAGAAGAACGCCTGCACCAGCAGCGGGGTGCCACGGAAGATGCTGACGTAGACGCTCGCGATACCGCGCAGCACGCGGCTCTCCGAGACCTTGAAGAATCCGAACAGCACGCCCAGCACGAGGGCAATCACAATGGAGAGCGCGGTCGCGAGCAGGGTGAGCCCGAGGCCCTTCATCAGGGCGGGCAGGCTGTCGCTGAGCAGGCCGAAGAATCCCGATGACGCGGCCGGTGCCGGCTGCTCCAGGTAGGTATCCAGAATGTCCTGGTACTCGCCGCTGGTCTTCAGTTCGGCGAGGCCGGTGTTGAATGCGGCGAGGAGTTCGGGGTTCTGGCCCTTGTTGACGGCGAAGCCGTAGGAACTGCCCTGCTCCTTCTCGGTGACCGACTTCAGGCCGTTGTTCTGATTGATGCCGTAGGCGAGCACCGGATAGTCGTCGAAGACCGCAACGGAGTTGCCGGCCTTGACGTCGTCGTACATCGTTGCCGAGTCGGCCAGAGCCTTGACAGTGAAGCCGTACTCGTCCTTGATCGAATTGGCGAAGGTCTCGCCCTCACTGCCCCGCTTGGCGACGACGTTCTCGCCGGCCAGGTCGGCGTACCCGGAGATCTTCGTGTTGTCTTCGGCGACGGCCATCTGCACGCCGGAGTTGAAGTACGGGTCGGAGAAGTCGAAGATGAGCCCCCGTTCATCGGTGATCGACATGCCGGCGATGACGCCGTCGACCTGGTTGGACTGCAACGCTTGCAGAGCGGCGTCGAAGCCGAGCGACTTGATCTCGACGGTGAAACCCTGGTTCTTTGCGATGTCGCGAATGAGGTCCATGTCGATGCCGGTCAGTTCACCGTCTTTGCGGTACTCGAACGGCGCAAAGGTCGTATCGGTTCCGATGACGTAGGTTTCGCCGGTGACCTCGGTGTTCGGTTTAGCCTGGGGCTGGCTGGCGGCTGCGGCGCTGATGCCGACGAATCCGCCGGCGAGAGCCAGCAGCGCCGTGACGGCGACCGTGAGCTTTGCCGCCCGGAATTTAGTTATTTTGCGCAAAGGAGAGCCATTTCTTGTCGTACGATCTGATCGCACCTAGCGGCCAGAGGGGTGTTTCGCGCCGATCGACGCTGATCTACCGGGTAGCGGATGCTGCACACCCTGTCGAACGAGCCTACCTTGGGGTGCACGCCGCTCAGGTTTTCAGCGGACCTCAGGCCGGTCAGGCATGTGTCTACGAGCTGACGGCAGCGCGCGCATCGATCCAGAGACCCAAGAGCACCGCTGCCGCTGGGCCGGTTCTCGCCTCACGAAAGCCGGTGCCGGCCCAGAGAGCGAGGCCGTGGGGGTCGCCGCGACGGGCGGCATCCGCTCGGAGGCCCTTGGTGAGGTGATGCACCTGCGGATACTCGTGCGGCGCGCTGGCATCGTGGGCGGTGATGAACGCGTTGCTCAGGCCTCGCGCCGGCCGGCCGGAAAAGGCCCGGGTGATAACGGTCTCGGTGAAGCGCGGGTCGAGGAGGGCGCTCTGGTGCGCCGGATTCGCGCCCGACTCGTCGGTACGGAGGAACGCCGTGCCGAGTTGCACGGCCGCGGCGCCGTTGGCCAGCAGCGACGCGATCTGCCCGCCAGAGCGGATGCCGCCCGCCGCGATCAGCGGCAGCGTCACGACCTCGCGAATCGCGATCAACAGCTCCCCCAGTGCCAGGGTGCCCGGTTCGTCGCTCGTCGTGAATGTTGCCCGGTGCCCACCGGATTCCGGCCCCTGCACGCAGAGCGCGTCGACGCCACGGTCCACGGCCTGCAGGGCTTCGGCCACCGATGTCACGGTGGCGATCAGGAACGAACCGGCCGTGTGCATCCGCTCTGCTGCATCTCGCGGCGGCAGACCGAAGGTGAAGGAGACCACGGGGACCCGGTGCTCGATGACCACGGCCACCTTCTCAGCGAACCAATCGTCGTCGGCGTCGGCGATCTCGCCGAATGTGGCGGCGGGGTACTCGCGACCCAGCGCATCGCGGTAGGTCTCGACGGCGGCGCGGTCGGTCAACGGTGGCTGCGGAATGAACAGGTTGACGCCGAACGCGTGGTCGGTGCGCTGCTGCACGTCGACGATCTGCTCAGCGAGAGCCTCTGGCGTCTTGTAGCCGCCGGCCAGAAAGCCCAAGCCGCCGGCCTCACTGACGGCACAGGCGAGGTTCGGAGTCGAGGCTCCGCCGGCCATCGGGGCCGCAATGATAGGAATCTCAAGGGCTGTCAGGGTGAACACGGGGCTCCTCAATAGATTAGACCGTTGTTCCAGCAGCTGGAATGATGATCTATTTGGCGTCGGACTGTAGCGGCGGGCCCGAATCAGCCGTTCCCCTCTTGCACCTTGGCACAGATCGGGGCGGTGCCACGACCGCTGGGGCATCCTCTCTAGAGTCGTACCGACCGGGCCGCCGCTTCCAGCCGTTCCCGATAAGCCTGCCACCAGGCAGCATCACCGGGCGGGAGGTTGCTATTGTCGGCGCGCAGGCCCATAGCGCCGTCGATGAGTTCGCGCACGATGTCGGCGTGCCCAGCGTGCCGGTGCGTCTCGGCGATGATGTGCACGACAATCTGGTGCAGCGTCACGTTGCTGCGCTCCGGCGGCCACCAGGCCACGCGTCCCGGCGCGTTGAGCGGCAGCGCCTCGATGGTGGCGGCGGAGTGCTCGCCGACCCTTCGGAACAGGTCGATCACCCAGCCCCTGGATTGCTCGGGCGTTGCCCACATATCCGCATTGATCTCGGCCTCATCGTCGAGCCAGGGCAGCGCCTCCCCGAACGGTCGCCCGAAGGTGTCGCCCAAGTAGCCGGCCTCGACGCTCGCGACGTGTTTGATCAGGCCCAGGAGGTTGGTGCCGGTCGGCACGAGCGGGCGCCGCACGTCGTACTCGCTGAGCCCGTCGAGCTTCCAGATGAGGGCCTCACGACCAGAAGCCAGGTAGTGCATGAGCGTCGTCTTCTCCGCAGAATCGTCCATGTCCTTAGCTTTGCAGCATGCCTCGGTCCCGCATAGGCCGGAAGCGGACGCCTGCCGTCGCCATTACCCGGTCGGGCGCGAAATCTGCGTACTATCTGACAACAGGCTGTTCACTCAGGAGGCTCCCATGTCGTTTCAGGCTTACCTCGACGCGATCGAGGAGAAGACCGGGCTGACGCCGCGCACCCTGGTCGGCATCGCCCACCAACGGGGTTTCGATGACCCAGCGACGAAGGCCGGCACCATCATCGACTGGCTCAAGTCCGATTACGGTCTGGGGCGCGGCCACGCGATGGCGCTCGTCTACGTGATCAAGAACGGCACAACGATCAGCGAGAAGCACGTCGGAACCGACGGCGTGCACCGCGACGAGTCCGTCGAACTGTGGCTCGACGGCAAGTCCTCCCACCCGGCGTGACTCCTACGAGGGGGCGCGGTCGGGCTCACCGACGCGGGGAACGTTCGCGGGGCCAGACGACACGTTCGGCCCCATGGACGTTGGACGTCAACGTCGAGACGACACCTTCGGCCCCGTGGCCAGGGACAGCACGGAACCGAAGTTGTCATCTCGCGGTGCCTCAACTCGACCGCAGGTCAGGCAGCTTGAGACGCGTAGCTTTAGAGCATGAATTCCGTCTCCGTCTCCCCAGGCGTGCTCGAGTGGGTCGCCCGGCAACTCGCCGTCTCCGAGCTGCACTGGGTGCGCACGCTTCCCGGCGGCACCCACGCCACAACGAACGTCGTCGGAACAGTCGATGGCGCCGAGTTCGTGCTGCGCGAGTTCCCGCCCGGTGACAACGCTGTGCGCCGCGAGATTCAGGTGCTTGCAGGGCTGGGCGATCTTGGTGAGCTGTCACCGCAACTGCTCGCCGCCGACCCAGACGGCACGGCGAAAGTTGACGGGATACCGAACGGATGCCCGCTCATCGTCACGACGCTGCTTCCGGGTCGGGCTTCGATTACCCCGCAGGACCCGCAGGACTTCGCCCGGCAACTCGGGCAGGCGCTTGCGCGCATCCACTTTATGGCCGTTGACTCGTCGCTCCCCGAGCTGTTCACCGAGCCAGCGGCCACGTCACCGATGCATCCGGTCTGGACAGAGCTCCACGACGAACCGCGAGTGCTCACCCACAACGACTTCTGGTCGGGCAATACTGTCTGGCATGAGGGCCACCTCACCGGGATCGTGGATTGGTCGGGAGCCGGCCGCGCGCCGCGCGGCTACGACCTGGCCTGGTGCCGCCAGGACCTCGTGTTTCTCTACGACGTGACCGTGGCCGAGGAATTCACCCGCGCCTACGACGATGCCTTCGGCTCCCCCACCCCCGAGGTTGCCCGCTGGGACCAGTTCGCCGCCCTGAAGGCCTACCCCCGGGTGGAAACCTGGGCGCCCAACTATCAGGACCTCGGTCGCATCGACCTGGATGGTGCCGGGCTGCGTCGACGCCTGACCGAATGGATACTCCTGCTGGCTCGTTAACGAAGCAGGGCCCCACCGAAGTGGGGCCCTGCTCACGAGAAAACTACGGGTTACGCGTTGAGCGCGGCCTGCAGTTCGAGGGTGATCGTGACCTTGTCGCCGAGCAGCATGCCGCCGGTTTCGAGGGCAGCGTTGTAGGTGAGGCCGAAGTCTTCGCGGTTGACCTCGGTCTTGGCCGTGGCGCCGAACTTGTAGTTGCCGTAGGGGTCTCCGCCGAAGCCGCCGAACTCGAACTCGAAGGTGGCCGGCTTGGTGACGCCCTTGATGGTGATGTTGCCGTCGACAAGGTACTCGTCCTTAACCACGCGCACGCCGGTCGACACGAAGCCGATGGTCGGGTAGGTCTCGGCGTCGAAGAAGTCGCCAGTGCGCAAGTGACCGTCGCGGCCCGGCTCGTTGGTGTTGATCGAGACAACCTGGGCGGACGCGGTGACGCTCGTCTGGAGCGGGTTCTCGCCGGTGACGAAAGTGGCGTCGAAGTCATCGAAGGTGCCCTTGACCTTGCTGATGACGATGTGGCGAATGCTGAAACTGACGGAGCTGTGGGTCTTGTCGATGGTCCAGGTTCCGGCCTTGTAGCCCGGGATGCTCAGTGCGTTAGTGTCGCTCATAAAAGTTCTCCTCAAGTGTGTGGGCCCAGGATTTGTCGCCCTCGGATACATGCAAGCGCATAGAAGACGGTGGTATTCCCCGAAAGACAAATATTCATGTCCCCCTATTCGGGCGTTCAGACGAGACCTAAACTCAGCCCGACCGAATAGGCTCACCCTGTCACGGGGTTCTGCGTGTTTATTGGGAGGTAGCTGTGAGACAACGAGGCGCACCGAACATGCAGGGGGTCGCTGGCGAGGGCATCCTGATCGCTGCCGGAGGCCGCGCCATCCTGCTGCAGCTGGCCAATCCGGCGATCGGACACGGTGTGGCCGACCACAGCAACTTCGCTGCCCGGCCGCTCGACCGACTGAACGGCACCCTCAGCTACGTCTACGCGATCGTGTTCGGCGATGCCGACCAGGCCGAAGCGATGACCGCACGGGTCAACCACGCGCACGGTCCGGTGCATTCGCGCGGCACGAGCCCTGAGTACAACGCATTCACCCCCGAACTGCAGCTCTGGGTCGCCGCAACGCTGTACGAATCGGCCACTCACCTGCACGGCCTGGTCTACGGGCCCCTCGATGACGACACCGCCGATGCGGTTTACCGGGAGTATTCACGCCTGGGTACGTCGCTGCAGGTGCCGCCGGAGCTCTGGCCGAGCGACCGGGCAGCATTCGGCCGCTATTGGAATGAGCAGTTGACGCTCCTCACCACGGATGCCGCCACCCGCACTGTCGCACACGACCTGTTGCACTCCCGCAGGGCGCCGCTCTGGTATCGCGCCGCCCTCCCCCTGGCCCGTCTCATGACCGCCGGGTTACTCCCCCCGCACGTTCGCACACTCTTCCAACTGCCGTGGTCGACCCGGCGGCAGCGACGATTTGAGCGGGTGCTGGGCGGCATCCGCTTGGTCTATCCGCGGCTGCCTCAAGCGCTGCGACACTGGCCGAAGAATCACTACCTGCGCGCCCTCCACGCTTCCGCGCTGGCGCCGGTAGTGTGAAAACTCATGACGCAACCGCAGACTCCCCACCCCGGACTCGACAGCACCGATCGCCAGATCATCGCCGAGCTCAGCCGTGACGCCCGCCTCTCCATGCGCCAGCTGGCCCTGCAGGTGCACATCTCGCGCACCGCAGCCCACACCCGGGTACAGAAGCTGGTCAACCACGGCGTGATCACCGGGTTCGGCGCCCAGACTGACCGCAAGGCGCTCGGTCTCAACGTGTCAGCGCTGGTTGTCGTGAAGATCGGCGACGTGGCCTGGGGTGAAATTGCCGCGCAGCTGGCGCAACTCCCCTTCGTCGAGAAGGCCCAGGCCGTGAGCGGCGACATCGACATTATCCTCACCGTCAGCGCGCCCGATCACGAGCAGCTCAGCCAAGCCATCCTCCGCGATATCCACACCATGCCGGGAGTGATCTCGACCCGGTCACACCTGATTCTCGACGAAATCACCGGGCACGCTCCCGGAGCCACCCCGGACGCCTGGCACTGATTCACGATTCCAAAACGCCGTTTGGCCGCCGTCTGGCAGCGGATCGGCCAATCGTTCACAACTGCGAAAAAGCGCAGCCGCGCCGGTAAAAAGGGCGCACCATTGCCTGATGAGCCTCAATGTCGAGAACCCGAGCCTGACCGCCGAGTTGGCACCCCCACCCCTGCGTCTGATCGACGATCAGGGCCGTGCGGCCGCCCAGAACGAGAGTGGCGGCTTCGCCCTCCCACCCGTGGAGACCCTTCTCGATCTGTACCGCCAGATGGTCGTGGCCCGCCGATTCGACGTGCAGGTGACCGCCCTCACCCGGCAGGGCCGCCTGGCCACCTACCCGTCCGCGCTCGGGCAGGAGGCCTGCGAGATCGCCGCCGTCGCGTCGCTCGCCCCGCAGGACTGGTTGTTTCCCACCTACCGCGACAGCATCGCGCTGCTCACGCGCGGCGTCGAGCCAAAGGATATTCTCGCCTCGTTCCGCGGCGACTGGCACAGCGGTTACGACTACCAGCAGCACCGTATCGCCCCGCAGGCCACGCCGCTCGCCACCCAGGCGCTGCACGCCGTTGGCCTCGCCACCGCCGCGAAGCTCAAGCGCGACGACACCGTGGCCCTCACCCTGCTCGGTGACGGTGCCACGAGCGAGGGCGACGCCCACGAGGCATTCAACTTCGCCGCCGTCTGGCAGGCCCCGGTGGTCTTCGTCGTGCAAAACAACCAGTTCGCCATCAGCGTGCCGCTCGACAAGCAGATGGCCTGCCGCACCATCGCCGACAAGGCGATCGGCTACGGCATGCCCGGCTACTACGTGGACGGCAACGACGTCGCGGCCATGTACGCCGTCGTGTCGGCGGCCATGGACCGTGCCCGCAGCGGCGGCGGCCCCACGCTCATTGAAGGCCTCACCTACCGCATCGAAGCCCACACCAACTCGGATGACCCCACCCGCTACCGCAAGACCGCCGACGTCGACCTGTGGCGCAGCCGCGATCCAATCGAACGCCTGGAAAAGTATCTCGTCGCCCAGGGCGCACTCACCGAGGAGGTGCGGGCGTTGATTCTGGCCGCCGCCGAGGATCTCGCTACGACCACCCGCGAGTGCATGACCGAGCAGGCGGTCATCGACCCGCTTGAACTGTTCGAGCACGTCTATTCCACCCCGCGGGCCGCCCTGGCCGAGCAGCGCGCCTTTCTGGCGGCCGAACTCGACGGCGATGCCGCGGCATCCGCTATTGCTAACGAAGAGAGCATCCGATGAGCCCGCAGCAGACCCTGGAGACGGGCACCGCCGTGCGCGCGCCCGAAAGCCTCACCATGGCTGCGGCGCTCAATGCGGCCATTCGCGACGCGATGGTCGATGACCCGACGGTCGTTCTGTTCGGCGAAGACGTCGGACCGCTCGGCGGCGTATTCCGGGTCACCGACGGGCTCTACGCTGAATTCGGCGAGACCCGGGTGAGCGACTCACCGCTGGCCGAGGCCGGCATCGTCGGCACCGCGATCGGAATGGCCATGTACGGCCTGCGCCCGGTAGTGGAAATGCAGTTCGACGCGTTCAGCTACCCGGCATTCCAGCAGATCGTGTCGCACGTGGCGAAGATGCGCAACCGCACCCGCGGCAAGATCCCGCTGCCAATCGTCATCCGTATCCCCTACGCTGGCGACATCGGCGGCGTCGAGCACCACTCCGACTCCTCCGAGGCCTACTGGACGGCAACGCCAGGACTCACCGTGGTGAGCCCGTCGAACCCGGCCGACGCCTATTCCATGCTGCGCGACGCCATTCGCAGCGACGACCCGGTCATTTTCATGGAGCCGAAGAGTCGCTACTGGAGCAAGGCCTCCCTCGCGCTGCCGGTGCAGACCGAGCCCTTGAACCGGGCCGTCGTGCTGCGGGAGGGCACCGACGTCACGCTCATCGCGTACGGCCCGACCGTGAAAACGGCTCTCGCCACCGCCGAGCAGGCCGTGGCCGAGGGACTCTCGATCGAGGTCATCGACCTGCGCTCGTTGTCGCCGTTCGACGACGAGACGGTGGGGGCATCCGTTCGTAAAACCGGTCGCGCCGCCATCGTGCACGAGGCCGCGCAGTTCGGCGGCTACGGCGCCGAGGTCGCCGCGCGCCTGACCGAGCGCAACTTCTTCTACCTGGCCGCGCCCATTCTGCGCATCACCGGCTTCGACATTCCGTACCCGTCGCCCAAGCTCGAGGAGTACTTCTTGCCCACCCCCGACCGTATTCTGGCCGCACTCTCCACCTGGGAGTGGTCCTGATGAGCCGCGAGTTTCTGCTGCCCGACCTCGGCGAGGGTCTCACCGAAGCCGAGATCGTGGCCTGGTTGGTCGCTCCCGGTGACACGATCGTCATCGACCAGGCCGTGGTCGAGGTCGAATCGGCCAAGTCCATCGTGGAGCTGCCGTCGCCCTACGGCGGAGTCGTGGCGAGCCTGTTCGGTGAGCCCGGGCAGGTCATCCACGCCGGGCAGGTGCTGTTGACGGTTGCCGATGCCGTCACCGATGTGTCCGCGGCTGGCGCCACTGTGGGAGTTCCCGTCGCCGCGGCGCCGAACAGTACCTTGTCCGAAGGTTCCGGCGCGGTTCTCGTGGGTTACGGCACCACCGAGAGCACCCGGCCGCCGCGCACGGTGGCCGCCGGTCGATTCGGCACGGTCACCACAGCGGATGCCGCGGCCCGGCTGAAAGCACCAACGCCCACGCCGATTCCCGCGGCGGTCGAACCGGTCCGTATCGATGCGGCCCGCCGCTCCCCCGTCGTGTCGCCGATCGTGCGCCGACTCGCACGGGAGAATGGGTTCGACGCGAGCATGCTCGCCGGCAGCGGCCAGAACGATCTGGTGCTGCGCAGCGATGTTGAGGACCACATTCGAGCGTTGACGACGTCCGCGTTGACCACGTCGGAGCCGCCTACGTCCGCGCCGCCCGTTCTCGTGGTTGCGGCGACGGGTGCAGCGGCCAGCGCAACGCCGGCCGGTCGCGACGACGTGAGCGCCGACATCCGGATTCCTATTTCCGGTCTGCGCAAGGTCGTCGCACAGCGGCTGACCACGTCCCGGCGGGAGATCCCCGAGGCCACCATCTGGCTCGATGTCGACGCGACCGCCCTGTTCGCAGCGCGAGATCAGCTGCTCACAGCCACCGGCGAACGATTCAGCGTGACGGCGCTCATCGCGCGTTTCGTCGTGGCCGGCCTGCGGCAGTTTCCGGTGCTCAACTCCTCGGTCGACACCGCGAGCCAGGAGATCCTGCAGCACGGCGCCGTGAACCTCGGCATTGCCGCGCAAACCTCGCGCGGGCTGATGGTTCCGGTCATCCACGGTGCACACGCGATGAGCACCCGGCAGTTGCGCGACGCCATCGCCGCCCTCGTGGCCCAATCCCCCGACGGCACCTTCGCGCCGAGTGCGCTGACCGGCGGAACGTTCACCCTGAACAACTTCGGGTCGCTCGGCGTCGACGGTTCGGCGGCGATCATCAACCATCCGGAGGCGGCGATCCTCGGCATCGGGCGCATGATCGAACGCCCCTGGGTCATCGACCACGCACTCGCGGTGCGTACCGTCGTTGAGCTGTCGATGGTGTTCGATCACCGCGTCTGCGACGGCGGAACCGCCGCGGGGTTTCTCACCTACGTGGCCCGTTGCATCGAAAACCCGGTGAGCCTGCTCGCCGATCTGTAGGGGCACAGAAAGAAACACCTTCGCATGGGGCATGCGAAGGTGTTCCTGTTGTCCTCGACGGCGCGGGGGACGCCGGGAGGATGAGCGGGGTGATGCGGTGAATCAGACGCCGACGGCGTTTGTGGCCCGCTGGCCGCGAACCGGGGTGACGCGCACACTGGTGTGGTCGCATCCGGAACACTTGAGAATGTAGACGGGAAGTGAATTGCGCTCGGCGTGGGCGGGATTCGGGCTCAGTCGGGCTTGTGAACGGCAGAAGGGGCAAGTGAGTGTCATGCGATCTCCGAATGTGCCGTTGTTTGGGGCACGTTCTCAGTGTGTCGCCTGCCGGATCGGTCCCATAGGGCCAAAGGTCCCGTACTGCTACAGGATCAGCCACGGGGTGCGTTAGCGTGGTCGGATGAGGGGAATCCGCCGCGGCCAGTTCGGACCCGCGCTGGCTCCGTTCGTGCTTCCGGCCGCTGTCGGGCTGGTGACGACCGCGCTGTTCACTGTGTTCTCGGCCCTGCAGTGGCGCAGTTTCGCCGCACCGTCCTGGGACCTGGGAATCTTCACCCAGCTGGCCCGGCATTACGCGGCGCTCGAGGCGCCCATTGTCACGATCAAGGGCGAGGGCTTCAACCTGCTCGGTGATCATTTTCATCCGCTCCTGGTGTTGCTCGGCCCCATTTTCGTAGTCTTCCCGCACGCGTTCACCCTGCTGGTGGTGCAGAACGCGCTGTTCGGCCTTGCCGCCGCCGCCCTCACTTTTGCCGCCATTCGGCTGATCGGTGCGTTCACGGGCACGCTGTTCGGGTTGGCGTTCGCGTTCAGCTGGGGACTTCAGGGGGCGGTCGAGGCGCAGTTCCACGAGATTGCCTTCGCCGTTCCGCTACTGGCGCTGTCGCTGTGCGCCTTTCTGGGGCGCCAGTGGGTGGCCTGCCTGCTCTGGGCGATGCCGCTCGTGTTCGTGAAGGAAGACCTCGGACTCACCGTGGCCGCCTTGGGCATCGTGCTGGCCGTGCGCAGCCGGCATCCGCTCGGCGTGTGGCTGGCCGTCTGGGGCGTGGCCTGGTTCGCCCTGGCCAGCCTGGTCATTCTGCCGCTGCTCAACCCGAACGGCGCCTGGGCCTATTCGAGCAGCATCGACCTGCTCGGCATTCTGCAGGACCCGGCCGCACTATTTCAGCCGCAGAAGAGCGTGACCGTGCTGCTGCTGATTGTGGCGGGCGGGCTCATCGCGGTGCGGTCGCCGCTGGCGCTCGTGCTGCTGCCCACTCTGGCCTGGCGGTTCCTGTCGGAGAATTCGGGCTACTGGGGTCCGACCTGGCAGTACAGCGCCGTGCTGATGCCCATCCTGTTTGCTGCCGCGCTCGATGGAATCGCGCTCGCTCGCGGCAGCCTGCGGGGCTGGCTGCGCGGATACGGGCGGCTGGCGGCATCCGTTTCGATTGTCGCAGCGCTCGTGCTCGCCACGACGCTGCCGCTGTTCAAACTGGTGGATGTCCCGGCCCATTTTTCGACGCATCGCGCCGCCGCTGCGACCGCAGCGCTGCGGGTTGTGCCCGACGGGGCGCTGGTCGAATCAGACATCGGGCTGATGAACTATCTCGTGGAACGAACGGATGTCTACTGGCTCGGCAATAAGAATCCGCTGCCGGATTACCTCGTGATCGATCTTGCCGCCGGCGGTCTGCCCGCCGAGTGGACGTCGGCGCAGGTGGTGGGCGAGGCGCTGCACCCCGGAGTGGAATTCACCACGATCTATGCCGCCGGCGGGTACGAGGTGGCGCGCCGCGACGCCAATGCGCCCTGATCCCCTTGCGTCCATTTTCCACGCTGTACTTCGCGACCCCCGGCACCGTGGACGGGGCCCGGGGCCCGTCCACGGTGCCAGTTTAGAAACTGGGCCCCGGGCCATAAGGTGGGCCCGGGCGCTAGTGCGCCGTCGGGTTCGCGGCACTGAGGCCGGTCAACAGGGCCGCGGCGGCCTGCGGGTCGTCGACGGTCACGGCAAACTGGTTACCGCGCCGCAGATTCACCACGAGGGCTGGCCCGCCACGCATGACCACGGCCGAGCGTCCGCCGGTCAGTCGGTATCCCCAGCCACCGGAGTGAAACGGGCTCACGGTCTCGGCGAACGCGGACTCCACCTGGTCGAGCGGCACCTGCTTCAAACGGATGCCCAGCAACCGCGACACCACGCGCAGCCCGCGTTGGTCCACGCTCACCCGAACCTGCACGAAGAGCAGCGTGGCCGTGAGGATGAGAACGACGATCGCCACCGCCATGGCGCTGGCCGCGGCTGCACCGGTCAGCCCCTCGTCGCGCAGTTGGGCCACGATTCCGATGGCCCCACCGAGCACGATGAGCCCGCCGATCGCAGCCATGACCGGGCTCGTCACGACCTTGGTCCAGGTGGCGGCGGGATCGGCTGTCGCTGTCGCGGCGGTCGTTGTCTCGGCGGTCGTCTCCGGGAGTTCCGTTACGGTCGCTGGCGTCACCCATTTCTGGGCAATCAGAAACGGCAGCAGACCATACCCGCAGGCGGCGAAGGTGAGCAGCACCCAGGCGCTCATTTTCGGTTCCGCGGCTCCGGCAGCAACGGTGATGCCGGCCGTGGTCAGCCACAGGCTCGACGACAGCCCCGCAGCGAGGCCGAGCCCGAGGTAGACCTGGCGGCGATTGGGCGCACCCCGCTCGCGGAGCCAGTAGGTGGCCAGACTGGCAGCACCCAGGCTCACCACGAGCGCAATCACGGCCATTCCCCAGGTGGGCATCGTCGAGCTCACCGCGCCGTCGCGCCCCCACTGCCGTGGCAGCACGCCCGGCAGGCGATCGATCCACAGCAGCCAGGTGACGACGACCGCCATGAAAGGGAGCCACAGAGTCAGCGCTGCAGCGATATCCCGCGGGCGGGTCGGTGCCGAACTGTTCACCAGTGTCATGAGGTCCCCCGATCGAGTGCGGGCTGACCAGTCCGCCCTCGCACTCCTTCCATCCAAGCACAGGCCTTTCCCGTGGCGAATTCAGGAAAACGAACCGGCACAGACCAGAATCGCCCGGACCAGCGCCGCGCCGCGCCGGCCGAGCCTCCGGATTTCCTGAATTCGCCACCGAGATTCGTCGTGAGAACTCCGGCGGCCCAGGCGGGCTGGGCGGTCAACGCTTGCGACGGGCGAGGAAGGCATCCATTCGGGTGAATTTGGCCTCCGATTCGAACAGAATGGCCTGGGCCGTGTTATCGACGAGCGGATGCGCCGCGCGGGGAGCGTGGAACACCTCTTTGGCCAGCCGGGTCGCGAGGGGATCCTGCGCCGCAATACGGTCGGCCAGCGCGTGCGCGGCGGCCAGCAGGTCGTCGGGGTCGTGAACCTCGGTGACCAGGTGCACAGCAAGGCACTCCGCGGCGCCGAGGATGCGCCCGGCCAGGATGATCTCCTTGGCCACCGGCTCCCCGACCAGCTCGGCCAGGCGCCACAGTGCGCCGGCGGCCGGCAGGATGCCGAGTGCCGTCTCGGGGTTGCCGAGCCTGGCGCTCGTCGACGCGATCCGAAAGTCGGCCGCGTAGGCTAGTTCGGCGCCGCCGCCGAGCGCCCAGCCGTCGATTGCCGCGATGACCGGCATCGGCAGCTTCGCGATGCGGGAGAACAGCCCGGAGTTGATGCCGAGCAGCGCGTCATCGCGACGCCGTTCGCGCAGCTGGGCGATGTCGGCGCCCGAGGCGAAGACACCGTTCGCGCCACTGATGATCAGGATGCGAGGCTGCTGCTCGAGCTCGGCGCAGACCGCGTGCAGCTCGTCGATCATGGTCTGGTCGATGGCGTTGCGCACGTCGGGTCGGTTGAGTTCGACGTGCAGCCGGTCGGCGCGGCGTTCAATCGTGAGGGTGGTCGGGGTACTCGTCATAGTGGGACGTCTCCATTGATGTCGGGGCGGGAATCGGGACTGGATTCGAGGTCGGGCGTGCCGGCCGGGAACACGCGTTTGTAGCTGCGACCGTCGGGCAGGGTCACGGTGCGACTGACCAGGGTTCCGCGGCGCACCTGCAGATAGATGGCCTGGGCGCTCACTCCGCGCGCGGCTGCCGCCTCAGCGACGGACAGGCCGGGAAGTTCGGTGGGTACGCTGCTGGGCCGCACTGATCGTTTGCGGCCGGCTTCCAGGCGGGCACTGATCTCGTCGTCGGTACCGCCCCAGCGCCATTTGGCCGCTGGCACCTTGAGACCGGTCGCGTCGGCGATCTCGTCCCACGACGTATCTGCCGCGACAGCATCTCGCACGGCGGCGAGCGTGGCGGGGTCGTGGTCGAGCGCTGCTTGCAGCGAGCGGATGGCGCGCAACCGTTCCAGGGGCGCGGCATCCGGTTGCAGGTTGAGCAGGTGCTCGAGCGCAGTGGCTGTTGTCGGCGACAGAAACGATCCCATGCCTGGTCCTCTCTGCTGCCTGGTCGTGCAGCAGTCAGCCCCATCTTGCCAGACGCGATCAGGCCAGAACGACCACGGAGTGCGGTGCCAGCTGCAGGGCGTTGGGCAGCCGACCCTGCACGGCGTCGCCCGCGGCCGCAAAGGACAGCACGATGTCACCGCCCCCCGCCGGAACCCGCACCGGCTGGGTGCCGAGATTGAACAGGATCTTGGTGCTGCCGCGGTGCAGCCGCAGCCAGCCGGCTGCCGCATCGAATTCCACGGCGATCTGGTCGAAGCGGGGATCGGTGAAGTCCGGGCGGGTGCGGCGCACAGCGGCCAGGTCGCGGTAGAACCCGAGCAGGCGAGCATGCTGTGGTTCGGCGGCTTCGTTCCAGTTGAGCTTTGAGCGCTCGAAGGTCTGCTCGTCCTGGGGATCGGGAACCAGCGCCGGATCCCAGCCCATGCGGGCGAATTCGTTGATGCGACCACGGGCCGTGGCGGCGCCGAGCTCCGGTTCGGGATGCGAGGTGAAGAACTGCCACGGTGTCCTGGCTCCCCATTCTTCGCCCATGAACAACATCGGTGTGTACGGCCCGAGCAGGGTCAACGCGGCGGCAATGGCCAGCTGGCCGGTATCGAGCTGCTCGCTCAACCGGTCGCCGACGGCACGGTTGCCGATCTGGTCATGGTTCTGGGAGGCGACGACCAGCCGCCAGGTGGGCATGCGCTCGAGGTCGATGCGGCGGCCGTGCGTGCGCTCGCGAAAGCTCGAGTAGGTGCCGTCGTGGAAGAACCCGTGGGTGAGCACCTTGGCGAGGGCGTCGAGGGGTTCGAAATCGGCGTAGTAGCCGGTCGTTTCGCCGGTCAGGGCGACGTGCACGGCGTGATGAAAGTCGTCGCTCCATTGTGCGTCGAGACCGTAGCCGTTGGCCTCGCGCGGCGTCACGAGCCGGGGGTCGTTGAGGTCGGATTCGGCGATCAGGGTGCGCGGCCGGCCGGTTTCGGCGCTGAGCACTGCGACCTCGACGGCGAGCTGCTCGAGCAAGTGGGTGGCGCTGGTATCGCGCAGGGCGTGCACCGCGTCGAGGCGCAGCCCATCGACGTGGTATTCGCCGAGCCACATCAGTGCATTGTCGAGAATGTAGCGCCGCACCGGGTCGGAGTGCGGACCGTCGAGATTGAGGGACGAGCCCCAGGTGTTACCGGCCGCCTCACTGAGGTACGGGCCGAACTGGGGCAGGTAGTTGCCGCTCGGCCCCAGGTGGTTGTAGACGACGTCCTGGATGACGCCGATGCCGCGCTGGTGGCAGGCGTCGACGAAGTTCTGGTACCCGGCCGGGCCGCCGTAGCCCTCGTGCACGGCGTACCAGAGCACGCCGTCGTAGCCCCAGTTGCGCGTGCCGCTGAACGCGTTCACCGGCAGCAGCTCGATGAAATCGACGCCGATCGAATGCAGGTGATCGAGCCGGCTCGCGGCCGCGTCAAAGGTGCCCTCCCGTGTGAAGGTTCCCACGTGCAGCTCGTAGATGATGGCTCCGGCGAGCTGGCGACCGGTCCAGTCGGCGTCCTGCCAGACGTGGGCCGAGGCGTCGAAGGTGCGCGAGAGGGCGTGCACCCCGGCCGGCTGGTGCCGCGACCGGGGGTCGGCGAACGGTCCGCGCCCGTCCACGATGAATCCGTAGTCGATCGGTCCGGTGACCGGGGGTTGAGCGGATGCCGGCAGCTCCCACCACCCGTCGTCGCGCGCCGTGAGCTCGAGCTGGCGGAGGCCGAGTTGCACCTGCACGACGCGCGCGTCAGGAGCCCAGACGGCAAATTTCTGATCGTTCATGCGTGTCGTCCTGTGTGGGTAGAGACCGGATTTCGGTCATCGACGGCCACCAGAAGCGCCACCGGGTAGTGCGCGAGCACCTGGACGACGTCGAGGTTCGGGCCCTCGAAGCGCTCCTGCGTGACCAGATCGATATAGGCGCGCCCCGCCACAGCAATCGTCGTGTCTCCCCAACCGCCCGCCTCCTGCAGCCCGATCGGCAATCGGGTGGCCAGCGTGATCGCTCCCCCGCGATCAAACGCCACGAGATAGCTCGCGCCCGACCCGAAAACCGGAACCGGGGCGTAGCGAGTGAACAGGTCCGGCCGGTCGCGGCGCAGCCGCAGGGCCCGGGCGGTGATCAGCAGCTTGGCGGCACCTGTCTCGTCTACCTCGGGAAGCCATCCGCTGTCGATGCGGGTCAGCAACTGACGGCGCAGCGTGTAGTCGACCGTGCGACGGTTGTCGGGGTCGACGAGTGAGGTCTCCCACAGTTCACTGCCCTGGTACACGTCGGGAACGCCCGGCATGGTCAGCTGCAGCAGTTTGAGCGCGAGCGAGTTGCTCCAGCCTGCCTGCTGCATCCGCTCGACCAGCGCAGCAATCAGATCGTGGGTAGACCCCGGGCTGGTAGCGAGAGCGACGAGGTCCCCCAGTTTCGCTTCGAATTCGGCGTTCTGCTCTGTCCACGTGGTGATGGTTCCGGCCTCGCGCGCCGCCTTGAGCGCGTAGACGGCGAGGCGCTCCCGGCTGGCCGGCCAGGAGCCGACGATTGCCTGCCAGAGCAGGTTCTCAAACGGTGCGTCCCCGAGCGGATGCGCCTCCCGCAGCTGGTCCAGGGCAGCCTCCCACTCGGCGGGAATCTCGGCGAGCACCGAGATACGGGCGCGCACGTCTTCGCCACGTTTGGTGTCGTGGGTGGACAGCGTCGTCATCGACCGCGGAAAGCTGGCCTGGCGCGCGCGCTGCCGGTCGTGAAACTCGGCCACCGTCACCGCAAACTCGTCGGGGTCGGCTCCCACCTCGTTGAGCGAGGTCAGCCGACCGAACCGGTAGTAGGCCCGGTCCTCGACCCCCTTGGCCATCACCATGCCCGAAGTCTGTTGAAAACGTACGGCCGCCGGATGCCCCGGGTCTCCCAGCAGCGGCAGCAGCCGGTCGATCTCGGCCTCCAGGTGCGGGCGGTGCGTGATCGACCGCCCCGCCGCCACCTGCAGGTCGCCCTGGCCGAGGGGCAGGTAGGAGCGGTAGACCGGAAACCAGGCCAGCAGTTCGGCCACGGCGTCGGCGGTGGTGTCGGCCTCCTCGTCGTTCGGTACCAGACGGGCGATGCGCAGCACTTCCGAGCGAAGGATGCCGTCGGCCACCGCACGCTTGTTGCGAAAGACCAGATCGTTCCAAGCGACGGTGTCGCCCTGCAGCCGTGATTCCAGGGCGTCAAGGGCAGGCTGACCGGCCGGATCGACGAGCACCCGGTCCACGTCGGCGAGGGCGTCATACCCGGTCGTCCCGGCCGTCGCCCAGCTCGACGGAAGTTGTTCCGGACCCTCGAGAATCTTCTCGACCAGCACGTACGCCCCGTCGGTGGCGCGGCGCAGGGCTTCGAGGTAGCCGGCCGGGTCGGCGAGGCCGTCGGGGTGGTCCACCCGGAGGCCCTGAACCAGGCCGTCCTTGACCCAGCGCACGATCTCGCGGTGCGACTCTTCGAACACCCACGGCACGTCGACGCGAATGCCGGCCAAACTGTTCACGGCGAAGAAGCGCCGATAGTTGAGCTCCGCGTCAGCGCGGCGCCAGTTCACGAGCTCATAGTGTTGGCGGTCATGCACGTCGGCCGGGCTGGCACCGTCGTCGGCGGTTCCGGACGCCAGCGGATACCGGTTGTCGAAGTAGCGCAGTTCGCCGTCGACCAGCTCAAGCCGGTCGAGCTCGCCGCGGCCCTGATCGTCACCGCGCTGAACGTCGCCGCCCTGATCATCACCGAGCACCGGAATGCGGATTCTGCCGCTACCGAACTCCCAGTCCACATCGAAGGCCTCGGCGTACCGTGACTGTTCGCCGTTCTGCAGCAGGTCCCACCACCAAGGATTCTGCCGCGGCGTGGCCACGCCCACGTGGTTGGGCACGATGTCCACGAGCACGCCCTGCCCGACCCGATGCGCGGCAGTGGCCAGGCGACCCAAGGCATCCGCCCCGCCGCGTGCTGGGTCGACCAGGCAGTGGTCGACGACGTCGTAGCCGTGATCCGATCCGTCTTCGGCCTTCAACAGCGGCGACAGGTAGACCCAGTCGGCACCGAGATCGCGAAGGTAATCGACGATCCCTGCGGCCGCGTCAAGGTCGAAACCCGCAGTGATCTGCAGGCGGTAGGTCGACAACGGCGCGACGACGGGCACCGTCACGAAAAGATCTGCGTCAAGGGTCACCGAACGGCCCTCAGCTGTGGCCCGGCAGCGTGATCAGACCGGTGGCACCGGCCAGTGACGCGGCGACGGAGTGATCCGGTGCAACTTCGGGTTCGTGATAGGCGCGCAGGACCACGAGGGAACGACCGGCCACGGTCTGGATGGCTCCGGCCGGACGGGCGATGGAATCGGCCCCCTCACCGGCGGTGTCGACCACAATTTCCCAGGCCGGGGCATATTCGTTGGGTGGCAGCGTGAATTCGACGTCTTCGGCGTCGGCGTTGAACAACAGCAGAAAGTTGTCGTCGGTGACGTCCTGACCGCGCACGTCTCGTTCACGGATTCCGTTGCCGTTGAGGAATTTGGCGACCGTGCGAGCGAGGTTTTCGTCCCAGTCTTCCGACGCCATCGGTTCACCATCGGTGCCCAGCCACACGATATCGGGCAGCGATTCGCCCGCGACGCGGTTACCGGGGCGACCGTCGAAGAAGCGACTGCGCCGAAACGTCGGGTGCTCGCGGCGGAGGCGGGAAACGGCCGCCGTGAATTCGATCAGCGGCACATCCGCTTCGTCCCAGTGCACCCAGGTCAGCTCGGAATCCTGCGCGTAGGTGTTGTTGTTACCCTGCTGGGTTCGCCCGAGCTCATCGCCGTGCAGCAGCATCGGAACCCCCTGCGACAAAAGCAGCGTCGCGATGAAGTTGCGTGCCTGCCGCGCGCGCAACCCACGAATCTCCGGATCATCGCTGAGACCTTCGACGCCGGAGTTCCAGGAGCGGTTGTGCGACTCGCCGTCTTTGTTGTCTTCGCCGTTGGCGTCATTGTGCTTCTCGTTGTACGACACGAGATCGGCGATGGTGAAGCCGTCATGCGCGGTGACGAAGTTGATCGACGCCATCGGACGGCGCCCGGAGTGCTCGTACAAGTCGGCCGATCCGGCGACGCGGGAGGCGAATTCGCCGAGAGTGGATGGCTCCCCCCGCCAGAAATCACGCACGGTATCGCGGTACTTGCCGTTCCATTCCGACCACTGGGAGGGAAAATTGCCGACCTGATAGCCGCCGGGGCCGACGTCCCACGGCTCGGCGATGAGCTTGACCTGCGAGACGATCGGGTCTTGCTGCACGAGCTCGAAGAAGGTGGAGAGCTTGTCGACCTCGTAGAGGTCGCGGGCCAGGGCGCTGGCCAGGTCGAACCGAAAGCCGTCGACGTGCATCTCGAGCACCCAGTAGCGCAGCGAGTCCATGATGAGCTGCAGCACGTGCGGGTGCCGCACGTTGAGGGTGTTGCCGGTCCCGGTGTAGTCCATGTAGTAGCGCTTGTCGTCGTCCATCAGGCGGTAATAGGCCTCGTTGTCGATGCCCTTGAACGACAGGGTCGGACCCATGTGGTTGCCCTCGGCGGTGTGGTTGTAGACCACGTCGAGAATGACCTCGATGCCGGCGGCGTGCAGGCTGCGCACCATTCCCTTGAATTCCTGCACCTGCTGGCCGAGATCACCGGTCGAGGAATACGCGTTGTGCGGCGCAAAGAATCCGATCGTGTTGTAGCCCCAATAGTTGCCCAGGCCCTGCTCCACGAGGGTGCCGTCATTGACAAACTGGTGCACCGGCATCAGTTCGATGGCAGTCACACCGAGCTTTTGCAGGTGGTCGATCACCGACGGATGCGCCAGGCCCGCGTAGGTGCCGCGCTGGGTTTCAGGCACGGACTCCTGCAGCTTGGTCAGGCCCTTCACGTGTGCCTCGTAGATGAAGGACTCGCTGTAGGGCGTGCGGAGGGATCGATCACCGGTCCAGTCGAAGAACGGGTTGACGACGACGCCGAGCATCATGTGCGAGGCGGAATCCTCGTCGTTCGCCGAATCCGGGTCGTCGAAATCGTAGGAGAACAGCGACGGGTCCCAGTCGATGGCCCCCGTGGTGGCCTTGGCGTATGGGTCGAGCAGCAGCTTGCTCGGGTTGGTCCGGTTACCGGCCGCCGGGTTGTAGTCGCCGTACACCCGATACCCGTAGCGCTGCCCCGGCTGCACCAGCGGCAGGTAGCAATGCCAGATATAAGCGGATGACTCGCGCACCTCAACTCGCGTCTCACCTCCATCTTCATCGATGAGACAGAGTTCAACGCGTTGAGCGGCTTCGCTGAACAGTGCGAAGTTGGTACCGCTCCCGTCGAACGTTGCGCCAAGGGGGTAGGCGGTTCCGGGCCAGGTTTCCATGAGACTCCTCGGGATGAAGACGGGACACGGTCAGGTGTGACAGAGGCGACAAGACAGCGCCGACGGATGACCGAATCGCGCTTGGAGAACACGCTACAGGCATCCGCCGACATATCCGGTCATCCGAGCCGCTCCGGGCAGGCTTAGCCGAGTTCTTCGCGCACGAGCGGTGCGACCCGGGTACCAAAGAGCTCGATGCTGTTCATCAATTTCTCGTGCGGGAGCGTGCCGATGCTGTACTTCAGGTCGAACCGGCTGAGCCCGAGTCCCTGCACCACCGTGGCGATCTTCGTGGCCACGGTCTCGGGTGAACCCACGAACACGGCGCCGTCGGGGCCGGCATCCTGCTCGAAACGTTCCCGAGTGGCCGGGCCCCAGCCGCGTTCCCGACCGATGCGGTTCTGCATCGCCTCGTAGTGCGGCCACATTTCGTCGCGAGCCTGAGCATCCGTCTCGGCGATATAGCCGGGCGAGTGCTCACCGATCGGCAGCGTGGGCTTCTCGAACTGCGCCAGGGCGCGCTGGTAGAGGTCGACGAGAGGCGCGAAGGCGAGCGGCGCACCGCCGATGATGGCGAGCATGAGCGGCAGACCGTAGTGCGCGGCGCGAATGACCGACTCAGGGCTGCCGCCCACACCGATCCAGGTCTTGATCGCTCCGGACTCGGTCGGCGGAAACACGGTCTGGTCGTTCAGGGCTGCCCGGGTCTGACCGGACCAGGTCACCGGCTGTTCCTTGAGCAGTTCGGTGAACAATTCGAGCTTCTCCTCGAACAATTGCTCATAGTCACCGAGATCCAGGCCGAACAGCGGAAAGGATTCGGTGAACGAACCGCGCCCGAGAATGATCTCCGCGCGTCCAGACGACACGGCGTCGAGCGTGGCGAAGCGCTGGTAGACCCGCACCGGGTCGTCGGAGCTGAGTACGGTCACGGCTGAGCCCAGTCGAATCCGGCTGGTCTGGCCGGCGATCGCGGCAAGCACCACTTCGGGTGCTGACACGGCGAAATCGGCGCGGTGGTGCTCGCCGATGCCGAAGAAATCCAGGCCGACCTGGTCGGCCAGCACGGCTTCGGCCACGACGTTGCGCAGCACCTGTGGCTGAGCCAGCGGCCGCCCATCGGCGTCGAAGGTAACGTCGCCGAAGGTATCGAGTCCCAGTTCAAGTTTGTGCGTCACGCGGGTACAGCCTCTCAGAACGAGTCTTTTCTATGCACATGCATACACCGGTGGAACCTTGGCCCGGCCGCTGTTATTCCGTTTCACCCAGACTCGCACGGTTGAAAGAGCCGTACGATCTGCCGGAGCGGCCAGAATAGATCCAGGTGCCGTGCGGCACCCGAAGAATGGAGCCAGCCATGACCGAATCCGAGCTCATCACTGCCTGGGTGAAAGCCCGCGGACACATCATCGCGTCCCAAGCCGCGCCGACCTTCCTGCTCACGGCCATCGTGGGCTTTCTCGCCCTGGGCCTCGGCACGACAGAGCTCTCCGTGCGCATCGCCGCGGCGGGCATTCTGCTGGCCTCGGGCATTTTCGGAGCTTTGGCCCAGATTGCCGCGGCCAATGAAGGCCTCGCCGTCATCACCGACCTGCGTGGCCTGGAGACGCCCAGCGCGCTCACCCGGAGCATCGTGGCCATGGCTCCCTGGGTCAATGTCGTGCGATTTGTCACGCCGGCAATTTTCGTCATCGTCTACATCGCGCTGCTGGCCGCGCTGTTTCTGACCGCTCGCTGAGCGCGCCGGCGGTCAGATCAGCCGGCCACCGGACGGTCGCGACGCGAACGCCACCAGGCCCAGACCCGCGTGACAATCTGTTTGAGTACCCCGCCGAGCCGACGCGCTGAAGCGAATTCCGTTCCGAGCACGGCGAGTCCCAAGAAGACGATCAGCCACCCCGGTCCAGGCAGGGGAATCAGAATGATGCCGATAACAACAATCACTGTGCCGAGCAGCCCGACCCCGAGGCGATAGGCGAAGAGTAGATAGGGGTGCCCGTCAACCCACGCGCGAGCTCGTCGCAGGGCCCGCCGCGCCGGATGCCGCGGGTCACTGCCACTGGCGATATCGCGGGAGAGATGCTCAGACATTTACCCAATCTAAGCCAGATTTCTGGGAGGTGGCCGCCCGATATCGACCGCGGTGACGCGCCCTCTGAGATTCCATCCCGGCCATGCGGCTGGAAGTGGCTATCTGGAGTTCAGTCTGTCTGGAACGGCATCGAGGTAATACCATTGGCGGTCAACCTTGAGAAAGCGGCTCACTTCTTTCTGCTGACCCGCTATGCCGTTTTCACGATAGTGCGCTGTGAATTGCACGACGCCCTCACTATCGAGTAAACCACCGCGCTCTGTACGCACGATATCGAGCCGTCGCCAAGTTATCGCCGGGTCCAGTTCGAGTGATTCCGGTCGGGTCAACGGATGCCACGTCTGAAGCAGATACTGCGCGTCATCCCGGCAGAAGGCGCTATACCGAGATCGCATGAGCCATTCGGCCGTCGGCGGCAGCGCAGCACCGCTGTGAAATCGGCCGCAACAGACGGCATAGGTGCCCTCGCTCAGGCAGGGACCGCTGATCCGGAGCAATGGTCTGTTCGGGCTCTGCTAGGCCTGCGCCCTGGCATAGGCCTCGCGCACGGTGCCGGCAATGCGCCCACGGTCGGATACGGCAACGCCGTTGGCGGCAGCCCAGGCACGAATGGCCTGGAGCTCGGCCCGGTCCGAACCGGCCGAACTGGTGCCGCGTGACTTAGCGGGCACATAGCCAACGCGTCGGGAAACATTTGTGTATGGCTTGATCGCGGCGCGAAATTCAGCGAGGTTTTCGGCGGACAGATCGATCTCGTACGATTCCCCTTCGAAAGCATAGGAAACGGTTGCTCCGGACCCATTTTCAATAACGGTGCCGTCAAGGTCATCCAGCAGCTGAACCGTGGTCTTCTTCATTCTGAGATTCTCCAATGAGGTGTCGAATACATTCGGGATGGATACATTCGCGTGTGGCGATAACCACTAACGAATTATGGCTGCCGAACTCTTTTTCCGATACCCGCCACGCGGTATTTCTTTTGCATTCACAACTTTTACACGATGGATCACAAAAAAGTAGCCCCGACAATGTCGGGGCTACTTCATATTTGGTGGATCCGAGGGGATTCGAACCCCTGACCCCCTGCATGCCATGCAGGTGCGCTACCAGCTGCGCCACGGACCCAGATTGTTGTTTCGAATTGCTCCGAAACAACTTTGTTAGCTTACAACACAGATTGTGATCTGCGAAACCGAAGCTACTCCGCGACCTCGTCGGCAGCCTCATCGGCGGCCTCGTTTGACGTCACTTTGGCGGGAATCCCGGTCGGAATCACCGGGCAGTCCTTCCACAATCGCTCCAGGGAGTAGTACTGGCGCTCTTCTTCGTGAAAAACGTGCACGACCAGGTCACCGAAGTCAACGAGCACCCAGCGGCCGGCAGCGCGTCCCTCGCGCCGCAGCGGCTTGTGGCCGGCCTCGATCAGCTTGTCTTCAATCTCGCCGGCAATGGCTACAACGTTGCGCTCCGACCGACCAGTGACGATGAAGAAGATGTCGGCGAGGGGAAGCGGGTTGGAGACGTCGAGGGCAACGAGGTCTTCGCCTCCCTTGGAGTCGGCGGCGGCGACGGCGATGGCAAGCAGCTCGAGGGCGTGGGGTGACGTGGTCATGAATGAATCCTTGAGATTGTGCCGCGAGGCGCGAATGCGCTTGTGGCGATGATGGGGGAAACGAGCGAGCCGAAGAGGCCCGCGAGGAAGGAAGGACACGGATGCATGGCGCGGGGCACTAGAAGAGACCAAGCAGGTAGCCGGTCACGAAGAGTGCCAGAACACTCACGGCCAGTGCGGCCGTGGCGATGACCAAAACGGTGGGAAGTGAGGCACGCTGATTCTTCGGCGGGGTCAACATCCCGCGGGTAGACGCGTGCGTGCTCACGGCGCGACTCGCACTGACCGGGGCCGAGTCCCCGCCTAGCTGATCGGCGTCGAGCTGGTCCATCAGGTGGTCCATCTCGGACGAATCGAACAGATTCGGATGGGCGCCGGTCGAGCCAAGACTGCGCGGCAGGTCGAATGACCCCGTGATCATGATCTCGCCCGTATTGGAGATGGGACTCACGCTGCTCGGCTGGTGGGGAATCGACGGCAGGATGAGCGCGTTCGTGGTGGTGGGAATGCCCCCGGCCCCGATACCACGGTTGATCAGTTCGTCGAGCGACTGGTCAGGCTGCGATACGTCGACGCGCGGAGCATCCGCATCGACCGACCAGTGTCCGATCGGCGGCATCCATCCGGTCTTGTCACTGATGGTCGGATCCGGCGCCTCGATCGGCTCGGCCTCGATCGGCTCGGCCACGATCGGCTCGGCCACGATCGGCTCGGCCACGATCGGCTCGGCGTACATCTGCTCGGATTCGACCGGGTCGACGGCGACCGGCGTGGTGGGCTCGGGCTCGATCAGCTCGGCCTCGACCAGCTCGGCCTCGACCAGTTCAGGGTCAACCGGCCCAGCATCAGTAGTTTCAGCGTCGGCGGGCTGATCGGCGGGGGTCGTGAGGTCCCCAGTATTGAGAGCCCGTTCCTCATCTTCACGTGCGTGCAGTGCGCGCAATTCCCGGCGACTCAGGGTGTGCGGTGCCGGAACCGACGGGTCGGGCTCGGCTGCACCCGGGGTTGGAACTGGATCGACGGTGTCCTGAGGCTCTTTCGGATCGGGAGCCGTGTGGTGCCGGCTCGTTCGCCGTGATGTCGAGGTCTGTGCCGATGAAGCAAACGGTGCCGGGCGAAGCGCGGCCGGGACCAGCACCGGAACGTCGAGGGCCGGGATGGCGTCGTACACCGCGGCGGCTTCGTCACCCTGTTCGCGGGCGAGTTCGCGCGCCTGACGTCGGCTGAGCGGCTGAGGGTCTCCCGACGTCATGCCACACTCCGATACAGATGATGCTTTGAGATGTACTGGACGACCCCGTCGGGGACCAGATACCAGACCGGGAATCCCCGATTGACCCGTGCCCGGCAGTCAGTGGACGAAATAGCCAGTGCCGGAACTTCCAACAAGCTTACGTCTTGGTTCGGTAATCCCGAAACGCTCAGCTCATGGCCCGGGCGACTCACAGCCACGAAATGTGCCAGCTGCCACAGTTCACGCACGTCTTTCCAGCCGAGAATCTGGGTGATCGCATCCGCTCCGGTAATGAAGAACAATTCGGCATCCGGACGTTCTTCGTGCAGATCACGCAGCGTATCAATGGTGTAAGTCGGGCCGACCCGGTCAATATCCACCCGACTCACTGTGAACCGCGGATTGGACGCGGTCGCAATCACCGTCATCAGGTAGCGATGTTCGCCGCGGGTGACGCCGCTTTTCTGCCACGGCTGCCCGGTGGGCACGAAGATCACCTCGTCGAGGTCGAAGCTCTGTGCCACCTCGCTGGCGGCGACGAGGTGCCCATGGTGAATGGGGTCGAACGTTCCGCCCATCACGCCGATGCGAAGGCGACGAACTGTCACGTTAAAATCAGGCTTCTAGTGGCCACCGGTGCCGGTGGTACCACCGTGTCCGCCATGCGCGGCTGCGTAGGCGTCAGCCTTGCCGCTGTGGCGGTTGGACACATCACGAAAGCTCCACAGCACGACGCCGAGGGCCAGGAACAACACGGCGGCCACCATCGGGTAGATGATGAGCGGCAACGGCAAGGCGATGTGCTCGACCTCGGTTAGCACGGCACTCACAAAAGACATCGGTTCTCCATTCACGCGCCGCGCAGTCGGGCGCGGCCCCAGTTGGCCGCGACGGGTCGCGCGCCTGACGGCTCACGCCGTCGACTCATTCTAGCTTGACCGGCGCACTTGACCGGCACCCGCGTGTGAACCTACGCGCGTACCTGGCCGGTGCCGCGCACGATCCACTTTGTGCTGGTCAGCTCTGGCAAACCCATCGGCCCACGAGCGTGCAGCTTCTGGGTGGAGATACCCACCTCGGCACCGAAGCCGAATTCTCCGCCGTCGGTGAAGCGAGTGGAGGCGTTGACCATGACCGAGGCCGAATCGACCTCGTTCAGAAAGCGCTCAGCGTTCTGCAGATCGTTGGTGATGATCGACTCGGTGTGCCCGGTTGAATAGCGACGAATGTGGTCCATGGCCTCATCGAGGGAGTCGACAATCGCCACCGAAATGTCGAGGCTCATGTATTCGGTGCCCCAGTCATCGTCGGTCGCCGGGACAGCGGCCGGATAGAGCGCGCGGGTGCGGGCATCCGCATGGATGGTGACACCGGACGCCGTGAGCTTGTCCAACACATCGGGAAGCAAGCGTTCAGCTGCGCTGCGGTGTACGAGCAGGGTTTCCAGGGCATTGCAGACGCTCGGACGGTGCGTCTTGGAGTTGTGCACGATATCGATCGCCCACTGCTTGGTAGCCGTCTCATCGAGGAAGACGTGCACGACGCCGGCACCGGTCTCGATGACCGGCACCTGGGACTCACGAACCACGGTCTGGATCAGGTTGGCGCTGCCACGGGGAATGAGCACGTCGACGTAGCCGCGAGCCTTCATGAGCTCGGTCGCGCCGGCCCGGCCAAAGGGGTCGATGGTCTGCACCGAATCAGGGTTGAGTCCGGCGTCGGTGATCGCCGCCTGCACCAGGTCAATGAGTATTCGGTTGCTGTTCTCGGCAGCGGAACCACCGCGGAGCACGACGGCGTTGCCACTCTTCAAGGCGAGGGCGGCCAGATCGACGGTGACGTTCGGGCGAGCTTCGTAGATGACTCCGATGACGCCGAAGGGAACACGCACCTGGCTGATTTTGATGCCGTTGGGCAGGCTGCTGCCGCGCACGACCTGGCCGACCGGGTCGGTCAGCAGCGCGATCTGGTCGACGGAGTCGGCGAGGGCCATAATGCGCGGCGGGTCGAGCTTGAGCCGGTCGAGCAGTCCGGCACTGAGGCCGTTGGTGGCGCCGGCAGCGAGGTCGACCTGGTTGGCCGTCACGATCTGCGCGGCGTGGTCGCGCAGCGATTGCGCAATCAATTTCAGCGCTTTATTCTTTAGCTCTGTCGGCGCTGAAGCGAGCGGCAGGGAGGCGGCGCGAGCGGCCTCGAGGGTGGGCGTGAGCTGGGCTACATCGTTCAGAGACTGCAACATGAACCTAGTTTACGGGAGGCGAACCATGAGACTATTCTCGGCTCTCAGGAAATACGCAGTGCTGACGGTGCTGGCGACGGTTCGAACCAGGTTCCCACCGGATCCCCGCGCAGCGCCTCGGCCACCAACCCGGTCGCCGTGACCAGCACGGCGGTTCCGGCCTGGGCCGCGATGCGCGCCGCCGTCACCTTGGTGCTCGCTCCCCCGGTGCCGACCCCGTTGACGGCAGTCGCGCCGAATTCCATCCCCACCAACGGGTCACCGAATGCCACGTGGCTGATGCGCTCAGCACCGGGCAGGTCCGGCGGGCACGTGTAGAGGGAATCCACATCGCTGAGGAGCACGAGCAGGTCGGCACCGATCAGGGTGGCGACGAGGGCGGCCAGTCGGTCGTTGTCGCCGAATCGAATCTCGTGGGTGGCTACGGTGTCATTCTCGTTGACGATCGGAAGAATACGCAGCGCCATCAGGCGCTCCATGGCGCGCTGGGCGTTGCCGCGGTGGGTGGCGTTGTCGAGGTCACTCGCCGTCAGCAGCACCTGACCGGCCACGATGTCGTAGCGGTCGAGGCTGTCCTGGTACCGAAAGATCAACAGATTCTGACCAACGGATGCCGCCGCCTGCTGGGTCGCCAGGTCGGTCGGCCGTTCCTGCAGCTGGAGGTACGGCATGCCGATGGCAATGGCACCGGACGAGACCAGAACCACCTCGGTGCCCCGGGCATGCGCTTCAGCCAGGGCATCGACCAAGGGCGCGATCTGCCCGGAGTTTTCGCCACTGATCGACGAGGAGCCCACCTTGACCACGATACGCGCGGCGGATCGAACAACCTGCTGCGAGTGCGCCCTCATCGGGTGATATTTCGGTTGGCTACATTAACGCTGAAGCCATTCACGCTGACCCCAATAAGGACGTGCAACCCCACATGAATCTGGCCCTCCGGCAAGAATAATGGACGCGCCGTGCGACCACCGGCAGTTTAGCGCAGCTGGTGCGGTCAGAGCAGCGCGCGACGCTCTTCGCTTGCCGTCGGCTCGAACCAGGTGCCGACGTGCTCGCCACGCAGGGCTGCAGCGGCCAGTTCGGTCGAGGTGACCAAAACGGCGGTGCCAGCCTTGGTGGCGAGGCGGGCGGCGACCACCTTCGTGCTCGCTCCCCCGGTGCCCACTCCGGTTGCTCCGCTCGAACTGAACTCGAACCCGTCGAGCGGGTCGTCCGCGGCGATGAAGTCGAGCTTCTCAGCGCCCGGCAGGTGCGGCGGCTTGGTGTAGAGCGCGTCGACGTCGCTGAGCATGATCAGCAGGTCGGCTTGGATGAGGGTTGCGACCAGGGCGGCGAGGCGATCATTGCTGCCGAACCGCAAGCCATAGACAGCCACGGTGTCGTTCTCGTTGACGACCGGCAGAATGCGCAGGTCGAGCAGTCGTTCCAGTGCGCGCCGGGTGTTGCTTCGGTGCGGTTCCTTGAGAGCGTCGCCCTCGGTCAGCAGCACGGTACCGGCAGCGATGCCGTACCTGTCGAGGCTTTCCTGGTACCGAAAGATGAGCACATTCTGCCCGACAGCGGCGGCGGCCTGCTGGGTGGCTACGTCGCTGGGGCGTTCATCAAGGTTCAGGAAGGGCATGCCGGTGGCGACCGCGCCCGAGGAGATGAGTACCACCTCGGTGCCGCGACCGTAGGCCTCGGCCAGGGCGTCAACGAGTGGTGTGATCTGGTCGGAGTTCTCGCCGCTGATCGACGAAGACCCGACCTTCACCACGACGCGTTTCGCGCCCGCTACGTTGTCCCTGGCTAAGCCACTCACTTCTGTACTTCTTCCGTTGGGTCTGTCTCAGTCTCGTCAGCATTGGCATCCGTTTCGATGCCGGTGTCTGGCGCGGTTTCGGGCTCAGCGGCGTCGGCCGGCGTGGAGAAGTTCAATTCCACGTCGGCGAGGCGAACGTCTTCGTTGTGTTCCTCCTCGCCGGTCTGCCACATGCCGGCTTCGCGCTCACGAATGAGTTCGGCGCGGGCCGAGGACTTGGCGTCCATTCGGCCGAAGTACTCCTCGCGGCGTTCGTTGCTGGTGCGACGTTTAGGCTCGTCAAGGCGGGCGTCGGTGCCTCGGGGAGCCGTGATGAGTTCGGCGGTGGAGGTGAGCGTGGGCTCCCAGTCGAAGACGACACCGTGGCCGGGGCCGATGATGACGGTCGAGCCGGCGATGGCTCCCGACTTGTACAGCTCATTCTCGATGCCGAGCTTGGCGAGTCGGTCGGCGAGGAAGCCGACGGCCTCATCGTTCGTGAAGTCGGTCTGCTGAATCCAGCGTTCCGGCTTGGTACCGAGAATGCGGTAAATGTTGCCGAAGGTGCCACCCTCGACCTTGATGACGAAGCCGCCCTCATCGACGGCTTTGGGACGGATGATGATGCGCGGCTTCTTCGCTTCGGCTGCGGCAGCCTCGGCGCGGCCCTGTTCGACGACCTCGGCGAGGGCGTAGTTGAGCTGTTTGAGACCCTCGTGGGTGACGCTGGAAATTTCGAATACGCGGTAGCCACGGGCTTCGAGGTCGGCCTTGACGAAGGCGGCCAGTTCGCGGCCTTCCGGCACGTCGATCTTGTTCAGGGCGATGAGCTGGGAGCGCTGCAGCAGCGGCTTTTGGCCGTCGGGCACCGGGTAGGCGTCGAGTTCGCCGAGAATGACGTCGAGGTCACTGATCGGGTCGCGACCGGGCTCGAGCGTGGCACAGTCCAGCACATGCAGCAGGGCGGTGCAGCGTTCAACGTGGCGAAGGAACTCGAGGCCGAGCCCCTTGCCCTCGCTCGCGCCCTCGATCAGGCCGGGCACGTCGGCAATGGTGTAGCGCGACTCACCCGATTCGACGACGCCGAGGTTGGGGTGCAGCGTGGTGAAGGGGTAGTCGGCGATTTTGGGGCGAGCCGCACTCATGGCGGCGATCAGGCTGGACTTACCAGCCGAAGGGTACCCGACGAGCGCGACATCCGCTACGGTCTTGAGCTCGAGGTAGACGTCGCCTTCCCAGCCGAGCGTGCCGAGCAGGGCAAAGCCGGGGGCCTTGCGCTTGGTCGAGGCGAGGGCGGCGTTGCCGAGCCCGCCCTGGCCGCCGGGCGCGACGATGAGGCGCAGGCCTGGTTCGTCCATGTCGAGGAGCTGGTTGCCCTCGATGTCCTTGACCACGGTGCCGATGGGAACCATGAGCTCGCGCATCTCGCCGTTGTGGCCATTGCGGTGGTCGCCCATGCCGGGGCCGCCGTTGTCGGAGCTGCGGTGCGGTGACCGGTGGAAGCCGAGCAGGGTGGTCGTGCTGGGATCGGCCACGAGCACGAGGTCTCCGCCGCTGCCGCCGTTACCGCCGTCGGGACCGGCGAGAGGTTTGAACTTCTCGCGCTTGACCGAAACGCATCCGTTTCCTCCATTGCCCGCTCGTAAATGCAGCGTCACGTGGTCAACGAATGTGGCCATGGAGTGCCCCTTTCAGGTGGCGCAAGAAATGCTTCAAAACGAGGTGCTATGAAACCCGTGCGTGGAACGATGTGCTACAAAAAGTGCTGAACAAACACGTCAGGGCGGACCGAAGCCCGCCCTGACGTTGTGTACGAAAAATACTGTGCTGTAAAAACCTACTCGGCTGCAACCACGATGTTGATGACCTTGCGGCCACCCTTGGCGCCGAACTGCACGGAGCCGGCTTCGAGAGCGAAGAGGGTGTCGTCGCCGCCACGGCCGACGTTGACGCCGGGGTGGAAGTGCGTGCCGCGCTGCCGAACGATGATCTCGCCCGCGCCGACAACCTGACCACCGAAGCGCTTCACGCCGAGGCGCTGAGCGTTCGAGTCACGACCGTTGCGAGTGGAACTCGCACCTTTTTTATGTGCCATCTGTCTATCTCCTCTGGCCTAGGCGATGCCGGTAACCTGAACGCGAGTGAGCTCCTGACGGTGCCCCTGACGCTTCTTGTACCCGGTCTTGTTCTTGAACTTCTGGATGACGATCTTCGGACCGCGAAGGTTGTTCAAAACCTCAGCAGTGACCTTGACCTTGGCCAGTGACGCCCCGTCAGAGGTGATCTTGTCGCCGTCGACGAGGAGCACAGCGGCCAGCTCGACGTTGCCGTCCTTGTCAGCCTTGATTCGGTCCATCGTCACGATGGTACCGACCTCTACCTTCTCCTGCCGCCCTCCGGCGCGCACAACTGCGTAAACCACTTTACGTACCAATCTCTGGGGAGCCTGAGGCTCCAATTTGCGGAAACTCACTGCTCAAACTTGACTGCTGCATTCACTGCAGTACACGGACCGGTTGGCCCAGCGCACTCAGAAAACCTTGGTATTCGCGCTTATTTATCTAACGCACACCAAGGGTTGACTTTACCTGATCCGCTACCCGTGGTCAAACCAACGGCACGGCGTGTCTGAACCACTTCTGAAACACAGGGCGGCTCGTAGACTTCGATCATGGCAATACTTATCGACCAGCCTAGCTGGCCGGCGCACGGAACGGTGTGGGCACACCTCGTGAGCGACTCGAATCTGCACGAATTGCACGCTTTCGCCGCTCAGGCCGGTATTCCCCGGCGTGGCTTCGACCTCGACCACTACGACGTGCCTGAAGGCCGCTACGCGGACCTGGTGGCCGCCGGGGCCGTGCCGGTGAGCTTTCGGGAGATGATCGTGCGGCTGCGCTCCAGCGGGCTGCGTGTGACCGCCCGGGAGCGGCGCGGACTGTAGCCTCGGCTACTGCCAGGTGGCATCGAAGCCGAGCACGCTGCGGCGCACCGCGCCGGTAGCCACGTTCACGAACAGGGTCGTTGCATCCGTTGCCTGAGCATTGACCGGGTATCCGTCAGAGCGCTCGGTCTCACGGTTCGGCACGATCTGCACGGCCAGGAACTGGTCGTTCGGCGAGAGCTCGAATCCAACAATGGTTTCGTCAGCGGATGCCGGCGCATAGACGGTGCGCGCCTCACCACCCTGCACCAGCGAGAGATATTGCCTGACCGAACCGGTAGCGGCGTCGAACTCGGCGACGCGCTGCACGTAGCTGTCGGAGTCCGTGCCGGCTCCCCCGGCAAGGAAGCGCAGCTCGGCGGTGTACTGGGTGGTGCCTTCCACGCTCTGCGGCACGATGGCGGACTCTGTGCCCTGCGACAGATCAAGCACGTACTGGCCGTCGCGGTCCGACACGGCGATGCGCACGCCGTCGGGCGCGAACGCGGTGAGGTTCGCGAATTGCCCGAGCGGTACCGGCGGGTCGAATTCGGGTTCATTCTCGAGCGGGTTGCCGCCGGACTGGTTTAGCGGATTGATCAGCAGCAAGGTCGAATCGTATTGCTGTGCAACGATGTCGGCGCGATTGGCCATGAATCCCCAGGTCGTAACACTCAGCGGGCCACCCTCGAGGGCAGGGACCGCAGTGGCATTGTTGGTGCGCAGGTCGAGCACGAACAGCACGTTGTCGTAGTGCGGGCCTGCGGCATCCGCTGCGCTGGTGAAACGAAAACCGAGCAGGGACTGGCCGGGCGCGGCTTGCAGATCCTGCACGAGGCCGACACCGGGCAGGTTGAGAGCTTCGGCGGTACCGTCGGCATCAACGCGATAGAGCGCGTTGGCCAGATCGGGGTTCACCGTGACCACGGCGAGTTCGCTGCCCATCGGCACGAACTGCTGGATGTTCGCCGACTCGAAGGCTACCTCGGTGTCAGCCCTGCCGGTCGTGGTACGCAGGATGCGGTCCGTGCCGCGCGTGCCGGCTTCGGCGGCCGACGCCGCGCGACTGAGGTAGTACAGCGAGGGTTCGCTCGTGCTGAAGGCTGCCCTGACTGTCGATTCTCGGTCGACGGCCGTGCCGGTAATGCCCCGCACGGAGACCGCGTAGTCGGTGTTGTAGGCGAGTGGCTGCGGGAAGGAGATCACGACGGAATTCGCGCTCGTGGTGACCTGAAAGGCTGCGGACGGCTCGATACTCACCTGCTCCGGGGTGATGTCGGTCAACTGACGGTTCGTCGCGAGCACGAGGCGCGCGTTCGCGGAAGAGACCACGGCGGTGCTGTCGACGTCGACGCCGGTGAGCCGGGGGCCGGTCAGCAGGTTGACGGCGACCAGGGCAACGCAGGCCGCGACCAGGCCGCCGACGAGTATCCAGAGGGTACGGCGGAATGGGCGGGTCGACCGTGCCGGGAGCGGTTGCCCGGTCAACAGGTCAGCAGAGGGGTCAGTAGACATAGGGGTCATTCGGCTGGTCGACGGGAAGGATCTCGACCGGGGTGATCGCGAGTGGATCGCTCGCTGATGCGCTCACGCTCAGCTCGAACCGGCCGGTGACCTGCACCCAGTCATCGACCTCGTACTCGGCCTGCCAGCCCGGCAGGTAGACCGGAACGCCGATCGGCTGGGCGTCGACCGCGCAACAGGTGACGACGAACCGGGCCAGATAGAACACGTTATCGGGGTCTTTGGCGTCAGGCGTGACGAACCCGGTGACCTGAGCGGTTTTGTCGGCGTAGAAGGCCGGATCAGAGGATTGCGCGAGCAGAGAGACCCACTCGCGCACGCTGAGCTGCTCAAAGTCGCCGGTGCCGATGAGCGCCGCGGCCTGGTCGGCGTCGTCGTCGGTGCCGAGCCCGCCGGAATTGACCTCGCGCTGGGTTGCCGTGGCGCTGGTCAGGGTGGTCGGCGGGACCACGACCATGGCGACGCCCATGATCAGCAGCAGCCCGACTCCGACCCCGGTCAGAGTCGTTTGGACCCGACCGCTGCGTTCGACCTCAAAACCGCGTCGACGGGCGAACCCGGCGGCGACGAGCACAAGCCCGACCACGGCCATGGCGATCGTGAAAACGAAATAGCGAGGGTGGATATAGAGGCCGAGCTGGCCGCTCAGGGCCAGCCACAGGGTCGCGACAACGACCACGAGGCTGAGCAGCACACCCTGCCAGCGCTCAGCCCAATAGCGGAGGGCCCCGGACAGCTTTCGGTCAGGCAACATAGTTCACCAGCAATCCGAGCGCGGCGCTCATGAGGCCCACCACGACCGTGATCTGCACCAGGGTGCGACTGGTGAAGGTCGTGCGCATGAGGGCGAGCATCTTGACGTCGATCAGGGCACCGAACACGAGGAACGCCACGATTCCGCCGGGCAGAAAGGTACTGCCAAACGACAGCACGAAGAACGCGTCAACGTTGGAGCAGACCGCCACGATGAAAGCCAGTGCCATCATGGCGAGCACCGACCAGACCGGGTTGCTGCCGAGCGCGAGCAGCACCGACCGCGGCACGAACACCTGAGTGAGGGCGGCTACGGCGGAGCCGATGAACAGGGCCGGCATGATGACCGACGTTTCGCGAATGAAGATCTCGGTGGTCTGGCTGAACCGGCTCTCCCTGTGGTGTGCATGATCGTGCCCGCTCGTGGACCCGACCGCGCAGGCGGCCGCGAACCTGGTCGTCAGCAGGCTCTGCGGGTCGGGGTGCTTGCTGAACAGCCAGCCTACGACGTTGGCGATGAGGAATCCGCCGACCAGCCGCGCGACCAGAATGTGGCCGTCCCAGCCGAAGGCCTGGTGCGTGGTGATTATGGTGATCGGGTTGAGAATCGGCGCGGCGAGCAGAAAGGTGATCGATTCGGAGACGGTGAACCCACCGACCATGAATCCGCGGGCGAGCGGCACGTTGCCGCACTCGCAGACCGGAAAAAACATGCCGAGCAGCGAGATCGTGGCGCGCCGCAGAATGGGGTTGCGTGGCAGATGCCGGGCCAGAACGCCGTGCGGCAGCCAGACCTGCACGACCGCCGAGAGTAGGATGCCCAGAAATACGAACGGCACCGACTCGATGATGACGCTGATCGCCAGGGTCAGGGTGTCCTGCACCCGGTCGGGCAGTTGGAAATCGCTCAGCTGCTCGTCGACGAAGGCGGGCGAAAGCGCCCGCACGACGAAAACGGCGAGCACCACCAACACCCCCGCGGTGAGGCCGAGAGGCCATCGCCGCAGGAGAGGGAGCTGCCCGCCGATTGCGTTACCGTCTAACTTCTGTTTGGGCCTAGTCGCCGTGCGGCGGCTGGCTGGACGTCGTCGCGGAGGTCGCCGAACCGGTCGCGGTCAAAATGGCCTGGCCGGCGGAACCGCCGGCGGTCGTGACGCGACGGCTGCGCGCGCGTCCCTGACCGGGAAGTTTCGGTTCCGGCAGCGAGTCGAGCACCGAATCCAGCAGCTGGTCGGTGACCTGCTTGCTGGGGCGCCGGGTGGTGCGTGTGGACTTCTTCACCGGAATGTCGAGGATGTCAACAGACTCCGATGTGTCGGGGGCGGGGGTCGGCACGATCGGTGTTGAAACGGTCGGCGCTCCGGCTGCGAGGGTGCTGCGCCCACCGCGGGTGCGGGGTGCGGTATCCGTTGCTTTCGTCGCGACGAACTGCTCAGTGACGGGGGCAGCGGATGCCTCGGGCTCGGCCTGCTGCGTGCTCGACGGTTCCGTGCCGGCCTGCTGCGTGTTGGCCTGCTGCGCGTTGGCCAGTTCCGTGCTGGCCTGGCGGGCGCGGGCCTGCTCGGACCGCGACTGCTGGGTGCGCCCGTTCTGGCCGCGCGACCGCGACTGCCGACCGCGTGAACGCTCGGTGCTCACCGGTTCGGCGCCTGCCGGTTCGGCGCCTGCCGGTCCGGCGCCTGCCGGTCCGGCCTGCTCGACGTTCGCCGTGTCGGCGTGCTCGGCGTGCTCGGCGTCGGCCTGCTCGGTGCCGACCTGCACGGTGCCGACCTGCTCGGTACCGACCTGCTCAGTACCGGCTGAATCGGTGTGGGCAGATTCGGTCGTGACCGGCGCTAAGGTCGCTGCGTCAGCGTCCGCTTCCCTGCTTTCGAGCGGAATGATCGAGATCGAGCCGGTGCGGGTGATGGTGCGCGCGGCGATCAGCGCGAGAGCCTGCTTGGCGTCCTCGGTGATGCCGTGGGTGCCCTGGCCGCTCTTCGGCGCGTCAAAAGCGCTGTCGCGCTGACCCGAGTTGTGCCCGTTGTCCCGGTTGCTGCCGGAGCCGCCAGTGCTGGAGGCGTTGCTGCCGCCACTGTTATTGGGGGCGGAGCTGCCGGCCTTGGCGCGCGGTCGGCGCTCCTGCGGCGGCTGCGCGGTCTGGCGGTGCTTGATCACCGGGTCGTGGTGCACGATGATGCCGCGACCTGCGCAGGCCTCGCAGTTTTCACTGAACGACTCCAGCAGTCCGAGGCCGAGCTTCTTACGGGTCATCTGCACGAGTCCGAGCGAGGTGACCTCGGCCACCTGGTGCTTGGTGCGGTCGCGGCTGAGGCATTCGATCAGCCGACGCGACACGAGGTCGCGGTTCGATTCGAGCACCATGTCGATGAAGTCGACCACAATGATGCCGCCAATGTCGCGCAGGCGCAGCTGGCGCACGATCTCCTCGGCCGCTTCGAGGTTGTTTTTGGTGACGGTCTCTTCGAGGTTGCCGCCGCTGCCGACGAACTTGCCGGTGTTGACGTCGACGACGGTCATGGCCTCGGTGCGGTCGATCACGAGGGATCCGCCGGACGGCAGCCAGACCTTGCGGTCGAGAGCCTTCTCGATCTGCTCCGAGATGCGGAACTCGTCGAACGCGTCGACCTCGCCCTCGTAGGTTTCAACGCGCTCGAGCAGGTCGGGAGCTACCTGGCTGAGGTAGGCCTCAATAGTGGCGCGCACGTCGGGGCCGGCCACGACCATCCGCTGGAAATCTTCGTTGAAAACATCGCGCACGATCTTGACCAGCAGGTCGGGCTCGCTGTGCAGCTCGGCGGGGGCCTGGGCCGATTCGACCTGCTCCGCGATGTGCGCCCACTGTTCGCGCAGTCGGTTGACGTCGACGGTGAGCTGCTCGTCGGTGGCGCCCTCGGCGGCGGTGCGCACGATGACTCCGACATTGTCGGGCAGAACCTCCTTGAGGATCTTCTTCAGGCGCGCACGCTCGGTGTCGGGGAGCTTACGGCTGATGCCGTTCATCGAACCGTTGGGCACGTAAACGAGGTAGCGGCCAGGCAGGGACACCTGGCTGGTGAGGCGGGCGCCCTTGTGACCGATCGGGTCCTTCGTGACCTGCACAAGGACCTTGTCGCCGGGCTTGAGGGCCAGCTCGATGCGGCGGGCCTGGTTGCTGCTGCCGGAGTTCTCGGCGGCAGCGTCCCAGTCGACCTCACCGGAGTAGAGCACGGCGTTGCGGCCGCGTCCGATGTCGACGAACGCGGCTTCCATGCTCGGGAGCACGTTCTGCACCCGGCCGAGGTAGACGTTGCCGATGAGCGAGGCGTCCTGATTCTTGGCCACGTAGTGCTCGACCAGCACGCCGTCTTCGAGGACGCCGATCTGGATCTTGTTGTGCTTGGCGCGCACGACCATGAGACGGTCGACGGACTCGCGGCGGGCGAGGAACTCGGCCTCGGTAATGACCGGGCGACGGCGCCCGGCATCACGGCCGTCGCGGCGGCGCTGCTTCTTGGCTTCAAGCCGTGTGGATCCCTTGATGCGCTGGGGTTCGGTGATGAGCTCGGGTTCGCGCGGGGCGCGCACCTTGACGACGGTGTTGGCCGGGTCGTCGGTGCCTGAGCGGCTCTCGTCGCCGGTGCGACGACGGGCACGACGACGAACCGTCGTGGTTTCTTCTTCGTCGTCGTCATCGTCCTGATGCGACTGGCGGATGCCGGTGCGCGCCGGCATCGGCAGGATCTCCGGCGCCTGGAACAGCAGGGAGAACGACCGGCGCACGGGTGCTGTCGCCTTGTCGTCGGCGGCGAGATCGGGCGTGACGTCGGTCATCTGCTGCGCTCCGGTGACGTTGTTGTACTCCGCGATGGTGACCCTGGCGGGCTCTGGCTCGGCGACAACCGGCGTTGCGGGTGCCTCGGCTGCTGGGGCGGCGGTCGACCGGGTGACCGGCGCCTTCCGGGTTGATTTGCGAGTGCCGAACAGGCTCTTGCGTTTCTTGTTTTCGTTGTCTTCCACCATCACTGGTGCGCTCCTTGACCGCTGTGGATGACCGCGCCACCCACCGGTTACTCTCTCGTGCGAGGTTGTCACCTTCGTGAAAACCCCGCGAATTTTTTACTGCGGCAACCGGCTTTGCCCCCCGGTCTTGGTCGAAACTGTGCTCGGGGACTGTGCTCTGGCTGCAAATACTTCGGATCGTGGGACCCTAATTCCGGGCGACTGTTGCCCAGGCAAGCTCTGTACTCATTAAGACTCATTAAGCTCAGTGGCGTCTGCTTGAGCGCGGCTCAACGACTACCCACGATTATCGCATGTAATCGCACAAAGCCGTGCAGCGCGAGTGGCATAATCACAAGAGTGCCAACGACAGAGCGTTCTCAGCGTCCAACCGGCCTGGCTATTTTCCTGATCATCGCCGGGATCATCGCGTTAACAGCGGCATTCGCGCTCACGCTCGACAAGCTCCACCTGCTGGAAGACAAGAACGCTCAACTGAGCTGCAGCTTCAGCGTTCTCATCGGCTGCGCGACCAATCTCGCCTCCCCACAGGGCGCCATCCTCGGCTTTCCGAACCCGCTGATCGGACTCGCCGCCTGGAGCGTGGTCATCACGATCGGCGTGGCCATTCTGGCCGGGGCCCGATTCGCCCGCTGGTTCTGGGTGGGCTTCAACATCGGTATGCTCGCCGCGATCATATTCGTGATCTGGTTGATCGGCCAGAGCATTTTCGTGCTCGATGTGCTGTGCCCATGGTGCATGGTGACCTGGGCGGTGACCATTCCGGCTTTTCTGGCCGTGACCCTCTACAACTTCAAGGTCGGGAATCTGCCGGGCGGGGCATCCGTTCGCCGGTTCGCCGGAGCCGCGTATTCCTGGATCTTCGTCATCACGATCGTCTGCTACATCGTGTTCTTCATCGTGGCGCAGGTCAACATGGACGTGCTCAACCGCCTTTAGTTGCAAAACCAGAATGGCCCCGCCTCGAAAACGAGACGGGGCCTTTCGTGACGCTCTGGTTAGTCGAACCAGAGCGCGAGCTCGCGAGCGGCGGATTCGGGCGAATCGGAGCCATGCACGAGGTTCTGCTGAACCTTCGAACCCCAGTCACGACCGAGGTCACCGCGAATGGTGCCGGGAGCTGCAGTTGTCGGGTCGGTGGTACCGGCCAGGGCTCGGAAACCCTCGATGACGCGGTTGCCTGCAATGCGGAAGGCGACGATGGGGCCGCTTTCCATGAATTCGACGAGGGGTTCGAAGAACGGCTTGCCCTCGTGCTCGGCGTAGTGCGCGGCCAGCAGCGAGCGGTCGGGTTCAACCAGCTTCAGGTCAACCAGGGAATAGCCCTTGGCCTCGATGCGGCGCAAAATCTCGCCGGTCAGGTTGCGCGCAACGCCGTCGGGCTTGACCAAGACGAGGGTTTCTTCGATCGGGGTGTTCATGCAATCTCCTTGGGTTGATCTGGATTCGTGTGATCTATTCGAGAGCCGGTGATCATGCAGTAGGCCCACATGGCGGCAAAGAGGGCGCCGACAAAAAACATGGCCGGGGTGACGAACCCGGTGGCGATGATGATCGCCTGCAGCGCCCAGCCGATCGGGTAGGACCAGCTGTAGCGGAGCAGTCCGATCAGGCCGACCATGGCCAGCACGAGCAACACGCCTCCGATGATGACGGCCAGCGGCGAGACCGGTGTGGGTTCGGTCGCCACCGACACGAGACCCAGGGTGACGACGGCACCGAGGAAGACAACGATCGTCTCGAAGCCGAGCAAAATCGTGGCGAGCGACCGTTTCACCGAGCGCGGCCCCGACGACCGGCGAGGCCGGCCTGCGCCGGACCTGCCTGCGCCAGACTCGTCAGCGCCGTCGGCCACGAGGCTCACTTCTCCATCCATTCCCCGGCGGCGGCGAGCGTGATCGCTTCGCCGACGAGCACGATCGAGCCGGTGACCAGCACTGCGCGTTTGGGCGCCTCGGCCGCCCACTCGCGGGCGCTCTCGAGCGCAGCGGCCAGATCGTCGAAGCGGAAGGTGACCTCGTCGCTGGTCCACTCGGCGATGTTGTCGGCCAGGTCGTCCATGCGCACGGCCCGCTCGGAGTGCGGCTCCGTGACGTAGAAGCGGTCGACCTGAGGGGCGAGCGCCGCGACGATGCCCTCGGCGTCCTTGTCGGCGAGGACTCCAACGACCACGGCGATCTCGTCAAAGTCGAAGTAGGCCTCGAGCGCGGCGGCGAGGGCCATCGCTCCGTGCGGGTTGTGCGCGGCATCCACGAGCACCGTCGGTTCAATGCCGACGAGTTGCAGGCGGCCGGGCGAGGTCGCCGTGGCGAGGCCCTCGGCGAGCAGGTCACCGACCAGGGCCTGGCTGCCAGCGCCGAGGAACGATTCGACGGCGGCGATGGCCACCGCGGCGTTCTGCGCCTGATGGGTACCGTAGAGCGGCAGGAACAATTCGGTGTAGGTGCCGGCCAGACCGCGCACCGAGATGACCTGGCCGCCAACGGCCACGGTGCTCGAAAGCAGTTCAAAGCCTTCATTCTCGTGGGCCAGGGTCGACTCGCTCAGTTTTGCCGCACGATCCAGCTCGGCCCGCACGTCGGCGCTTTGCGCCGCGGAGACAACGGATGCCGCCGGCTTGATGATGCGGCTCTTGGTGCGGGCGATCTCGGCGACGGTGTTGCCAAGGCGCAGCGTGTGGTCGAGCGCGATCGGGGTAAACACCGCGACCTGGCCGTCGGCGACGTTGGTGGAATCCCACTCACCGCCCATGCCGACCTCGATCACGGCCACGTCGACCGGTGCGTCGGCGAAGCAGGCGAAGGCCAGCACGGTCAGCGCTTCGAAGAAGGTCAGCGGGACATCCCCGGCAGCTTCGAGTTCTGTGTCGACGAGTTGCAGGTAGGGCTTGATATCGGCCCAGTTCGCGGCCAGGATCTGGTCACTGATCGGTTCGCCGTCAATGACGATGCGCTCGTTCAGACGCACCAGGTGCGGGCTGGTCAGCAGGCCGGTGCGCAGCCCGTACGCCCGCACGATGCTCTCGACCAGGCGGCTCGTGCTGGTTTTACCGTTGGTGCCGGCCACGTGAATGATCGGATACGAGCCCTGCGGGTCGCCGAGAAAGTCGAGGGCACGCCGGGTGGGCGCCAGGCGCGGCTGCGGCTGGGCCTCCCCCACCCGCTGCAGAAGCTCGGCGAAGACGGCGTCTCCGGCTTCGCGGAAAGCGTCGAGCGGGGCAGGCTGATTCATCGGCTCCTCGTCGTCGCCGCGACCGGTGATGTTCTTCCAGTCAGCGGTGTCGTCAGTGGGATTGTCGTTGTCAGACAAGTATTGCTCCATTCACGCGTGCGACGGCCACGATGACGGCGCCCAGATTGACATAGTGGTCGGCTTCAAAGCGGACGTAGTGCTCGACGGGCGCGCCGACCCGGGCTTCCAGCCACTCCGACGGCAGCTCGGCCGAGAATTCGCCGGTTGACGGGCGGTGCGTTGTGAAACTCGTGGCGAGAGTTTCCGCCGCGACGTCGACGCCGAGGGCGAGGTCGAACGAATCGGCATCCGCTTCGCTCTGAAAGACCAGATCGAGACGGATGCGGTCGCTCACCTGAAAACCGGCCGACTTGCGGGTGTCCTGCACGGCGCGAATCAGGTCACGGGCGAACCCCTCAGCCTCGAGTTCAGACGTGGTATTCGTGGCGAGCAGCGTGAATCCGCCGCCGGGCAGCAGGGCGAGTGCGGCTCCGCCGTCGTCGGCGTCACTGTTCGCCTCGAGGGTCAGCTCGTACTCGCTCGGTTCCAGGGCGATGCCGCCGGCCGTGACACGGCCGTCGGTCTCGCTCCAGTCGCCGGCGCGGGCGGCCTTGATGACCTGCTGCACCTGCTTGCCGAGGCGCGGACCGGCGGCGCGGGCGTTCACGACGAGCTTGCTCGTGACTCCGTATGCGGCGGCACTGTCGTCTTCGAGCTCGATCAGGGTGACCGTCTTCACGTTGAGTTCGTCGCGCAGGATGCCGCTGAAGGCTCCGAGCGCCGCGGTGTTGCCGGTGACGACGGTGAGGTTGGTCAACGGCAGGCGCACGCGCAGGCCGGCCTGCTTGCGCAGCGAGAGCACGGTGCTGCTGATCAGGCGCACCTGGTCCATCGCCGTGACGAGGGTCTCGTCGGCGGGAAACAGGGTGGCGTCCGGCCAGTCTTCGAGGTGCACGCTGCGACCGCCGGTGAGGCCCTGCCAGATGCGCTCGGTGACGAGGGGCAGCAGCGGCGCGGTCACCCGGCAGACGGTTTCGAGCACGGTGTACAGGGTGTCGAAGGCTTCGTGCTCGGTGGCACCGAAAGCCGCGCCACCCCAGAACCGGTCGCGCGACCGGCGCACGTACCAGTTGGTGAGCACGTCGGCGAAGTCGCGCAGGCGCGCCGCGGCGACCGTGCTGTCGAGTGCTTCGAGGTCGGCCGTGACGCCGACGATCAGGTCCCGGGTCTTGGCCAGAAGGTAGCGGTCGAGCACGTCGGTCGAATCGGTGCGCCAGGTGGCCTCATAGCCGGTGGCACCGTCAGTACCCGAAGCGTTCGCGTACAGGGTGAAGAAGTAGTACGTGCTCCAGAGCGGCAGCATGACCTGGCGAGCACCCTCTCGAATGCCTTCCTCGGTGACGACCAGGTTGCCACCGCGCAGTACCGGCGAGCTCATCAGGAACCAGCGCATGGCGTCGGCGCCGTCGCGATCGAAGACCTCATTGACGTCGGGATAGTTGCGCAGCGACTTCGACATCTTCTGGCCGTCGTTGCCGAGCACGATGCCGTGGCTGACCACGTTCTTGAAGGCCGGCCGGTCGAACAGGGCGGTGGAGAGCACGTGCAGCAGGTAGAACCAGCCGCGAGTCTGTCCGATGTACTCCACGATGAAGTCGGCCGGGTTGTGCGCTTCGAACCATTCCCGATTCTCGAACGGGTAGTGCACCTGGGCGAACGGCATCGATCCGGAGTCGAACCAGACGTCGAGCACGTCCGTGATGCGGCGCATCGTCGACTGGCCGGTGGGGTCGTCCGGGTTCGGACGGGTCAGTTCGTCGATGTAAGGGCGGTGCAGGTCGGTGGGGCGCACCCCGAAATCGGCGGCCAACTCGTCGAGCGAGCCGTAGACATCCGTTCGGGGGTAATCGGGGTTGTCGCTCTTCCAGACCGGGATCGGTGAGCCCCAGTAACGGTTGCGGCTGATCGACCAGTCGCGGGCGTTGCCAATCCACTTGCCGAACTGGCCGTCCTTCACGTTCTCGGGTACCCAGTTCACCTGTTGGTTGAGCTCGACCATGCGCGGGCGAAAGTCGGTGACGCGCACGAACCAGCTCGAGACGGCCTTATAGATGAGCGGGTTGCGGCAGCGCCAGCAGTGCGGGTAGGAGTGCTCGTAGCTGGCCTGGCGCAGCAGCCGGCCGTTGGCCTTGAGCAGCGCGGTGAGCGGCTTGTTGGCGTCGCTCCAGAGCGCTCCGGCGACGTCGGGAACGTCGCTGAGGAACTTGCCGCCGTCGTCGAGCGAGAGGATCACCGGGATGCCGGCGGCCTCACCGATCTTCTGGTCCTCCTCGCCGTAAGCGGGAGCCTGGTGCACGATGCCGGTACCGTCGCTCGTGGTGACGTAATCGGCCACGAGGATGCGCCACGCATTCTGCGTGCCCCAGACCGACTCGTCGGCGTAATAATCGAACAGGCGGTCGTAGCTGACGCCCTCGAGCTCGCTGCCGATAATTGTGCGCGACACGGCAGCGGATGCCTCGGCGGCACTCTCGTAGCCCAGGTCCTTCGCGTAGTTGCCGACCAGATCGATGGCGATGAGGTATTCGGCACCGAGCACAGTCGCTGCGGTATCGGTGCCTTCGCGCAGCACCTCGGCGTCGGGCGTGCCGTTCGGGCCGGCCGGAACGACGGCGTAGACAATCTCGGGGCCAACGGCGAGCGCGAAGTTCGTCGGCAGGGTCCACGGGGTCGTGGTCCAGGCCAGGGCGCGCACGGCGGTGAGGCCGAGCGTCTCCGCCTTGGCGCCGATCAGCGGGAAGGTCACGGTGACGGTCTGGTCCTGGCGCATCTTATAGACGTCGTCGTCCATGCGCAGTTCGTGGTTGGACAGCGGGGTCTGGTCGCGCCAGCAGTACGGCAGCACTCGGTAGCCCTCGTAGGCGAGGCCCTTGGTGTGCAGCTGTTTGAACGCCCAGATTACCGATTCCATGAAGGTGATGTCGAGGGTCTTGTAGTCGTTCTCGAAGTCAACCCAGCGGGCCTGGCGGGTGACGTACTCTTCCCAGTCTTTGGTGTATTCCAGCACCGACTCGCGGGCGACCGCGTTGAACGCGGCGAGGCCCATCTCTTCGATCTGGCTTTTGTCCGTGATGCCGAGTTTGCGCTCCGCCTCCAGCTCAGCGGGAAGACCGTGGGTGTCCCAGCCGAACCGGCGGTGCACCTGCTTGCCGCGCATGGTCTGAAAACGGGGGAACAGGTCCTTGGCGTAGCCGGTGAGCAGGTGGCCGTAGTGCGGCAGACCGTTGGCGAACGGCGGGCCGTCGTAGAAGGTCCATTCCTCGGCGCCGGCGCGTTGGTCGATGGAGGCCTGGAAGGTGTCGTCGTTCTTCCAGAATTCCAGCACCTCGGTCTCGACGGCCGGAAAATTCGGCGACGGAACGATGGCTTCGCCGGGTGTGGCACCGTTTTGGGTATTGCGGCTCTTGGGGTACAAAATGCTTCTCCTACCGGGACGGGTCACTGGGCCCTGCTCCACGAGGACGAACGATTCTGGAGAAATCGCCGCGGTACCACCTCGCTTGCCACCCGAAACTGCCGGATGACCGCTTGTTCACAGGCTGTAACGGGCCCGACTCGTTCGGTTCTACTGAGCTGGCTGCCCGAGGGCTTCCAGCTGTTCTTCCGAAGACTTCCCGGTGATGGCCGGGTCACTGTCATTAGTTTTAATCGTACCGGATGAATGCTCGTGACTGATATGTCGGCAGAAGAACGGATGCGCGTAATGACTGTCCCCCGTTGGCCCGACGTAGCCTAACGTTGAGGGGTGCCCCGCAAGGCATACCTGTGAACGCAAACTCGGCGCGCATCCGCCGGGAAAAGAGATTCTTCATGCCCTTTCGGCACCCCTGGCGCACCCGTCGTCTGCTCGCCGCCACCACCGGCATCATTGCCCTGGGCTTGCTCGTCGCCGGCTGCACCCCGGCCGGCTCGAACGAACCGGTCGGGGAACCGAAAACCGGCGGCACGCTCACCTATGCCTCGGGCGACGCCGAACCGACCTGCCTCGACCCGCACGTCGGCGGCAACTTTCCTCAGGCGCTGGTCAGCGCCCAATACCTGGAATCCCTCGTTTCCCGGGACACCGCCGGCACGATCATCCCCTGGCTGGCCGAGTCCTGGATCCCGAGCGAGGACGGCCTGACCTGGGACTTCACCCTGCGCTCTGACGTGACCTTCACCGACGGCACCGTGTTCGACGCGGCGGCCGTGCAGGCCAATATCGCCCACCTGCAAGACCCGACAACCCTGTCGTCGACCGGCTATCTCGGGCTCGGTAAGGTCACCGGCACCGAAGCGGTCTCCCCCACCGTGGTGCGCTTCACCCTCAGCGAACCGGACAGCGCCCTGCTGGAATCGCTCTCCCAGACCTGGCTCGCCATGGAATCGCCGACCGCACTCGAGCGCAGCCAGGACGAGAACTGCGCGAGCCCGGTCGGCACCGGCCCGTTCCTCGTGGACAGCTGGGTGAAGCAGAACGCGATCACCCTCGTGCGCAATGACGACTACGTCTCCCCACCAGCGGATGCCGCCCACGCCGGCCCCGCCTACCTCGACAAGGTCATCTGGCGGTTCATCCCCGACTCCGCCTCCCGCTACGCCGCCCTGCAGTCCGGTGAGGTCGACGTGATCGACAACGCCCAGCCCGACACCATCGTGCAGGCGAAGCAGAGCGATTCGATCGAGCAGCTCGACTCTCCGCGACCCGGTGCCTCCAACCGCATTGAACTGAACTCGGGTCAGGCCCCCTTCAACGATGTGCGCGTTCGTGAGGCGTTCATCCGCTCAGCCAACGTCGACGACGCCGTCTCGAGCCTCTTCCAGGGCACCGCCACCCGGTCGTATTCGGCCCTGTCGAGCGCAGAGAGCACCGCCGTCTCGAACCCCGCATTGTTCGACTACGACCCGGCCGCCGCCGTTACGCTGCTCCAGGCGGCCGGCTGGGGCCAAACGGATGCCGACGGCTACCGCATCAAAGACGGCGTGCGGCTGAGCGTGGAGTTTCCGGTGAGCACGAACCAGTCGATCCCGGCCGAGCAGAGCGTGTTCGAACAGATTCAGGCCACGGCGAAGGAGACCGGCTTCGAGGTCAAGCTGGCCCCGATGGACCTCTCGAGCTGGTACGCCGCCCTCGCCAGTAACGACTATGACGCGGTGAGCGCGCCGTACACCAAGGTCGGCCCCGACGTGCTGCGCATTCTGTACCACTCCGCCAGTATCGTGCCAGCGCCGAGCGGGTACTTCGCCAACTTGGCCCAGGTCAATGACCCCGCCATCGACGAGCTGCTGACGACCGCGGCGCGCACCACGGATGTCGCCGAGCGCGCCTCGCTCTACGCCGACGCCCAGAACCGCATTCTGGAGGGTTTCTACATCTTGCCGCTCTACGACCAGCAGAACCACTACCTGCTGCGCAGCGATGTCATAGGCTCGCGCACCCTGCCGACCGTGGCCGTGCCCACGCTCTACGACACGTGGCTGAACCGGTAGCGCCGCCCGATCGGCCCGGGGCGGGGTCGGTTCGACCGGCCTCTGGCAGCGCTCTCGGTCGACGCCGGGCCGTGCTGCGGATGCCTGTGCTGCGCCTGCTGAGACGCGTGCTCGCCCGCCTGGGCGGAGCGGTCTTCGTGCTGTGGGCGGTGGCATCCGTCACCTTCTTCGCGGTGCGCCTCATTCCGGGCGACCCGGCCCAGGCCGTGCTCGGCGGCCCCGGATCGCAGGCTTCCCCGGAAGCCCTCGCCGCGGTCAACGCCGAGTACGGCTTTGACCAGCCCGTGATCGTGCAGTATTTCGCCCAGCTCGGCCGGCTCGCAACCGGCGACCTGGGCCGGTCCTACGCCCTCAACCAGGACGTCGGGTCGCTCATGCTGAGCCAGCTCGGCGGCACCCTGCTGCTGGCCGTGCTCGCTCTGGCCCTGGCCTGGCTGCTCGCCCTCGCCCTGGCGACCTGGTCTACCCAGAGCGGCCGGATCGCCTCCCGGGTGGGGTCGGCGCTCGAATTCGTCGCGGCAGCGCTGCCGCATTTCTGGCTGGCCACCTCGCTCATCGTCGTGTTCAGCATCTGGCTCGGCGTGCTGCCGCCGATCAGCACCGGCGGCGCCCTCGGCCTGGTGCTGCCGGTACTCACCCTGGCCATACCGCTGGCCGGATTTCTCGGCCAGATCATGCGCGAATCCCTGCTCCGCGCCCTGGAGAGCCCGTTCGTGCTCTCGGCCCGTGCCCGCGGCGAAAGCGAGAGCGGCGTGCGCTGGATCCACGCGCTACGCCACGCCTCCCTGCCCGCGATCAGCCTGTCCGGCTGGGCCTTCGGCTCGTTGATCAGCGGCGCGGTCGTGGTCGAAACCATTTTCGCTCGCCCCGGCCTCGGCCGCACCCTGCTGAACGCGGTCACCCTGCGTGACGTTCCCGTGGTGATCGGCGTCGTGATGATCGTCGCGGTCGCCTACATTCTCATGACCCTGCTGACGGATGCCGTCAGTCGCTTGGTCGATCCCCGATTGCGCCTCTCATGAGCGACCTGGAGGTGCAGGTCGGGCTGGCCGCGCAGGCCGGCCAGCCCGACCGGGCGGCACAGTCTGGTCGACGACGACGCTTCGGCGTCGCCGAGACAGCGGCCGCAGTGCTCGCCCTGTTCCTGCTGGCATCGGCCGTGGTGCCGCAGCTGCTCGCCCCGGGCGACCCGCTCGGCATCGACCCACTTTCGGCCTTTCAGCCGCCTTCCGGCGCGCACGGCTTCGGCACCGATGAATCGGGTCGAGACATCTACACCCGGGTCGTTCACGGCACCCAGTACTCGCTCCTGATCGGCGCCGCCGCCACCGCGATCGGATTGGGGCTCGGCATCGTGCTGGGCACCCTGGCCGGAATGCTCGGCCGCGTCGTTGACTTCACCGTGAACCGAGTTCTCGAGGTGCTGTTCGCTTTTCCCGGACTGCTCCTGGCCCTGCTGTTCATCCTGATCTTCGGCCCCGGCGTGGCGACCGCCACGATCGCCGTCGGGCTGTCGACCGCGCCCGGGTATGCCCGCATTATTCGGGCCCAGCTGATCTCGGTGCGCTCCGCTGCCTTCGTCGAGGCCGCGACCGTGCTCGGACGCACCCGCTGGCAGATTCTGCTGCGCCACATCCTGCCGAACACCCTTGCTCCCCTGTTCGTGCTCGCGACCCTCGGCATCGGCCAGGCCATCGTCTGGGCTGCCACTCTCAGCTACCTCGGGCTCGGAGCCGAACCGCCGACCGCGGAATGGGGCGCCATGCTCTCGGCCGGACGCACCTACATCACGTCGGCCTGGTGGATGAGCTTCTTTCCCGGTCTGTTCATCGTGCTGACCGCCGTCACCGCCACTGTGCTCGGCCGCAGCATCGACCGTCGAATGAGGCACGCATGAGCGAGGCAGACACGAGCGCGGCACGCTGGAACGGCGACACATCTCGGAGTGAGCGCGCTGCCGCGTTGTCCGTACGTAATCTGCGGGTGGGATTCGGCGCAGCCGCACCGGTTGTCCGGGGCGTATCCTTCGATATCGCGCCGGGCGAGTGCCTCGCCATCGTCGGCGAATCCGGCTCGGGAAAGAGCGTGACCGCCCGCAGCCTGCTCGGTCTGGCCGGTGCGAACGCCCGGGTCAGCGCCGACCGGCTCGAGCTCGGCGGCCACAGCGTGCTCGGCCTGACCGAGCCTGCCTGGCAGGCCCGCCGCGGCAAGGACGTCGGACTGGTGCTGCAGGATGCCCTGGTCTCGCTCGACCCGCTGCGACCGATCGGCCGGGAGATCGCCGACTCCCTCCGTCTGCACACCGGTCTCGGCGCCTCCGCGCGGGCAGAGCGGGTGCTCGAGTTGCTCGACGCCGTCGGTCTGCCAGACCCCGAGTTGCAGGTGCAGAAGCTCTCCGGGCAGCTTTCCGGCGGGGAACGCCAACGCGCCCTGATTGCCGCGGCGATAGCGCTGAGCCCGCCGCTGCTCATTGCCGACGAACCGACGACGGCCCTCGATGTGACCGTTCAGGCCCAGATCCTGGCGCTGCTCGAGCAGATCACCGGTGCCGGTACCGCTGTGCTGCTGATCAGTCATGACCTCGCTGTGGTCAGCCGCATCGCGCACCGGGTGGCAGTCCTGCACGATGGCGTGCTGGTGGAGACCGGCCGTACCGAGCGGGTTTTGGGGTGGCCCGAGCAGGAACAGACCCGGCGCATGGTCGCCGCGATCCCCGCCGACAAGCCGCGCGGCACGAGGCTGAGCGAGGCCGACACCCCGAACATTCCCGATACCGCGATCGACTCTGTTCGAAAGACTCCCGCCGACAACACCATCGTGCTCGAAGCCATCGGCCTGTCCAAGAGTTTTCGACACCCCGACGGTACCCGGCAGCTCGCCGTGGATACGGTCTCGTTCGCCCTGCCCCGCGGCAGCACCCTCGGAATTGTGGGCGAATCCGGCTCCGGCAAGACCACGACGGCGCGACTTCTGCTCGCGCTCCTCACGCCGGAGCACGGCGAGGTTCGGGTGTTCGGCCAGCCCTGGAGCACGGCCCGCGAGAAGACGCGGCGTGCTCTGCGCCCCGGCGTTGGGGCGATCTATCAAGATGCCCTCGGCTCGTTCGATCCGCGCTGGAGCGTCGCCGAGATCCTCAGTGACGCCCTGAGCCTTGGCCGACAGCGCCGCACGCCGCAGACGACGGCGCGGCTCGCGACCCTGCTCGACGAGGTCGGCCTCGCCGCCACGGTGCTGCTCCGACGTCCGCTCGAGCTCTCCGGCGGGCAGCGGCAGCGGGTCGGTATCGCCCGTGCCCTGGCCGGGAAGCCCCAGATTCTCATCTGCGACGAACCGGTCTCCTCGCTCGACGTGACCGTGCAGGCCCAGGTGCTCGACCTGCTCGACGACGTCCAGCGGGAACGCGGGCTCAGCCTCGTCTTCATCTCACACGACCTCGGTGTCGTGGCGCACGTCAGCGATCAGATCGCGGTCATGCGTGCGGGCCGCATCGTGGAGCTCGGTCCAGCGCTGCGCGTGTTTGCCGAGCCGCAGCATCCGTATTCAGCACAGCTGCTCGCCGCCGTGCCCCGTTTGTCGGCCTGAGCCCACGCCGACAAGCCGTACCGGAAGCCCCCGTTCGGGGGAAAAGAACCGATCAGGTAGATTAGATGGGCACACGAGGCACCTCACCATCGACACGGTGCCGAATACCGAACCGGAGAAGTATGACCAACACCGATCGCGCCCCCGCATCCAACGTTCCCGAAAAGCCCGCCCTCGAAGGGCTCGAAGCCAAGTGGGAATCCCGCTGGGACACCGATGGAACCTACCGCTTCGCCCGGGAGAACGCCACCCGCGAAACGATCTACTCGATCGACACTCCCCCGCCGACCGCCTCCGGTTCGCTGCACATCGGGCACGTGTTCTCCTACACCCACACCGACGTCGTCGCCCGGTTTCAGCGGATGCGCGGCAAGAACGTCTTCTACCCGATGGGCTGGGACGACAACGGCCTGCCCACCGAGAGGCGCGTGCAGAACTACTACGGCGTGCGCTGCGACCCATCGCTTGGCTACACCGAGAACTTCGTGCCGCCGTTCGAGGGTGGCGACGGCAAGAGCACCAAGGCTGCCGATCAGCTGCCCATCAGCCGCCGCAACTTCATCGAGCTGTGCGAAACCCTCACCAAAGAAGATGAGAAGCAGTTCGAAGCCCTCTGGCGCACCCTCGGTCTGAGTGTCGACTGGACCCAGACATACCGCACCATCGGCCCGGAAGCCCTGTTCACCTCACAGCTCGCCTTTCTCGGCAACGTCGAACGAGGCGAGGCCTACCAGGCCATGGCGCCCACCCTCTGGGACGTCACCTTTCGCACCGCGGTGGCCCAGGCCGAACTCGAAGACAAAGACATGCCGGCCGCATACCACCGGGTGTCGTTCGCAAAGCCCGACGGAACGACGATCGAGATCGAGACGACCCGTCCCGAACTGATGCCGGCCTGCGTGGCCCTGGTGGCGCATCCGGATGACGAACGCTACAAGCACCTGTTCGGCACCACGGTGACGACCCCCGTGTTCGGTGTCGAGGTTCCGGTACTCGCCCACCACCTCGCCCAGAAGGACAAGGGGTCAGGCATCGCCATGATCTGCACCTTCGGCGATGTGACCGACGTGGTCTGGTGGCGCGAGCTCGACCTGCCCAATCGTGCGATCATGGGCTTCGACGGCCGAATCATTGCCGACGTGCCAGAGGCGATCACCTCCGAAGCCGGGCGTGCAGCGTATGCGCAACTCGCTGGCAAGACCGTGTTCGGCGCGAAGGCCGCCGTGGTCGAGCTGTTGAAAGCCAGTGGCGACCTGATCGGTGACCCGAAACCGATCGTGCACGCGGTGAAGTTCTTCGAAAAGGGCGACAAGCCGCTCGAAATCGTTTCCACCCGGCAGTGGTACATCCGCAACGGTGCTCGCGACGAGAAGCTGCGCTCGCGCCTGCTCGAGCACGGCACCGAGCTGGCCTGGCACCCCGAATTCATGAAGGTGCGCTACGAGAACTGGGTCAACGGTCTCACCGGCGACTGGCTCGTCTCCCGCCAGCGTTTCTTCGGCGTGCCGCTGCCGGTCTGGTACCCGCTCGACGAGGGCGCCAACCCCGTCTTCGACCAGCCGATCGTCGCCACCCGCGACCTGCTGCCGGTGGACCCGTCATCGGATGCCGCACCCGGCTACACCGAAAGCCAGCGCGGCCAGGCCGGCGGCTTCGTCGGTGAGGTCGACGTCATGGACACCTGGGCCACCTCCTCGCTCACCCCGCAGCTCGCCGGCGGCTGGGAACGCGACCCGGAGCTGTTCAAGCTGGTCTTCCCGTACTCGCTTCGCCCGCAGGGCCAGGACATCATTCGCACCTGGTTGTTCTCCACCCTGCTGCGCGCCGAGCAGCAGCACGGCACGTCCCCATGGCAGCACGCCGCGCTCAGCGGCTTCATCGTGGACCCCGACCGCAAGAAGATGTCGAAGTCGAAGGGCAACGTGGTCACCCCGGCCGACATGCTCGAAAAGCACGGCTCCGACGCGGTGCGCTATTGGGCCGCATCCTCTCGCCTAGGCACCGACGCGGCCTTCGACCCGCAGAACCCGACGCAGATCAAGATCGGCCGACGCCTGGCCATCAAGATTCTCAACGCGAGCAAGTTCGTCTTCATGTCTGCCGGCAGCATCGATGCCCCGATCACCGAGCCGGTCGACCAGAGCATGCTCGCCGGTCTCACCGCCGTAGTCGCCCAGGCCACGACCGCGTTCGAGAACTACGACCACGCGCGCGCCCTGGAAACCACGGAAAGCTTCTTCTGGACCTTCTGCGACGACTACCTCGAACTGGTGAAGGAACGCGCCTACGGCGAGCCCGGCCCGGCGCAGGCATCCGCTGTTGCCGCGCTGCGCACCGCGCTGGCCACCCTGCTGCGCCTGTTCGCACCGTTTGTTCCGTTCGCGACCGAAGAGGCGTGGTCGTGGTCGAACGCGGGCTCGGTGCACACCGCTCCGTGGCCGATCGCGGCCGACCTGCTCGGCAGCGACGAGGTCGCCACCGGCAACATCGCCCTGCTTGATTTGGCCAGCCGGGCGCTGACCGGTATCCGTCGTGCCAAGACTGATGCGAAAGCGTCGCAGAAGTCCGAGGTGGATTCCGCAGTAATATGCGGTGCACCCGCCGAGATCGCACTGCTCACCCTGGCCGCCGCTGATCTCAAAGCGGTCGGTCGGATTCAAGAACTAACCTTTGTCGACGGCAGCGAACTCGCTGTGACCGATATCGTGTTCGCCACCGTGTTGGAAAGCTAGGAGACCAGATGTCCGTAACCGTGCGCCCGCTGGGCGATAAAGACTTTTTCGCCTGGCTGGGCCTGTTCGAGGGCTACAGCGCGTTCTACGAGATCGAACTAACCGATCAGAAAGCCCTGCAGGTCTGGAGCTGGATCATCGACGCGAACAACGAGCTCGACGGCGCCGTCGCGGTCAACGACGACGGTGACTTCGTGGGCTTCGCGCACTACCGCAGCGTGCCGCGCACGCTCAGCGGTGACCTCGCACTGTTCCTGGACGACCTCTACGTCGCCGAGGACGCTCGCGGCCAAGGCGTCGGCACCCAGTTGATGGAGTTCACCAAGGACTACGCCCGACAGCACAAACTCGCCCAGGTTCAGCTGCTGACCGCGGCCGACAACGCGACCGCGCAGGTGCTCTATGACCAGCTTGGCACGCGTACCGACTGGGTCACCTACGAAATCGACGTCTAGACCATGCAACTGGGTACCCGGTGGACCCTCGGCGGCACCCTGCCGACCGGTCTTCCGCACGTTGTCGAAATCGCCGTGCGCGCCGTCGAGGAAGACTCCACAGCTCTCGCCGTCGACACCAGCACCTGGCGTTGGACGCTGACCTGGCTGGAGTCCAAGCCGGTGATCGAGCTCGACGATGGCACCATCATCCGCTACAACCCGGTGGACGACAGCGCCACCATCACGCAGCCGTCGACCACCGTCGATGACGACGACGAGGAATGGATCTAGCTTCGCCCGTGTAGCCTCTCGGTGATACACATGCTACCGTCTGTGTATTATCCTAGTGATACACGAAAGGTGGCCAGCGTGCTCTTTCTCCTTTACTTCGTCCTCGTCTTCATCGTTGTCGGGGTTGTTCGGGTGGGCAGCCGCAAGCGCCTGGCTGGCCTGGTCGTGACGGTTGACGACATTGGCACGGTCAGAGCGCGCCGGTTCGCCCGCTCGATCATAGTGCGCAACATCAGCGCCCTCGCGGCCGGCGGCGTGGTGCTCTGGGCGCTCGACCTGGTCAACCAGGCCCACCGCGGCTGGTACGGCCTGCCGCTGATGATTGCACCCGGCCTCGCCGCGACACTCGGACTGCTGGTCTTCGCGCTCTGCCCCACCAGGATCGTCACCGACCGCGCCAGCCGCCGCTCGGCCGACCTGATGCCGCGACGCGTGTGGAGCTACGGCCCGGCCTGGGGCTTCCTGCTGCCGCTGACTGCCGCAGCCACCGTGGTCGCCTTCGCGATCATCGCCGGCCTGGCCTCCAGCCCACAGCCGGACGGCGCCTTTCGTTCGATCACTATCGGGTCCAGCACCGCGGGCCCGTACCCGGGCTGGTACTACGGTCTGCCGCTGATCGGCCTGACTGTGCTGCTCGCCGCAGCGACTCTGTTCGCGCTCGGCCGCATCGCCTCGGCCGCACGCTCCGAACAATTCAGCGACCTCGATCGTGCCGTGCGCATTCTGGCCACGCGGGTGGTCATGCAGCTCAGTTCCGGAGCGCTGTTTCTGTACTTCGGGGGCGTTCTGCTGTTCGCCGGCTGGACCACCAGCAACGCCGCGACCGTCTTCGCCCCGGGCGGGGTTGCTCTCTCCTCCGTGCAGCCGGCCGCCGCCATCGGCCTCACCGAGGTCATCGCCGGGCTGGTGGTCGCTCTGCTCGGCGGGGTTCTGGTCATCCTGTCTATTCTTGATGCGACCAGGCAGCCACTCGGCCGGGTTGCCGCCGTCGGCACCCCGGCAGTGGATGCGGCATCCGCTCGCGAGTCATGACCGCCCGCGCATGATCACCCTCGACGACGAGCACCCCACACCTCCGTTCGAACAGATTCGCACGCAGCTGGCGGATCAGATCCGGGCCGGAACACTTGCGGCCGACCAGCGCCTGCCGTCGGTGCGCCAGCTCGCGGCCGATCTGCGCGTGGCGACCGGCACCATCGCGCGCGCTTACGCGGCGCTGGAAGCGGCCGGGCTTATCTCAACCAGCCGTGGCAGCGGCACCCGGGTTCGCGCCGATCAGGGCCTCGACGACGAATCCCGGGCCAGCGCTCGACGCTTCGTGCACGCCCTGCAGCGGCGCGGGGTCAGTCTCGACGACGCGCTGAGTGCGGTGCGCGCCGAGTGGCCCCGCCTCCCCTGATTCGCGGCCTCGCGTCAGGCTCGGGCCAGAATCTCGCCGTGCGGCATGCCGAACCAGCCGTTGGGGTCGCGTACCCACTCGCGCCAGCCCACGGCCATCCGTTTGAGATCGGCGAGGTCCACCACCCCCGACTCGATAGCGTGCGCTGCAAAACTTGATTCGGTCACTCGCACCGCCCACGATTCGCCCCACCACTCGCGCTCCGCATCCGACGCGAAGCACCAGATGGATGCGCTGCTGGTCACCGCGGTGAATCCGGCCCGCCGGGCCCAGGCCTTCAGCGACCTACCGGCATCGGGGTCACCGCCGTTCCAGGAGTGCACCTCGCGGTAGACCCGCATCCAGTCGACCAGGCCGTCGATGTTCGGTGCGATCATGACTCCGCCGTAGTCGACGTCGCGGGCGGCGAACACGCCGCCCGGCTTGAGCACCCGGCGAATCTCGGCCATCGCCGCGACCGGGTCGGCCAGGTGCTGCAGCACCTGGTGGGCGTGCACGATATCGAACGTCGCATCGGGCCAGGCGAGTACGTAGACGTCCCCGACCTGGAAACTCGCGTTGTGTACCCCCTCATCGGCGGCCAGGCCGGTCGCGCGCGCGACGATATCGCTCGACGCGTCGATGCCGACCACGCGGCCCGGAGCGAGCCGATAAGCCAGATCGACCGTGATCGTGCCGGGGCCGCAGCCCACATCGAGCAGCACGCTCCCGGCCTGCAATTCTGGAATGAGGTAGGCCGCCGAGTTCGCGACCGTGCGCCAGGTATGCGAGCGCAGCACGCTCTCATGGTGCCCGTGGGTGTATTCGTCACGTGGAGCGGACTCTGAACTGCCGGTCAGGTGGGTCATGGTGAGATCCTACGCGCAGCCGGTGACCGGGCCGGGCCGGCGGGTTTGGCTAGGGTGGAGGCATGGCTTCCACCGTGAACAATCCCTTTTTCGCCCGCAGTACTCTGCCCTACCAGCTGCCGCCGTTCGCGTCGATCAGTGACGAGCACTACCGCCCGGCTTTTCTGCAGGGCATGACCGAGCAGCTCGCGGAGGTCGGGGCAATCACCCACACAGCGGATGCCCCCACCTCCGAAAACACGCTTGTCGCGCTCGAGCGCAGCGGGCAGACGCTGTCGCGGGTGGCCGAGGTCTTCTTCAACAAGAGCTCCTCCGACTCCAGCGACTTCACCAACGACCTCGAAGAAGAACTTGCGCCGCTGCTGGCCGCCCACGCCGATGCCATGAGGCTCGACCCCGCCCTGTATGCCCGCATCGCCGCTCTGCATGCCCAGCGCTCCGATCTCGAACTCGATGCCGAGTCGCTCTACCTGCTCGACCGGTACTTCACCGAGTTCACACTGGCCGGGGCCGGCCTGAGCGACGACGATAAGCAGTCTCTGCGTGATCTCAACTCGCGGCTGTCGACCCTCACCACCCGGTTTGAAAAGAACCTGCTGGCCGACACCAACGAGCTCGCCCTCGTCATTGCCGACCTGGCCGAGCTCGACGGGCTCAGCGATGGCGAGATCTCGGCCGCCGCGGAGGCTGCGCGGGAACGCCAGCTCGACGGTAAGTACCTGATCAGCCTCGTGCTGCCCACCTCGCACCCCTACCTGGCGAGCCTCACCAACCGCGGGGTGCGCGAACGGCTGCTGGCAGCGAGCCGGGCCCGCGGCATCCGCTCAGATGATGCGGGAACTGCGAGCGACAACCGGCCGCTCGTGATCGAGATCACCCACCTGCGGGCCCAGCGCGCCCGCCTGCTCGGGTTCGACAGCCACGCCGCCTACGTGACCGCCGATGAGACCGCCAAGACTCCCGGCGCGGTCTGGGATCTGCTCGGGCGTCTCGCGCCGGCCGCTGCCCGCAATGCCAGCGTGGAGCAGGCCGACCTGCAAGCCGTGATCGACGCCGAGGGCGGCGGTTTCGAGCTGGCCGCCTGGGATTGGGCGTTCTACACCGAGAAGGTACGCCGGGCCAAGTACGACGTCGACACTGCCGCCATGCGTCCCTATTTCGAGCTCGAGAGCGTGCTGGCCAACGGGGTCTTCTACGCGGCCCACCAGCTCTATGGCCTCACCTTCACCGCTCGGCCCGATCTGGTCGGCTGGCACCCCGAATCGCGGGTGTTCGAGGTCACGACCGAAGATGGCTCGGCCCTCGGGCTGTACATCGGCGATTTCTACACCCGCGATTCCAAGCGTGGCGGGGCCTGGATGAACGCCCTGGTCGCGCAGTCCACCCTGCTCGGCACCGAGACGACCGTGGTCTGTAACAACCTCAATGTTTCCAAGCCTGCCGCCGGGCAGCCGACCCTGCTCACCTACGACCAGGTCACGACCCTATTCCACGAATTCGGCCATGCCCTGCACGGCCTGCTCGCCCGGGCCACCTACCCCAAGTTCTCCGGCACCAATGTGTACCGCGACTTCGTCGAGTTTCCCAGCCAGGTCAACGAAATGTGGATGCTCTGGCCCGAGGTGCTGGCCAACTACGCTCGCCACTACCAGACCGGTGAGGCGATGCCGCAGCAGCTCGTTGACCGCATCCAGGCGTCGTCGGCTTTCAATGAGGGCTTCCTCACCAGTGAATACCTGGCCGCAGCGCTGCTCGACCAGGCCTGGCACCGGATCGATGCCGACACGACCGTCACTGACGTTGCCAGGTTCGAAGCGGATGCCCTCGCTTCCGTCGGTCTCGACAACCCCGCAGTTCCCACCCGCTACGCCAGCACCTACTTCGCCCACACCTTCTCGGGCGGGTACGACGCCGGGTACTACTCCTACATCTGGAGTGAAGTCCTCGACGCCGACACCGTGGAATGGTTCAAGGAGAACGGCGGCCTCACTCGTGCCAATGGTGATCGTTTTCGGGACCGACTGCTCGGAGTCGGCGGCACCAAGGACCCGCTGGAGGCCTACCGGCACTGGCGCGGCCGCGATGCCGAGCTGCAGCCGCTGCTCGACCGCCGCGGCCTCAACTAGGGCCTGCAGGTGAACCCTGCACCCTCAGGATTGAGGATGTGCCCGGCTCGGTCTGGCCGTAAGCTCCATGACCATGGACACTCCGGAACCGTCACGCCAGGGCGCGGGCCGGCGGCGCTTCTTGTGGATCGCCGCCATCGTTTTGGCCGGGATACTGCTGGCCGGACTGGTGCTGCATTTCATCCGCGAGAATATCGACAGCTCCGCACCGGGCTGGGCTCTTCTGAGCGGAACGGCGATTCTGCTCTACGCCGATGGTGAAGCCAACCTGTGGGCCTGGATTTCCGGCCTTCTCCTGGCGGGCGTCGGCGTCGCCCTCGGCGTCGTCGGATTCACCGCACGACACGAGGGCAGGGCCGCGCTGCCGTACTTCCTCCTCGGCGCTGTCGCACTTGAGATGTCTGCCGATGAGATCGCCCAGCTGCATGAGAAGCTGGCCCGGTTCAATCTCGGTTCGTCGTTCACGTTCGCGTGGCTCACCCTCGGGGTGCCGCTCGCCATTGCCGCTGGCTTGGTGGTGTTGTGGATTGCTCGACGACTTGACCGCCGTCTTCGGCGGCGGCTCATCGTCGCGGGCACGATCTACCTGCTCGGCGCGGTCGGAATCGAAGCACTCAGCGGGTACATCGTTGGCGGGCGCCAGGATGACCTCGCTCGTGCGAGCCTCGAATACCACGTCCTGCTGGGCGTTGAGGAGAGTCTTGAGGCAGCCGGAGCGCTGCTGGCCCTCGCCGCAACTCTTGCCGCGCTCAGTATCGAACGCACCACGGCCGGCATCGTCGTGCGTACCCGATTCGAGGTCAGCCAGATACGCCGCAACACCTCACATGTCGACTGAGCACCCCCGCAGACTACGGCACACACACCGAATGCACTATGCCCTGCCCACCGCGGCGGCAGGACAGTGCCGGCCTCGCTCAACCCGGAGGTTGACGCACCTGAACGCGTACGCTGCTAGGCGGACTTGACCTGGCGGGTCTTGTGCAGCACCATCTCCGCCGGAGCGTTGTTCAGCACGGTGTCGCGGGTGATGATGACCCGCTCCACGTCGGTGCTGGACGGCACCTCGAACATGACCGGGCCGAGTACCTCTTCGAGGATGGCTCGCAGCCCACGGGCACCGGTCTTGCGCAGCACGGCGAGGTCGGCGATGGCCTCGAGGGCCGGCTGCTCGAACTCGAGCTCCACCCCGTCGAGTTCGAACATGCGCTGGTACTGACGCACCAGGGCGTTCTTGGGAACGGTCAGAATCTGCATGAGGGCCACCTGGTCGAGCTGGGTGACGGTCGTGACGACGGGAAGTCGGCCGATGAACTCGGGGATCAGCCCGAATTTGTGCAGGTCTTCGGGCAGCACTTCGCTGAACAGGTTGATGTCGTCGCCCTTGATGTGCAGGGGTGCCCCGAAGCCGATGCCCTTCTTGCCGGCGCGGGACGAGATGATGTCTTCGAGCCCGGCGAACGCACCGGCCACGATGAACAGCACGTTCGTGGTGTCGATTTGAATGAACTCTTGATGCGGATGCTTGCGCCCGCCCTGCGGGGGGACCGACGCGATGGTGCCCTCGAGAATCTTCAGCAGCGCCTGCTGCACGCCCTCGCCCGACACGTCGCGGGTGATGGACGGGTTCTCGGCCTTGCGCGCGATCTTGTCGATCTCGTCGATGTAGATGATGCCGGTCTCGGCCCGCTTGACGTCGTAGTCGGCGGCCTGAATGAGCTTCAGCAGAATGTTCTCGACGTCTTCACCGACGTAGCCGGCTTCGGTGAGGGCCGTCGCATCCGCTACGGCGAAGGGGACGTTGAGGCGCTTGGCCAGAGTCTGGGCGAGATAGGTTTTGCCGCAGCCGGTGGGGCCGATCAGCAGGATGTTGGACTTGGCGATCTCAACGTCGTCGTGAATGGCCTCAGCGGCGGTGAGCGTGGCTCGTGACCGCACGCGCTTGTAGTGGTTGTACACGGCGACGGCGAGGGCACGCTTGGCGGGTTCTTGCCCGATGACGTATTCCTCGAGGAAGCCGAAGATTTCTTTGGGCTTGGGGAGGTCGAACTCGCCGGCGATGGCTTCAGAGCCGGCTTCAGCCAGTCGCTCTTCGATGATTTCGTTGCACAGCTCGACGCATTCGTCGCAGATGTACACGCCGGGGCCGGCGATGAGCTGTTGCACCTGCTTCTGGCTCTTTCCGCAGAAGGAACATTTGAGCAGGTCGGCACTTTCACCGATTCGGGCCATGTCAGCCTCCTCCATTGGTCTCGCTGCAATTGAGCCTAGCCTGTGCGTGTGACAGTTACGTGCAGCACGCCATAAACCGAAATGGCGCGCCGCCCGCAGGCGACGCGCCGGTCGTACCGGTTCAGGTCACAGGCTATTTGACCAGCATCGGAAGGTTTTTGCGGCTGGTCAGAACCTGGTCGATCAGGCCGTATTCGAGGGCCTCGGCCGCGCTCATGATCTTGTCGCGGTCAATGTCCTTGTTGACTTGCTCCACGCTCCGGTTGGAGTGGTGAGCGAGGGTCTCTTCAAGCCAAACGCGCATGCGCAGAATCTCGGCTGCCTGAATCTCGATGTCCGAGGCCTGGCCGCCGCCCTGGCCACCAACCGAGGGCTGGTGAATGAGGATGCGCGCGTTCGGCAGGGCGAGACGCTTGCCCGCTGTACCACCGGCAAGCAGCACTGCGGCAGCGGATGCCGCCTGGCCGAGGCACACGGTCATCACGTGCGGACGAATGTACTGCATGGTGTCGTAGATCGCCGTCATAGCGGTGAACGAACCGCCGGGCGAGTTGATGTACATGGTGATGTCGCGGTCGGGGTCCTGACTCTCGAGCACGAGGAGCTGGGCCATGACGTCATCGGCCGAGGCGTCGTCGACCTGCACACCGAGAAAGATGATGCGGTCTTCGAACAGCTTGGCGTAAGGGTCCTGGCGCTTGTAGCCGTAGGCGGTGCGCTCTTCGAAGGTGGGGAGAATGTAGCGAGATTCAGGAGCGTTCTTGGTCGAGCCGCCCATCGAGCTGTAGGCCGTTCCACCGAATGTGGGGATAGTCATGATTTCTTCCTGTTCAGTTTCGGTGGACTACTTGGTGACTGCCGCGTCGGGGTCAGTGCCGCCGCCGCCGATGACATCCGAAGCGGATGCGCGGAGGTGATCGACGAAACCATATTCGAGGGCTTCCTGAGCGCTGAACCAGTTGTCGCGGTCACCGTCGGCGTTGATCTGCTCTGGCGTCTTGCCGGTCTGCGCGGCCGTGATCTCCGACAGTCGCTGCTTCATGTCGAGAATGAGGCGCGCCTGGGTCTGGATGTCGGCAGCCGTGCCGCCGAATCCTCCGGACGGCTGGTGCAGCAGCACCCGGGCGTTCGGGGTGATGTACCGCTTGCCCTTGGTTCCACTGGTCAGCAGGAACTGCCCCATCGAGGCGGCCATGCCGATACCGACGGTGACAATATCGTTGGGTACGAACTGCATCGTGTCGTAGATTGCCATTCCGGCGGTGATCGAACCACCGGGTGAGTTGATGTAGAGGTAGATGTCTCGCTTCGAGTCTTCGGCTGCCAGCAACAGGATCTTGGCGCAGATCTCGTTGGCATTTTCGTCACGGACCTCTGAGCCGAGCCAGATGATGCGGTCCTTCAGCAGTCGGTCAAATACACCGTTGGTGGGTGTCGGGTCGGCCATGTCGTGCTCCGTTTCAGTTGTCGCTTCTCAATGAATCTATCGGAGCGCGCGAGCGAAAACGGCTCTGTTCGCCCTCGGCAGATTACCGGGCCGCGCACACGGCTCCCTCAGCATGCAAAAGGCCGACTGGGAAGATTCCAGCCGGCCCTTTCACGCAAACAACCGCTACTTCTTGGCAGCGGCCTTCTTCTTCTTGGGCTTCTCTTCAACCTCGGCGTCGGCTTCGACGACGGGGGCGTCGTCGTCGCTGGTGGCGGCATCCGCTTCGACAGCGGCGTCGTCGGCGGAATCATCAGCGACCGGGCCGGTGAATTCGCTCAGGTCGACCGGCTTGCCGTTGGAGTCAACGACCTCGGCCTTGCCCAGGGCGATGGCGAGGGCCTTGTTACGGGCAACCTCGGCGACCATCGACGGAATCTGACCGTTGGTGTTGAGCGTCTGTACGAACTCGCTCGGGTCCATGCCGTACTGGCTGGCGCCCTGGATGAGGTACTGGGTCAGCTCGTCCTGGCTGACCTTGACCTGCTCCGCTTCGGCGATCGTGTCGAGCAGAATCTGCTGACGGAACGTCTTCTCGCTAGCCTCGGTGACCTCGGCGCGGTGGGTGTCGTCTTCGAGTCGGCTTTCGCCCTCGAGGTGACGGTTCACCTCGTCGAGGATGATCGCGGCGGGGATCGGAACGTCGACCGAACCAAGCAGCGTCTCAATGAGACGCTCGCGGGCCTGGCTGCCCTGGCCGAAGGCCTTGGAATTCTCGACCTGAACCTTGAGGCTCTCGGTCAACTCGGCGATCGTGTCGAACTCGCTCGAGATCTGAGCGAAGTCGTCGTTGGCCTCTGGCAGTTCGCGCTCCTTGACAGCGATGACCGTAATCGTGATCTCGGCCGTCTCACCCTCGTGGTCTCCGCCCATGAGGTCGGAGTTGAAGGTGGTGGTCTCGCCGGCGCTGAGCGAATCGAGCGCCTCGTCGATGCCGTCGATGAGGTCGCCGGAGCCGACCTCGTAGGAAATTCCGCTGGCGGTGTCAACCTCGTCGCCGTCGATCGCGGCGTTCAGGTCGATCTGGGCGAAGTCGCCGGTCTTGGCGGGGCGGTCAACGGTGATAAGCGTGCCGAAACGGCTGCGCAGCTTGTCGAGTTCTTCCGCGACTTCTTCGTCGGAGACCGAGACAGCATCGACGGTGAGCTTGAGGCCGGCGTAGTCGGGCAGGTCGATCTCGGGGCGCACGTCAACCTCGATGGCGAGAAGCAGATCACCGGAGAAGTCGGTGTTGCTCGGCCATTCGACGATGTCGGCTTCGGGGCGACCCAGCGGGCGCAGCTTGTTCTCTTCGACGGCGGCGCGGTAGAAACCGTCGAGGCCCTCGTTGACGGCGTGTTCCAGAACGGCAGCCTTGCCGACGCGCTGGTCGATGATCGCGGGCGGGATCTTTCCCTTACGAAAACCGGGGATGTTGATGTCTTCGGCAATGTGGCCGTAGGCGTGGGTGATGGCTGGCTTCAGCTCGTCGGGGCTCACCGTGATGGTGAGCTTGGCGCGCGTGGGGCTCAGTTTTTCGACCGTGGACTTCACTCGAGACTCTCCTGTGTATTGAAACGGTGTGCTGCGGGTAATGTCGGGGCGACAGGAGTTGAACCTGCGACTTCTCGCCCCCAAAACGAGCGCTCTACCAAGCTGAGCTACGCCCCGGATCGTTCGATCCGCTGGTACTACTTTTGTTGGGGAATCAATCTGTCGGCGCAGGCAGAAGCTTGCGACAGCCGGATTGACCTCAGTCAGTCTAATGCACGGCATTCGAGCGGATACGCCCGCACTGGCATCCGGTGCCCGGTTTCTTGTACTACGCTATTCCAGTGCCCGAATGTTGGGCGTGGGGTCGTAGCTCAATGGTAGAGCCTGAGTTTTCCAAACTTATGACGCGGGTTCGATTCCCGTCGACCCCTCCCAATTGAAGGGACCGAAGCCAGATGGCTTCGGTTCTGCGTGTCTCCCGCAAGGTGAGGCGCAACCCGTGATTAGCACCGTAGTTTTCTACCCAAGAAGTCCCCGGTACGTGCCCAAGCCGTTCTCACGGCTGGCGCCGTTCTCGGGCTGAGCGCCGTAATGACTTTTGCGCTGTTCACCGACGACGGCTACGTGGCGTCGGCTTCACAATCGTCGTGGCCGCTCGGCACTTCACCAACTGGACGGCACCGGCGGCAACTTATCTCGCCACGGTCAACCCCGGCAACAGTAAGGTGACCTGCAACCTCGCCTGATCCAGGGCCCACCCACACAGAACCGCCTCCCCTGCTGCAGCGGAGGCGGTTCTGTCCACGCCTGGTCACGATCTCCCCGGGCTCAGAGCGAGAAGACCTTCATGATGTTGATCACCGCGGGCGTCAGCAGCACGATGAACAGCACCGGCAGGATGCAGAACACGAGCGGGAAGATGACCTTGACCGGCACCTTCATCGCCTGCTCCTCCGCACGCTGACGGCGGCGCAGACGCATCTCCCCTGCCTGCACCCGTAGGACGTCGGCGATTGCGATGCCGTAGGTGTCGGCCTGGATGACCGACCGTGTGAAGCGGCGCAGATCGGCGGAATCGGTGCGATCGGCGAGCGCGAGGTAGGCATCCTTGCGGCTGCGGCCGATGCTCATGTCCTGCAGAGTGCGGATGAGCTCCTCAGCCAGCGGCCCGGACCCATTGGTTCCGGCCTTGCTCATCGCCGCCTCAAAGCCGAGGCCGGCCTCGACCGAAATGGTCATCTGGTCAAGCGTGTCGGCGAGCGCGTTCTGCATGGCTGCCTGGCGTTCCTGACCACGGCTGTACAGCAGCAGGTCGGGCACGAAGAAGCAGATCACCACGAGCAGGCTTCCGACCAGGATGCGCAGCGGAACGGGGTCGTTGGTGATCCACAGCACCGCGAGCAGCAGGCCGGCTCCGGCCAGGGCTGGTTTGGCGATGAAGATCTTATCGATGGTCCAGGCGGCGGGGCGGCCGGCCAGGGCGAGGCGGTGGTCAAGAAAGCCCACGTACCCCTTTGGTGCCAACTCACAACTGGCCGCGAGCAGTCCCGAGCGATGAGGCAGCAGGCCCGGCCGACCCAATCCGGGCAGCACAATGACCGCGTCGGCGACCGGGTCGGTTCGGCGGGCTCCGACCAGAATGGCTACGACAGCGGCGAGGCCGCCGGCCACAGCAAGGGCGGCGAAAAAGGTGAGTATCGGGGGCATCCGCTTCTCCTTAGAATTTCACTTTGACGACGGCCATCATCCAGAGCGAACCGACAATGAGCAGAACGGCGGCCACGATGATCGCGATGATTCCGATGATGTTGCCGAGGAACCCGTTGAAATAATTGGGCTGGCTGATGAGCAGGAACGCGAACACTCCGATCGGCAGGAGCACGAGCACCCAAGCCGAGAGCTTTCCCTCAGCGGCGAGGGATTTGACCTGACGCCGAACCTGATTGCGTTCCCGAATGGTGTGACCCACCTGGTCGAGCACCTCTGAGAGGTTGCCACCAGCCTCGCGGTTAATCGAGATGGCCTGGGCGACCCACTGAAAATCCTCACTGCGCATGCGCACTGCCGTACTCTCGAGCGAGTCGCTCAGGTCACGGCCGATGCGTGTTTCGTTCACGATGCGCGCAAATTCATCGGACGTGGGCTGTTCGGTTTCGTGGCTGACGGCATCCACTGCCCGCATCAGGCTGTGCCCGGCGCGCAGTCCGCCGGCCAGCAGCCCGAGTGATTCGTCAAGCTGATCGGCGAATTTGGCGCGGCGGTGCCCTGTGCGCAACCGGAGCCAGACCTTGGCGCCGACGACGGCGAGTGCCGCGAACAAAATCATGAGGGGCACCATCCAAACGGTGCCGTCACCGAGAAGCAGGCCGAGCAGGGCTGCCACCGCCGCTGCGGAAATCACCATGAGCACAAAAGCGGATGGCTGCATTCGGATCCCAGCCTGCTCCAGCTCGGCTGCGGTGAACGGCACCACGTTGCGTCGCCGGATCACTCGGTCGATTGCTCCGACGGTGCGGTCGGTGAGCCGGGTCAGCCCGGACACCTCTACCGCGCCGGGAGCGCGGCGACGATCCAGCGGCACGCGAAGCATCGGCGGCGCAATGACAAGAAGCACGACCACGAGCAGTGCGGCAACAACGCACAGCACACCGAACGCAAAGATCGCGGTACTCATCGCAGTGCCTTCGCGCTGCGGGTCAGCAGGTCGGCCTGGAACACACTCGGGTCCAAAACGATACCGAGGTCGGCGAAGCGATCGGCGAAACGTGGCCGAACGCCAGTGGCTATCGCGCGACCGAGCAGGTTTCCCGCAGGATCGACCCCGGCGTGGTGATCGAACACGAACACCTCCTGAAGGGTGACGATCTCCCCCTCCATGGTCTGCACCTCGGTGACATGGGTAATGCGCCGAGAGCCGTCTTTCATACGGCTGATCTGCACGATCACGTCGATGGCGGAAGAGATCTGCTCGCGGATCGCCCGCACCGGCAGGTCCATGCCCGCCATCAGCACGAGTGTCTCCATGCGCGCGATCGCATCGCGCGGCGAATTGGAGTGCACCGTGGAAATCGACCCCTCATGCCCGGTGTTCATGGCCTGAAGCATGTCAAGGGTCTCGCCACCACGGCACTCACCGATGACGATGCGGTCGGGCCGCATGCGCAGGGAGTTGCGCACAAGGTCACGAATGGTGACCTCGCCCTTGCCCTCGATGTTGGCTGGGCGGGATTCGAGGCGGATGACGTGTTCCTGCTGCAGTTGCAGCTCGACCGCATCCTCGATGGTCACGATGCGCTCTCGCTCTGGAATGAACCCGGACAGTACGTTGAGCAGGGTCGTTTTACCAGTCCCCGTTCCACCCGACACGATGATGTTCAGTTGTGCCTTGACGCAGGCGTCGAGCACCTGTGCCATTTCGATGCTCATCGTTCCCAAGCGGATGAGGTCGGTCACCGTGAACGGTTCCCGGGCGAATTTGCGGATGGTCAGGGAGGAGCCGTCCACAGCGAGCGGCGGGATGATGGCGTTCACCCGGGAACCGTCGGCCAGGCGGGCATCGACGAGCGGAGACGATTCGTCGATGCGGCGACCGACCTTGGACACGATGCGCTCGATCACCCGGCGAAGCTGGGCCTCGCTCGTGAAGTGGGTATCGCTGCGGGACAGCCGGCCGAAGCGTTCCACCCAAATCTGCTCGTGGCCGTTCACCATGATCTCGGTCACGGTGTCGTCGTCGAGCAGCGATTCCAGCGGACCATAGCCGAGCACGTCGTCGCCGATCTCATTGATCAGGCGCGCCCGTTCGTCAGAATTGAGTGGCACCTGCTCGTCGGTGACGATGTTGCCCAGCTCGGTTCTGGCGTAGCTGTGCAGCTGTTCCTCGGTCAGGCTTGAGTCGTTCAGGCGAAACCCGATGCGCTCGAACAGTTCCTGGGCCGCCCGCTCCTTAATGTCGGCAAGCGGATCGACGACGATCGGCGGCGCCGCCGCTGGTGGGGCGGTACGGGCTGCCGGTACGACGCCGTCGTCAGGCACGCTTGGCAGCGGATGCAGCGGTGCGGTGCGGTCAACGCGGGCCAGCGGACCGTCGCGCAGTGCGGCGTCCATTCGTTCATTGAGTCTCATGAGATATCCACCCTCTTGTGCAGCTGAAAGGTTTTCTTGGGGGCACCGGCGTCAAACCGGGCGACCAGCCTGTCGAGGGCGCGGGCGACGGGACTTCGTCCGCCCTCCTGCAACACCGGTACGCCCCGGTTTGTCGACACCGAGACCAGGGTGGAACGGGGCACTGCTACGTCGACCGGCACACCGATGGTCGCCTCGACATCTCGAACGCTCAGCCCACTGCGCCGATCGGCGAGGTTGAGCACGACGTGACGCGCGGGCGGCATGATGCCAATGCGATCGAGCACGGCGAGCTCTTTGCGCAACCCCCTGGCACTGGGTACAGTCATGTCGCAGAGGAAGACGGCATCGGTGGCTAGCTCCAAGGCAGCGAGAGCATGATCGCCGAGCCCCGGCGCTGTATCGATGATGATGTACTGAAAGACGTCGGCGAGTTGATTGATGAGATGACCGAGCTGATCGCCGGTGACGCGATCGCCGGCATCCGGCTGGTCGGAACCGCACACCGTGTAGAAGCCGCTCGAATGTGCGGTCAGCGAGGACTTGAGCACCATGAGATCGTCGACGGCGTTCCCCAAGACGACATCGGGCAGGGTCAGCGCCGGCTCCAGGGAAAGCGCCATTGCAACGTCTCCGAATTGCACGTCAGCATCGATGAGCACGACGGAGTGCGGGGCCAGCCGGGCGAGTCCGACGGCGAGGTTCGTGGCGACGGTGGTCTTGCCGAGGCCGCCTTTCGCCGCGACGACCGCGATGATGCGACGTCTTGGTGGGCTGCCAGTCGGAGGAAGGTCTTGTGCCGCTGGCTGGGTACTCGTCGCCGCTGCCAGGCCGACCGGTCCATCCGGCATTTCGACAATCACCTGGTCGGATACGGGGTTTGCCCCCACTGGGCTACCTTGCGGCAGGGGCCCGAAACTTTGCATTTGCCTCACCGGAACATCTCCGACCCGTCGACGACCCGGGAGCCGGCCTCGGTAGCCTTGTCGGGTTCGATCGTGAGCCAGACCGTTCCGAACTGCTGGCCCCAGACCAGGGACTCGATGTCGGGGGTGGTGCGGGCCAGAGTGACCATAATGACGCTCACCGGGGTGGCATCGGCGCCAGCGTCGGGCGTCGTCGTGGTGCCGGCCTGCACGGCCGTGACCAGCACCTTGTGGAAGACCTGCTTGCTCAGCAGCATTTCCGTTCCGTCGACGGTTTTGGTCGCGGTAATCACCACTCCCACGGTGTCGCCGGCTTTGAGCACGCCGCCCACGACTCGTTCCAGCGGTAACGCGAGGGTGAGCACCTGCATGCCGTCGGGAACCTTGACGTCACCGCGGGCGGCGAGGTCGGCCGCTTCGACCCAACGAGAACTGATCAGCTGCTCGCCGGGTACGAGCGCGGCATCCGCTACCGTGCCAGCAAGCGCGCTCAGTTTGGTCACCCGACCCGGAACGGCGGCTACCGCAGGAATCTGCTTCTGTTCAATGAACGTGGTGATGTCTTCAGCCTTGGTGCCCTGCGGAATCTGAGTCGTCACGACGAACACGGAGACCAAGGCTGCGCCGTCTGCCGCTCGGGCATCGGCACCGCGCACGTAGCCGGTGAGCGCGAAGGTGCCCACGAGGGCCAAGATAATCGCGACGATCGCACCGATAAGTCGGGTTTTCATGGGATCTCCTATTTGATGAGTCTGACAAACTCTGCGCCGAGATTCGGTCCGCCGAGCTCTTGTACTTCTGCCGAGTCAACCGACACCCAGTGGTCGAAATATCCCTGAATGCCCCTGCAATTTCCGGTGCATTTCGTCGCCGGCGAGGCTTGCGCAACTGGATCGAGGCTGGTCATCGGAAGATTATTGTTTCCGCTGAACTTCCACCCGGTGATGCGAAAGGCGGCAAAGGCATAGATGTGGTAGCTGCCCACGGCTCCCGTCACGGCGTCGTTGCCGTTGCTGGCGTAGGCGCGATCGAAGATGGGCACCAAGATCGTGGTGTTCAGCATGGCGTTGAAGTACGTGTCGCAGTCACTCGTCGGCGGGTCGTTTCCCGGGTCGCTGGGTACGGTCTCGCTGGTAAGGCTGACGGCAGCTTCGCAGGTGTCGGCGATCGGGTCAATCCAGCCGAAACCTCCCGGAATAGGGTGCCCGTCGCGGCCAGCGCACTCCAGATTCCGATCGTAGCGAATGAGCTGTAGTTTGCCGTCGAGAGCCGGCCGAAATTCGCAGTAAGAAATAGCGAGTGGCAACACGTTGGCGGCTTCGGGCGAACCCCACTCCGCCTGCGCTACCACGCTCATTGTCGTTGGAGCAGCTCCGATGGCGAAGAACGGCCTAATCGCGGACGCTCCAGATGCCTCCAAAGTCGTCGCTACAACCTGAACGCTGTTGGGAGGCGCGGGTGACGGCGCGGGCACGACCGCTGAGGCATTGGATTTTGCGTCGTTTGAATTGACATTCGCAAAGTCTCGAGCCTGGTTCGCGACCGTGGTCGGGGAGTTGCACAGGCCGTCGACGGCGCAGTTGCGGGCGATGGCAATGGCTGCTGCATCCGCCCCGTTCTGCAGTTGCGCTTTTTCGGCGTAGAGGGCGCCGACGTCGATCGCGATCGCCAGGAATCCCAGCAGGGGAATCATGAGGATGCCGACCATGACGGCGCTGGCGCCGCGCTCGGCGCGGAGCAGATGATTTAGCCACCGCACAGCATGACTCCCTTTCCGGTGAGCACCATTGATGTGTATGGAAGGTAGCCCGAGATGAGATCGACCGTGTGTTTGACCGTAACCGTAATGGTCGAATCGGTCGCACAGATGGTCGGGCTGACTGTGACTTCCCCAGCTGTCAGTGGAACTGACGGGGCGGCATTAAGGGTGGCCGTCTTCGCGTCGTCCACGACGTTGTGAATCGCCATCGACCGGGCACCCTCGCGGGCGGCTCCGGTGATGGAGATCTGGATGTTGTACAGCCGACCGAACTCGATGATGAAGAAGATAAGAATGATGAGAATTGGCAGTACCAGCGCGAACTCCACCGCTGCCGCGCCACGTTCACCAGAGTGCAGGCGCATCAGTCGTCGACGTAACCCCAACATCGGAGGTCCCTTCAGCTTGAGCGGCAGCGGCTTCCCTGCGGAAGCCGCCACCTTTTACCGCTGTCACTGTGCCGTTCGGTCGACCGACCGGCCGACCGAGTTCTATCGCTGGCTACTTAATGACGGGCAGTTTGCCGGCGACGCTGGTGAAGAGCGTGCCAAGGTTGGTCCCGAGCAGGGTGACGCTGACGATGATGGCGACGGCGATCAGCGCGACCATGAGGCCGTACTCCACCGCGGTAGCACCCTTTTCTTCTGAACGCAGGCTGTTGACGAATGCGGAAATCTGGGTGAAGAACTTCATGTCGGGTAGTCCATTCTGTGAGAAATCAGCCTGAGTGCCGATCGGTAGCTGAAATATATTCGACACGAGTTTTGCTCACAAATACCAAAACTGGGGCTGGTCAGGCGCTGGGCCGTAGACCATACTCATGGGTCCGAAAGAGAGTGCGTTACGTCAATGCCCGTGGTCTGGCGTCAGTACGCGCGGGCCATTTCCGACGGCCAGGTTCTCCCGCGAAATGATCGCGTCGTGAGCGGTCGGTGGCGTTCCGGCCTGCCCGCCCGGCCCGACGACCACGAACTGGCCCATCATTCCGGCATCTTCGTGCGCGAGCATGTGGCAGTGGAACATATACGGAAAGTTCGGATCGGTATATTCCGCAAACTGCATGATCAATTCGTAGCGAACGCCGGGTTCGAGATAGATCGTGTCCTTCCACCCGGAGAGTTCGGCTGGCGGCGACTCGGTCCCCACCCGCAACACCTGAAACTGCACGGCGTGCACGTGAAAGTTGTGCGGAAGCGGCATGGCGTTGTCGACGGTCCACACCTCGGTGGCGCCGGCCTCGACGGTCTCGTCGATGCGGGTCATGTCCATCAGCCGGTTGTTGATCGTGTAGCCGTTGAGGGTGAAGGAACGGTCGGTGGTGGCATCCGCTTTGTCCAGCGGCACGATGTTGGCCAGGGTGGTCGGCGTGGCGCCGATGCTGCTGAGCGCGTCGGCCGCGCGCAGTTCCATGACGTCGAGGGTGTCGTCGCCGGCGTTGCGCGTCGCTGCGCTGGCCGACGTGCCGAGATCGGGCGGGGTGGATTGCAGTTTCACGGTCTCACCCGGGGTCATTTTCACGAGAATTTCAGCACGTTCCCCCGGTGACAAGCGGATGCCGTCCATCGGTGCCGCCTCGCGGAGCAGTCCCCCGTCGGTTGCGATCAGGTCGAACGAGCGCCCATCGCTGAACCCGAAGTCGTACAGGCGCGCGGTGGACCCGTTGACCAGTCGCAGCCGCACGGCATCGCTGGTCACGTCGAGATAGGGCGCGAGGGTGCCGTTGACCAGCAGCTGGTCGCCGATCGGCCCGATGTAGCCACGCACGTCAGTGACAAACTGGCCGTTGTCGTCGAAGCGGCGGTCCTGCACGACGACGGGAATGTCATCGACCCCGTAGCTGCGCGGCAGGTTGAGCGCCGACTCCTCGTCGTCCTGCAGCAGGAACAGGCCGGCCAACCCCATCTCAACCTGGTGTTCGGTCTTTTCGGTGGGGTGCGGGTGATACCAGAGGGTCGCTGCGGGCTGGTCGATCGTGAAGTTCGGGCTCCAGCTGGCGCCGGGTTCGACCGTCTGGTGCGGGCCGCCATCCATTTCGGCGGGCAGGTTCATGCCGTGCCAGTGCACGGTCGTGGCCTCATCGAGGTCATTGCCGACATTGATGCGCACGTCGTCGCCGCGCTTCGCGACGAGGGTCGGGCCGAGATAGCTGCCGTTGTAACCCCAGGTGTCAGTGGCGACGCCGGGAGTGAACTCGGTCGTGCCCTCCTCGGCCGTAAGGTCGAAGACTCGCTCCCCGGCAGCATTCACGGTCGCTTCCGCCAATGGCGGGATGGCGAGCGGGTTCACGAAATCGATGGTACCGACGGTATCGATCACGCCGGCACCGGTGTCGCTGGTGCAGGCGGTCAGGCCCACGGCGAGTGTCACGGCGGCGACCACCGTGCCGCTGATGATGGTTGCCACACGACGGCGCGGCCGGGCAAGTCGACTCTGGATCATTACCCTATTTTCGCAGTGTGCCGGGCGCCCTCACACCACGGCGGTGCTCAGGCCTGACAGCGCGGGCACCAGTACAGTTTGCGAGCCGCCATCTCTTCGAGCACGATGTGGGTGCCGCAGACCCGGCAGGGCAGGCCTTCGCGCTTGTAGACCCAGTGCCGGTCGGCGCGCCTCTTCATGGCGAGGCGATACTCGTCGCCCTCGAGCTTGTCCATGGTCATCATCTGACCGGTCGCGACGCCGATGTGCAACAGGTGCGCCCAGTCCTGCCAGAGCGCGCGCACGGTGTCATCGCTGAGCGACTTGCCGGGGGCGTGCGGGTTGAGGCCGGCACGAAAGAGCATCTCGGCGCGGTAGACGTTGCCGATGCCGCTGACCACGCTCTGGTCCATTAGCAGCCGGCCGATCGGCGTGGGCTTCTTGCGCACGACGCTCACGAAACGTTCCTCGGCCTCGGGCGTGTTGCCCTGTTCCGGATCGGGGCCGAGCTTACCGATCACGGCGTCGACCTGGGCCGGGTCGAGAACCTCACAAGCGGTCGGGCCGCGCAGGTCGGCGCACACCGTGTCGCTCAAGAGGCGCACCCGCACCTGTCCGACCGGCTCAGGCGGAAAGGCATCGGCCAGGTCGATCTCCTTCTCCTGCTCGGACATCCGCACCCGGGTACTGCGGGGCGCTCCGATGCTGAAGATCGAGTTTTCCCCGGCCGAGTCATACGTAGCGAGGTCGGTGCCGTGCTGGTTGGTCTGACCCATCCTCCCGTTGGCCGAGGCCATCGTGGCATCCATCAGAATCTCGCCGCTGAAGTCCCAGGCGCCGTACATTCCTAAGTGGATGCGCAACCACAGTCCGTGGTCGAACTCCAGAAACATCTGCTTACCGACGGCGCGGGCATCCGTTATGGTGTGGCCACTGAGCTGGGCGGCGCCGACCACAAAACGGCCCTGCGGCGACGAGACGGTGACGCGGTGCCCGACGAAGTTGCGCTGGAATTGTCGGGTGATGCGATGAACGGAATGACCTTCGGGCACCTCAGCTCACTTGCCGTCGACGTTCTTGCCGGCAATGGTTCCGGTGATCTCGTATTCACCCAGCTGACGGATGCGACGCACGTGGCGCTCCTCGTCGCTGAACGGTTCGGCGATGAACGCGTCGATAAAGCCGGTGGCCTCCTCGATCGTGTGCTCGCGGGCACCGATCGAGATGACGTTGGCGTCGTTGTGTTCTCGGGCGAGCCTGGCTGTAGAGAGGTTCCAGACCAGGGCGGCGCGGGCGCCGGTCACCTTGTTGGCGGCCATCTGCTCGCCGTTGCCGGAGCCGCCGAACACGACACCGAGCGCTTCAATGCCTCCTTCAAGGTCGTCGACGGTGGCCTGCGCGGCATTGATGCAGAACGCGGGGTAGTCGTCGAGGGCGTCGTAGGTCTGGGGCCCGTGGTCGATGACCTCGTGGCCCGCCGCACGCAGGTGCGTGATCAGGTGGTGGCTGAGGTCGAGACCGGCATGGTCCGTGGCGATGTGGATGCGCATGTCACCATCCTATTTAGTGCCGACGACCTCGGCGAAAATTGGGTCGCGGGTACGGCTGCGCTTGAGCTCGAAGAACCCGTCGTAGCTCGCGAGCGCGACCACGCCGTCCCAGAGCGTGAGAGCGTCGTCGCCCATGGGTGCCGGGGAGATGACGGGTCCGAAGAAGGCCACGCCGTTGACCGCGATGACCGGGGTGCCGACATCCTGGCCGACCCGGTTGATGCCGTCGAAGTGGCTGGCACGCATCTGAGCGTCGTACTCGTCGCTGTCCGCAAAGGCGGCGAAGCTCGCGGGAAGGCCCACCTCGGCGAGCGCGGCGGGGATGACCTCGTCGGGATTGCGGTTGCCGCCAAGGTGAATCTGGGTGCCGAGCGCGTCGTAGAGCGCCTTGACTATCTTCTGGCCGTGCAATTCGTTGGCCGCGGCCACGAGTCGGGTGTACTTGAGTGCCCGCGGGAAGAAGGCGGCGTATTCCTCGCTGACGTCCTGGTCTTCGTTGAGAACGGCGAGGCTCATCACGTGCCAGGTCACGTCAAATTCGCGCAGGTGTGCCACTTCGTCAACCCAGCGCGACGTCATCCAGGCCCAGGGGCACGAGGGGTCAAACCAGAAATCTACAGAATCAGTCATGCCCCCAGCCTAAGCAGCACTCCTGAGTCATCCCCGAAAGTTAGACCCAACATTTGGGCGATGCCCCCCGTGAGGGGGTATTGTGGGTGGGTTGAAAAAAATCTGCACCACGCAGTACAGCTGTGTCTTCGCAGCACAATATCTCCACGGGAGAAATTCTTATGCTCACTGACCGAAGCACATCCAACCCGACGTCCAGCGCCCGGAGCGCCTCGGCAGCCCGGGCAAAGCCCCTGAAGTCTCTTCGCCGCCGCCGTATCGCCGTGTCCGACGTCAACGTCGTCGACAAGCCCATCATGAAGCGCGCCCTCGGCGGCACGATCGTGGGAAACACCATGGAGTGGTACGACGTGGGAATCTTCGGCTACCTCATCACCACCATGGGTCCGGTCTTTTTGCCGGAGGCGGACGCATCCGTTCAAACCCTGTTTTTGCTCGGCACCTTCGCGGCCACCTTCTTCGCCCGCCCGCTCGGCGGCGTGTTCTTTGGCTGGCTCGGTGACCGCATCGGTCGGCAGAAGGTGCTCGCGACCACGCTGATTCTGATGGCCGCGTCGACCTTCGCCGTCGGGCTGCTGCCCGGCTACGCGCAGATCGGGGTCTGGGCGGCGGTGCTGCTGGTGTTCGTCAAGCTCGTGCAGGGTTTCTCGACCGGTGGCGAGTACGCCGGGGCGACGACCTTCGTCAGCGAGCACGCGCCCGACAAGCAGCGCGGCTACTTCGCGAGCTTTCTCGACATGGGCAGCTACCTCGGTTTCGCCATCGGCGCGTCACTCGTCTCTGTGTTGCAGCTCACCCTCGGCCAGGACGTGATGGAGGCGTGGGGCTGGCGTGTGCCGTTCCTCATCGCCGGGCCGCTCGGCCTGATCGCCATCTACTTCCGCATGAAGATCGACGAGTCCCCCGCCTTCCAGGCCACGCTCGACGCGCAGGAGGAAGCCCAGAAGAACCCCATCGGTGCCACGGCCGACACTCCCAAGGGCCCGATCGCCATCTTCAAGGCGTACTGGCGCAACATCATCATCGCGATGATTCTGGTCGCCGCCGCGAACACCGTCGGCTACGCGCTGACCTCGTATATGCCCACCTACCTCACGGAGAATAAGGGGTACGACGAATTGCACGGTACGGCGCTGACCATTCCGATTCTTGTAGTCATGGCGTTGTGCATCCCGCTGGCCGGCCGGCTCTCCGACCGCATCGGGCGTCGCCCGGTGCTCTGGATCGGAGCCGTCAGCACGGTCGTGCTGTCGTCCCCGGCGTTCCTGCTGATCGGTATCGGCGACATCTGGTCGACCCTGCTCGGCCTGGCGCTCATCGCATTCCCGGTCACGTTCTACGTCTCGAACCTCGCCTCGGCCCTGCCGGCCCTGTTCCCGACGGCGAGCCGGTATGGCGCCATGGGCATCTCGTACAACTTCGCGGTGGCCATCTTCGGCGGTACCACGCCGTTCATCATCGCGGCCCTCATCGTGGGCACCGGCAACGACATGATGCCGGCGTTCTACCTCATGGGTACCTCGTTCATCGGGGCGATCGCCATCTTCTTCCTGCGCGAATCGGCCAACCGTCCGCTGCCCGGCTCCATGCCGAGTGTGAACACCCACGAAGAGGCGCACGAACTGGTCAAGACCCAGGACGACAACCCGCTGCTCGACACCGACGAAATGCCGTTCGACCATACCTTCGAGCCGCCGACCTACGCCATCCCCATTCAGGAGCCGGCGAAGATCTAACGTCTCGCGTGAGTGCGTGGCCGGCTTTCGGTCACGCACCCACAAACGGATGCTCACAGTCACCCCGCGTAGAATCCTCGAATGACCACCGCGCCCTCCACCACTGCGCCCACCGGCTCGGCACCAGAAGAATCGGGCGTGTCGACCGCTGACTTCGAATCATCCGATCCGGAATTCATCGACATCGACCCGCACGACCTCGCGGTGACCCTGCGGGTTCTCGCTTCCCTCAGCGACGTCGACCCGGACAGCGCCGACTTTGTCACCGTGCGCCAGGCCACCGCCAAGATGTTCAAGTCGGTCAAAATGGCGCGCCGCCTGGAGAAGCGTGCGGTCATCGCCGACGCCGATCGCAGCGTCATCGCCGCCACCGCCACCGGCGCGCCCACCCGCATCGACGACGAGACCCGCGGCGCGCAGCTGTCACTCGGCACCAGCGCGGCCACCGCCGGAGAACTACTCGTCCCCCGCGCCTGCTACATCTGCAAACAGAAGTACACCGTGGTCGACGCGTTCTACCACCAGCTTTGCCCGAGCTGCGCACTGTCGAGCCACGCCAAGCGCGACGCCCGCACCGACCTGACCGGCAAGCGTGCCCTGCTCACCGGCGGCCGGGCCAAGATCGGCATGTATATCGCGTTGCGTCTGCTGCGCGACGGAGCCCACACCACCGTCACCACCCGCTTTCCGCGCGATGCCGTACGCCGCTTCGCCGCCATGCCCGACTCCACGGACTGGCTGCACCGCCTGCGCATCGTCGGCATCGACCTGCGTGACCCGGCCCAGGTGATCGCCCTGGCCGATTCCGTCGCCGCCCAGGGCCCGCTCGACATTCTCATCAACAACGCCGCGCAGACCGTGCGTCGATCACGCGGCTCGTACTCCCCCCTGGTCGAGGCCGAGGATTCGCCGCTGCCCGATGGCCCGCTGCCGGAGATCGTGTCGTTCGGGCACACCAACGACGCGCATCCGCTGGCCCTGGCGGCGTCGGTGTCGGGGCATCCGCTACTCGCGGCCGCCTCCGGCGCGGGTGCGCTCACAGCGGATGACCTCACCCGGCTGGCCCTCGCCGCCGGGTCCTCTTCGCTCGAAAAGCTCGCCGCCGGCACCGCGATCGACGCCGGCGGCCTCGTTCCCGACCTGCACGACGTGAATAGCTGGACGGCCAATGTCGAGGACGTCGATCCGCTCGAGATGCTCGAAGTACAGCTGTGCAATACGACCGCACCATTTTTATTGGTGAGCCGTCTGCGGGCGTCGCTCACGGCATCCGCTGCCCGGCGCACCTACATCGTGAACGTGTCGGCGATGGAGGGGGTGTTCGGTCGCGGCTACAAGGGGCCAGGCCACCCGCACACCAACATGGCCAAGGCCGCGCTGAACATGCTCACCCGCACGAGCGCGAAGGAGATGCTCGAAGACGGAATTCTCATGACGAGCGTCGACACCGGCTGGATCACCGACGAACGCCCGCACCCCACGAAGGTTCGCCTGGCCGAGGAAGGCTTTCACGCTCCGCTCGACCTGGTCGACGGCGCGGCCCGGGTCTACGACCCGATCGTGCGCGGCGAGGCCGGCGAAGACCTCTACGGCGTCTTCCTCAAGGACTACCAGCCCGGCGCCTGGTAGTCGTCAGTCGAGCTCGAACGCCGTCTGGATGGCGGCGCTGAGTTGTGACTCCTGGCTGGGCAGCAGAAAACCAATATGGCGGCCGAGGCTCGCTACCGGGATGGTCACGATGTTGTCGCAACTCACGACGCAGTCCTGGTCGAGGCCGTTCGACGGGCCGACCGGCACTTCGGTGGACAGCCCCCGCACCGAACTGGTGATCGGTGCGACCGTGACCCGCGTGAGGTACGGGCGCACGAGCTCGCGGGTGAGCACAAGAACCGGCCGTGCCTTGTCGAGGTGCGCAATATGAATCGCGCGCATCGTCACGGGACGTCAGTCGGGAGGGTCGCGCCGTAGCGTGCGAGTTCGTCCAGGTCATCGACGTCTGTCGACTTCTCGGAGAGAATACGAACGTCACGCAGTGCAACCTCGCGACGACGTTCTCGTTCGAGGGCCCGCGTGATCACTGCGGCGCGGCTGCTGTCGCGGCCCTCCGTTACGGCGAGGTCAAGATAATCAACGATGTCGTCGGGGAGGCGCACCGCAATTTGTCGACTCATACCTGCAGCATACCGTTCTAGAACCCGATTTGGTATGCGATTCTCGGGCTGTGCGACGTCGAGCAGCAGCAGCGCGATAGCGAGGAAAGCAAAGGTCACGGGACAAAAATCTCCCCTGCTAGGCTGACCGGATGCTGCGCCGCACCCTGATCCTGCCGATCGTTTCTCTCGCTCTCGTCGCCCTCAGCGGATGCGCAGCCGAACCCGTGCCGGAACCGTCGGCCACGTCAACGACTTCGCCAACCGCAACGCCTGCCGCAGCCACCAGCCCGCTCAGCTGCGACGATATCGCGGCCCCGGGCGACATTGCCAACGTCTTCGCGGATCCCGCCGGCACCGTGCCAACCCCGGTTGCCGCGATGCAGCCGTCGACATTCCTGGTCGAGTACTCCGTTCCAGCCCTCGGCGGGCTGTCCTGCTCCTGGCGAGTCGGCGCGGCAGCGGGCAATCCGATGGATCACCAATCCGACTCCGACTGGGCCTACCTGAGCGTCAAGGTACTGCCCGGCGCGGCCGACACTTGGGCGCCAAACGATTCCGGCGCCGGTCCGGCCGACCCGCTCACCAGCATCGGCGGCATCGAAGCGGCCACCGGATGCGGCGACCCCGGGTGTTTCATCTCAGCACCCGTCGGTGACGCCTGGGTCGAAATCACGCTGAGCACGAACTCATTCGGTACCCGCGATGTGCGCTTTGACGGCATGACGAGCGACGCGATCGTAGCGCAGATGACGCCGCTCGCGGCATCCGTTTATTCCACTCTGACGGATGCCGAACCCAGCCAGGTAGCCTGGCCGGCGGTCGCCCTGACCCCGCGTGAACCGGCCTGCACCGGCGCGCTCAAGCCGCAGGGCATCGCCATGGCCCTCGGCGTCGACTCGCTCGAGTACGAAATCTTCGACTCGTCAAACATGAACCCGGTCTACTTCGACGGCTTCGTGTCGCAGGCCGCCGGGTTGTTTCGGTGCGACGTGCGTGCCGACGGCGTATTGGGCACCTCGATCCATGTCGGCTATGGTCTCGCCGGGATCGTTGACACGATGATCACGGAGCCGGACAGTCAGGCCGCATTGTCGCCGATCGTGCTCGAGGGAGCCGTCGAAGGTGAGCACGCCGTGCAGATCTGCGCCGACCCCTCCGGTTACTGCACCGTGATTTTCTCGCTCGGCGAATCGGCCTACTCGGTCGAATCTGTCTCCCAGGCTGTGGCTGTCGCCGAGGCGATCATCGCCCAGGCCCGCTAACCTCCTACTGCGCTACAACGACAGGAGCACGAGATGACCGAGGATACTTTCGACCGCGACGTCATGCGCTCGTTCAAGAAATTCATGGAACGCGTCGTGGCAACGGCGGATGCCCAAAACCCGTCGGGCCAGTCGCCGCTCGGCGACGCGATCACCGAGTTTCTCGGCGCGAACGCATCGACCCTGCCGGTCGTATCCGAGACTCTCGCCGATCATCGCCTGGTCGACGCGGACATTGCCCTGACTGCCCTGGCCGGAACTGATCCGGCCGCGCTTCTCGGCGTCTCTGGCGGGCAGCAGCGTTTTCACTCAAGCCTGTCCGAACTGGTGGCCAGCCCGTTCCAGGGTTTCGCTCCCGGGCCGGTGGACTACTCGGCCCGGGCGACCGGACCGACATCGACCCGTCAGGTGGTCTCATTCGGCCTGCGGCTCATCCGCTTTGAGGGTGAGCCGATTGCGGTGCTGCAACGCGCCGCGAACCCGCAATTCGGGCGCAACACGGCCGAACTCGAGATCATGGCCACATCACCGCAGGCGGTCACCGGCTTTCTCGAGCACCTGCGCGCGCTCATGATCGAGCACAGCGTGCTGCGCGGGCAGGTGCTCTCGTTCGTGCAGACCGAATACGGGGCCGGTGCCGGAATCAGTTTTCTGGAACGACCCGTCGTTCCGGCGGCCGCCATCGTGCTACCGGACGGCATCCTCAGCACGATCACCGACCACGTCATCGGAATCGGCGAGCAGCGCCAGGCACTGCTCGCCGCCGGTCAACACTTGAAGCGCGGCGTATTGCTTTACGGTCCTCCCGGTACCGGCAAAACCCTCACCGTACGCCACCTGCTGAGCGTTACCCCGGGCATCACCGCCGTGCTCCTGACCGGCACCAGCATCGTGCACATCGCTGCCGCCGCCGAAATCGCGCGCACATTCGCGCCGTCCATCGTCGTGCTCGAAGACATCGACCTGGTCGCGATGCAACGCAACACGACTCCGCAGCCACTCTTATTCGAGGTGCTCGACGCCCTCGATGGGCTCGACGGCGACGCCGATGTGGCCTTCGTCATGACCACCAACCGGGTCGAGGTACTCGAAAGTGCCCTCGCCGAACGGCCAGGCCGGGTCGATCTCGCCGTGGAAGTGCCCCTGCCCGCGCTGGCTGAACGCGAGCGGTTGTTCCGGCGTTATGCGGGCGGGCTGCCGTTCAGCCCGGCCGCCCTCGATGCCGCCGCCGGCCGAGCGGAGGGCGTGACCGGATCCTTCGCCAAGGAGCTCATTCGTCGGGGCGTGCTCCGCGCTGCCCTCCGTGCCGGCACCGTCAACGACACCGACCTGCAGGCGTCCCTCGACGATCTGCTGTCGGCGGGCGCATCCCTCACCCGACGGCTCCTCGGCACGAGCAGTGGTGAAATCCCGCGCTGGCAACCCGATGAGGAGCCGGGCCATGGGCCGAATGGCGGCAGCTACGTTCCGATGCAGGAGACGGCGCCCGTGGTGACGCGCCAATTCTCCTTCGGGTGGGGCGGCCCGACAGGGCCGGTCACAGCAGTGGACGCCGCTGAAGGCGACCCCGAGCAAACCGACGAGCCCCAATGACCGGTCAGCGCTCGTAGACGTCACGACGATGGCCGCCCGGGCAGCGCCCTACCGTCCAGCGCCGGATTAAAGCGGATGCCCGGTGGCGATTACGGCAGCACCTCGAAGATACCGCGGGCACCCTTCTCGGCATCCGACATGATGTGGCTGACGAAGGGGTAGTCGCCCGGCTGGGTGAAGCTGAGCTCGACGAACCCGCCCTGCGCAACGGCGAGATCGAGCACCTGGGAGCCGCCGCTACCGGTGCTGCCGCCGTGCTTCAACAGGTAGTCGCCCTCCTTATACACGGTGGAGAACTGACCGCCCACGACATGGAAGGCACTGCCCACATTGGGCCCGGCCGCCAGCACCCAGACGCGCACGGTCTCGCCCGCCGTCGCCTCTAGCGGCCGGGCAGCGTATTGGTTCGCGTAGCCGTTGAAGACCACGATGTCGGGGATCTGCGTCGCCACCTTCACGGCGTCCACTTCACCGCCCTGAGCGCCGAGGTACAGCTCGGACTGTACGAGGAGGTACTCGCGGTCCACCTCCGCCCGGCCCGGCGGGTCGATGATCACCGCGCCGAACATGCCGTTGGCGATGTGCACGGACATGGGCATGGTGGAGCAGTGATAGAGCCAGATGCCCGACCGTGTGGCGGTGAAGGTGTAGAACAAGGATTCTCCGGGTGCGATGGTGCGCATCACGGCGTCTGGCGCGATATCGCCGGCGTGGAAGTCGATCGAGTGCCCGACCGTGCCCTCGTTCACCAGCGTGATCTCGAATACGTCGCCCACGGTGCCGCGCAGGGTGGGCCCTGGCGCGGTGCCGTTGAACGTCCAGAGCATCTGGGTGACGCCGGGTGTCACCTCGGTCTCGATGTTCTGCACGGTCAAGGTCTGCCGGTGGACTTTGGCGGACGAGGCGGGCGGCAGCACGGCGTCCCTCGCCTCGAAACCGGCGTCGGGTTCAGCCATCGGGTCGAGATCCTCAGCAGCGGATGCCCCGGCTGCGGCCGCACCGTGGTCAGAGTGGGTTCCGCTCGCGGCGCCCCCGGCGACGATGCTGATCTCCATACCTTGCAGCCGGTGTCCGGCAATGGAGCACCAGCCCGCCACGCTCGCGCCGATCACGCCAACGTTCACGGTCTCGGAGGCGCCCGGCTCGAGGGAGCCCGACACCAGACCGGATTGCAGGACCAAGTTGTGCACCATCTCGTCGCTATTCGTGAGGGTGATGACCAGTTCATCACCGACCGGCACCTCGATGCGGTCGGGCACGAAGCGGGTGTCGACCATGTCGACCGCCACCGTGGTGGTGTGTCCGGTCGCGGCGGCGCCGGCCGCGGAGGAGCCGGCCGCCTGGGTCGACACCGTCCAGAGGCCAGCCGAGGCCGGATCGAGCACGATGCCGACGGTAACCGTGAGCAGCAGCACACTCGCCGCCGCGAGCATCCGCCCGGCGGCACGCGGTCGATCGACGGCCGTTCGTTCTCCCGGCACCACGCGCACGAGCGGCAGGACGCGCACCCGCCGGTTGACCCGCAGGGCCCTGGTGAACAGCACCAGAAAACCGGCCAGGGTGGCCACGATCAGCACCGACAATGCCACCGTGAGAGTGCTGGAGATGGGCAGCAACGACAGGGCGAGGGCGCCATTGACGACCACGACCCGAAAGAGGCCGCCACGGTCGAGCTCGGCCGCGGTTGCCTTGAGGGCGGCCGGGCCTCCACCGAGCACGACGGGCACCAGATAGCTGAGGGCCCCGAGTAGAATCTGGGCCGCAAAGCCGATCGCGAAGTACGGCACGAGGGTTTCGACGCCGGCGGCCGCGGCCGCCCAGCTGGGGGCGAGAGCCACCAGCAACCCGAAACCGGCGGTACAGAGGGCAAACCAGATCTGGGCGGCACCGAGGCTCCAGGCGGCGAAGGTCACGGCGGGCGCCCGGCGCAGGTGCCCGATACCCTCCCAGAGCACTCGACCCAGGGCAACGAGGTAGATCAGAACGCCGAGCGCCACGAGCATCCGCTGGTCGGCCAGGCAACCGACGAGGAGCAGCCCGAGGCCGCCCGCCAATACCGGAAGGGTGCTTCCGGCCGCCACTGTGGCGCCCTCGACACGGGTATGCAGCACCGTGGGCCAGAGCAACGCAACGGTACCGATGACGGTGAGGCCCACCCACCCGAGCAGGTTGAGGCCGAGATGGCCGATGAACAGGCGTTCGTAGGCCTCGCCTCCGCCGTCGAGCCTGGCCATCAGAATGCCGAGGGTAACGCCGCCGGAGAGCATCACTGCGCTGACAATGTAGTAGCGCACCAGCGGGGCGAACCGACCCGGCATCGCTCCACGGGTCTGGCTCACGATCACCACGGCGTGGACCAGCGCGTTCAGTCCGACCAGGCTGCCTCCGACCAGCACGAGCGGGTACCACTCGGCGACCATGCCGGTCATAACCGCCATCGCGCCCCCGGTGTGCACGCTCAGACGCAGGCCGAGTGAGCGGCGGTCCCCGAGGGCCTTGTGGCGAAGCAGGGTGTCGGCGAAGTGCTGACTCCAGATCAGAATTGCCGTGCTCACCGCGCCGAGCAGCAGCAGGTGCACGAGCAGCCAGCCCGACGACGGCACCTGGCGGTGCAGCAGAGTGAGAATCACCGCGGCGGCCAGCCAGGCAGGCACCAAACTGCCGGAGACGATGTGCCAGAGCTTGTCTTTCATAGGGTGGTCATCAGCGGCGTTGGGTCAGATCAACCCGGCTGTCGGACGAGTGAGTGCGGGTGAGGCGCACGGTCCAGGTTTCGGGTCCGCTCTCGAGGTAGGAAACGGCAAAGTCGCCGAGGCGGCTGGCTTCGAGCTGTCCGAGCAGCGGCAGCGGGTTGTGCGAGGCCACCAGGTCGAGGGCGAAGCCGGGCTGAATAACACCGAGTGCGCCAAAGATCGTGGCGTGGCGAATGGCGTGTGGGATGGGGCGAGTGTCGAGAACGATGGTCTCGGTGTCGTCGTGACCGCAGGCGCACGCGTGCGCGGCGGGAGCGTCGACATCTGCGGCACCGGGCCGGCTGGCAGACAGGTTGATCGGTTCGGCAGTCATAAAAAATCCCCTTTCACCGGGTCGAATGACCCTCGTGACCAGTTTAGAGGACTTTATTCCTTTCAATCAGCTCACGAGTGCTGTGGGGACAGGTGCACGAGGCAGAGCGTCGGCTGCACGAAGGGCTCCAGGCTGATGTCCTCGGCGTCGTGGCCAAGTGAGCGGGCGAGGCCTTTCATCAGGCCCAGGTGCACCGAGCAGACCACATCGGGATTCGATCGCGCCTCGGCCCGGAACGGGCAGGCCTTCAGCGCGATTACGGCTTCATCAGCTCGAAGTTCGGGCTCGAAACCGATCTCGGTGAGCACACTCAACAGCGGAGGCACCACGTCGGCAGCGGGCCCATCGGTCGCCACCCCAGCGGCCGCGGCCGCGTACTGCGCCGACCAGCGATCGCCGGCCCGTATCGCACGGGCGCGGCCGCCGTCGGCATCCTCGCCAATGACCCCGGCGAGAGTCTCGATCAGCTGCTGCTGGGCGTTCTCTGCCGCCAGCGGCGCCGCGACCGCGCTGAACAACACGTGTGGGCGGCCGCGCTGCCCGGCCCGGGCGACCTGGCGCTCGATGAGCCCGGCCGCCTCGAGGTGCTCAAGGTGAAACCGTGCCGTCGTGATGTGAAGTCCGAGGGCGTCGGCCACGGCGGCAACGCCCAGCGGCACAGCGGATTCGGTGAGCAGCGCCAGGGCACGACGGCGCGGCTCACTGGCCAGGGCAGCGTGCCTGGCTTCATTCTGCGTGGGCGGAACCATGATTTTAGAGTAGCAGCGTGCGGTTAAACCTGCGGTTGTGGCACTCGTCCGCCGGCGTGAGCCAGTGCAGTGACCGGCCGTGCGGCTGGGTCAGGGCGATCGGCTCGCCGTCCAGCGCAAGAATGAAGGCGGATGCCGGCATGTGTTCTAACAGCGCCGGCACCTCCGCAAGTCGCTCCAGCACCCCGGGCACCACGCTCTGTCCCTCGTTCGACAGCCAGCGCACCGGCAGCCGGGTCATCTGCTCGGCGAACCGGTTACGATCAGCCTCGTTGAGGTAGGCGAGCACCGCGGTGTGGAACACCACGACGGTCGCCCCGGCTGGAGCCCGGGCAACGAGTGCTTCGATCTGTTCGCCCAGGTCACCCGACACGATCGGGGCCGGCTCCCGGCGGGCCACGGCAACCGCGGCGCCCAGTCGGGCCCGCCGGTCATCGTGCTCCGGCCAGATGAGCGCGTCGAGCCAGGCCACATCCGTCTCGCTCGACACGTCAAGCGGGTGCAGGTCGATGCCGGCGCGCCAGACGATCTCGGGCATCCGCTCGGGCAACGGAACCGGGCCGGTGACGTCACAGTCCAGAACGACCGGGCTCGGACCGTCGAATGGGTGCAGCATCCGCTCACTGCCATCAGCCAACCGATACCGGTAGCTGTACCGGTCTGGGTGCAGGCACAGACCAGCGGATGCCCCCACCTCGATCAGCGCGAGCGGCCCGGCGAGCGCCGCCAGGGCCGGCAACAGCACGGCGCAACGACCGGGCTCGTTGGTCTGGGTGGCGTGGGTCAGGCAGGTCGCGGCCACGTCGGTCCAGTGCTCACGCAGCCAGGCCGCGAACTCGGGGTACTTCCCCACCGACGCACCGTGCAGCCGTGCCGCGCTGAACACCAGGTTCGGTTGGCGCTTGACCGCGGGCAGTTGGTCGATCAGGGCAACGGTAGCGGGATCGGCCGCGACACCGGCCGCCCAGGCCTCGTAGCAGGCGCTCATTCCGCGAGCTTCCACTTCGGCGAAGGCTCGGTAGCGTTCGGCGGTGGGGACCAGTGGGTCGGTGCTTGCTCTCATGCCCACATCGTAATCATGGTTAGGCTTGCGGGGTGCGATGGCGCCACGAGTGCCAAAGCTTCACAATCGTGAATCGAATTGGAGAATCTGTTGCCTGGAGAAAATCTCACCCGCATTGAAGCGACCGAGCGCGCTGCGCTGGTCACCGTAGCGAGCTACAACGTTGTGCTCGACCTCACCAGCGGTCCCACCACGTTCGGCAGCACCACCACCGTGCACTTCACCGCCACCCCCGGAGCCTCGACCTTCATCGACGCCATCACGGCGCGGGTGTACTCGGTCACCCTCAACGGCGCCCTGCTCGACCCGGCCGTCGTGAGTGACGGCATCCGCATTGCGCTTGACGGCCTGCAGGCCGACAATGAGCTCGTCGTCGTCGCCGACGCGCTGTACACCAACACCGGTGAGGGACTACACCGTTTCGTCGACCCGGTCGACAACGAGGTCTACCTGTACAGCCAGTTCGAGGTACCCGACTCCCGCCGCGTGTTCGCCGTGTTCGAGCAGCCCGACCTGAAGGCAAAATTCTCCTTCACCGTCACTGCCCCCAGCCAGTGGCAGGTCGTCTCCAACTCCACCACGCCCACCCCGATCGATGCCGGCAATGGTGCCAGCACCTGGGCGTTCGAACCGACCCACACCATCTCGAGCTATATCACTGCGCTCATCGCCGGCCCGTACGCCGTCGTGCGCAGCGAGCTCACGTCGAGCGACGGACGCACCATTCCACTCGGGGTATTCAGCCGCAAGAGCCTCAGCGAGTACCTCGACGCCGACTACATCCTGGAGAAGACCCGCCAGGGCTTCGCCTACTACGAGGAGAAGTTCGGTTACGCCTACCCCTTCGACAAGTACGACCAGCTGTTCGTGCCGGAGTTCAACGCCGGCGCCATGGAGAACGCCGGCGCGGTCACCTTCACCGAAACGTACATCTTTCGCTCCAAGGTGACCGACGCCATCAAGGAACGCCGCGTAGTGACGATTCTGCACGAGCTGGCCCACATGTGGTTCGGCGACCTGGTCACCATGACCTGGTGGAACGACCTCTGGCTCAACGAGAGCTTCGCCGAGTGGGCGTCGACCATTGCCACGGCCGAGGCCACCGAGTGGCACGAAGCGTGGACTACCTTCGCCGTGATGGAGAAGAGCTGGGCCTACAAGCAGGACCAGCTGCCCTCGACCCACCCGGTCGTCGCGACTATCCGCGACCTCGACGACGTTCTCGTGAACTTCGACGGCATCACCTACGCCAAGGGCGGTTCGGTGCTCAAGCAGCTCGCCGCCTGGGTCGGCATCGACGCCTTCTTCACCGGCGTCGGCTCCTACTTTCAGAAGCACCAATGGGGTAACACCGAGTTGCGCGACCTGCTGGTCGAACTCGAACTCGCCAGCGGCCGCGACCTCGGCGAATGGGCAGCGCTCTGGCTCGAAACGGCCGGCGTCAACACCCTCCGCCCCGAGATCACCGTTGATGACCACGGCGTCATCACCGCCTTCACCGTGCTGCAGAGCGCGGCGCCCTCCTGGCCCACCATTCGCCCGCACCGCCTCGCGATCGGCTTCTACACCTTCAACGACGCCCGCAAGCTGGTGCGCACCCACCGGGTCGAGCTCGACGTTGACGGCCCCAGAACGAATGTCCCCGCTCTCGTCGGCCGCGAACGCGCTGACCTGATTCTGCTCAACGATGACGATCTGAGCTACGCCAAGGTGCGCCTCGACCCGGCCTCGGAGGCCGTCGCGCTCCAGCACCTCGCCGCGATCGAGAGCCCGCTCGCCCGCGCCCTGGTCTGGGGTTCGGTCTGGGACGCCACCCGGGACGCCGAAACCACGGCACGCGACTTCGTGCGCCTGGTCTTGAACAATGTCGCCACGGAAACCGAGTCGACCACGCTGCGCACGGTGCTCGGCCAGGTCGTGCTCACCGCCAGCTACTACGTGGCCGAGCCGCACCGCGAGGCGGTCGCGACCGAGGTCGCCGACGCACTCTGGACGCTCGCACAGGGCGCGGCGGGCGGCAGCGATGCCCAGTTCCAATTCGTAAAGTTCTTCGCCTCCATCGCAGCCACCGCCGCGCAGCTCGATAACGTGGCTGCTTTGCGTTCCGGCGCGACGGTACTCCAGGGCCTCGAGGTCGACACCGACCTGGCCTGGGAGCTGCTCACCGCCCTCGTGGCCGGGGGCCGTGCCACCGCGACCGAGATCGATGCGGCGCTCGAAGCCGACAACACCGCCACCGGCGCCCAGTCCGCCGCCCTCGCCCGGGCTGCCCTGCCCACGGCCGAGGGCAAGCTCGCCGCCTGGTCATCACTGATCGACGTGGACACGGCCGCGACGACAATCGTGCGCACGACCGCCGCCGGGTTCCTGCGCGTGAACGACTCGAAACTCCTCGAGCCGTTCGTCGCGAACTACTTCGACATGCTGCAGTCGGTGTGGGCGGCACGCAGCTTCTCGATCGGCGAAAAGCTCGTCATCGGCCTCTACCCGGCGCCGCTGAACAACCAGGCCCTCGCCGACGCGACGCAGGCCTGGCTCGATGCCAACCCCGAGCCGGCCGCCCTGCGCCGCCTGGTGGTCGAGAACTTGGCCGGGGTTGAGCGTTCCCTGAAGGTGCAGGCGCGCGACGCTTAAGTAGTCAGCGACAGCAAACCCCGCACCCAGCCCTGGGCGCGGGGTTTTCGCGTCTGCCCGCCCGAGCACCCCGCACGTTCACAGCAAACTCCACACAAACCGCCGGTATGCCACTGCCTGCCTGCCCGGGCCCGGCTGAGTGCCCCGGCAGCCTGGGCGCAATGCCAGCGACCGTGGCCGGTTTCCGGGTGCCGCTGAGACCCCTCGGTAGACTGGCTTGGATATGAATTGGGATACTTTCTGGGCCGACCTCGGCGCCTACTTCGCTCAAATTACGTGGACCATTTACTTGGAGAAAATCTTCGCCGTGGCGATGATCATCGCCGTCGCCTTCGCCGTGCGCTGGGCCCTGCAATACGTGATTCGACGGGTCGTGCAGCAGATCGTCTCCGGCGTGAAGAAAACCCAGAAGGTCGATGACACGCAGGCGCTGAACGTGTCGCCGATGGCCGCCGTTCGCGTCGTGCAGCGCTCCCGTACCCTCGGGGCCGTGTTGGCGAACATCGTCAACGTCTTCATTCTGATCACGGCCCTGCTGCTCATCGTCACTACCCTGAACAAAGACATCCTTGGTTCTTTCGCCCTGCTCACGGCGGCGATCGGTGCCGGCCTCGGTTTCGGCGCGCAGAACATCGTCAAGGACATTCTCAACGGCCTGTTCATGGTGGTGGAAGACCAGATCGGTGTGGGCGATATCGTCGACGTGGGATTCGCATCCGGTGTCGTAGAAACGGTCGGAATTCGCATCACGCAGGTGCGCGACGTCGACGGCACCCTCTGGTTCGTGCGCAACGGTGAGATTTTGCGCGTTGGCAACATGTCGCAGGGCTGGGCGCGCGTCATCATCGATCTCGCCATTCCGTACAGTTCAGACGTGGAAGCCGTGCAAGACGAGCTGCTGCGCGTGGCCAGCGCCCTCGCCTCGAGCCGCAAGTGGCGCGCATTCATTCTGGAGAAGCCCGAAATCTGGGGCCTGGAGTCGATTAGCGCTGAAGCCCTCGTCACCCGTCTCGTGGTCAAGACCCGGGTCTCGGCCAAGTGGGACTTCGCCCGTGACCTGCGCCTGCACATGAAGAAGGCCCTCGACGGCATGGGCGTGCCGCTCACCCCACTCAACAGCGTCGTCATGACCACCGGCGACGGCACCATCGACGGCTCGACCGTTGAACCAATCGAGGGAGCCGTTGACGCAGCCGAAGAGGCCGCGGCCGCCGTGCCCGACGTCGTTGCCGGTGTGCGCACCGGTCCAGTCTCGGTGCGCAAGCCCCGCGGACCGCGCAAGGCCAAGCCCAAGCCCAAGGACGTTCCTGTTCCGATGAAGACGCCAGACCCTGAAACCCGCAGCGACGGCATTGACTAGCCTGAAATAACTCCAGCACACAGTAGAAAGCCGCACCACGTGACCTCTGAACGACACCCGACCGACCAGCCGACCGTCCGCGCCGGCGTCCACCTGCGCGAGGCCGAAAACGGCCCAGCCGTGGTGCCGACGTTCTTCGACGAGGTCGGCGGAACCCCGTTCTTCGAGAAGCTCGTGCACGACTTCTATGTCGGCGTGGCCACCGACCCGGTGCTGAAGCCGATGTATCCCGAAGACGACCTGGGCCCGGCCGAACACCGACTGGTCATGTTCCTCGAGCAGTTCTGGGGTGGTCCAGGCACCTACAGCGAACAGCGTGGTCACCCGCGTCTGCGCCAGCGGCACGTGCCGTTCAAGGTCAATCCGGATGCCCGCGACCGGTGGCTCGGACACATGAAAGTCGCCGTGGACGCAGCCAACCTGCCGCCGCTGCAGCGGGGCATCCTCTGGGATTATCTGGAACGCGCCGCCTTCGCCATGGTGAACAGCTTCGACGAGTAGCTCTACTGCAGCCCTTGAAATCGTCTGGTGGCTGGTCGCACAGACCCATCGGGCTGAAGATGTCGTGTCGCCGATGACACCCACACCCACACCCACACCGCGAGATGCCATCTTCGGCCCCATCGCCGCGGAACCGCAATCTCACGGCGTGTGTCAGAACCGCCGATACTAAAGACATGACAATCCGCGACCTGACCCCGGGCAACATCGACGCGGTGGCTGCGCTCTGGCACCGGGCCGGGCTGACCCGGTCGTGGAATTCACCCGGGCTTGACGCGCAGCGCGCCCTCGACGGCGACACCTCCACGGTTCTGGGCGCAGTCGACGACGAGCGGCTGGTCGGCACGGTCATGGTCGGCCACGATGGCCATCGCGGGTGGGTACACTACCTTGCAGTTGACGAGGGCCAGCGCGGAACCGGGTTGGGCAAGCGCATGATGGCTGCCGCAGAAAACTGGCTGCGCACGCACGGTGTTGTGAAGGTTCAGCTCATGGTGCGTGCGGGCAACGACTCCGTTCTGGGATTTTACGAGCACCTCGGCTACGAGGACGCCAGCGTGCAGGTGCGCTCCAAATGGCTCGTCCAGCCAACGTCATAGAAAACGCCGGCCGCGAGCATCCCGTGACCGTTGCCTCGTATGCTTGACCAGTGGGGAACATTCGAGGACGCGCAGTAATAGCCGGGGCAACGGGATTCATCGGGCAGCGACTTGTTCGCGAGCTTCGCGACCAGGGTTACGACATTGCCCGCATCGGTCGGAACGGGCCGGATGCCCGGTGGGACGATGCATCCGCTGTAAGGACGTTGATTGATGGTTCCAAGCTCGTGGTGAACTTGGCGGGGAAAAGCGTCAACTGTCGCTACACCGACCGGAACCGCGACGAAATCCTGCGCTCACGCATCGACACCACCCGTGCGTTCCGCCAGGCCATCGCAACGAGCGCGAATCCCCCACGGGTCTGGCTCAACGCGAGTACCGCGACCATTTACCGCTATTCCCTAGACCGGCCGATGACCGAAACCAACGGCGACCTGGGCACAGGATTCTCCGCGGACATCGCGCAGGCGTGGGAAGTGGAGTTCTTCGCTGGAGAGCTGCCCGCTACCCGCCGGGTGGCGCTGCGGATGGCGATCGTGCTGGGAGACGGTCCCGCAACGGCTGCCTTGGTGCGGCTGGCACGGTTTGGGCTCGGAGGTCCTCAGCTCGACGGCTGGTGGTTCCCGCATCGGCGGTATCGCGGGATCGGCACGAAACCGACCAGCACTGGGGCTCAAACCCACCACTCCCACGGACGCCAGAAATTCAGCTGGATTCACATCGACGATGTTGTCAACGCCGTGAAGTTCATCGTCGACAACGCTGCTCTTGACGGGCCGGTCAACCTGTCGGCACCGCAGATCAGTGACAACCGCACGCTCATGTCGACGTTACGACGACGCGTTGGGGCTGTCGTGGGATTGCCGGCATTCAGGTGGATGCTCGAACCAGCCATGTGGATACTGCGCACCGAACCCGAATTGGTTCTAAAAAGCCGCTGGGTGACACCGGAGCGACTGCTTCAAGCTGGATATACATTTGCCTGGCCCGATCTCGAGCCGGCGATCAACGATGTTGTGAAGCGCTAAGCGGGCGCGCGTCAGGGCGCCCGAGCAACTCGACGGCCTCGCAGGGGCTGGCCGTGGGGTGGGCTCGGTGCACACTCGTGGCCAGCGTGCCGAGGAGCCCCGCGAGCTGGTAGGCGGCATCCGCTGGTATGCCCGAGAGGATGCTGGCTTCCACGGCAGCAACGCGCGCCTCGTATCGAGTGAGAACGCTGGTTCCCTCCGCCGTGGCCCGAATCTTTCGGGCCCGGCGATCGGTCGGGTCGGGAATGCGTTCGACCAGCTTGGCGTCGACCATGCCGTCGAGCAGGTAGGTCAACACCGTGCGATCGATGGCTAGGTGCGCCCCGATGGCCTGCTGGGATGGCAGGTCGCGGTGAATGACGGTGGAGAGCACCTGATAGCAGCGCACTCCCCCGGGCAGCCCCTCGACGGCGGTCTCCAGCTGGCGCTGATAACCGCGCAGAACCATCGCGAGGTTCCACCCGAGGTCACCGGGCACCGGTGAGGTCGGGCGTAATTCGGCAGTCATGCAGGTCAGCTTACCTGAGAGCGTGATGTGGCAGAGATATTCTTTTCAACATATGATCTGCAGAGCATCATATTTCGACGGGAGCAGCGCTTTGAGCGGTCAACATGTCTTGAGCAGTCACCACGACACCACCATCGGCATTCTGGGAGCCGGGCGGGTCGGAACGGCCCTGGCCCGGCAGGCGGTTAAAGCCGGATACCGGGTGCTGATCGCGACTGCTAAACCCGCGGCGGAGAACGCCCTGCTGGTCGATATTGTGACCCCAGGGGCGGTAGCGGTGGAATCAAGCCAGGCCGCCGCATCCGATCTGGTGGTTTTGGCGATTCCGCTGCACAAGTTCCGCACGCTCCACCCGAGCGAACTCGCCGGCCGAATAGTCATCGACGCGATGAACTATTGGGCGCCGGTCGACGGCGTATTCGACGACTTCGAGAGCGATCCGCGCACCTCCAGCGAGGTCGTCGAAGAGTTTCTGCGGTACGCCCGGGTCGTGAAGTCGCTCAACCACATCGGTTATCACGAGCTCGAAGAAGACGACGAGGCCGCCGGCGTGCCGACGCGGCGCGCGCTCGCGCTGGCAGGTGACGACGCCGACGCCAAGGCATTCGTCTCGAGCTTCATCGACCGCCTCGGCTACGACGCGGTCGATGCCGGACCGCTCTCCGCCGGCCGCGCCTTCCAGCCCGCCACCGAGATTTTCACCGGCAGCCACACTGCGAACCAGCTTCGCGCCCTCATCCAGAAGAACCGTCCGCTCGCGGACGCGGCCTAAACACAATGGAGAACTCCATGCAAATTGGCGCCTACAGCTTTGGCGACACGCAACTCAACCCCGACGGCACGACGCGTGCCACCGCGGAGGCGATCAAGAACCTGTTCGACGCCATCGTGCACGCCGACCGAGTGGGCCTCGACTATTTCGGCGTCGGTGAACACCACACCGTGTCGATGCCGGCATCCTCGCCCGGCACCCTGATCGCGGCCGCAGCCGCCGCCACGTCGCAGATCATCCTCGGCAGCGCGGCCAGCATCATCTCAACGGATGACCCGGTGCGAGTGTTCCAGCAGTTCGCCACCGCCGACGCCATTTCCGGCGGCGGTCGCATCGAGATCACGGCCGGCCGCGGCTCCTCGGTCGAGACGTTTCCGCTGTTCGGGCACGACCTGAACGACTACGACGAGCTCTACGCCCAGAAGCTCGACCTGCTGCTGACGCTGAACAACAGCACGACCGAGAACGTCACCTGGTCGGGCCGCACCCGCCCGGCGATCGGCGACCTGGCCGTGGTGCCGCGCCCGGTCACCGGTTCGCTTCTCATTTGGATCGCCACCGGCGGCAGCGCGCCGTCGTCGGCCCGCGCCGGCCGCCTCGGCCTGCCCCTCTCCTACGGCATCATCGGCGGGCAGCCGCACCGGTTCGCACCGCTCGCCAACCTCTACCGGCAGTCTGCAGCGCAGGCCGGGCACACCGGCGACAACATCAAGGTGTCGGTGGCGACCCTGGGGCTGGTCGCGCCCACGAAACAGGAAGCGATCGACCGGATGTACCCGGGGTGGGTCAGGCTCAACGTGGAAATGGGCCGGCTGCGCGGCTGGCCCGCGCCACAGCGACGCGACTTTCTCGCCCAGGTCGACGCGCCCAGCGCCTATTTCGTCGGCGCCCCCGACGAAATCGCACAACGCATCGTCGACCTGCACGGGCACCTTGGCCACATGCGTCATTTTCTGCAGGGCGACTTCGGCGGCCTCCCCCAGGAACACCTGCTCGAATCCCTCACGCTGCTGGCCACCGAGGTCAAGCCGCGCGTCGCGCGCCTGCTCGCCGCCAAGTAGTAACCGGAAGCACCGACACCCCTTTCCGGGGAGGGGCTGTCGGCACGTGGTCTCGGCCGGATAGCCTGAAGTCATGTCAACGGCGCAGATCAACCCATCACAACGCTGGATCTGGTTTTTCGGAATCGTGTACAGCGTCGTGATTCTCGGAATAGGTCTGTGGGTGAGCCTGGTGACCAGCGAGTGGATCGCCATCCTCTGTGCTGTGGGACTGGTTCTCGTGCCCATCGGGGGCGTGGCCATGCGGTCGCGCAGATCCCATTAGGAATGGGTACTACGTGACGCTTCCCCGCCCGGTGAAGGACACTCGGTGCCATAAGGCTAGCGACCACCGAGCGATCATCCGATGAGCGCGGTCGAAATCGCCCTGACTATCACGGCAGCACTCGGGGCCGGCCTGACGGCGGGCGTCTATCTGGCCTTCTCCTTTTTGGTCCTGCCCGCCTTTCGCACCCTTCCCGATGCCGCCGCAGTGGCCGCCATGCAGCGCATCAATGTGAGCGCGGTTCGGGCGCCGTTCATGACGGTCTTTTTTGGCGGCGCCGCAGCATCCGTTGTTGTGATCGTGCTGCAACTCACGTCAGAGGCGCCTGCCGGACCCACCCGTATTCTTGGAGCAGTTCTCGCCCTGGCCGCGGTCGTGATCACCGTGGTGCGCAACGTGCCATTGAACAATGCCCTCGTGCGCGCCGACGCCAGTTCATCCGGCCTGACGGTTGCCTGGCAGTCCTTCGACCGGAGCTGGTCTCGGGCCAACTATGCGCGTGCGGCTGTGTCCGTCGGTGCCGCTGTCGCTCTGATCTTTTCGCTCACCTGACCCGCCGTGGTCGCCACCCGTCGACACCGCTTGGACACGACCTTGGTCATGGAACAGATTCGACATGAATTCGTGATGCCGTTTAATGGAACCATGGCAGGAACCTGTGTGTACACGATTGGGCATTCGACTCATCCGCTTGATGAGTTCGTCGAAATGTTGAGAGCAAATGGTATCGAACGGCTCATTGACGTGCGCACCGTGCCGGGGTCTCGTCACAACCCGCAATTCGGCGAAAGCGAGCTCCTCACCAGCATGCCTGCCGCCGGTATCGACTATCAGCGGCTGAGTGCGCTCGGCGGGCTACGGCACACCCCGGTGGCAGACGCAACGATCAACGGAGCGTGGCGCAACAAGAGCTTTCGTGACTACGCCGATTACATGCAAACCCCCGAATTCGTTCACGGCGTCGACGAGTTGATTGCGCTGGCGAGCACGCAGACGGTGGCGATCATGTGCGCAGAGGCCGTGCCCTGGCGTTGTCACCGATCGCTGATCGGAGACGCGCTGCTCGCTCGAGGACTGCAGGTTGCCAATGTGATGAGCCGAATCTCCACCACGCCGCACACCCTGACCAGTTTCGCGAAGGTCGACGGCATCCGCGTCTGGTACCCGCCCGAAGAATGATGCTGGGCCAGGTTACGGGCGGCCCGGTTTGTAGGCCGAGACCGACGAGGCATCCGCTAGCCAGTATCGCCAGGGGAAGTTCGTCGCACTGCCGCCGGGTCCGCTGACGCCGACGCGTGGTCCGGTCAGATACGGTAGCGCCAATCCACCGTCCGGCACGAAGAACGTCCACTGTCCGCCGAAAAGATCATCACCATCGTTGGTCAGGGTTGCCCCAAAGCTTTGAGCGACGCAGCCAGGGCCTCGCGCCAAACTCCGATCGAGAAGGGGAAATTTTCGTGGTTTGCTTTCTCGACGGCTGCGGGCGATGTCGGCTCCCTCCAGCACGTCTCCTGCTCTGATAAGGCAACCGTAGGGCTCGGCTGGTTGTCCGGCGACGAGGTTGAGCGCGTGGTGCATTCCGTAGGTGAAGTAGCAGTAGAGGTGCCCAGCGGGGCCGAACATGGTCTTATTCCGATTTGTCTGGCCCCGATAAGAGTGCGCGCCGGGGTCGCGTTCACCCGCATACGCCTCGACCTCGGTTATTCGAAGGGCCACAGTGCCATCGTCATCCGTGCGTTGCAGGATGCAGCCGAGAACTTCGGGTGCGAGTTCGAGCACCTCACGGGCAAAAAATGCCCGGTCGGCGAGATGAAACCCCTCCAGCACGTTCACGCACGCAGTCTATCGACTCCCCGCGAGCCGAGCTCGATCGCGACGTTCGGAGCATTCGCGACGTACATCGACCTCGTGATTCACCGTTTGTCGCAGCTGGCCAGGGCTGTTCTGGGCACCATAGCGTGGAGTCTGGTGAAGCGGGCTTGGTCACCTCGACTGTTTTTGGGGGCTCATATCCGTAAACCACGTGCTGTGATCGCCATGATCATTCTGGCCGGCACCTTGTCGGCCTGCCCCGCCGCATCACCCCAAGCACCACCGACCGTCGAACCGGTAGCGTCCGAAACAGCGGCCCCAGCACCAGAGCTAGCCCGCATCCTCATCGGAGCTGAGACCGCCGACATCGTGGACGACGGCGGAAACGTGCTGCTCTCACTCCGCTATTCCGAGAACGGCGATGAAGCCGTCGCTTCCGCCATCGACATTCTCGGCGAGCCACAGACCACGCATCATCAGGACGGCTCGAATCATTACCCCGAGATGGATGGGACATCCTGGGGCGGGTTCGACATCGTGGTGAACCGTTACCGGAGCGAGCGACCGTCCACCGATGAGGCCATCCCATACCTGCCGGCATTCAGTGTTCAGGCCACGGCGGCCACAACAGCCGGTGGCATCGCCAACGCCTCGGTCGACGGCACCAGCGTCGGAGATGCCTTTGACGCTGTCTCTGCCGGTCAGGACGCGAACCGAGTGCACCTGGACGACGCATTCGGCCAGCGCTCGGTGGCGCTCGACCTCACGACGTCGTTCCCGGGCATCGTCGTTGATCCCGGGATCGAAATGCCCTACGGCGTCATTGGCCAATCCGATCAGGGATCAAGCGCTATCACCAAAATCGTCGCGCCGAGTTTTCTTTTCTCGCAGGCCTAGTTCATTCCCACGCATAACGGAGTCGTGAGGATTACGAGTTCCAGCGCGGTGCGGCGGTGACTCTCCACGTCGCGGTCGAGGGCCGCCTGGCCGGTGCCACCGTCTTCCAATCGTGGGCTTCATCGGGCCAAGCTCCTTCGGTGCATGTACGTGCGCCAAATGAACGTCAGCAACGTCTCACGCAGTTCTCTTCCGTGGGATCGAGATCGACCGGTCTAGGGTGTGCAGCATGACTCGTTTCGTGATCGACGCATCGACCCTGCTGCACATCGTAGCCACCGGCATCCGTGTCGACCCGAGCCATCAGATCGTCGCGCCGGGCACCATCCGCTCGCAGGCTTTGGCCCTGCTGCTTGCGGCCGTGCGTGCCGGGGACCTCACCGACGGCGAGGCCCTCGAGCAGTACGAGCGCCTTACCGCGCTGAAGATGAGGCTGCTCGGCGACCGGGTCTCGCGCCGCACGGCGTGGCGCCTCGCCCGCGACCACGCCTGGGAGACAACCTACGAGGCTGAATACATCGCGGTCACGGCGCTTCAGGCCGACGCACTGATCACCATCGACCCGGCGCTGGCGGCCACGGCCGAAGGTCTCGTACCGCTCGCCGACCTCGACTCGCTGATCGACTTCTAGGCGCTCCAAACGGATGCCTGAGCGTTGTGGTGTGGTGTGGTGTGGTGGCATGCTTAACTCTCGTGCAGGCACCCAACCTGCGGCACGAAGGAGTGCACCATGGACATGCGACTTGAACTTGTTCCGCTGCCCTCGACGGACGTCGACCGCAGCAAGGCCTTTTACGTCGATCAGTTGGGCTTTCGCCTGGATCACGACGTGGAACCCGGCAACGGCATGCGGGTCGTGCAACTGACACCGCCGGGATCGGCCTGCTCCATCGCCATGGGAGTGGGATTCAGCGCCCCCCACGCCGCGCCGGTGCAGAACCTTCATCTCGTGGTCGACGACGTCGACGCTGCCCGTGCAACCCTCATCGAAAACGGTGTTGCCGTGTCCGACGTCAACGACATGGGTGGCGGCGTGCGGTACGCCTTCTTCAGCGACCCCGACGGTAACTCCTGGGCGCTGCAGCAAATCTCGCGCTAGGGAGCCCTCCAGTGCGATATCGGGCTTCCGCCCCGGTCGACGGTGACGCCGTTGGGCGCTGTGCCCGATCCGCGAGAACTATCGCGAGAACAACGAGTAACACGGTGCCACCGACGCACACGAGACCGTTCAGGCTCAACAGGAGCGCTGGGAAGATGCCGTAGTCCGCTGCGGCACCGACGACCAAAGCCTACAGAAACAGCCATGAAGCGGATGCCGCCAGCGCGAACGCACGAACGAGTCACGTAGCCGAAAACCAGCAGCGCACGCCGCGCAGGATCATTCGAGAAGCTCTCAGCGATGAACTCCTCCAGCACCGAGCCCAGGAGTACCCAGGCGGCCTGTCCCGTCAGCGCGGCCGTTCCCAGCGGACGGCGAGCCGTGACGCTGCCGGCACCTCGAATACCCCAGGCGAACAGCAGGGCCGCGCTGAACAGTATCGTGCGAATTCTGCCGCCAAAGGGGATCTGTGAAATCGTCGATTGGGCCCCGCCATGATCACCGTGGCGAGCAGGAGCGCTCCCCCAGACGAACCAAGCGAGAGGGCCCGCCGGCGCTCGGACGGTCGGGCGAGGAACCCCCGATTCTCCGATTCCGCGTTCCCGAGGAGGATCGCTCCGCGCTGCGAAAGCTGACTGAGTCAACACATCGCAAGCAGAGCGATCTGCTGCGCGAGGGTCTTGCGCTCCTTCTCGAGCACTACAGCGGCGCACCCGCATCAATTGAGCCTGAGCCTCCGTCGACGACGGCAGGGCAATTCGTGGTGGAACTCAGCTCCCAGGAGCTCACCCTACTGCGCGGTCTGACGCGGCGCATCGACACCCAGGCACACGTCCTGTAGGAGCGGGCAAACGGGAGCAGCGGCAGGTCCGCGCGTTGGCCGCGGCCTAGAGGCGACTGACCGGGATGGGTTGCGGGCCGCATTCCGGAGCCAACAGCCCACCGCCAAAATCGCGATCGTGTCACCACGCCGGCTGTCCGACGCGAGCATCCGCTGCACTGGACAATCCCGCCGACACTCGGCCATGATCAAAGGCATGGGGATCAGGTCAGGAACTACGAAGGCAACCGCCTCGAAGCGGGCTGGGTCGGGGCAGAAGCGGGTCTGGCCAACGGATTACGCGATGGGACGACGGCGCGGGCATTGGCTATCGAGCGGGGCGGCCATGTTCGTGCTCGTGCTAACGGCGTGTGCCCAAGTCCCGGGAGGACAGGTCGATCCCAGCTCGGATTCTCCTCTCCCGGCCAGCCCTCATGCCGGCGCGGAATCTGCCGCGATTGGATTGGTCAACATTTGGCGCGTCTCGGGCGCCGAAGGTGAGACAACCGATACCTGGTTGCGGTTGGACGCACCGGAGTTCCAGCTGTGGCGAGACTGCGGCATGATCCAAGGCTCGTGGGGGGCGAGCGAAAGCCTGTTTCTTGCCTCGACCGACGCCGCGAGCGGTGAGTGCGTCACGGGAGCGACCCTGCCGCGCGTCGCCTGGCTCGAATCCGTCACGGGGTATCGGGCTCAGGGTGCTGGCTGGGAACTCAACGATGCGAACGGCGCGGTGGTCGCCACGCTCACCATAGATGGCAAGCCGGATGCGATTCCGACGGCGGCCGAGTTCTACACCGAGCCACCCGTCATCACGGATGCGATGCGCGAGGAGTTGCGTCAACCAGCTGCCCTGCCGGAAGGGTCCTCGCCGGCCACGCCCGAGAATCTGGTTGGACGGTGGCTACCCGTTGCAATCAGCGGCGCAACCGATCCGCACGTGCTTTTCGCGGCGGACGGCACGTGGACGGGCTCCGACGGCTGCAACGGAGGCCAGGGCCGCTGGGGAGCCGACGGTGCGGGAGGGCTGCTGACGACGTCCGGGGCATCGACCTTAATGGCGTGCGACGGCGCCCCTGTGCCGTTTTGGGTGGCCGAGGCCCGATTGGCCAGCGTCGACGGCGGAGTGCTACGGCTACTGGACGCGGGCGGATCGGAGCTAGGCGAACTCAAGCACGACTAGCCGGTAACGCACGTTTCGATCACGATGGGTCGAAACCGCGACCAGTCGCATTGTGTGCGGCCTAGTCTTTCGGCATGTCCACAAAGTCGCGCACGACCGAACCACGGATTCGATGGGTGGTCGCGGGCCTCCTGATCATTGCCGTCAACGTCGTGCTTCTTGGACCTCGCACGGGCCAGTGCACGGACTACACGGCCGAGTCGGGGGCGGTGAGCGCCTGTAGGAGCGAACCATTCCTGGGAATCCCCGGGGCGTGGGCAATCGGGATCATCAGTCTCGCCGCTCTGTCATACCTCGTCTATCGACTGGTGCGGCGCCCAGTTTCGCGTTGACGGCGTGACGGCCGATCACCAGCGCAGCCCTAGACACTCGCCAGCTGCCGGGCGATTTCATCCAGAAGAAGGTTCTCTTCCTCTCGAGTGAGGCCTGATCTGCGCTCCCGGTCGAGTCCGCGTTTTCGTTCGTCAGCTAGAACGTCCTCGAGGACTTCGTGCAGGTTTCGCTCGGTTCCTCCAGCGGCAACGAATCGGTCCCGGCTGCGTTGTGCAAATGCGGAGTCACTTCGGGGAAGCCACAACGGCAGCGAACGACGTCCGGCCCAATAGTTGACGCTGTGTTCGATCAGCCATTCATCATCGACCGAAATGAGATTGCCCGTATGGCCAGCCACTTGGGCGGCCGCCAGCAGAACCGTGGAGAGATCGCGTTCGCTGCCAACAGCGTTGTAAATTCCGGTGAGGCCTCGATGTCCAGCACCGATCAGCCACGCGGCCAGGTCACGAACATCAATGAATTGCACGGAACGATCTCGAACCTCCGGCAGGAGAACGGCTTCGTGCGACGCCAGGGCCAGTCGCGCGACCCAGTAACTGAACCGGTCGCTCGTGTCGCCCGGCTCAACGATAAGTCCCGGCCTCGCGATGAGTAGGTGGTCGCCAACTGCTTCAGTGGTGACGCGCTCAGCGGCAACTTTGGCCTGCGCGTAGTCATCAAAGTCGACTGCCTCGACGACAACGGCTTCTTCATCGGCTCCCGCTTCAGCGTTACTGGCGTACACGGAGACGGAGGAGACCAGCGTCCAGTGCTGCGCGCAATCGGCCAGAGCCTCGAGAGCCCCGGTGACTAGGTCAGCCTCGTAGGCGAGCTCGATAATTTCGTCCCAAGCGATGCCTGCGACCAGGACGTAAGCATCCGGTGTTCGCCGGTCGGATCGAATAAACGTCACGCCACTGGGGACAGCTCCTGACTCACCTCGAGCAAGGCACGTCACGTCGTCGCCGTTCGCCACCAACTGTTCGGCGATCTCGCGACCGAGCCAGCCCGTCCCGCCAAGAATGAGTGTGCGAGTCATGGCACCCAGTCAAGCGCAACAGCCACTCAAAAGGCGGTGGTTTCGCCCTGAGCGCAGAGGGTATCCACGACTGCCCGGGCACGTGCTGACGAATTGATCTGTCCGCTCCTATCTGGCGAGGATCGCGACGGAGGCGCTACTTTTCCCAGTTGGGTTTCTCGGCGGGACTGGCAGCGCGGTTTTGGCCGCCGGGCCGCCAGGTTTGAGTCGGGTCGAACAGGAGGGGTCCGCGTAGCCAGCGGCGGCCGTCTCTCATGTCGATGTCCCAGCCGGATGTTTCGATGCTCGCGTGCGCCGGGTTGCAGAGGAGAACGGCGTTGTCGATGTCGTCGATCCAGCCGGCACCCCGGCCGGCGAGGAGGTCGTTGATGTTGATGTGAACGAGCACCGTCGGTGCCGCCCCGCCCATGGTTGGGGTGCTCGGCTGCCGGGCGGCGGCTTCGAACACCGCGCGGAGGATTCCGGCCTGCTTCTCACTGATGGAGCGGGCGTCGGCCGATTCCTGCGGGCACGGGCTGAGCGTGGCGGGCCGGAGCCGTGAAGGTCGCCGTTCTCGCCCCGCGCCGACTCGTCATAGTCGTCGCTCCGGCCGTTCTGCTCGGTCTGTGCGTCGTCGTCGTGGCAGTGGCTCGGCTCGGCCTGTTCGCCCGCGGCGCCCTGCACGGCTTGGCTGTACTGCACGGTCGCGCTGCCCTGCTCAGCCTGCTCGCCCTGCTCGCCGAAGGCTCCACTTTCGGTGAGGCCTGCGCCGCTGTCAAGGTCGATGGTGTTGCTGTCATTTGTGTCGCTGTCGCTTGACGCGCTGCCACTAGTGGCGACGTCACTCGCGGTGCCGTCGGCGCAGGGGTCCGTCTCACGGAACGCGACTTTCGCACGGGGCGCAGCCCCGGAACCGGGTTCGCCGCCGCGCTGGAGAGGTAGGCGTCGAAAACTGTGCTGATAACGGCGCGGTCGAGGGTGGTCAGCCAGCCACTCAGGCTGTAGCCGCCGTTCGCCAGCCCACCAAAGGCCAACCAGCTGCGCCATTCCGTCGCGGCCTCGCCCGGCGCCGACCCGTCGGGCGCCAGGCGCGCCTGCCACGCAATACCCTGCAGTCGCAGCGACTCCGGCGCAAACGCGATGCCGGCGCCCGGCAGGCCCTCGGTCTCGGGGGTGATCGCACCGGACCCGCTCGCCACCAGGGAACGCTCCACTCGGTCAAGGTCATCCACCAACACGGAGGGGCGCAGTTCGTCGAGAACCTTCACGATCACCCGGGCCTGCTCCACACCGAGTTTCCCACCCTGCAATGCCTCCCCGACCACGGGGTAGGTCGGCGCGAGAGGGCGACCGAGCAGCATCCGCTCACCGGCATTCTTACCCAGCGACGCACGCTGCCGCACTTCACCGCGCGACAACCGGGCCAATAGAGACCAGCACGAGGCCGCTTCGGCAGCCGAGACGACGAGCCAGCGACACCGCCCCCGCGGCCGCCAGCTCGGTCTGATCGGCCGTCACCTCCGCCGCAGTCGCGGCAACGGACTTATCAAGATATTCGGAGCGGCGCAGCACATCCGTCGTCGAGAGCACCCGGGCACCATCAACAACCCGGCCCACACTCTCCAGGGCGAGCAACATGCTCAGCGATTCTTCATCGCCCAGCGACCCGAACGACACCCCGCCCAACGCCGCCAACAACGCATCCCGCGCCTGCTCGACCGCCACAATGACGGTGTTCGAACTGGCCTCGCTGGGGTTTTCCATGAACATGGGCGCCATTGCCTCCTTCACACCGATTCTACCTCGAATCGAACACAAAAGCGAGAGATACTCAGCATTATTTTCGGGAAAGAAATTGACCGACTTATCCAATTTCGTCTATGTCACCGCCACTTCCACAAGACAGGGACTATCACTCTCACTACCGCAGCGTTTCGGCGCGAAACCTGCGACCTCGAAGCAATGAGCGATTCTTCATCACGAATACGAGCGAGCCTGCCAGCTAGCCAGCCAGCCAGCCAGCGAAAAAGCGGATGCCGTGGCTCTCCTATTCAGAGTTCGACGGGATCATCCCACTCAAGCGGCGTAAGCGAGGACATGGCTGAAACCTACTCCGACTCAGAACCGCATTTGTGATCGCCCACTCAAGGCGGCGCGCGTCAGCCGAGGCGGCGGGCAGCTCGGGCTGCAGACTCGTGGGCGGCGGCCAGTTCCCCGTGCTGCTTGGCGACCTCGTCGGCGGGGGCACCGAATCGTTCGCTGAGTGTGCGCGTGGCGACAATCGTCTCGACCGTCATGCCCAGGGCCTTGGCCAGAATGAGCGTCAGCGCAGGAAGCGCGTGGTCGTCGAACTCCGTGGACGTTCCGGCGTCGTAGACGCCACCGCGGGTCGACACGAGCACGGCAGGGCGACCGGCCAGCGGTTGCTGACGGGCGGGATCGTCGAACGGGGCCGTCACCGCTGGCAGGTGGATGTAGTCGATCCAGGCCTTCAACGTCGACGGCATCGAGTAGTTGTAGAGCGGAACACCGATCAGCAGCACGTCGGCCGCGAGAAGTTCCGCGATGAACAGCTGCTGCAGCGCTTCCTGCTCAGCGCTGGGGTTCGCACCCTCGGGGCGGAGGTGGGGCGGAAAGTGCAGCGCGGCGTCCGTCAGGTGCGGCAGCGGCTCACGGTGCAGGTCGCGGTGAACGACGGTGTGGTCGCCGCCGAGACTGCGCCAGGTGTCCGCGAAAGTCGCGGTGATCGCGCGCGAACGCGAGGTCACGAGGTCTGCGGACGAGTCGAGGTGCAACAGTGTGGGCATTCCCACAGCCTAGGTGCAGCGAGCACAACCACTCGTGTCGTGCCTTTAGGTTCTCACGCGTTCGCCGAGGTGTGAGTTTTAGCGCGATTGAAACGTTACAAGGACCCGAAACTCACACCTCGGCGACGGTGGCGGGCGGGTGCGGGCGGATGCCTCAGTTCGCCTACTCCTCGTGCTCGCCGAACCGCGGCGCGGCCAGGCTGAGCGTCTCGCCGCGGAAGAAAGCCGGCCGCACCCGCGACTGCGCGATCATAATCACCACGCCGATCAACAGGATGGCCATACCGAGCACGAAGACGAGACCGAGCCCAAAGATCTCGGAGCCGCTGCCGTAGTTCGGGTCCATGCTGTCGACCAGGGTCGTGCAGAACAGCACCGCCAGAATAATGCCGCCGATCAGGGGAAACACGAGGGTAAAGAAGGCGTTGCGCACGGTGGCGAACCACTGGCGGCGAAAGTACCAGACGCAGGCGAACGCGGTCAGGCCATAGTAGAAGCAGATCATCATGCCGAGGGTCGTGATGGTGTCCCAGAGTACGTCTTCGCTGACGAAACGCATGATCGTGTAGAACCCGGCAGCGACGATCGCTGACGCGATGGTGGCATACCCGGGGGTGAAGAAGCGCGGGCTGACCTTGGCGTAGGCCGGAGGCAACGCGCCGTAGTGACCCATCGCGAGCAGGGTGCGGGCCGGCGAAACGAACGTGGACTGCAGCGAGGCAGCAGAGCTCGAGAGCACAGCGATCGACATGAGAATAGCGAACGGGCCGAGCGCTGGGCCGGCCAGGGCGAAGAACACGTTGCCCTGGATCGCCGGGTTGCCGAGGCCAACGCCCACCCCGCCAACACCGGCGAAAGAGATGGCTGCGATGGCGACGAACAGGTAGAGCACCATGACGATGATCACGGTGAGGGTCGCGGCCCGGCCGGGTGTCGAGCGGGAGCCCTTGGTCTCTTCCGACATGGTCAGGGTGACATCCCAGCCCCAGAAGATGAAGATCGACAGGCTCAGTCCGGCCGCGAAGGCGGAGAACGAGGTGACGGCGAAGGGGTTGAACCACGACAGCGACACCGGTGTGGGGTCGAAGGCCGTTCCGCTGGCAATGTGCACGAAGGCCATGATGCCGAAGCCGACCAGCACGATCAGCTGGAACCCGACCAGCCAGTACTGCACCTTCTGGGTGGTCTGCATGTCCCGATAGCTGATCCAGGTGGCGGCGAAAATGAAAACCAGACAGGTGCCCACGTTGATCCACGGATTGCCGGCGAGGCCAGCGATCTCGGCGCTGTTGCCGAAGATCTGCGAGAGCATCAGGTAGAAGAAGTCGACCGCGATGCCGGCGAGGTTACTCAGCACCACGACCGTGGCGGCGATGAGCCCCCAGCCGGACATCCAGCCGATCCACGGGCCGAAGGCGCGGGTAGCCCAGGTGAAGCTCGTGCCGCTGTCGGGCATCGCCTTGTTCAGCTCGCGGTAGCCGAGGGCGACCAGGAGCATGGGGATGAACCCGGCCACGAAGATCGCCGGCAGCTGTAATCCCACCTCCGCGACAGTGGGGCCGAGGGCTCCCGTGAGCGTGTAGGCCGGGGCGATGCAGGAGATGCCGATGACGACAGCCCCGACCAGCCCGACCGAGCCGGCGCTCAGCCCCTTCTTGGAGATTCCCCCGGTCGTTTTCTCAACGGCTTCGCTGGCGTTGATTTCTAGTGTCATGTTTCGGTTACTTCCCCACCGTCTCGGTGAAATCTCGCGGCACCACGATGAGCGGCACCGGCAATTCGCGCAGCATTTTGGCCGCGATCGAACCCAAAAAGAGTCGATGCGGTTGCGCCAGCCGGCTGGAGCCGACGATGCAGACCTCGGCCGGGTCCCAGTGCAGGCCGCGCACGGCATGCTCGATGCTGCCGCCGGAAGCGACGCTGGCGGTGACCTCGAGCCCGTCCATCAGGTGTTCGGTGGCGTAGTCGAGCACGGCCTGGGCGTGGTCGGCGGCGAGCTGGATGGTCTGGGCGTCGGCGCCGGGGCGGTCGATCGCGACGAGGGAGACCAGCCTTAGCGGAGCATCCACTGTACGGGCCAAACGGATGCCGGCCGTCAGCAGTCCGTCGGCGCCGGGTTTGGTCCCGACCGCGCAGGTGACTCGGCCGATCGGTTCGTCGGTGCCCATCACGCGGCTGCCTTCCGGAGCCAGCGCAACGGGAACGTGGGAGGAGTGCAGCAGACCGCCCGCGACACTGCCGATGGCGAAGCGCCCCAGCAGGCCGTGGGTGGCCGCGCCGACCACGATCAGGTTGGCCTGCAGCCGTTCGGCCGCTTTGAGCAGCCCCCGCGTGAAGGAGTCGGCGTGTTCGAGGTGGGTGTGCACGGAAATACCCTCGGGCACCAGAGTCAGCGCTTCGGCCAGCCAGACCTCGGCCGTTTCGAGCAGCAGCCGGTCGTGGCCGGGATCGGTGGGGGTGAGCGTCGCACGCTCCCCCGCATTGAGCACGAGCACGATGTCGAGTTCGGCGCCCGGCGCGCGGGCGAGGCGCACGCCGAGGGCGAGGGCATCCGCTCCCGCCGAGGTGGCGGTATAGCCGACCAGAAACCTCACACGGTGGCCAAGACACGCTGGGCGATAATCGCCGCAGCGGATTCCTGGCCAACCCGAATGGCACCGTCAACGTGCTGGTAGCCCTTGCCGGCCATATCGCTGCAGGAGAACGAGATCGGGCCGACGGGGCTGCGCAGTTCGGCGCCATACCGGGCCAGTCCACCCATGTCGAAGCTCGCAGCGTAGGCGCCACGGGTCCATTCCTCGGAACCCCAGTCGCTCTCGTAATAGACGACCGGGTGCAGGGCCTGCTCACCGTAGTAGTGCGACAGGGATTCCAGGATGCGCGTCTTGCGCTCGTCTGCGGTCAGCGCGAAGACGGCATCCGCTTCTTCATCGGAGACAAAGCCCACCAGGGTACCGCGCGGGTCCTCGAAGTTGGTGTTGTCATAGGCCTCGTGCACGAGCTCGTACGGGCTGAACGCGGTGCCGGAGAGGTCATCGGCGCGCCAGAACGGAGTCTCGTAGACGGCGTGCACCTTGATCACGAAGCCCATGGAGAGGTGCTGGTGCAGCTGCTGCTGGCGGCGCGGCAGGGGTGGTTCGAAGCTGATGCGGCTGATCAGGGGCGGCGGAACGGCCACGATGGCATGCCGAGCGGTCACCGTCATGCCGTCGGCTATGACGGCGACGCCGCTGTCGTTCCAGGCCAGGCTGCGCACCGGTGAATCAAGAAACACGTCAGCGCCGAGCTTCTCGGCGAGAAGTAGCGGCACCTGCTGCAGCCCACCGATGACGCGCTCGTCGAGAATGAAATCGGCGTCGACGAGGTTGCTGAAGGAACCAGCGCTGGCCGCCATGAGCAGGGCCTGCAATGCCGAGAAGGCGTGCGCGGGCTTGGTGAGCATGGCTCCGGCAATGAACATGCCGATGTTGTCGCGGGCTTCCTGGTCGTCGGTCTGGGTCTCGAGCCAGCGACTGAAGGACACCTCGTCGAGTTCTTTGGCGAGCGGATGACCCCACGGGCTATCCGGGTTGATCTCGGCCACGAGGGCGTCGAGCTTCTCAATCAAACCGACGATCTGGGCTTCGGTGCCGGCCGGGACCGGAAAGATATCGCCGTCGAACCGGCTCACCACGCCGGCAGCATTGATGTAGACGTTGCGACCGGCCCGGTAACGCGGGTAGGTCGCGAGACCCAGCTCGGCCAGGGTCTCTTTGAGGGCATGCTGGTCGGGCGAGACCCACTGGCCGCCGATCTCGAGCATGGCGCCCTCGATCTGGTCGGTCCACAGGCGCCCGCCGACGCGGTCGCGGGCTTCCAGCACGGCCACGCTGAGGCCGGCTTTCTGCAGTGCGGTGGCGGCGGTGAGACCGGATGCCCCGGCGCCGATAATAACGACGTCACGATCAATCGTGGTCATGGTTGCTCCTGTGTTGAGTGGGGTTAAGACGCGGGAATGAGGGTGTACTTGGTCGAGAGGTATTCGTTGATGCCTTCCAGGCCACCCTCACGACCGAGCCCGGACTGCTTGACGCCGCCAAACGGTGCCGCGGCGTTGGAAACCAGGCCGGTATTCAGGCCCATCATTCCGGTGTCGATACTGTCGATCATACGGTGTGAACGTGCGATATCGGTGGTGAAAACGTATCCGATCAGACCATATTCGGTGTCATTTGCCATTTTAATAGCCTCTTCGTCTGTTTCGAAAGTTGTAATGCCGACCACCGGGCCGAAGATCTCTTCCCGCACCATGCGGCTGTCAGCGGGAACATCGGTCAACACTGTGGGGGCATAGAACGAGCCGGGTCCGTCGGGGCGGGTGCCTCCGGTGAGCAGCGTGGCGCCGCGCGCGAGGGCATCCTGCACGAGGGCGTCAACGTTGTCGACGGCCGTCTCCGTCACGAGCGGCCCAAAGTTCACCGCGGGGTCGATGCCGGGGCCCTGCACGAGGGCGTTCACCCGCTCGGTGAGTCGGCGGCCGAATTCCTCGGCGATCGACGCGTGCACGATGAACCGGTTGGCCGCCGTGCAGGCCTGGCCGGTGTTGCGAAACTTCGCGAGCATCGCGCCGCTGACGGCCTTCTCGAGGTCGGCGTCGGCGAACACGATAAAGGGGGCGTTGCCGCCGAGCTCCATCGAGGTACGCAGCACGTTCTGGGCCGCCTGAGCGATCAAGGCCCGACCCACTGCGGTCGACCCGGTGAAGCTCAGCTTGCGCAGCCGGGGGTCGGCGATGATCGGGGCCGAGACGGCCTGCGACTCGGTGGTCGTGATGACGTTCACGACACCGGCCGGCACTCCGGCATCCGTCAGCAGCTGCACGAACAGCAGGGTGGTCAGGGGGGTCAGTTCGGCCGGCTTGACCACAACGGTGCAGCCAGCGGCGAGCGCCGGGGCAATCTTGCGGGTGGCCATGGCGAGCGGAAAGTTCCACGGTGTGATCAGGTAGCACGGGCCCACCGGCCGGTGAGTGACGACCATCGTTCCGGTGCCCTCCGGGTTGACACTGTACCGACCGTTGATGCGCACGGCCTCTTCGCTGAACCAGCGCAGAAATTCGCCGCCGTAGCTCACTTCGCCGTTGGCTTCGGCGATGGGTTTGCCCATCTCGAGTGTCATGAGCGTGGCGAAATCGCCCCGACGCTCCTGGAGCAGATCGAAGGCGCGGCGTAGAATCTCGGCGCGTACTCGGGCCGGAGTTCCTGCCCAGGAGTCCGCGGCCGCGACGGCCGCGTCGAGGGCGCGGGCGCCATCAGCGACGGATGCGTTCTGGATGGTTTTCAGCACCAGACCGGTGGCCGGGTCGGTCACCACGATCGGCTCCCCGGTGCCGTTCGCCCACTGACCGTTGATGTAGAGCTGGTCGGGTACGCGGGCCAGGAGTGCGACCTGACCGTAGGAGCGCACGGCGCCCTCGATCACGGTGCTCATACTGCGGCCGAATCGGCAGCGAGGGCCTCGGCCAAAACCTGCAGGCCCTCGAGTAGCAGGGAGTCGGGAATGCTGAGCGGCGGCAGAAAGCGGATGACGTTGCCGTACGTTCCGCAGCCGAGCAGGATGACGCCCTGCTCGTGGGAGGCGGCGATGACGCGGCCGGTCAGGGCTGCATCCGGCTCCCCGGTGGCGGGATCGACCAGCTCGATGGCCATCATGGCGCCGCGTCCGCGCACCTCGGCGATGCGCGGATCGGCTGCGGCGAGCGCGCCGAGGCGGTCACCCATGATCGCGCCGATGGCGGCGGCGCGTTCGACCAGGTGCTCGGCCTCGTAGGTGTCGATGGTGGCGAGCGCGGCAGCACAGGCGAGCGGGTTACCCCCATAGGTGCCGCCGAGGCCGCCGGCCTGGGGTGAATCCATGATGTCGGCGCGCCCGGTGACGGCCGACAGCGGCAGGCCGCCGGCGATGCCCTTGGCGGTGCAGATCATGTCGGGCACAATGCCCTCGTACTCGCAGGCGAACATGTGCCCGGTGCGGGCGAATCCGGTCTGGATCTCGTCGGCGATGAAGACGACCTCGTTGGCGCGGCACCAGGCCAGCAGGGTGGCCAAAAAGCCGGGTGCGGGAACGATGAAGCCGCCCTCGCCCTGAATGGGTTCGATGATGATCGCGGCGAGGTTGCTCGCGCCGACCTGCTTCTCGATCTGCGATATGGCACGGTTCGCCGCCACGACGCCATCGAGACCGCCGTCACGCAGCGGGTACGACATGGGTGCCCGGTACACCTCGGGTGCGAAGGGACCGAAGCCGTTCTTGTAGGGCTGGTTCTTGGCGGTCAGGCCCATGGTCAGGTTGGTGCGGCCGTGGTAAGCGTGGTCGAAGGCCACAATGGCCTGCTTGCCGGTGAAGTGGCGGGCGATCTTCACGGCGTTCTCCACCGATTCGGCGCCGGAGTTGAACAGCACGCTGCGCTTGACGTGGTCACCGGGGGTGAGACGGTTCAGGGCCTCGGCCACCTCGATGTAGGAGTCATAGGGAGCAACGGTGAAACAGGTGTGGGTGAACTGGGCCAGCTGGGCTGCGACGGCTTCGACCACCCGCGGGGCGCTGTTGCCGACACCGGTGACGGCGATGCCCGACCCCAGGTCGATCAGAGAGTTGCCATCCACGTCGACCAGAACGCCTCCGCCAGCGGCCACAACATACACGGGGAGGGAGATACCCACTCCGGCAGAGACCGCCTGGGCCTTGCGTTCGCTCAAGCGGCGCGATTTCGGCCCGGGGATGCTCGTGACCAGTCTGCGTTCCTGGGCCAGCGTGGGGCCACCGAGCGGCGTGCTGGTGAAGCGAGGAGTGTCTACGAGTGTCATGAGTGTTTCCGATCGATGCGACGGGTGGTACCGCGGCCACGGTGCCACTGCGGCAATGCTAGGCACAACCCGGCGACAGCACTATCTCTTAGCTGTATAGTTGGGGCGTAATTTCCCGCCACGCTGTATAGTCAGCCCATGCTCCCCACCCTGCGCCTGCTCCTCGCTGATTCGAACCTGGGACTCACCCTGCTCGAGCACGCTGATGCGGGCAAGGCCAACCCGATCACGCGGGCGGCACGGCTCGACCGCACGGTTGAATGGGTACACAGCTCCGATCTGATCGACCCGACCCCGTTCCTCTCCGCCGACCACGTGCTGCTCACGACCGGCACCCAGTTCGGCAGTGATCCGGCAGCGGATGCCGACTACCGCCCCTACGTGCAGCGCCTGCACGAGCGGGGTATCACGGCGCTCGGATTCGGCACCGACGTCGTTCGGGACGGCACGCCCGACGGACTGATCGCCGCGTGCCGAACGCTCGGGCTGCCGTTGTTCGAGGTTCCCTATCGCACCCCGTTCATCGCCGTTGCGCGGGCGGCCGGCGACCTCGTGGCCGAGGATCGGTATGCCCGCGCCACCTGGGCGCTCAAGGCCCAGCGCGCGATCGCGCTCGCCGCCCTGCGTCCGGACGGCCTGAGTGCGACGCTCGCTGAGCTGTCCGCCCAGCTCGGCCATTGGGTGGCCCTGTTCGATGCGAGCGGAACCCTGGATCGGGTGTTTCCCCGCGCCACGTTCGCCGCGGCCCCCACAGCCCTCGCCACCGTGCAGCAGGAAGCCCGGCGACTGCTCGCCCGCGGTCAGCGGTCCAGCAGCACCGTTGACGCTGGCGGTGAAACCCTTACCCTGCAGACCCTCGGCGGCCACGACCACCTGCGCGGTGTACTCGCCCTCGGCGGCGCACTCGCCCTGGACCAGGCCAGCACTGAGGTGGTGACGAGCGTGATTGCCCTGGCCGGTCTCGCCCTCGAGCAGAACAATGCCCTGGATCGTGCCCAGGGGCTGCTGCGCTCCGGCCTGCTGAACACCCTGCTCGCCGGGGACCAGACCCTGGTCGACCAGATCTCCAGACAAATGTGGGGCGCGCTCCCTGACCCACCGGTGCTCGTCGCCGTCGTGGATGTGCCGGCCGTTCGCCGGGATGCGATCACCGAGTACCTGGAACTACGCGTCGACGATTCCCCCGGGCAGCTCTTCTTCGCCCGCCAAGACGACACCGTGGTTCTGTGTCTCGACCGCGCGGCCAACGGCATCCTCTTAAATCTGTGCGCACTGTTCGAACTGCACGCAGGACTGTCGGAGCCGACAAGTTACCGCCAGCTACCTCGCGCCCTCGATCAGGCCCATCAGGCGCTGGCCCGGGCACGGGAGAGCGCATCGGGCGTGACCGATTTCAGTATCGTCGCCCGGCAGGGCGTGCTGGCCTTGCTGGCCAGAACGGATGCCCGCGAGGTCGGCCTCGCCACCCTCGCGCCGGTGATGGCGCACGATCGGGCACACGGCAGCGAGCTGCTGGCTACCGTGCGGGCGTGGCTCGTGTGCAACGGACACTTCGGCGAGGCCGCCGCGCAGCTCGGGGTACACCGCCACACGGTGCGCACCCGCATTCAACAGGCTGAGCAGCTGCTCGCCCGCGACCTGGGGTCGTTTCCGGCTCGAGCGGATGTCTGGGCGGCCCTGCTCGCCACCGACGCTGCCGTTGTGGAGCCGGTCAGGCCGTGAGCGTCCACGGCTTGCGCCGCACCAGAACATGGCCACGACTCGTGCTGAGGCGGGTCCACAGGCCCGACTCGAACAGCTGCACGGGTTCGTCATCGGAGAGAAAGCCCAGGCTGAACGCCGCGAAACCGGCCCCGGTCGGTACGAATTCGAGCCCGTCAACCTGACGGCCCCACACTTCGGAGCGCACGCGTTCCACGATCAGCTCGCCGGTGCCCTCCGGCACGGCGGCGGCAACCTCGTCGATGCCCTCCCGAGCGGCGGTTTCAAGGTGCGACGCCGGAGTCTGGCCGTGTGGTTCCCAGCCACCCTTCGGCGGGGAGATGCCGGCCCAGGTCACGGTGTTCACCTCGAGCGGAACAGTCACGATGACCGGCAGGCTCAGGTCGCGCGCGGTGGACTCCAGGCGTTTGAGGCGTTCCAGCAGCGACCGCACCGGCACGACCTTGTCGAGGTCGACCGGCTCGGTCAGGGCGAAGGTGCGCAGGCCGAGCACGGTCGGGCTCGCGTCGAGCAGACCGCGCGGATAGAAAATGGCGGTGTACACCGCCAGAACGCCGTCGGACGCCATGAGGCGCACGGAACCGTCGAGAACGCGGCCGGATCGTGACAGAAATACGATCAGATCGCTGAGGGACTGGGAATCGGTAAGAGTGAATGACTGGCTCATCGTCTTCTAAACTACCAAGATGCGCCACGACCGCATGCCGCGAACGCGAACTTGCCCGAGGAGACAGCATGCACAAGCCCATGGAAAGCCTTCTGGCCGTCCTCGATCTGACCGACACCGGTGCACGCACCAGCGAGGACATCTTCACCGGGCCGTCCCAGTGGATGCCGCTCGGCCGCGTGTTCGGCGGGCAGGTGCTGGCCCAGTCCCTCGTCGCTGCGATGCGCACCGTGCCCGACGAACGCCACGTGCACTCGATGCACGGCTACTTTCTGCGCCCCGGTGATGTCAACCAGCCGATTACTTTTTCGGTCGAACGCATTCACGACGGCCGCTCCTTCTCCACCCGCCGCACGCAGTGCTATCAAGACGGCGTGCCGATCCTGTCGATGATCGCCTCCTTCCAGGACGCCGATGAGGGCTTGGAGCATCATCTGGAGATGCCGAAAGATATCCCCGATCCGGAAAGCCTGCCGACGGCATCCGAAGCGCTGGCCCACATCGACCACTCGGTAGCGCGTTATTGGGCCAACGAGCGGCCCTTCGACATGCGGCACGTTCCCTCGCCGATCTTTCTCAAGGTCAACGGTGAGCACACCTCGCGCCAGGCCGTGTGGATGAAGACGTTCTTACCGCTGCCCGACGACCCCGACCTGCACCGCGCAGCCCTGGCCTACGCGAGCGACTACTCGATCATGGAACCGATCATGCGCCGGCACGGAGTGGCCTGGGCGACTCCCGGTCTCAAAGTTGCCAGCCTGGATCACGCCATGTGGTGGCACCGGTTCGGTCGGGTCGACGAGTGGCTGCTCTACGTGCAGGATTCACCGAGCGCGCAGGGTGGCCGCGGCCTGGCCACGGGCAGCATCTTCAGCCGCGACGGCGTGCTCCTGGCTACCGTGGCGCAGGAGGGCATGCTGCGCGTGCCCATCGTTCTCGAGTAGCAGCGCTACCAGCTGGGTTTGGATTCGAGCAGCACCTTCTCGTCGGGCATCCACCGAATATCCACGCTGGCGATGTCGTTTTCGGACACGCTCGTGGTACCGGCCGCGCTGATGGTGCTGCCGGGTCCGGAGATCCAGCTGGCCACGAGGGTCTCCTGGCCGTCCCGGTCGGTCACGAACAGGGCGTAGGGCTGAGCGCCGAAATCGTCGCCGCCGCGCGCGTAGCTGCAGTTCGCGTCGATGCGCGTGCCCCACTCTTCGCCGGTCAGGCGAAACGAGGCCGTGAGCGGGCTGGGAACCACGGCGGTCATGGCGACGGCGGGTTCGGTGATGCTCTGGCCGGGCTGATCGAGCCAGCCCGGCAGGACGAGGGCAGCGGATGCCGCGATCACGGCGGCCGCCACGACCGCGCCAGCGGCGAGCAGGCGGGCGCGCCGGGTGTGTGCCCTGGCCGCCTGCACCAGGCGGGGCAGCAGGGTGGCGGAGGGGGCGGCATCCGCTCGGGAATCAACGGGCTGGTCCAGTTGCAGGGCCTGATCGAGCGGCACCTGGGCCAGCAGCCCCGGAAGACCCACGAGATGAGCGACCGCCTGGCTGCAGGCGACACAGTCGTTGAGGTGACGTTCGTAGTCCCGGCGGTCGGCCGGTGACAGGGCGCCGAGCACGTAGGCGCCGTCCCAGTCGGCGTACAGATCTGCTGGAGTGTTCATCGCTCCGTCACTCCTCGCTCTTGCAGTGCGAGCCGCAGGGCTCGCAGGCCGTAGTGCAGCCTGGACTTCACGGTGCCTTCGGGAATGACCAGGTCCCGCGCGGTCTCAGCCACGGACTGGCCTCGATAGTACGCGCAGACAATGACCGCCCGGTGGTCGGGTGAGAGATCGTGCAGGGCATCCGCGACCAGCCAGGCGTCGAGCAGGGCATCGGTCTGGTCGTCTGTGGGTACCTCGGGCAGCTGATCGGTGGGGATCTCGTGGCGGGCCCTGGCCGAGCGGCGATCGTCGATCACCAGGTTGCGGGCCACCGTGAACAGCCAGGCCCGAGCTGACACCTCGGTCTGGTCGAGCAGGCGGGGGCGTCGCCAGGCGCGCAGGAGCGTCTCCTGCACGACGTCGTCGGCAAAGGCCGGATCGTGCGTCAACCGCACAACATAGCGCCACAGGAGCGGCGCGTGTTCGTCGTGCAGGGCTTGCAGAAGTTCGGCACGCTCATCAGCCATGACTACCTCCCCGGCTTAACACGCGACGGACGCGTGTTCGGTTCAGTACTACCCGGTTTCGCGGCAACTCGGGCCGCTCAGTCGGGGAATTGTCAGCGTCGGGCGAACTCGATCGGCGCGTCGAGGTACGGAGTCCACGCGGCGCGTTCGGTGTCGTTAATGCGGCGGGGGCGTTCGCTCGCCGCATCAACGAGCACAATCGTGGTGTTCGCCCGCGCGAACAGAACCTCGGGTGTCACGCCGTCGGGGCTGCACACCTCGTAGCAGACGTCGAGGCTGGCGCCGCCGAGTTTGCCCAGCCAGAGTCGCACGTCCAGCGGCTGACGCAGGTACGGTACCGGCGCCAGATACTCGATCTCCTGCCGCGCGATCAACGTGAGCGTTGCCGCACCCGGGCGTCCATCGAGCACAGCCGTGCTCGCGCCGATCGCACCGTCGTCTTCGGTCACCCAGAAAGCCAGAATGCGCGCCTCCTCGAGCAGGCGCAGCATCTCAGAATTGTTGACGTGACCGTACGCGTCGAGGTCGGACCAACGCAGGCGAATCGGTACGTGCAGCTTCACACGGTCTCCCTATTTTTTTGTTAGTCGCGGGTGAGCTTGCGGTAGGCGGAACGATGCGGCTTGGCCGCATCCGGTCCGAGCCGCTCGATCTTGTTCTGTTCATACGACTCGAAGTTGCCCTCGAACCAGTACCAGTTGGCCGGGTTGTCGTCGGTGCCCTCGTACGAGAGGATGTGCGTGGCCACCCGGTCGAGGAACCACCGGTCGTGAGTGATCACCACGGCGCAACCGGGAAATTCGAGCAGCGCGTTCTCGAGCGAACCGAGCGTTTCGACGTCGAGGTCGTTAGTGGGCTCGTCGAGGAGCAGCAGGTTGCCGCCCTGCTTGAGGGTGAGCGCCAGGTTCAGGCGGTTGCGCTCACCACCGGAGAGCACACCGGCCTTCTTCTGCTGGTCGGGGCCCTTGAAACCGAAGGTCGATACGTAGGCGCGCGAGGGTATCTCGGTCTTGCCGACCTGGATGTAGTCCTGGCCGTCAGAGACGACCTCCCACAGGGTTTTGTTCGGGTCGATGCCGCCGCGGTCCTGGTCGACGTAGGAGATATCCACCGTCTCACCGATTCGCAGTTCGCCGCCGTCGAGCGGTTCCTTGCCGATGATGGTCTTGAACAGTGTGGTCTTTCCTACGCCGTTCGGGCCGATGATGCCGACGATACCGTTGCGCGGCAGCGTGAAGCTGAGGTTCTCGATGAGCATGCGCCCGTCGAAGCCCTTCTCCAACTTGCTCGCATCGATGACCTGCGCGCCGAGGCGCGGGCCGACCGGAATCACGATTTCTTCGAAGTCGAGCTTGCGGGTGCTTTCGGCGGCGGTGACCATCTCTTCGTAGCGGGCCAGGCGGGCCTTCGACTTCACCTGACGGCCCTTGGCGTTGGAGCGCACCCACTCAAGCTCGTCGGCGAGACGACGTGACAGCTTCGCGTCTTTCTTGCCCTGCACGAGCAGACGCTCCTGCTTCTTCTCGAGGTAGGTCGAGTAGTTGCCCTCGTACGGGTACAGGTGTCCGCGGTCGATCTCGGCGATCCACTCAGCAACGTGGTCGAGGAAGTACCGGTCGTGAGTGACGGCGAGCACGGCGCCCGGGTACTTGGCGAGGTGCTGCTCGAGCCAAAGCACGCTCTCGGCGTCGAGGTGGTTAGTGGGCTCGTCGAGAAGGAGCAGGTCTGGCTTCTGCAGCAGCAGCTTGGTCAACGCCACCCGGCGCTTCTCACCACCGGAGAGGTTGGAGACCTCGGAGTCGCCCGGCGGGGTGCGCAGGGCATCCATGGCCTGTTCGAGCTGGGAGTCGAGGTCCCAGGCATCGGCTGCATCGATAGCTTCCTGCAGCACGCCCATTTCGGCGAGGAGGGTATCGAAGTCGGCGTCGGGTTCGCCGAGGGCGAGGCTGATCTCATTGAAGCGATCGACCTTGGCCTTGATCGGGCCGACGCCTTCCTGCACGTTCTCCAGCACGGTCTTGCTCTCGTCGAGCTGCGGCTCCTGCATGAGGATGCCGACGGTGTAGCCCGGCGAGAGTCTCGCCTCACCGTTGCTGGGGGTGTCCAGGCCCGCCATGATCTTGAGGATCGTGGACTTTCCGGCACCATTCGGGCCGACCACACCGATCTTGGCACCGGGAAAAAAGGACATGGTGACGTCGTCAAGAATCAGCTTTTCGCCGATCGCCTTGCGAGCGCGGACCATTGAGTAAATAAATTCGGCCATAATGTTTACCAGTCTATTTGCCGGGTGGACCCGACGAGACACAAACCAGTAGACAGAATCGGTGCGACCACGCTGTGGAAACCGTCACTGGCCGGCCCGATCTGCCCAATCAGGCATTCGCCATTGAATCGCACCGAGAACTGGATCGAGTCGGCGGCCAGGTCGGCCTGGGTTCGATCGAAGGACACTTCCATGGCCGCTCGGTCGAACCCACCGGCCACGAGCGCGTCGATGTAGGCGCGCCCGTCAGCGCTGGGGTTGACCTTGGTGACAGCGGCAGCGAGAAAGTTGAAGTAGACGAGGTTCTCGGACGCGGTGCCGTCGGGCAGCAGTACCGGGTCGGGCACCGGAGTTGCCGACGGCTCCGGCGCTGAGGAGCTGGCCGGCGCCGTGCCGCTGGTCGGGGGTTCGGCCGGGGCACCGGTGCACGCGGTCAGGCTGACTCCGACCAGTAGCACGGCCCCAACCACTGCCAGTGTGTACCGCGGGCGGCGTGCAGACCACCGTGCTGTTCTCACGGTCATATTCTGCCGTGCTGATTGTGCCACGCTCACGAACTGCCTCCCCCGGTCCACGCGCGTGGACGATGCTACGAGTCTAAACGCGCATACGCGTCCTGATCGGCATCGGTGTCGACGGGGACAAACCCGTCTCCGGACCGGTCGATGGGGCCAAGATCGGTCTCATATGCCGTGGCCGATTCGACCGATGTGAAGGATTCGACCGGTTCCGGCTCGGTCTGGTCCGCGGCGTCACGGGCCGGTACCCCGCTACGCACCGGCGTCGTGGTGTACCAGGCGAGGTCGTGGCCGACAGAATCAGCAATGATCTCAACGGACGTCCCAGATTTTTCGGCGTTGTTCCATTGGCGAATGACCAGCCGTCCGGTGACGACAACGTGCTCGCCCTTGCTGAGCGATTTTCCCGCATTCGTGGCCAGCTGTCGAAAGGTCGTGACGGAATACCAGCAGCTTTCGTCGACGATCCATTCGTCTTTGGCCTTGTCACGGTGGCTCTGGCGGGAGGCCAGCCGAAAGGAGGTGATCGGGGTCCCGTTCTTGCCGAAGGTCAGGTGGGGAACGGTGCCAATAACGCCGGATATTGTGATGCTGTCGCTCATGGTTTCTCCCGGCACGGTGATCGCGTGAACACGCACACTCGCGGCGCCATGCGAACCGCCGGCGCACACGACCCGGGAACAACAACTCGTGCCAGTCTTCGTTGAACCCGGGTCGCACACAGTGAGTGTGCCGCCCGAAACGACGACCCGACTGAAACCGCGGAAATCCGTGGAGAATTCAGCTATTCACCGATTGGGGAGGAGAGGCTAGCTGACCAGGTATTGGGAGTACGACTTGCGGATCTTGTTGACCTTCGGCACGGCGACGGCCATGCAGTAGCCCTGCCCGGGGTTCTTGTTGAAGAAGTCCTGGTGGTAGTCCTCGGCCTCGTGGTAGTCGCCGAGCGGCTCGATCGTGGTCGTGATGCCGGAGCCCCACCATTCGGTCGCCCGGTCGCGGGCCGTTTCAAAAAGCTGCTTCTGAGCGTCGTCGGTGTAGAACATGGCCGACCGGTACTGGGTTCCGACGTCGTTACCCTGACGGTTGAGCTGGGTGGGGTCATGCAGCGTGAAGAACACGTCAAGAATGACGCTGGCCGGAATGACGTCAGGGTCGAAGGTCACGGCAACGGCTTCGGCATGCCCGGTGCGCCCGGTGCAGACCGCTTCGTAGCTCGGGTTGGCGGTCGAGCCGCCGGTATACCCCGACACCACGTCGCTCACTCCACGTAGCACCCGATACACAGCATCGAGACACCAGAAACATCCACCTGCGACCACATAAGTTTGCACCCGTCCACCCTATCTCCTCCCCCCGCCGCAGCCACAGGCTGATCCGGCACCCTGGCCGTCTGTTCGCCGAAAGCGCATGTCGGTGGTCGTCCATACGGTAAGAGAAATACCCGCGGCCCGCCGGGTTACCGCTGAACCAGTACGTAAGGAGCACTCATGACCACTCTCATCGCACCCGTTACTCACTCAGCATTTCCAGCAGTACGTGGCCGCCGGTTCGTCCTCGTGCGCGACGGGCTGTGGCGCATCGTCGACCCGGTCGGCGCTGTCGTCGGCTATATCGAACGCGAGGTTAGTGCCGATAAAGGCGGTGCTGATACCAGCGGCGCTGACGGCGACCGGTTCAGCGCCAGGCGCGTCGTCTTCGCGACCCGCACGCGCGAACTCGGTGTGTTCTGTCGCATCGACGATGCTGTGGACTGCTTCCGGTGACGAGGCTACGTGTTCCAGAGAGTGGGTTGGGGGCACGCCGTGTCTGATCCCCGAAAACGGGGGTTGGCGCGGATAAAATCCAGCACATGGAATGGTGGAATAACTTCGTAGCCTGGTTTACCGACGTGAGCACCCAACCGATGGTTTTTACCGCGGTCGTGTTCATCGGCGCAATCGTCATTGCCAGCGTGCTGGCCGCGTTGATCTCGCGCGGGGCCGTCAAACGGCTCATCACCCAGCGAGATCGCGAGATCAAAGTGGCGGCGATCGCGACCCTCGTCGATGCCGCGACCGAGGCATCCGTCTGGAATTCGCTGACACCGCAGGAGCAGGTCATGAGCGACCGGGCGGTCGGCCAGGCCGACATTCAGGTGCGGTTGCTGCCGATTCGCGGATCGGGAATTGCCGCCAACTGGGCTGCTCACGAGCTCTACGAGCTCAAGCGCACCTCAGCTACCTTCGGCTACCAGTTGGAACCGGCCTTGGTCGAGTTTCGTGACCGCCTGGTCGAGTGGCAGAACAAGCCGGCTCGCGCCCGCAAGATCTTCCAGGGGGATCTCGATCGCTGGAAGTCGCAGAATTCCTCCACCGAGAAGAGCCTGCTCGCCGAGCAGGAAGCGTGGGTGGCGCAGCAGCACCACGACCAGTACAACGCCGCCGATTCGGCACCGGCGCCCGTGCGGGTCGCGCCGCTCACCCCGGCAGCCGTCAATCGCACGCCGCCATCCGCGTCGGACGCCGGGGCGGAAACCCAGCGTCTGCTCGACGACGTCAACAAGCTCGAGGTTCGCGGCACCGACCCGCTCACGCGTTCCTCGGCGGCCCCGACCCTGTAGTCGCGACACAAGAAACGAGCCGGTCGGCGCTTCCCAGCGCTGACCGGCTCGTTCTTTATGTTGGGCCTACTGCCACCACTCATCAAACAGTGAGGCCGGCACCCGTCGCTTGTGCTCGGTGCTGAGGTAGCGCGCCTCGATGGCCTCGGCCACCTCGTCGTCGACGGGCCGACCCTCCAGGAAATCGTCGATGTGCTCGTACTGCAGACCGAGATTGGCCTCGTCGGTCTGGCCGGGAGTGTGGTCGAGCAGGTCAGCGGTGGGGTCCTTCAGGTAGAGCTGTCCGGGCGCACCCAGCTCCATCAGCAGGGCGCGGCCCTGGCGCTTGGTGAGTCCGGTGAGCGGCAGAATGTCGGTTCCGCCGTCGCCGTACTTGGTGAAGAAGCCGGTGACGGCCTCTGCCGCATGGTCGGTTCCGACCACGAGCAGGCCGAGCTGGCCGGCCACCGCATACTGCGCGATCATGCGGGAGCGGGCCTTGACGTTGCCCTTGGTGAAGTCGGTCATGGCCACGTCGAGGCTCGCCAGGAATTCGCTCTCGAATCCATCGACGGCGAGCTCAATGTTGAAGGTGGCCTGCGAGGGCGGGCGGATGAATTCCAACGCGAGTTGGGCATCCGCTTCGTCGCGCTGCACCGCGTAGGGCAGGCGCACGGCGACAAAAGTGGCCGGATACCCCTCTGCGGTGAGTTCGTCGACGGCCAGTGCGCACAGCCGACCGGCCAAGGTAGAGTCCTGGCCGCCGCTGATGCCGAGCACGAGCCCCTGGGCACCCGTGTGCTTGAGATATTCCTTGAGGAATTTCACCCGGCGGCGTACTTCGGCGGCCGGGTCGATGGTTGGTGAGACGTTGAGTTCCGCGATGATTCGCGCCTGGAGTTCTCGCATACTTGAATCTAGCAATCCTCGAGAATTTGCGCTGCGGCCTGCCTCGAGATCAGCACCAGGGTACCGGCGAATCGTGGCGAAATCTTCCCGTACGGTAGGACAAAGACCGCTC
>NZ_PJJQ01000031.1:0-1972 GCF_002929575.1 Cryobacterium sp. N21 | reverse complement strand
GGGGGGGGGGGGGACGCAATAATGATTGTTAAAAATAGGTACAGCATGCACGAGGAGTTCAGCGAAGCACGATCCGGCAGAACGGTTCGCGGAATCAGCCGGTCTGCACTGGCAATCGCTGTGTCCGGTATTCTCTTAGCCGGACTCGGCGGGTGCGCCGCCGTCACGAACGACGAAACGGATGCCACACCTGCTGAGCAGATCGCGCAGCCGACTGCCGCCGCACGCGCAGGCTGCAGTTCCGAACTCGCACTGGACTACGGCGACGTGGTCGGCCTGGAAAACGTGACCGACGAGTTCGGCACCTACTGCCACACCACGATTAGCCCCACCGCTGAGGCAGCCGTCTACGACTCCACCAAGACCGACTTCGAGACCCTGGCCGAATTCGGCTTCACCGAGGACGACGCCAGGGAAGCCTTGCCGGCCGCCCTGCGCATTCTCACCGAAGAGGTTCTGGACAGCAGTCGGCTCGACAACTACAGCGTCGCCCCGGCCGAGTGGTTTGCGGCGAACTCCGATTACATCACCACCGATTGACAACCCAATTTTCAGAATGCGATCGAGAACGACGGTGCCGTGCTCGGCAGGGCAGCCTTCGTCGTCACCGACATTCTGCCGGCCCCGCTTGCGCGTGACGGAGGCGCCCGCGCGTCGAGCACCGTCGTACGTCTGGATCGGGTGTACGCCGAAGAGCCAGACGTAGGCGAGCTGAATCTCATCTTCAGATTCAGCTCAACGAGCACGTTCGTTGCGACGGATGCCCAGATTGTCGCGCTGGTGCTCGCGGCCGACCCCGTCAAGAGCGCAGATGCTCTGCGAGCCTCCAACCCCGAACTCTTTGACGGGCGGACAACTCGTTCTTCATCATGACCGGGAACACCGTTCTGGGTTTCGGCCTGGACAGCAACGATCAGGTCATCGGTATGAATTCAAATATCCAGCTCTACACGAACCAGGGCCTCGACGTCATCGCCTAGCCCGTTCGATGCAGAGCGCCAAGGCCCCGCCGATGACGGGGCGGGTATCTCTGAGCGCCTCGATGGAGGCCATGCGGAGAGCGCGCGGCAGAACCGTCTGCGCCGTCCGGACTGGTCTCGAAAGCGGGTGAACGGTTGTTTCAGGACTGCTGAAGTATCCGTTCACTCACTCTCGCGGATAAGAAGAAACTTTTGAAGTCTCATCTATATTTTACTGAGATTCTCTCGCCTTTAGGGGCGATTTCGGCTATAATTGTGGGTGAAGGAGGCACCGACGCCATGACCCTCACCGCCCCGCCTGCCACAGCCGGCTCGATGCCGCAGGGTTCTCGCGTTGAAGCGGTGGCTCAGGTCGGTGCCATTCTGGCGGCAGCGTTTGATGATGTGCGGTTCGGTCACCTCGACGATGCTGAAGCTGTTGCGGTTCTCGCGGCGTTGGAGGGGCTCGGCCGCAAGGTCGATGGGGCCCAGTACCAATTAACCGCGCGCGCGCCACCACCGACATCGGCGTGCGCGCCGAGACCGACCTTGGCAACGGGTCGCTGGCGTACCGAAACGGATGCCGCAACCGGGTCGAATTCATCACCCAACTCGCCTGCATCTCGGGCCGCGAAGCCAAACGGCGCCTGAAACTCGGTGAGACCGCGGTGGAACGCACCCCGCTGGGCCTGCCCGTCCCGGCGCGGTACCCGGTCATCGCCGACGGCCTGACCAGCGGGGAACTCGGGGTGGAATCGGCCGAGATCATCGCCAGCACCCTCACCGCTCTGCAGGGGAAGGTCCTACCGGGCGACCTCGACCGGGTTGAGCGCGCCCTCGTCGCGACCGCCACCGGGGCCAGCACCCCGGAAACCGCCGGGCTCCCCGGCGCAGGCATCCGCTTCGCGCCCGACGTACTGCGCGCGCAGGCGATGGAATGGCAGGCCCGCCTCGACCCCGACGGCACCGCCCCCAGCGACGACGTGACCGAGGCCAAGAGCACGCTGACGTTC
>NZ_PJJQ01000018.1:0-21216 GCF_002929575.1 Cryobacterium sp. N21 | reverse complement strand
CGCGCCAGCACCACCCCCGCCGACCGCGCCAGCACCACCCCCGCCCAACCCGTGGACCTCCGTCTGGAACACCGACAACGCCGACAACCCCGACCCGCAACCTTTCTAGGATCGATCCTGCTGGTGCTGCTGCCCGGTAATCTTGTGGTGATCGGCGTCGTGACCGTACTCTGCTCCCTTCTGCCAATTGTCGGCATCGTCGTGCGGCTGACGCAGCTCGCCTGACCCAGCTGAAATTCCAGAGTGGATGCTGGCACCGACTCCCAATCAAATCTGGATCGCGCCGGACGAGTTTCGGAATCAGCTCAGTGAGCCGGCGTGGTTGAGCAAATGACTCTCGCCGTGCTGCCTTACGCCACCTAAAATGTAAGTCATGAAGGCGATCGTGACTTTGAGCAGCAAGGGCCAACTAACGCTTCCCGCAGCAGTGCGCAAAGCCCTACAGCTTGAACGCGGTGATCGACTGGAAATCTCGATCGACGAAGCCAGCGGCACGATCAACAAAGCGCCGGTGGCGCACATCGAAGCCCTCAGTGCACGAATCTCCAGCTACGCGACGATCGTCGAGCCCGTCACAGACGTCGACGCCTACTACCAGGAACACCGTCACGACGAGAGCGCACATTGAGCGCATCCTTGGACGCAAATGTCGTTCTTCGATTGCTGCTGAACGATGTGCCCGAACAGCACGACGCCGCTGTGGCGCTGCTTCACACGGGCGGCACCTTTGTCGTGTCCGATATCGCACTCGTCGAGACAGCGTTCGTGTTGGGGCACACGTACGGGCTCAATCGTGAGCAGCAGCGAGAAGCCATTCATGGTCTCGTGAATCTGCCCCAAATCGTCGCCAATGCCGCCCTGTTCGATCGCGTACTGGCTTTGTTCGTCGGGCATCCCAACCTGTCGTTTGAGGACTGCTACCTCGTGACGTCGGCAGAGCTGACATCGAATCAGCCGCTATACACCTTCGACCGCAAATTGGCCAGCCAAACGGATGCTCGCCTGCTGGTGACCGCCTAGCGACCCGCGCGTCAGACTCGCTACAGGTCCAAACTCAGCAGGTGGTAGCTCAGCGTCTTCCCGTGTCCGTCGAGGGTGGGCGACCCCGTCACACCGCCGCCGAGCACGCCCGGCAGCTCGAACACGAAACCCGGCAGCTGTGGCAGGGCTGTGCGTCGCACGTCGCCGGTGACCAGATCGCCGAAGTGCGCTGCAACCACCGCGCCGGTCAGACGATGCAGTAAATACCGAAACGACTCGTCGTCGCGGGGGAACACCGCCAGAATCAGCGTCGACCCTTTGTCGCCGGTGCGAACATCCGCCAACAGATCGAGCGCGGTCATTTTGTCACCTCCAGTAGGTGCACGTCGGTGGGCACCAAATGCCGCGGAATCAGGCACGACCTGATCGACAGCACCTCGGTGGTTGAGCGACGGGCCCCGCCACCAGCGGCTGGGCCGTTCGTGTAGAGGGCCTCGACTTCCCAGCCCACGGCATCCGCTGCGTCAAAGCTGGCGGCTTGGGCGGTGACGCGCAGGCGCACTTCATGGGGGTCGCTGCGGGCGTCCAATCCACGGAATGCGGCGCCGGCGCCGATGAACTCGACGAAGATGTTCTCGGCGGCAAGGCCGTGCACCTCGCGCAGCCGCTGTCGCACGATGTCGCCGGCGAGCTCGGCGCGCTGCAGCGCTCTCGGGCCGGCATAGCTGATCTGCCCCTCGCCGAGCCAGCCGCCGCGAAAGCCGAGGGTTACTTTCAGTTCGTCGGGGCGGATGCCGCCGGTCGCGCCCTCGACGGCGACCCGGTCGGTCGCTACCTGCGAGAACGACACTCCGGTGAAATCTGCGGTGACGTCGGGTGTGAGGTACGCGACCGGGTCGCCCACTTCGTAGAGCAGCTGTTCCGCGCAGGTGCGGGTGGTGAGCGTGCCGCCGGAGCCGTCGAGCTTGCCGAAGACGGCCGAGCCGTCGGCCCGCACGTCGGCGAACGGAAACCCCAGGTAGGCCAGGTTTGGCACCGGCTTGGTCACCGGATCCGCATAGTAGCCGCCCGTGAGTTGCCCGGCGCATTCGAGAAGATGCCCGACCGCAGTTCCCGCCCCGAGCGTTGCGTAGTCGGAAGCCTGCCACCCGAATTCGAACGCGAGGGGCGCGAGATAGAGCGAAGGATCAGCGAGGCGACCGGTGATCACAACGTTGGCGCCGAGTTCGAGCGCGGGAATCACCGCACCAGCACCGATATAGGCATTTGCCGAGACGAGTTCTTCGGCGTGCTCCGACAGATGCCGACCGGTTTCCCAGACAACGGGGTTGTGGCGACGCACCTGCTCGAGCACGTCGTCGCCGGTGACGGCGGCGACACGTACCGGCCCGGCCGCGACCTCGGCGGCGGTGCGAGCCACGAGCTCTGCGGCGGCGACGGGGTTCGCTGCACCGGCGTTGGTGACCACGGTCGTGCCGTTGGCCGTCGTGTGGGGCAGTACCGCGCGCATCCGCTTGTCGAGCAGCGGGTCAAAGCCTGCGTTCGAGTCGATCAGGCGACGGGCCTGGCCGGTGGCGACAGTGCGCTCACCGAGACACTCGAAGATGAGGTAGTCGAGCTCGCCGCGTTCGGCGAGGTCGCGGGCCGGGTCGATGCGGTCACCCGAGAATCCCGCGCCGGCGCCGAGCCGCAGCGTGCTGCGCGCGGTGCTCACGCGGCCCACAGGGGGATGACACCCGTGGCGATGGCGACGGCGAGCATGCCGAGGCTGACCAGCCAGGCCCAGCCGATCATGTGGCGAATATGCCGGCCGATGTCGACCTGGCCGAGGCCCACGAGCAGGTAGAACGCTCCGGTGAGCGGGCTGATGGGGAATCCCATTGTTTCTTCTCCAATGACTGAGGCCTGCGCGAGGTGCAGTGCGCTGATGCCGAACTGGTCGCCGACGCCGACGAGCACCGGCAGAAAGCCGAAGTAGTAGGCGTCCGGCCCGAAGACGAGGCTGAGCGGAACGCCGATGATGCCCACGATGAGCGGGAGCGCCGGCATGATCGCGTCGGGAATGAGCAACGCCGTGCTCGTGGCCATCGCGTCGATCATGCCGCTGCCCTCGAGCACGCCGAGCAGCACGCCAGCGGCGAGCAGGGTGCTCGCCATAAGCATCGCGCCCTTGGCGTGCGCGTCGAAGCGCTCGCTTTGAATCTTGAGTCCGGGGTAGTTGATCACCAGGGCGAGGCTTGCGGCGACCATGAATACCATCGCGGGGGAGGCGACGGCCGAGATGAGTGTGGCCAGCGTGGCCACGAGCAGAATGGTGTTCACCCACATGAGCTTCGGGCGAAGCAGGGTCGACTGCAGTGTCGCCTGATCGGTCGCCACGCCGCCCGAGGTGGGTTCAGTAAACAGCTCAGTCGCCATTGGCCGAGAACGGATGCCTGCAGCGTCCCCGCCGCGTGCGCCAGACCACCCGAACCAACGCGGTGCGGGGGAGAAATCGCCGAGTGCGACACGTTCCAGGCGGCGTGCTTCTCGACGACCCAGCAGGTAGGCCACACCGAGGGACATCAGGATGCCCGCGATCTGCGCCGGAATGAGCGGCACCCAAATCTCGTTGGCGTCCACGTTGATGGTGGCCGCGGCGCGGGCGGTCGGTCCGGCCCAGGGCATCAGGTTCATGACGCCGGCGCCGAGACCGACGCAGGTCGTGAGGACGAGACGACTCATGCCGAGTCGCTCGTAGAGTGGCAGCATGGCGGGGATCGCGATCAGAAACGTGGTGGCGCCGGCGCCGTCGAGGTGCGCCACGATGGCCAGGGCAGTGGTCGCCACGGTCACGGTGGCGGGCGCGCTGCCAGCGAGTTTCACGATGCGGTTGATCACAGGGTCGAACAGCCCGGCGTCGCGCATCACGCCGAAGAACAGAATGGCGAACACAAACATGGCGGTGACGCCGACCACTCCGGAGAGCCCGTCCTGAATGAATCCGGCGATTTCGAGCGGTGAGTTACCGGCCACGAGGGCGGCGAGAATCGGCACCACCGCGAGTGCGATGACGGCGGCCACGTATTGCTTGAGCAGCAGCGCCAGAATGATGGCTATGGTGGCATAGCCCAAAATGGAAAGCATCATTGATCCCCTTAGGTTCTCTCCGAGTCTGCGTCACGACTACCTATGCGGGCCAACATCAGTTGGGCATAAACTCATGCAAATGAGCATAAATCTGACGGTCTCGCATCTGCGTGGCGTCGTCGCCCTTGCCGACTGCGGTAGCTTCACGGCCGCTGCACGGTCGCTCGGCCTCGCGCAATCCGCACTCAGTCGCACGATCGCCGATGCGGAACAACGTCTGAACGTGAGCCTGTTCGTGCGCACAACACGCAGCGTGCACGCCACCGCCGATGGGCGGGAGGTCGCCGAACACGCCCGCCGTATTCTGCTCGGGTTCGACGCGGGAATGCGCGACATCGAGAGTTTTCTCACCGGCGATCGCGGTTCGGTCTCCATCGCGTGCCTTCCCTCCCTCGCCGCGACCTTTCTCCCGCCGCACGTTCTGGCATTTCGGCAGGCGAACCCGGGCGTGCGGGTCTCAATCAAAGACGGTCTGCTCGCGAACACACTCGCTGAGGTGCGCGCCGGCACGGTTGACATGGCGGTGGTCGCCACCACCGGTCCGCTGGCAGGACTGAATCAGGAACCCATCGGCACAGACTCGTTTTATTGCTCTGTTCCGCGTACCCACCGTTTCGCGTTGCGTGCCTCGGTCGGCTGGCAGGAGCTGGCCGGCGAGGCCTTCATTGCATTCGGCCCCGACAGCAGCATTGAGAGCATCGCCCGGCGCGCCCTTGCCGATGCCGGCGCACAACTCGGCTCGATCATTCCCGCGGAGAATGTGGGTGCTGTGGCCGGACTGGTGGCCGCCGGCCTCGGCATCACGGCTGTTCCCGGCATGGTGCTGCCGATGATGCAATTCGCCGACCTCGCGCACATTCCACTCACGCCTACGGTGACCCGCAATATTTCCATCGCTTACCTGCCTGGGCAGCGCCAGACAGCCTGCACGCGGGCGTTCATCGAGGTTCTGCGGGCTGCTCGGGCCTGAGCGTGTGTCTTCAACCGCAGCTGAGAATGTCTGACAAGATCTCAAAATGACCAACTCTGAGCTGCACAGTTTGAGTGTCGGGGAACTGATCGACACCTATTCCGGCATCCTTGACGAACTCCGCCAGCGCGGACTTATTCGCACGAAGAACGCCCCGGTTGGTGACCTCGCCGAGTACGCGGCCTCGATCGCCTACGACGGCATCCTGGAGAAGGACTCCGCCAAGTCGTATGATCTGCTCGCCGGTGACGGTCGTCGCGTGCAGGTGAAAGTGCGGAACGTCGTCGCGGATACCAGCCCATCGCAGATCTTCTCCGCGATCAGGTCTGATGGATATGACGTATGTCTATTCGTGCTCGTCATAGATAACTGGGTGACCCTGGCCAAGGAATGGTCGCCGGCTGATGTCAAAGTGCATGGACGGTATCAGGCGCACACGAACTCCGTCGTGGTGCAGGTTGGGACAGTGATGGTGAACGGCACCGATGTCACACCGCTGCTGCAGTCGGCGTGGACAGACATGCGGGCAATCGTGGCCACGGCCGACGACGTCTAAATCGGCTGCCCGGCATCGTGAAGAACGATGGCTCTATCTGAACTCCTCAACATTCGACTAGCGTTGCTCGTTAGAAGCATTACGCCCCGAACTGGGTGCAGAAGCATGTGGCAATCGCCGTGGGACCAATTTCCGTACTTATAGGGTAAAAATATGCCCGAACAAGAAACTGCTCAAGTGCCTGATGAACTGTTGAAATCGCCTGACGACAATCACAATTCTCTGGCTGACCAGCCAGACCTGGAAGTGCCCGAGGAACGCGTCGGTAGCGAGTCCTCCCTAACAAGAGTTTGTTCCTCCTGCAGCGTTCAGTCTCAGACCCAGGGGGAATTCTGTCCTAATTGCGGCAAGGGCTTTCTCAAAGTGAATGCGTGGAAAAACCGAAGAGTGCGGGTGACAGCAATCGTCATTGCTGCCGTGGTGCTGCTCGGTGGGGCCAGCGCGGCGATTGCAATGACTATCGCGCACAATGATGAAGTCGTAGCCGCCGAAGCGTCTGCGAAAGCAGCAAAAGTCGAAAAGGAGAGTGCGGCAGCGCGATTGGCCGCATCGGTAAAAGCCCAAGAAGTGGCCGATGATGCCGAGCGGGCAGTTCGTCTATCGATGGTGGGTGAAGTCGAAGGTTCAATCACCACGGACGCCCAGAAAAAGGTCAGTGAGGAGACTCTCGAAGGCCCTATCCTGCGGTCGTCTTGCACGCCACTCGGAGGTGGCTCCACGGACGATCTCACGGCGCTCACTACAACATATTCCTGCATAGCGATTAGCACGGAAAATGCTGACGGAACAGCTAGCGGTTACAGATTTTCTGCGACAGTGAATTGGAATGACGGGTCATATACGTGGCACCTTGGTGACTAAGTAGGGTGTGCAAAGCTAAATCACTGCTTGTTGCGAATAAATGGGGGACCGCTTGAGCCGAACAATTGCACGCGCCTACTATTCAGCGCCTGTCCATGAGTATCTTCGAGAGGCCTCAAGCACTGTTCTCGGGCGATTGATTGCGGACGCAAGAAATGTCGAGCAAACGCAGCTTGTGGCATGGCAGCAGCAGATCGAAATCCTCAAACGAGAGCTCGCAGTGGATCCGCTGGGCGATGTGTATTTTGAGTTCTCAATTCCGCGAGTTGGCCGGCGAGCCGACGTCGTTGTTGTTAAGGACTCGGCAATCTTCGTACTTGAATTCAAGGTCGGGGCAGAGAATTTTGACGCCGCTGACATACGACAGGCGGAGGGTTACGCAATTGATCTAAAGAATTTCCATAGCACCTGCGAAAACGTGCCTATTATTCCTGTGCTGATTTGCACGCGTGCGCAGGTACGGGAAGTGGAACTCGTCTTCAACGAAGACAAAGTAGCGGCGCCAATTCTCTCAAACGGCCACAATCTCGGGTGGATTCTTTCGAGTGTTACAGGAGAAGCCAACCTAGCGCCTATTGACGCCACGCAATGGGCGGGTGGAACATATAACCCCACCCCGACGATTATTGAAGCGGCGCAATATTTGTATGCAAACCACAGCGTTGTCGAAATTAGCCGGAGTGGAGCGACGGCTGAAAATCTGTCGCTGACAACTGAAACAATTCAGGAAGTAGTGCGAAGCTCTCGCAAACGGGGCAGGAAGAGTATCTGCTTTGTCACTGGAGTGCCGGGATCGGGCAAAACCCTCGCTGGCCTGAATATTGCAACGGTTCTCGACAGTGAGGACCAACAACTTGAACAGGACTTGGCGGTTTTTCTGTCAGGCAACGGGCCGTTAGTGACGGTACTTCGGGAGGCGCTGGCCCGCGATACTAAGATCCGTAACCCTGAGGCATCCATTACCAGTGCGCGGCGAGAAACTGAACGATTCATTCAAAATGTTCACCACTTCCGGGATGAAACGATGCGCGACCCAAAGGCGCCACGTGAGCGCGTCGTAGTTTTCGATGAAGCGCAAAGGGCCTGGGACAAGGCTCAGACCGTCAAATTCATGTCGCAGAAGAAGGGCATTGTGGACTTCGATATGTCCGAGCCGGAATTCCTGATAGGAGTAATGGATCGGCACGTCGATTGGTGCGTTGTTGTTGCTCTGATTGGGGGTGGACAAGAAATCAACACTGGCGAGGTCGGTCTGCCGGGCTGGTTCGACGCCCTTAAGCTGAAGTATCCCGAATGGGATGTGTACTTCTCTTCCCAATTGTCAGACGATGCCTACGATGGAGGGGACCTTGACTTTGCTGAGCTTGCGTCAGACGTACGAGTCGCAGAATCAAGGCCGGGGCTTCATCTATCGACGTCGATGCGGTCCTTTCGGGCCGAATACCTTTCACGCATGGTTCATTATTTGATTAACAATGAGCCAGGCTTGGCTCAAATTGAATATCGGAAATTCCAGGCGGACTATCCCATATATATTACTCGAGACATTGGCGATGCTCGCGCCTGGCTAGTTCACCAGAATCGCGGAACAGAATCGCGCGGCGTTCTCGCCTCCTCGGGCGGAATGCGGCTGCGACCTTATGGAATTCACGCGTCGAATCGCCTTGAACCGGCGCAGTGGTTCCTCAACGAACCATTGGATGTCCGTTCGAGCGATGCTATGGAGCTCGTCGCAACAGAGTTCGACATTCAGGGTTTGGAGCTCGACTGGTCCCTCATCGGTTGGGACGCGGACCTGCGTCATACCGGGAAAGAGTTTAAACACTGGCAGTTCAAGGGAACGGCTTGGCAGGCCCGCCGTAGTGCCAGCAGCCAACGATTTTTAGAGAACGCCTATCGCGTACTCCTTACCAGAGCTCGCCAAGGAATGGTCATTTTTGTGCCAATGGGAGATGCGAGCGACCCTACGCGTGCATCCGAGTTCTACGACGGAACCTACGAGTACCTGCGTAGATGCGGGCTGGAGGGCTTGACTAGCCGCGAAACGATTACTGCACTTGTTGTCGGCGACGGCGACGGCGACGGCGAATGAGCAAATCACTATGCCAGTAGGAATGGGGCTGCTCCACAGATGTGCGTGTTCATTGGCTGAGGTACCCATCCCTTGGCCAAGCCTGAGGCCGATGAGTAGTTACAGTTCGAAGCATGTGTCAAAGCCCGAAGCGGCCAGGTCCGCTTGCTTCACAAACGTTGCCCGACTGGGAAAGTAGACGTGAATATGGTTTTAGGGGTCGACCATTATTTCTTCCGTGATTGTGTCCCAGTTTGCTGGGATCGCTGCCGTAATGCTGTGGGCGGGTGTCTTGCCATTTGCTGCCTCGTGGATGCTTGACGGCATCGTTCAGGTACTTCGGCACAACGGCCTGAAATTGTTCTGGATGGCTCTTGGCTTCACCATTGTTGTGGCGGGCGCGGGGTACCTCGCCCGGCAATACGGGTTGGGTGCTTCGGACGTTTCTGCAGCCTCGATTTCAGCTATGAGTTCCCTGGCCCAGACCTTTCTCATTTTCACGATTCCGATTTCACTCATCGCATTCATTGGGCGCACGATCAAGCTCATGCGCAAAACCCGATGACCAAACACGACCTCGAAACCTGGCAGCCCTCCGCCTGGGGCAAGGCGCTCACCGGATCCGGTGACTGGCAACTCGCCTTCCACGACGACATCGTCACGGTGACCGTTGCCGGTGCCTCCATCGCGACCGCCGTCGAGGACATCGAGACGGTGGTCGTCACCCGCGGCATGTTCTGGAGCCAGATCGAGCTGCAGGTGGGGGAGCGGGTAGACCGGCTCCGCGGCATCCGCTCGAAAGATGCCGCCGCGTTTGAGCACGCTTTCACCGCAGCACGGCAGTCGTTACAGCTTCGGCAGCTCGCCGCCGAGTTCGACGCGGCAGCCCGCCAGGCGACACTCTGGCTCGACAGCTTCACTGCTGCGCTCACCGAACACCTGCGCACTATGGGCTGGATCACCAGGGAATTCAGCACCGAATGGGCCGCGCGCAAATCTGCCGTCGGCTTCAGTCACCTGCTCGACGAGAAGTCCTTGCGACCGCATATAGCAGCCCAGCCAGCCGACATCGCTGACACGATTGCTCACTGGTCAGAAGACGTGTTTGCCGTCATCGCGCGTGAAAATCAGAACCATCTCGAGCGTGAAACGGATGAGTGTCGGGAATTCTTCGACAGCGTGGAATCGTCGCCTCTGACCCCAGAGCAGACCCGGGCCGTTGTCTGCTTCGACAACCGGATGCTCGTTGTCGCCTCTGCGGGGTCGGGCAAGACCTCCACGATGGTCGCCAAAGCCGGATATGCGCTGCACCGCAATCTCATCCCGGCCGACAAGATACTCATGCTCGCCTTCAACTCGGCGGCAGCCAAACAGTTGCAGCAGCGCACCCGCGATCGCCTCACCCTGCTGGGGCTTGACGCAGACAAGGTTGTTGCTCGCACATTTCACGCCTTCGGCCTCGACATCATCGGTCAGGCCACCGGTAAGAAGCCGTCGCTGGCGCCGTGGCTTGAGGGTGGCAAGGACATTCAGCAACTCGGTCGGATCGTTGACCGACTTCGGGCTACTGATGTCATGTTCCGCTCGGAGTGGGACTTCTTTCGCGCGGTGCTAGCTCGTGACTACCCTGACGATAACGGGGAGAAGGTCGACGCGAGCGAGGGGTTTCAGACATCGCGCGGCGAAACCGTCAAGAGCGCTGGCGAGCGGATGATCGCTGACTGGCTGTTCTTCAACGGCGTCGACTACATCTACGAGAAGCGCTATGAAGTTGAGACCGCTGACCCCACGCACGGGCAGTACCACCCTGATTTCTTCTACCCGGCGATCAACGTTTACCACGAGCATTGGGCGATTGATGCGGATGGCTCGTCGCCCTTCGAAGGCTATCTCGAGGGCGTTGCATGGAAGCGCAAAATCCACCGCAAAAAAGGCACCACTCTCCTCGAGACCACGACGTCGGAGCTGTGGGGTGGACGAGACCTTACCCGCCTGGGCGGCGAGCTCACCGAACGGGGTATCTCCCTGCAGCCCGACGCCGATCGGCTCGCCGTCGGCCAGAAGCCGGTCGAGAACGCACTCCTGCTGGGCACATTTCGTACCTTCCTCATCCACGCCAAAAGCAATTGCCTCACCGAAGAGCAGCTGAGCGAGAACCTCGCAGCGCTCGCCCACGGTCCCGTGCGCTACCGCGACGCGTCGTTCTTGAGACTGTTTACGGCCATCCGTCGGGAATGGAATGAGCAGCTGACGGCTGACGACTGCATCGACTTCGAGGACATGCTGACGCTGTCAGCGCAGCACCTTGAAGATGGCGACTGGCTAAGCCCGTATGACCTCGTAATGGTCGACGAGTTTCAAGACGCAAGCTTTGCCCGCGCCCGACTGGCTCGTGCGCTCGTGAATGCACCTGGGCGCTATCTGTTCGCCGTCGGCGACGACTGGCAGAGCATCAATCGCTTCGCTGGCGCTGATGTCTCGGTCATGACCGGCTTCGAGAACTGGTTCGGCTCGAGTGAGACCATGCGTCTCGAGCGCACCTTTCGTCGACCGCCGAGTATGCCCCAACGGTGGACATAATGACGGTCGACACGGAGAATGCCGTGGCAGCAGCCGTACGTCATCGATTGACGACTTTGCATACCCGCGTGGCGAGTGGCGAGGTCCCCAGCGTCCAGGGGCGCAAGCTGTCGGTGCTCGTACTCGGCCGGTATCGCCACCAGAGCAGTTACTTGGAGGGCTGCAAGCCCCTCGCGGACCTGCTCGACATCTCGTTCATGACGATCCACGCGTCGAAAGGAGGAGAGGCCGACTACAGCGTGATACCCGGCATGGTGTCGGGAAAATGGGGATTTCCGAGCACCATTCCGAACGACCCGGTGTTGCGGCTCGCTATGCCGGCTGCCGAGGAATTTCCGAAGGCTGAGGAACGCCGCCTGTTCTACGTGGCGCTGACCCGCGCCCGCCGCAGTGTGCTTTTAGTCACCATCAACAAACGCGAATCGCGCTTCGTAATGGAACTCATCCGTGATCAGGCCGTGTTGCGCACGAATGCGATCGGCGAGGTGCTGCACTCGGTCGTCTGCCCGCGCTGCGGCCGCGGGTTCATGGTCGAGCGCACCAGTAAACGCGGGGCTTTTCTCGGCTGTCGGCGTTACCCGCGCTGCAAGACTACGCTCGCCCTCGATGGAAGCCCGTCGGTGCCGGTTATGAAGCCGGCCGGCGGGTACCGCAAACCATTCACGCCGTACCGCCGCAACCGCTGACACCCCCGCATCCGTGGGCCGCGCCCGCGTCTACCCCCTCGGTACAGTCAGAAGACCACCTCATTCAGCTCAGGAGCACCATGCCCGGTTTCGCCGTCATCGACTTCGAGACCACCGGACTCTTCGCAGGCGGCAACCACCGGGTCATCGAGGTAGCCGTCGTGCACCTTAGCGCTGCCGGCCAGATCGAAGGCCAGTGGGAGACGCTCATCAACCCCGGGCGTGACCTCGGGCGCCAGGACATCCACAGCGTGCGCGCCGCCGACGTCATGAACGCACCCACCTTCGCCGAGGTCGCCCCACAGCTCGTGGCGCTACTCGACGGCCGCGTCGTCGTCGCCCACAACGCCGCCTTCGACCTGCGGTTTCTGCTCGCCGAACTTGCCCGCGCCGGCTACCCCGTCACCGAACCGGTGATCAGCCTCTGCACCATGCAACTGGCCCGCGATTTTCTGGCCGGAACCGGTCGGTCGCTCGCCGACTGCTGTGCCGCCTACGACATCGATCTCGTCGGCGCCCACCGTGCGTCCGTTGATACCTACGCCACCGCCCAATTGCTCAGCAACTACATTCTCGGTGCTGCCGACCTGGTCTTGTGGGCCGACGCCCTGGATCGCGCTGCCGCCTACCGCTGGCCGACCCTGCCGGTGCCGGAGCGCCCGTGGTACGCGCGGCCGGAATTTGCGACCGAGCAGACGGCATCCGCTTTTCTGGAACGCATCAGTGTGCGCCTGCCCGAAATTACCGGGCCGGCCGAACACCAGGACTACCTCGCCCTGCTCGATCGTTGCCTGCTCGATCGAAAGCTCTCGGTGCACGAAGCGCAGGCGCTCGTGCAGCTTGCCGAGGAGCTCGGCCTCAGCCGCCACCGCTGCGAGCTGCTGCACGGCGAGTATTTCGCCGCGCTCGCCCGCATCGCCTGGGCCGATGGCGTGCTCACCACGGATGAGATGGCTGACCTCGTCGACGTCGCCAACCTGCTCGACATTTCAGCGGATGCCCGGGGCGCCGCACTCGATCAGCCGGAGCCGACATCCGTGGTGGTGGCCAGCGCACACTTCGAACTGCACCTGGGCGATCTCGTGGTGCTGACCGGCGAGATGATGCGGCCCCGCAGCGACTGGGAATCCGAGCTGCTGGCCCGCGGCTTCGCCCCGAAGAGTGCCGTGACCAAGAAGGTCACGCTGCTCGTGGCCGCTGACCCGGACTCCCTCTCCGGCAAGGCGCGCAAGGCCCGCGACTACGGAATTCCGATCGTGGGGGAGGCCGCCCTGGCGCGGTTGGCGGGCGTGTTTCCGCTGCGCTGATCGCGGAACGACATCGATTCACCGCGTCGGAGTTTGCTATCGCGCGAGCCCCGCCGCACTGCTGTGCTGCGCTGTGCATGGAGCCATGTCGGTGGCTCCTGCCACACTCAACTTGTTCCCGCCGGGAGCAACTTCTGAGGGGAACACCATGACTGATCCGAACTACACCGCCATGCTGCTGGTCATCGATCGCAGCGGCTCGATGGCGGGCATCCGTGATGACATGGTGGGCGGCCTCACCACGATGCTCGCCGAGCAGGCGGCCGAGCCCGGCCTGCTCACCGTTGATATCGTCACGTTCGACACCGAGATTGAGACGCAGTGCTCCTTGGCCGACCCGAAGAACGTCACGATCTCGCTCGAGCCGCGCGGCGCCACGGCGCTCTTCGACGCCATCGGTCAGTCGGTCACCGGCTTCGGCCGGGTTCTCGCGGCGTTACCCGAGCACGCCCGCCCCGAAACCGTGCAGGTCGTCGTCGTCACCGACGGCGATGAGAACTCCAGCCGGGAGTTCGGCCTCGAAGCCGTGCGCACTCTGGTTACGCGTCAGAAAGAGCAGTACAACTGGGACTTCATGTTTCTCGGGGCCAACCAAGACGCCGTGCTGTCGGGGGAGCGCCTGGGCTTTGACGCCGGCAGTTCGATGACTTTCATGGCGAGTACCGACGCGGTGTCGAACATGAGCGCCTCGATGGGGCGTTACGTGAAAGACGTGCGCGGCAAGACCAAGCGCATGTTCGACGACGAAGAGCGGTACAGCTCCATGATGCCGGCCCCGGAGGCGCCCATCCGACCGGCTGAGACATCGCCGAAGCCGGCGAGGGGCAAAAAGGTCGAGAAGCCCTAGCAAAGCTCGGGGCCCTAGCTGCTAGGGCTGGTCGAGTGGTCGCCCGAGGACGGCGATCGCCGCGAACGGGAGGCTCGCCATGACCGATTTAGGGCCTTTGGCGGGCCCCCTCGGCTTGACCGGCGCCCACCATCGCGCACCCATCATCCGTCAGACGTCAGACGTCATCCGCAGCAGCCGGATGGCTATGAGGGCGAACCAGAACCTGAGTTCATGGCCACCCGACGGAGCACCGTGCGCCCGGCTGCAGATCTGCACTGCACATGTACATCGCGATCACGCTGATGTACATTTGAGGCATGTCGAAGTCAAGCGTCACCGACGCCAGGGCGCGCCTATCAGAGTTGATTGCCCAGGCCAGCTCAGAGGCCGTCTTCTTGGAGCGTCGCGGAAAAGTCGCTGCTGTGCTGGTGAGCCCCGAGCAGTACGCGCGCATGCAAGAAGCGCTTGAGGATGCTGAGGATGTCGCGGCGTTTGATGTGGCGATGGCCGACGAGGGCGACAACATTCCCTGGGAGCAGGTCAAAGCGGATCTAGGCTGGATGTGAGCAAATACCGGATCGAATTGCGCCCGGCAGCGGTCAAGGCCCTGCGACGCATTGATCCGCAGGACCGCGGTCGGGTACAAGGCGCCATCGCCCTGCTGGGCGAAGACCCTCGGCCGCCCGGGGCGAGAGCGTTGCAGGTTCGGGACGGCTATCGGGTGCGCGTGGGCAGCTATCGGATTATCTACACCATCCGCAACGACATCCTTGTGGTGGTCGTGGTCACTGTCGGCCATCGCGGGGACGTGTACGAGTAGCGCGTGGTACTGCTCGACGGCCGCGTTATCGTGGCCCACAACGCCGCCTTCGACGTTCGCTTTCCCCTCGCGGAACTTGGCCACGCCGGCTACCTGATTACCGTTCCGGGGATCAGCCTCTGCACCTGGCCCGCGACTTTCCCCCGGCACCGCGCGCTCGCTCGCCGACGGCTGCGCCGCCTAGAGCTCTCCACCCACGAAGCCGAGGCGCTCTGATGCGCCAGAACCTCCCTAAATCAGCCCTGTCCGAGGGCCGCGGGGCGGCTACGTGTTGGCTAGAGTGCGGAGTGCGGATTGAAGCCCGCCCCGGGTATTCAGGACGATTGTTGGAATGCACGACCATTCAGCCGTTCACCCTGCAACGGGATCGAACGCGTCGAGCTAGCGAGAGGACAGCCAGCATGCCGCCGACTTGGCAGCCATCCGCCTGGGGCAAGGTCCTCACCAGCTCCGGCGAGTGGAAACTCGCACTCGACGGCGACACCATCACGGTCACCCTGGGCGGCGTCGATATCGTGACCGCGGTCGAGGACGTCGAGATTGTCGCCGTCACCCGCGGCCTGTTCTGGAGCCGGATCGAGCTGCACGTGGGGGAGTGGGTGAGTCGGCTCTACGGCATCCGCTCGAAGGACGCTGCCGCGTTTGAACGAGCCTTCGCCACGTCACTGCCGAAGAATTCCCCGCAGACACAGAAGCGTCGGTCGTATGGCGATCTCGGCGGGCTCGATCAGCGCAATGGTGGGATTGCGTAGGGAGATTGCGTCGATCGTATGGCGATCTCGACTGCTCCGTTTGAGCTCGGCATGCCCATCGTGCAGAATGCGTTCAACGCGGCCGTTGACTCGTCGGAACAGCGCCCGGTGGCTGCGCGGGAGCCGATCGCTTACTGACCAGAGTCGTGCCTGTCGCCTGCTCCCTGCGATTCCGTGCCGGAGCGGGCGGCATCCGCTTTGCTAGGGCGTGTCGACGATCTGCTTGCCAAGCGGCATGAGCGCGACCGGGATCAGCTTGAAGTTGGCAATGCCGAACGGGATGCCGATGATCGTCACGCAGAGAGCGATGCCAGAGAGTAGGTGCTCTAGGGCGATCCACCAGCCGGCCAGAATTACCCAGACGACGTTGCCCAGAAGAGACCCGACGCCAGCGCCCGGCGCCTCCACCACAGTCTTGCCGAACGGCCAGAGCGCGTAGACGCCGATGCGCGCCGCCGCGATTCCCCACGGGATCGTCACGATGAAAATGCACATGATTACGGCGGCCAGCATGTAGCCAAGGAACAGCCAGAAGCCTGAAAGCACGAGCCAGATGATGTTGAGGAGGGTCTTCATGATGGTTCTATTCTCTCAGGTCGCTGCTGCCGGGTCGCCGAGATTCTCGACCTGGGCCACTGCGTGACATCGTCTATCGCGACTCGATTTCGGGTGCGGCCTTGCCGGCGGCGGACAGCGCCGCTTGCCGTGCGGGCCCGGGATCGAAGACGATTTGACCCAATAGATGAAAGTCGGCGAGGGACGACAGCGTACGGATTTACTCGCTACTGCATCGCGAGGGTTCGGTGCAGCTCCGGCGCGGGGCAAGCAGGCAACTTTCTGATTTTTGCTAAACACTGCGGGCGTGACCTTGACACTGGGCTTGTGTGCTGCCAATATCGGCGCCACACGTGCCTGGCAGGCAGTACCGGAACAAGGACGTTCCAAACCACATCACGGAAGGCAATCCGATGAAACCATACGAGGATGTCAATTTCGGGCGGCCCAGAAAGCGGCTGTTGCGGACATCGGTCGGGGCGGTGATGACGGTTGTTCTCGTGGCGGTGCTTACCGCATGTGGAGGAGCGCGAACGGGCGCACAATTGCTCGACGACGTGGCGAGAGCCTTGGGCCGGAGCCCGTCCGAGGTCAGCGTGCTGGTAAAGGCTCAAACGACAGCGGCGGAATCCAGCGATGACATTTTGCGGCGTTGGGCCGCGCCTTTGCGTGAACCGGGTGCCCTGAGGGACGACGCGTTGACAGTCTCATGCCAGACGGTGATTGATCTTTCGACGTCGGATGAGCCCCTCGACGAGACATCACTTCTGATCCTGGTGAATAATATCGCAGGGCTGGACCCGACCACAGCCAGCATGCTGGAAGTGAGAGAACTGAGTGATGCCGCCTTCAAACAACTCGGGGGAAAGAGCAATGCCCTGAGCATTCAGGTGCAATTGGATCGTTTCAAAGACGCTGTTTGCACGGGATAGGTAAGTGTGCCCCTGCATTCTGAGTGTGGTCAGGGCTCGATCCGCAGCCTTCACGCGCCACGGACACGGGCGCAGACCGAGCACAGGAGCGACCGACGAACTGCGCCTGCATATCGCGACGGCGGTGCTGGGTGCCAGCGAGCCGTTGTTGACAGGGCGGGATGACCTCAACCTGGAACAGGTCAGCGCCGTTCAGCGGGAACTGGTCGCCCACGTCATCTATCGGGTGGTGCGCTGAACTGTATTGCACGGCTAGGTCGCGTCCGCTGTTCGTATTGCATCAGCGCGCTGCCGCCATTCGTGGGAGCATGACGCATGCATAACTTCGTGAGCGACATCGTCTATCAGGCTCCGCAGCAAGGTAACTGGTGGCTCAATGGCGGCGGTTGGTTCGTGCTGGCCCTGGTGAATGCGGGCCTGGCCGAGCAGAAGAACCGCTCCCGCTGGAACTGGTTCGTGGTCTCGCTGTTTCTCGGGCCCGTCGCCACGTTCTTCGTCGTCGTATGGGAGCCGGTGACCGAGCCGGCACTCGAGGTGCGGAATCCGTTTGCGCGGGCTGACGATCGCTATCTCACCCTGGCCTTCCTGGCCCTGGTGGGCACGATCGGTGCGCTGCTCTTCACCCTGGCCGGGCAGGCCTGGTACATGTGGCTGGCCAGTGCCGTCGGTGCCGCAGCCGTCGTGGTCTTTCTCCTGCTCTTTCGACGCGCACGTGCAAAGCGGATGCTGGCGCGAGCGCACGCGCGCAGCGTCTGAGACAGGGTCGCGCGTGACTGCTGGCCTGTCTGGGAGCCAGCCCTGAGCATCCGTTTTGGGTGTATCGCTCGCGGCCATCGCTAGGTATCGTTGGCCTATCGCTGTATATCGTTAGCACTTCATACCGAGGAGGCAAATCATGGGCAATTCATTCCCCACCGGCGGGTTCAACGCTGGCAACATCGACGGCATCTGGCAGGCCATGGAACAGTTCCGCTCGCGGTTCGAGAAGCAAACGGGCACCCGAGCCGGCCGCGGTGAGGTGCGCACCGCGGTGCTCGCGCTGCTCGCCGAGCAGCCGATGCACGGCTACCAGATCATTCACGAGATCGAGGAGCGCAGCGGCGGCAGTTGGAAGCCCAGCGCCGGCTCGGTCTACCCGACCCTGCAGCTGCTGGCCGACGAAGGCCTGATCAGCGCCGAGGAGAGCAACGGTCGCAAGATCTACTCGCTCACCGACGAGGGTCGCGAGGCTGTCGCTGACGCCGATACGAGCGCACCGTGGGAAGCCACCGCGTCGACTTCTGGCCACGGCCATGCGGCCCTGCCCAAAGCAGGAATCGAACTCGCCCAGGCGGCCGCCCAGGTCGGGCGCACCGGCTCGCCGGAGCAGATCAAAGAGGCCGTCACGGTGCTCGACGACGCGCGTCGCAAGCTCTACTCGATCCTCGCCCAGGACTGACGGGGTGCCACTGGTTCGACGAGGTAGCTACGATTCGACTTCGGGCGCGGGCAACATGCGCGCCCGCTACCGCCGCATTCTGCGTTTTGCCAGCTGGTATCTGGTGATCACGTGGTGGTTCGAGTTGTTCCTGCCTCGCATCGGGCTGGTGAAAATAGCTGAACGCACACGCTCCAAGCGGATGCGACGCTTCGCCCAGGGTTTCCACGTGCTCGCGGCCGACCTCGGCGGTCTCATGATCAAGGTCGGGCAGTTCATGTCCTCGCGCCTCGACGTGCTGCCGCCCGAGATCACCAAGGAGCTCGAGGGACTGCAAGACGAGGTGGCCCCCGTGCCATTCGGGGCCATTCGCGCCGCCGCCGAGGCGGAGCTGGGTATGCCGCTCGAGCGCGCGTTCACCATGGTCGACGAGACGCCGGTGGCCGCGGCTTCCCTCGGGCAGGCGCACCGGGCACGGCTAAACCCCATCGATGCCGCCGACACCGGTCTCGACACGGTCATCGTGAAGATTCAGCGACCGGGCATCGACGAGATCATCGACGTCGACCTGGCGGCCCTGCGCAAGGTGGGTGGCTGGCTCAGTCACGTGAAGCTGGTCTCCCGGCGGGTCGACATGCCGGCGCTGGTGGAGGAGTTCGCGCTCACCAGCCTCGAGGAGATCGACTACCTGCACGAGGCCGCGAGCTCCGTGCGCTTCGCCGAGGCCTTCACCGACGACGACCGGGTGGGTGTGCCCAGCGTGGTCTGGGAACGCACCACCCGCCGGGTGCTCACCCTCGAAGACGTCACGGCGATCAAGATCACCGATGTTGACGCCCTCGTGGCTGCGGGCATTGACCCGGTGGAGGTGGCCCCGGTCTTCGCGGCGGTCATGTTCGACCAGCTGTTTACGAAGGGGTTTTTTCACGCCGATCCGCACCCCGGCAACATCTTCGTAACGCCTGATGCTGAGGGCGGGTGGAAGCTGACCTTCATCGACTTCGGCATGATGGGCGAAGTACCCACCAGCACCCGCAGCGGCCTGCGCAAGCTGCTGATCGCCGCCGCGTCGCGTGACGGCCGCGGCCTGGTCAATGCCATGCGCGACGTCGGCGTACTGTTGCCCTCGGCCGAGACCAGCGAGCTCGAGCGGGCGATGACGACCCTGTTCGCCCGGTTCGGCGGCATGGGATTCGCCGAGCTGCGCGAGGTCGATCCTCGGGAGTTCCGCGATTTCGCGGTGCAGTTCGGCGACGTTGTGCGCTCACTGCCGTTCCAGCTGCCCGAGAACTTTCTGCTCATCATTCGGGCGATGTCACTCACGTCCGGGGTGTCCAGCGCACTCAATCCCGCGTTCAACCTCTGGGATTCGGTCGAGCCCTACGCCGCGCAGCTGCTGCGCGACGAGAGCGGCAACCTCGTGCAGGACTTCGCGAAGCAGGCCATGGAGACCGTCGGCATTGCCGTTCGTCTGCCGAAGCGACTCGATTCGCTCATCACCCAGTTCGAGGACGGCTCCATTACTGTCGCTACGCCGAGTCTCGAGAAACGCATCACCCGACTCGAGCGCACCGCACGGCAAACCGTGTCGGCGCTGTTGTTCGGCGCCCTGCTAATCGCCGGAGTACTACTGCGAGCGGATGACGCAGTGCTCGGCACCGTACTCATAGTCGCGTCGGTCCCGCCCCTGTTGCACGCGCTGTTCGCCGGGCGTCGCGGGTTCTGAGCGGGCGGGGTCAGCTTTCGCAGCCGACGCCGTCCCGGTCGAGGTGATCTCCGTAGCCCACTCATCGGGGCCGTCCGTGAGAGTGCGGGTCATCGCGTCGTGCTTCGCTGGCGTTGCCCACAATCCGCAGGTTGCCTTGCCCGAAATCTGGCGCGCCACGCAGGCGCACCGGTGCGACATCATCGGTGGCAACCATCCGCGCGGCATTTCTCACAACGCAGGGGGTCGCGTTTTGCTGGCGCTTCTTAGAAAAAAATTCTGAACCTGCGTCAATTTAATTATGAGATTTGCTCGTGTTCAGGGACGATTCGGGCTATAATTGTGGGTGAAGGAGGCACCGACGCCATGACCCTCACCGCCCCGCCTGCCGCAGCCGGTTCGATGCCGCAGGGTTCTCGCGTTGAAGCGGTGGCTCAGGCCGGTGCCATTCTGGCGGCAGCGTTGGACGATGTGCGGTTCGGTCACCTCGACGATGCTGAAGCTGTTGCGGTTCTCGCGGCGTTGGAGGGGCTCGGCCGCAAGGTCGATGGTGCCAGGCTACGCGCCACCACCGACATCGGTGTGCGCGCCGAGACCGACCTTGGCAACGGGTCGCTGGCGTACCGAAACGGATGCCGCAACCGGGTGGAATTCATCACCCAACTCGCCTGCATCTCGGGCCGCGAAGCCAAACGGCGCCTGAAACTCGGTGAGACCGCGGTGGAACGTACCCCGCTGGGCCTGCCTGTCCCGGCGCGGTACCCGGTCATCGCCGACGGCCTGACCAGCGGGGAACTCGGGGTGGAATCGGCCGAGATCATCGCCAGCACCCTCACCGCTCTGCAGGGGAAGGTCCTACCGGGCGACCTCGAGGGGGTTGAGCGCGCACTCGTCGCGACCGCCACCGGGGCCAGCACCCCGGAAACCGCCGGGCTCCCCGGCGCGGGCATCCGCTTCGCGCCCGACGTACTGCGGGCGCAGGCCATGGAATGGCAGGCCCGCCTCGACCCCGACGGCACCGCCCCCAGCGACGACGTGACCGAGGCCAAGAGCACGCTGACGTTC
>NZ_PJJQ01000036.1:0-645710 GCF_002929575.1 Cryobacterium sp. N21 | reverse complement strand
GAGGGCGGCGTCGGTGACGCGGGTGTAGATGCCCTGCAGGTCGTCACCCGCACCGCGCAGCCAGAGGGTGGCCATGCCGTCCTTGTCGGGGAAGAACAGCACCTTGCGGTCGGAGAGGCATTTGGCGCGGCGCACGGTGATGCTGTCGGGGTGGAACCGTTCTCGCACTTTGCGGGCCTTGCCCTCGAACTGGGTGGGGGTGAGGCGTTTGGCGTGCGGCAGCAATACCGCCTCCAGCGCGTCGCGGGCGGGCCGCGGCACGGAACCCAGCTGGTCGAGCAGCCGGCGGGCGTGGCGGAGGGAGATGTCCCCAGTGCGGAGCGCGGTGAGAGTATCGGGCCGCTCGACCATACGACGAATTCCCAAAACAGCATCCTCACTGGCAGCTAGATCTAGTGACTAGAACGGTATGCTAGTTGTATGAATACAGGGGAAAACGGAGCGATACGGCGGCGCGCGGCCCATGCGGCCAGTACGCGGGCGGAGATCGTCATGGCGGCCGGGCGCCTCATGCTCGAGCGCGGCTATGTCGGTACGTCTGTGGCGGCGATTGCGGGGGAGGCGGGCGTGGTCGTGCAGACGATCTACAACTCGGTGGGGTCCAAGGCCGAACTGCTGGCCGCGGTTCTCGACCGGGTCGCCACTGAGCCGGGGGCACCGGCGCTGTTGTCGGGCACGACCCGGGAACGCATGGCCGAAGCGCGTACCGCGACCGAGGTCATCCGTATTCTGGCGCGGTCGAGCGCACTCGTGAATGAGCGCACCTCGGGCATTCTGCGCATCGTCAGCGAAGCTGCCGTGGTCGATCCGGATGTGGGGGAATTCGAGCAGAAGCGCGATGCTGCACGGCTGCACGGCTTCGGCGAGGTGGCGGCAGCACTGCGCGAGAAGCGCGGCCTGCGAGGAGGGCTGAGCGATCACGAAGCCGCGGCGACGATGTGGGCGCTGGCCCATCCGCACACTTATCGCTCGCTCGTTCTGTCGCTCGGCTGGTCGACCGAGGCCTACCTGAACTGGCTGGAAAAATCGCTCCTGGCTGCCCTGCTGTAGGCGCCCGTGTGCCGAGCACAGCCTGAAGGCAAATATACTAGTGAGTTGGACCGCTTCGGCCAACTCACACTTCACACCCGTACAAACACTTCGAATGGACTATTGCTGTGCTCAACGTGCAAGATCTCGAAATCCGCGTTGGAGCCCGCGTGCTCATGGAGGGCGTCAACTTCCGCGTCGCGAGCGGCGACAAGATCGGCCTCGTCGGCCGTAACGGCGCCGGAAAGACGACCCTGACGAAGACGCTCGCGGGGGAGACGAACCCGACCAAGGGTTCGATCAGTCACTCGGGGGAGATCGGCTACCTGCCCCAGGACCCGCGCGCCGGCGACCCGTCCATGCTCGCCCGCACCCGAATTCTGGATGCCCGTGGCCTCGGTACCATCGCCCTCGGCATGCACGAGTCCAGCATGGCCATGGCCGACCCCGATCCCAAGATCGCCGCAGCCGCCATGAAGAAGTATGGTCGGCTGACCGACGAGTTCAACGGACTGGGCGGCTACTCCGCTGAGGCCGAAGCCGCCTCGATCGCCAGCAACTTGAAACTGCCGGACCACATTCTCGACCAGGCCCTCAGCACTCTCTCTGGTGGTCAGCGTCGTCGCATTGAGCTCGCCCGCATTCTGTTCTCGGCCGCCGAGATGATGATCCTCGACGAACCGACCAACCACCTCGACGCCGACTCGGTGGCCTGGCTGCGCGAATTCGTCAAGAACTACAAGGGCGGCTGCATCATCATCAGCCACGACATCGAGCTCGTCGGCGAAACGGTCAACCGAGTGTTCTACCTCGATGCCAACCGCATGATGATTGACATCTACAACATGAACTGGAAGAACTACCTGCTCCAGCGCACAGCGGATGCCGACCGTCGCAAGAAGGAACGCTCCAACGCGGAGAAGAAGGCCTCGACCCTGCAACTTCAGGCCGCTAAGTTCGGCGCAAAGGCCAGCAAGGCCGCCGCCGCCCACCAGATGGTGGCGCGCGCCGAGAAGCTCCTTTCCGGGCTGGACGCCGTGCGTGCCGTCGAACGCGTCGCCAAGCTGCGCTTTCCAGAGCCGGCACCCTGTGGTCGTACACCGCTCATGGCCAAGGACCTGTCGAAAAGCTATGGTTCGCTCGAGATCTTCACGGCCGTCGACCTCGCGATCGACCGTGGCTCCAAGGTGGTCATCCTCGGCCTCAACGGTGCAGGCAAGACCACGCTGCTGCGCATGCTCGCCGGTGTCGACGAGTCCGATACTGGCTCGATCGAACCCGGCCACGGCCTGCGCATCGGCTACTACGCGCAGGAACACGAGACCATCGACGTCAAGCGCAGCGTGCTGGAGAACATGGTCTCGTCCTCGCCCAGCATCACCGAGATGGAAGCCCGCCGTGTACTCGGTTCGTTCCTGTTCACCGGTGACGACTCCAACAAGCCCGCCGGTGTGCTGTCCGGTGGCGAGAAGACCCGACTGGCCCTGGCCATGATCGTGGTCTCCGGCGCCAACGTGCTGCTGCTCGACGAGCCCACTAACAACCTCGACCCGGCCAGCCGCGAAGAGATCCTCGACGCCCTCGCGCACTATGCCGGCGCCGTCGTTCTGGTCAGCCACGATGAGGGTGCCGTACAGGCTCTCAACCCCGAGCGCGTGCTGATCATGCCCGAGGGCACGGAGGACCACTGGAACAAGGACTACCTCGACCTGATCGAGCTGTCCTAACCACCCACACTGATTCGGCATGGGTGGTGCCGGTTCGCCTGAAGAAAAGGACCCGTGCGTGTTCCCGCTCGAAAAACCATTGCGCATCGCGCTGGTCTGCCTGCACACCTCGCCGGGTACCGATCCGGGCGCGGGCGACGCCGGCGGAATGAACGTGGTGGTGCGTCACCAGGCCGAGGCTCTCGGAGCGCTCGGTCACACGGTGACTATCCTCACCCGACGGTCGTCCGCCGCGCAGCCCCACCGGCAGCGGCTTGCGCCGCGCGTGACCCTGCAGTTTCTCGATGCTGGCCCGGCCGTTCCGGTGAGCAAGGGCGAGCACGAAGCGTTCATCGGTGATTTCTCGGCCGAACTGGCCGCCCTCGAACCGTACGACATCATCCACTCGCATCACTGGTTCTCCGGCATGGCCGCGCTGCCGGTCGCGCGAACCTGGGGCATTCCGCACGTGCAAAGCTTTCACAGCATCGCCGCCGAGGACGGTAGCCCGCTGTCGGCCGGCGAACGAGCCGAATCGCCGGGACGGATGCTCGGCGAGGCCTGGCTCGCTCGCGAATCGGATTCCCTGGTCGCGATCAGTGCGGCCGAGGCCGCTACGATTTCCGGGCGGCTCGGGGGCCGGGCTAACCGAACCAGCACTGTGCTCCCGGGAGTGGACAGCCGGCTGTTTTCACCAGCGCGTCTTCGCCAGCCACCGGCCAGTGCGACCACCGACGGCTACGTCGTCGTCGCGGCACGGCTACAGCCGCTGAAAGGCCTTGATCTGGCCATTCACGCCATCGCAGCGCTTCCACAGGACCGCCGACCCGAGCTGGTAATTGCCGGCGATGCCTCGGTCGACTATGCCGGTTACGTTGAGGAGCTCCGCCAGCTCGCTGAAGGGGCCGGCCTGTCCGACATTCGATTTGTCGGTGCACAGTCCCACGCGAACCTGGCAGAACTGTTTCGCGGTGCCCGCCTGGTGCTCGTACCGTCGCACTCGGAGACCTACGGTCTGGTGGCACTGGAAGCGGCCGCGAGCGGCGTACCGGTCGTTGCTTCGGCGGCCGGGGGATTGCGCGAGGCGGTCGTCGACGGAATCACCGGACTCGTTCTGGACTCCCGCGATCCGCAGGTTTGGGCCGATGCGATGGCGCAGATCCTAACCGACCCGACGCGGGCGGGCGAACTGGCCCAGGCCGCTCGCGAGCATGCGCTTCGGCTGGACTGGACTCGCTCGGCAGCGTCTCTGGTCCGGGTCTACCGTGCACTCCTCGATGAGCCGATCGAGGCCCGGCAGCACGACCGTGCAGTCGCCTGAAGTGCTCTAGGTCAGCTGCCGGTCGAGCAGCTCATCCTCGATCTCGGCGTCATTGCGCGGTTTCGCCGCCCGTTTGCGGGCACGCTCATCGGCGCGTTCGCGTTCGTCGGGATCTTCGGCGTTCACACTGCGATATTCCTCGCGCAGCGCCCAACCGAGGCCGATGAAGGCGAGGAGGCCGAAAACGAACCACTGGAACGCATACGAGAGGTGCGGGCCTTCGTCGCGGATCGGCTTCACGACGGCGGCCGGGCGCTTCTCGGTAGCGGCCGGGCTCTCGGTGTCCATCAGGCCATAAGCGCCGGTATAGGTGGGCTGGTCGAGCCGCGCGGCAATGGTGGTGAGATTGATCGTCGCGACCTGGTCGCCGTTGGCGGTACGGCCTGGGAGGTCGGGTTCGCTGGCCTTGAGCCGGGCGACAACGGTCACCGTTCCGCTCGGCGGAGCCGGCACCGTGTCGGGTGCGTCCTGTTCCTGCCCGGTGGGCAGCCAGCCGCGGTCGACGATGAAGATGGTGCCGTCGGTGAGCAGCAGCGGGGTCAGCACCTCAAAGCCCGGATTGACGTTGAGCGGGCGGTTGCGCGCGAGCATCTCGTCGGCGGTGAGGTAGGTGCCTTTCAGTTCCACCGGCATCCACTTTTGGGATTCGTCAAAGGCGGTCAGGTCGGGCAGCGCCTCGGTGACCGGGACCGGGTTTGAGTCGAAGTTGGAGTCGATCTTGAACAGTTCGGTGAGGGCCTCGTCGCGCCGGGCAAGCTGCCACGCGCCGAGGCCGGAACACACCGCCGCAAAGAGTATGGTGAGCGCGAGATACCCGGCCCAGCGGCGGCTGAAGGCGAACTTCCAGCCCGTCATCGCGCATCTCCGGCGGGCTCTGGTGAGGTGTCAAGCGGGCTCACAGTGAGGGGAAAATCGCGCGCGGCCAGAAATTCCCGCAGGTAGTCGACGTGCTCATCGCAGGCCAGCCAGGTTTTGACCCGATCGCTCGAGTGGATGCGCGGGTTGCGCCAGTCCAGCCGCCACGTTCCCGTATTGCGACAGTCGGCCCGCGAGCAGGTTGAGGATTGCAGGGGCGCGCCCAGCCCGATCATGGGGCCGGGTGAAGCAGCCGCGCGAGCACTCACTTGACCTCGTCGTCGGAGGAACGGGTGTCGGTGCCGGTATAGATCTCGACGCCACCAGGCCGCAATACTTCGGCTCCGCGGGGCGCAATCTTCACGTTCGCGACCACGACGGCGAAGTACGGAAGAAGAATGGCACCGAGTGCGCAGATCACCAGCCACCAGCCCTGCACAAAAAGCATCAGCACAATGCAAATGACACGCACGCCCATTGCAATGGAATATTTGATCATCCGGTTGCGTCGTTCGACCTCCGGGGAGGCGGGGAGCGAGGTGATCGACTGCTGCTTCATAGGTCCATCGGGTTCGTCGTCGGTTTCTTCACTGGGGGAAAATCCACCTCAATAAGCCTACGTCTGTACGGCCGGATTGTCGCACGCCTTAAACTTGAATCTGCCGGGTATTTCGTAGTGTTGCACCCTGCAACCCCCACATCACAGCAATCAACAGACTTGGAACTTCATGACAACGGCTCGAACAGTGCTCGTCACCGGCGGCAACCGCGGCATCGGATTTGCCATCGCGGAAGAATTCCTCGCCCAAGGACACCGCGTGGCCGTCACTTCGCGGTCCGGGCACGGACCGGCCGGCAGCCTCACCGTACGTGCCGACGTAACGGATGCCGCGTCGATCGATGCCGCGTTCACCCAGATCGAAGCGACCTACGGCCCGGTCGAGGTCGTCGTGGCCAACGCCGGGATCACCCGCGACACCCTGCTCATGCGCATGTCGGAGGATGACTTCACCTCGGTCATCGACACCAACCTCAGCGGCGCATTCCGCGTCGTCAAGCGTGCCAGCAAGGGGATGCTGAAGGCTCGCTTCGGACGCATCGTTCTCATCTCGAGCGTTGTCGGTCTCTATGGCTCTGCCGGGCAGGTGAACTACTCGGCGTCGAAGAGCGGCCTGGTTGGCCTGGCCCGCTCGGTCACGCGAGAGCTCGGTGCCCGTGGGATCACGGCCAACGTCGTCGCTCCCGGTTTCATCGAGACCGACATGACCGCCGCCCTGCCCGAAGCACAGCAGGCCGACTACAAGCGCAATATTCCGGCCGGCCGTTTTGCCACTCCGTTAGAAGTCGCTCGCGTCGTCACCTGGCTGGCCGGCGATGACGCCGCGTACATTTCGGGTGCCGTCATTCCTGTGGATGGCGGCCTGGGCATGGGCCACTAGGCCCAGCCCATGCACGGCGGGGGTCGCGTCAGCCGCGCAGACCGAGCAGCGGCAGTACCTGGCTGAGATTGCAGTTCTCGATTACGAGGTCGGCCTCACGCTTCACCCGCGGCTTGGCATTGAACGCGACGGCGAGTCCGGCCGCGTCCATCATTCGCAGGTCGTTCGCGCCGTCGCCGACGGCGATCGTCTGCGACAGAATGATGCGGCGCTGGGCGGCCCATTCACGCAGGGCGACGGCTTTCGCCTCGGCGTCGATGATCGGGCCGAGCACCTGTCCGGTCAGGTAGCCGCCTTCCACTTCGAGTCGGTTGGCCCGCCAGTGGTCCAGGCCCAGGTCGGCCGCGAGCGGGTCGAGTAGCTCATGAAAACCGCCGGAGACCACCCCCACGACGCCCCCGACGGCGTGAATGCCGGCGATCAGTTCGTGCACTCCCTCGGTCGGGCGGATGCGCCGCCCCACCTCGGCGAAAACGGTGTCCGGAAGCCCCGCCAGGGTCAAAACCCGTTCGCGTAGGCTGTCGGCGAAGTCGAGTTCGCCGCGCATCGCGCGCTCGGTGACGTCGGCGACGAGTTCACGTGAGCCGGCGGCATCCGCCAGCAGTTCGATCACTTCGTCCTGGATCAGGGTGGAGTCGGCGTCGAGCACGACCAGAAAAGTTGATGCGGAGCTAAGGATCACGGAGTAACGAGCACGCCCTTACCGACGACGGTGATGCCGGATTCGGTCACGCTGAAGCCGCGTGCCAGGTCACGATCGCGATCGACACCGACCGTGGCACCGGGCTCGACGATGACTTCCTTGTCGAGGATTGCCCGGCGCACGATTGCTCCCGGGCGGATCTGCACGCGGTCGAACACGATGGAGTCGACGACTTCGCAGGCCGAACCGATCGAGGTCCACGGGCCGAGAACGCTGCGCTCGATGTGTGCGCCCGAGATGACGCAGCCGAGGGAGACGATCGAGTCGATCATGGTGCCGAGGGCGCCCCGTCCGTCGCGGACGAATTTCGCCGGCGGAGAGTTCAGCTGCATGCTGAAGATCGGCCACTGCTGGTTATACAGGTTGAATACCGGAAGGGCCGAGATGAGGTCCTGGTGGGCTTCGAAAAACGAATCAATGGTTCCGACATCGCGCCAATAGTACCGGTCGCGATCGGTGGAACCGGGGACCTCATTGCGCTGCAGATCGTACACGCCGGCATCCCCGCGAGAAACGAAATCGGGAATGATATCGCCGCCCATGTCGTGACTCGAGTCGGTACGCTCACCATCGCGCAGCACCGCCTCGATCAAGGCATCGGTGTTGAAGACATAGTTGCCCATCGAAGCGAACACTTCGTGCGGGGCGTCGGCGAGCCCGACGGCGTCCTTGGGCTTCTCGCGAAAGTCCAGGATACGATCGGGAGTGGCGGCATCCACTTCGATGACGCCGAACTGGTCGGCCAGGCCGATCGGCTGGCGAATGGCGGCGACCGTGGCTGCCAATCCCGACGCGATGTGGGCGTCGATCATCTGACTGAAGTCCATGCGGTAGACGTGATCGGCACCGACGACGACGACGATGTCGGGTTTTTCATCATGAATGAGGTTCAGGCTCTGCAAAATGGCATCGGCCGATCCGCTGAACCAGCGTTTGCCAAGGCGCTGCTGCGCCGGCACGGAGGCTATGTACGAGTTGAACAACCCGCCGGAGACGTGCCAGGTCTGGGAGACGTGGCGGTCGAGGCTGTGTGACTTGTACTGGGTCAACACTACGATCTGGGTGACGCCGGAATTGATCAGATTGGACAGGGCAAAGTCCACCAGGCGGTAATGCCCGCCAAAGGGGACGGCGGGCTTGGCCCGGTCCTCGGTCAGCGGCATTAGCCGTTTTCCCTCGCCACCGGCGAGAACGATTCCAAAGATCTTCTTGGCCTTCATGTGTACAGAGTAGGGCCAACCGGGCAGGTCGACTAGCACCGCGGGGTGTGGCTCGGGCCCGGCTGCGCTACCTTTGCTCCATGCGAGTGGATCTGATGACCAAGGAATACCCCCCGGAGATCTATGGGGGAGCGGGCGTGCACGTCACAGAGCTCGTGCGAGCGCTCCGTGAAGACATTGCCGTGTCGGTGCGGTGCTTTGGCGCGCCGCGCTCGGATATCGACACCTTTGCCTATGCGGTACCCGCGCAGCTGGTAGACGCCAACGCCACCCTGAGTACCCTCGGCGTGGACCTGCAAATGGCCCAGGACGCCGCTGGAGCCGATCTGGTGCACTCTCACACCTGGTACGCCAATGCGGCCGGACACCTCGCGAAGATGCTGCACGGTATTCCGCACGTCGTCACCGCCCACAGTCTTGAACCGCTGCGCCCGTGGAAAGCGGAGCAACTCGGCGGCGGCTACCGAGTGTCGAGCTGGATCGAAAAAACAGCCTTTGAAGCAGCGGATGCCGTCATCGCCGTCAGCGACGGCATGCGTCGCGACATCCTACGTAGCTATCCGGCACTCGATGCGAGACGGGTGCACACCGTCTACAACGGCATCGACCTCGAGCGTTGGAAACCGACCCCGAACGAAGATTTTGTGCGGAGCCTGGGGATTGACCCTAACCGGCCATCCGTTGTCTTCGTCGGTCGCATCACCCGGCAGAAAGGGCTGCCCTACCTCTTGCGCGCCGCCGCCCTGCTGCCGCCCGAGGTGCAGCTCGTGCTGTGCGCCGGTGCGCCCGACACCCCGGGGATCCTGGCTGAAGTGTCGGCCGGTGTCGAGGCCCTGCAACGCGAGCGGTCCGGTGTGGTCTGGATCAACCGGCTCCTCGCCCAGCCCGAGCTTGCTGCGGTACTCACCCACGGCACGGTCTTCGTTTGCCCGTCCATCTACGAACCCCTCGGAATCGTCAACCTCGAAGCCATGGCCTGCTCACTCGCAGTCGTCGGTACCGCAACCGGCGGTATCCCCGAGGTCGTCGCCGACGGCCAGACCGGGCGGCTGGTACCGATCGAGCAGCTCACCGACGGCACCGGCACCCCGCTGCACCCCGATCAGTTCGTCGCCGACCTCGCCCGAACACTCACCGAAGTTGTGAGCGACCCGGCCCGCGCCGCCGAAATGGGACGCGCGGGTCGTCTGCGCGCCGAGCGGGAATTTGGCTGGAGCCAGATCGCCACCCGCACTCGGGAGATCTACGCCTCGCTGCTCTGACGGGCCGTAGGGGGGTCGGGCTCGCCATTGGGGCGGGCCCGACGTCTTTCTGAACTGGCCCCGCCCGATAACATGGCTGTATGGTCAACGTTCTGCATTTCACCGACGTCTCGGTCGTCCGGGGTGGCACCACCATCCTCGACTCAGTGAATTGGAGCGTCGATGACGACCAACGGTGGGTCATTCTCGGCCCGAACGGAGCCGGCAAGACCACGTTGCTGCAGATCGCCGCGGCTTTCATGCACCCGTCGACCGGTCAGGCCGAAGTGCTCGATGAGACGCTCGGTGGAACGGATGTCTTCGAGCTGCGGCCCCGCATCGGGTTCGCCTCGACCGCCATGGCGCGCAAGGTCCCGGTCCAAGAAAAGGTCCTCGACGTTGTCATGACGGCGGCCTATTCGGTCACCGGCCGGTGGAACGAGGAATACGAAACCATCGACGAGCGACGTGCCCAGCGCGTGCTGCAGGAGTGGAATCTCGACCACCTCGCTGACCGCAAGTTCGGCACGCTGAGTGACGGCGAACAGAAGCGGGTGCAGATTGCCCGCTCGGTCATGACCGACCCCGAAATTCTTTTGCTGGACGAGCCCGCTGCGAGCCTCGATCTCGGCGCCCGGGAATCGCTTCTTCAGCTGCTCAGCGGTTTTGCCCAGGAACCCAACTCCCCGGCCATCATCATGGTCACCCACCACGTCGAAGAGATTCCGCTCGGATTTACCCGCGTGCTGTTGCTGTCGGGCGGCAAGGTCGTCTCAGCCGGGCCTATTGCCGAAGCGCTGACCGCCAAAGCCCTGACCGAGACTTTCGGCCTCGCGGTCGAACTGTCCCTGACCGACGGCCGCTACTCTGCGCGTGCGGTCTGAGCTCAGACTCCCGGCAAAGGCGGTCGATCACGCGCTCTTTCTGCTAAAGTAAGTGGCTGGCCATCTGGCCAACCAGCTTGTCGTCGTCCCAGACGGCGGGGCCCAACAATCGAACAGCACTGTGACCAGTTACAAGTCTGTTCACCAGAAGTGCAAAAGGAAATCTTCATGAAGTCTGACATCCACCCCGAGTACGCTGCGGTCGTGTTCCGCGACCTCGCCTCCGGCGCGACCTTCCTGACCCGTTCGACGGTCTCCAGCAAGAAGACCATCGAGTGGGAAGACGGAACCACGTACCCGGTCATCGACGTGGAAATCTCCTCCGAGTCTCACCCGTTCTACACGGGCAAGCAGCGCATCATGGACTCCGCCGGCCGCGTGGAGAAGTTCAACTCGCGCTACAAGGGCTTCGGCAAATAGCACCAGGTACTGCAAGCACCAGGTACTGCAAGAAAAGCGACCAGCCCAGGCTGGTCGCTTTTTTGTGTCTGTTCCGATCTGCGTCAGCGCTGGGGCCAGGCGGTGTCCGCTAGAAATTCGGGGTCGCGACCGCGCCGCATGTACTCCTGAAAACTTTCGGCCTGCTGGCGGTACCAGGTGACCTGCAGCGCGTGCATCTCGTCGAGAGTGGCGGGCAGAGCGCCCTCGTGGGCCCGGTGAATGGCCTGGGCGACACGACCGGCGGCGATCGCATCGGCTCCGGCATCATGGGCATCGTCCAGTGAGACACCATAGAACGCACTGGTGACCTCGAGGGTGCGCTTACCCTTGCGATACTTATCGACGGCCTTGTCGATGACCAGGGGATCGACGACGGGACTGGGGGAGTCCAGCGGGGCGATGCCGTAGCGCAGGGCTTCACGATCGAGCAGGGTGAGGTCGTAGGGGGCGTTGTAGGCCACGATGGGCAGGCCGTCGCTCAGATGCCCGCGCAGGGCTGTGACGATCTCGGCTACAGCCTCCGCGGCGACCCGACCGTGCTCTACGGCCTGCTCTGTCGTGATGCCGTGAACGCTGGTCGCTCCGGCCGGAATGTCAATGCCCGGATCGACCAGCCAATCGATGCGTTCCACGGCGGTGCCGCTCGCGTCGAGAACGGCGACGGTGGCCGACACGATGCGGCAGGTTTCCACGTCGATTCCGGTGGTTTCAAGGTCGAATACGGCGAGGTGATCGCTCCAGGTGCTCATACTTCCAGCCTAGGGGCGACCACCGACACTCTTCCGCGCCACCCGACGGTGCGGGCCGTGCTGTGAGGAACGGCGGGGTCGCGCGCGCGAAATCAGAGTTGAATACGCCGATTGATGACGTTCTCAGCGCTCTCCCGCATTGTCTGGTTGCGGGCGCGTGCATCCGCTCGGAGACGCTTGAAGGCTTCGTCCATGTCAACCGTGCTGATCTGCGCGATGACGCCCTTGGCCTGCTCAATCAAAATGCGACTGTTTAGCGCCCCCATCAATTGCTCGTTGACGACGGCGTCTTCGCGCACCGTGCGTTCCTGCAGGATGCTGATGGTCGCGACATCGGCCATGGCCTGCCCGATCGCGGCGTCCTCGGGGGTGACGTCGCCGGTGCCCTCGCGGAACAGGTTGAGGGCGCCGATGGTCCGGTTTCGCACCCGCATCGGAATGGCATGCACCGAATGAAACCCCTGCGACAGCGCGGCAGCCACGAAATCCGGGTACGTCTTGCTGAAGGCGGCGATGTCACCGAGGGTGACGACCTTGCCGGTGAGATAGCAGTCCACACAGGGACCGGCGCCAGCTTGCTGTTGGAGAACCTCGACGAGATAGCTTTCCTCGCTCGTGGAGGCAACGACTTGGAGTTCCCCGCTCGGATCGGCGAGCAGGAGCCCGGCCGCGGTCGCGTCGAGCAGTTCTACGCACTCCTCGACCAGTGTGTGCAGTACTTCGAGAACGTCATATTCGCCCACGAGGGTGTCCGTCAACTTCACGAAGGCGGCGCTCACCAGTGAGGCGCGATTCATAGTGACCATGAAGAAATTCTATGACCTTTTGTGGTATTTCGTCAGTTTTTACCTAGTCAGATTCCTGGCTGAATTGCAACCGCCTTGCGACCACGTCTCCCGCGACGGCGCGCACCGTTGTTCCGTGGGCGAAGGCGTGCGCGCGAAGCAGCAACAGGGCATCCGTCGGTGTGACGTTCATCTGCACCAGCACCATGCCGGTGGCCTGATGAATTTCCCGTCGCGACAGGGGCGACCCCGTGGAGGCCTGGGATGCCGTTGACGTCACGGACGTTTCGCATGCTTCGGCCGACTGCACCCGCAGCAAGTGGTCGAGCAGGTTCCAGGCGGTCTCGGTGGCCAGGACCAGCGCCTTGGCGCGGTCCGCGCGATCCAGTACTCCTGCTGTCGTGCTGTACAGCTCGACGATACCGACGTTGAGCGCTCCGAGAGTGAGCGGGAAAACGTACAGGGCCTCGACCGTCGTCTCCATCAGCGCGGTGTGAAAAACCGGCCACAGCGGATGCTCTGCCTCACGTACTCGAGGCTCCAAAACGGGCAGCCGGGTGCGAGCCGCCTCCCAACGGGGACCTTCCCCGAGATCGAACTGCAGCTCGTCGAGGCGAGCAGCGAGGCGATCGGTGGCACACACGATCGATTCGGGCACCGCACCGCCGAAAACAGAGACAGCAGCACCATTCACGGGTAAAAGGTCAAGAAAATTCGCGCACAGGGCTGTGTCCTCGACTCCGCCTTCTGAACTAGACCATTCAGCCACGACCGGCCTCCAGAGCGTTTGCGACGGATTGCTTATCCCAAGCCTACGTCGCGCGCGCGAGCGCGACAATGACAGTTCACGCGAAGTTCGTCACGGTGCCGAATGACCCACGCCCTCAGCCGCAGTGCAACCAATAGAAGCTCTGGGCGCCGAGGGTGAGTGTGAGCGAACCTTCCTCGTTGAAGCTGGGAAACACCGCACCGCCGAACAGGTCGTACAGCCGGGTTCCGGCCATGTCGACATCCTCGATGGTAAAGGCGACCGGGTTGTGCGAGAAGCTGAACACGCACATCACCGTTTCCGGCTGGTCGCCGAACATGGAGCCCGAGCCGGCGTAGCTGCGGGTGAACACGAGGACCGATTCGTGGGTGGTCTTGAGAACACGAATCTTGCCGAGTCCAAAGGTGGGATGGGCCTTGCGCACGTGGATGACATTGCGAATCCAGTGCAGCAGCGAACCGGACTGGGCCAGCTGGGATTCCACGTTGGTCTGCGTGAAGTTGTAGACGAGAGACTGCACGATTGGCAGGAACAGTTTGCCCGGGTCGGCATCGGAAAAGCCGGCGTTGCGGTCGGGGGTCCACTGCATCGGTGTACGGGAACTGTCCCGGTCGGGAAGCCAGATGTTGTCGCCCATGCCGATCTCGTCGCCGTAGTACAGAAACGGGCTGCCGGGTAGGGCGAACAACAGGGCGTGGGCGAGCTCCAGTTCGGCGCGCGAGTTGTCGAGCAACGGTGCCAGCCGCCTGCGAATGCCGATATTGGCGCGCATCCGTGGGTCGTAGGCGTACCAGCCGTACATGGCCTGCCGGTATTCCTCGCTGACCATTTCAAGGGTGAGCTCGTCGTGGTTGCGGAGAAACACGCCCCAGCCGGCGCCGTCGGGAATGTCGGTGGTCTCGGAGAGCACCCGCACGAGTTCGTTGGCCTGCTGCGAGCGCAGGGAATAGAAGATGCGCGGCATCACCGGAAAGTCGAACGCCATATGGCATTCCGGTTCGTCCTCGGTGCCGAAGAAAGCGGCGACTTCGCGCGGCCACTGATTGGCCTCGGCGATCATGACCCGGCCGGGATATTCACGATCGACCATGGCGCGGAGCCGCTTGACGAATTCGTGCGTCGGCGGTTCGCCCTCGCCGTTGCCCTCCTCGGATTCAAACAGGTACGGGATCGCGTCCAGCCGAAAGCCGTCGACACCGAGATCGAGCCAGAAGCGAATGACATCGAAGATGGCATCCTGCACGGCCGGGAGTTCGAAGTTGAGGTCGGGCTGGTGCGAGAAGAACCGGTGGAAGAAGAACTGGCGCCGCACCGGATCGAAGGCCCAGTTCGATTCTTCAGTGTCGGTGAAGATGATGCGAATATTCGGGTACCGCTCGTCGGTGTCGCTCCAGACGTAGAAGTCCCCGTACGGCCCGTCGGGATTCTCGCGGGACTGCTGAAACCACTCGTGCTGGTCGGAGGTGTGATTGAGCGGAAAATCGATCACGATGCGCATATTGCGTTCGTGCGCTTTGGTGACGAGGTCCTTGAACTCCTCGAGGGTGCCGAATTCCGGAAGAATGGTTCGGTAATCGGAAACGTCGTAGCCGCCGTCTTTCAGCGGGGAATTGAAGAACGGCGGAATCCACAGGGCGTCGATTCCCAGCCATTGCAGGTAATCAAGCTTCGACACCAGGCCGGACAGATCGCCGGAGCCGTCGGCATTGCTGTCGACAAACGAACGCACCATCACCTCGTAGAAGACGGCGCGGCGATACCACCGCGGATCGAGGGCCAAACCGGGCAACTGAATGGGTGCGGTAAAGCTCACGGCTTTCCTTCCGTCCCGGCAAAGGGCTCTCTCGATGCAAGTGGTGGCTAGAGTCTAGATCGACCATCCCGGTGCACGTCCAGCCTTGCGTAAGTCACGCGCCTAAACTAGGGCCGATGATCGTTTCTTCTCCCTACGACAAGCGTCTGCAGAGCCTCCCGGTACTCGCGCGCACCGCATCCGTTCCCGGCACCGACGGGCAGAGCAGTGACACGCGGTACTGGGACTACGGCGACCCCACCGCGCCCACAACGCTCGTGCTGGTGCATGGCTTTCGTGGCGACCACCACGGTCTGCAGCTGGTCGTGGCCGAGTTGCTCAGCGGCGACCCACACTCGCCGGCGCTGCGCATCCTGGCACCCGACCTGCCGGGTTTCGGCGACTCGGCCCCGCTCCACGACGGGGTTCATTCCCTCGCGGCGTACGCCCGCTGGCTCGAGGAATTCCTCGGCGTGCTCGCCCCGACCGGGCGGCTAGTGGTACTGGGCCATTCTTTCGGTTCGATTGTGGTCGCGGCGGCAGCCGCAGCGGGGCTGACCGCCGACGAGATCATCCTGGTCAATCCGATCGCCGCGCCGGCCCTGTCGGGGCCGCGCGGAGTGCTGACCCGGCTTGCTGTGTTCTACTACTGGGCGGCGGCGAAATTGCCGGAGCGCTGGGGCTACGCGCTCTTGCAGAACCGTGCCATCGTGCGCATCATGAGTGTCAGCATGGCCAAGACGCACGATCCGGCTCTGCGTCGCTGGATCCACAATCAGCACGACCGCTATTTCAGTGCCTTTGCCAACCGCCGGGTCGTCATGAATGCGTTCACGGCCTCGGTCAGTCACGACGTGAGCGAGTTCGCTGCCCGCATCCTTCAGCCGACGCTGCTGATCGCGGCCGACAAGGACGACATCACGCCACTCGCGGCGCAATATCGACTGCAGACGCTCTTTCCCAATGCCAGGTTGCGGGTTATCAACAACGTCGGGCACCTCATCCACTACGAACAGCCACAACCGGCCGCACTGTTCATCCGGGAATTCATGGCTGAGGAGCTGGCGCTATGAGAATTGTCGTCGACTGCCGTTACGTTCGCTTCGACCACCACGACGGCATCAGCCGCTACACGGCGGGGCTTGTGACCGAACTGGGCCGCCTGCATCCGCTCATGATGCTCATCAGCGACCATCGTCAACTCGACATGTTGCCTGCGCTGCCGTGGCAGCTGGTGCGCGCCCCGACCAGCCTGCTCGAACCACTCGTCGCGCTGTCGGTCAACCGGCTGAAGCCCGACGTCGTGTTCAGCCCGATGCAGACTATGGGTTCCTGGGGCCGCAAGTACCGGTTATTCCTGACCGTGCACGACCTTATCTACTATCGCAATCGCACGCCCCCGCGTGACCTGTCGCCGTTTATCAGGCTGCTCTGGCGGGTCTACCACCTCTCCTGGTGGCCACAACGGATGCTGCTGAACGGCGCCGACGGCATCGTGACGGTGTCCGAGACCACCCGTTCACTGATCAATGAGCACCATCTCACCCGGCGTCCGGTCACCGTGGTGCCGAACGCCGCCGACACCGTTCCGGGCATCCCGAGTCATCGGAGCATCGCGGAAACCACCCGCCTGATCTATATGGGCTCCTTCATGCCGTACAAGAACCTCGACACTCTCGTGCTGGCCCTGGCCGACCTGCCCGAGTACGAACTGCACCTGCTCAGCCGGGTGTCGGCGACCGAGCGAAACCGGCTGACCCGCCTGGCTCCGCAAGCCCGGCTGCTCTTTCACGACGGGGTGACCGATGAGGATTACCACGCCCTGGTGCGCTCGGCTACCGCCCTCGTCACCGCGTCGCTCGATGAGGGCTTCGGTATTCCCCTGGTCGAGGCGATGAGTTTGGGTATCCCCGTCGTGGTCAGTGACATTCCGATCTTTCGCGAGATCGGCGGCGACGCGGCGCTGTACTTCGACCCGCGCAGTGCCGATGCCATTACTGCGGCCGTTCGGAATCTCGCGGAGCCGGGGGAGTGGGCAACGCGCTCCGCGCTGTCGATCGAACAGGCGGCCCGCTTTACCTGGGCGGCGTCGGCCCGTACCCTGCTCGACGTGCTCGAGGGAACCGTTCCGACTACTCCGTAGCTGCATTTCACGCCGCGCGGGAGCTGCGCAGTTGCGCGGGAGGCGCAACCCGCGCGCAGCGGCGCAGGTCGAGCGTCTTGCGTAGCGCTGGAGTTGTGGCCAGACCTGTTCTCCCGCGCACTGGCGCAAGTCCAGCGTGACACGTGGCATCCGTGCGGTTAGGAACAGGTCAGAGCACCGGGGAGGCTGCGGCCTCACCGCGGTCGCCGGGAGACCGGGTGGTCGCGTCGAAGTGGGTCAGCAGCAGCTGGTCGTTCTGCCACCGAAAATCGTGCACGGACCCGTTCGCGATGAATTCGCCGTGCCGGGGTCGCTCACCCTCGGTGACATGGCGCAACAGCGTGCCGATGATGCCGCCGTGGCTGAGCACGAGCACACGCTGCCCGGCTCGCCCGGTCGCCAGGGTCGCGAGGGCGGCGAGCACCCGATCAACGACATCGCGCCGAGTCTCTAATCCCGGAACAACGACACCATCGGGAAAGCGATGCTGACGCTCGGCGAAGGTGAGCCCTTCGATGGCCCCGTGGTGGCGTTCGGTGAGGGCGGGAACGATGAGTGGTTCGCTCAGTCCGAGCTCGGCCGCGATGATGTGGGCGGACTCAGAAGCGCGAAGGAGCGGGCTGCTCGCGATGGCGTCCCAGCGCCGCGACTGCAACCGCTCGGCAGCGGCAGCGGCCTCGGCTCGCCCGGTCGCGTTGAGGGGGATATCCGTGCTGCCCTGGATGCGGTGATGCAGGTTCCAGTCCGTCTGGCCATGCCGCACGATCGAGAACGTGGTCGTCGCGGATTCACCCGACGGATCGGGACTTCGCTGGGCAGACACGCGCGGTCAGCCCAGCAGACGTTCGGCGAGTGCGGCGAGGGTTTCCGAGGTACCGGCCTCGAGCTTGTGCAGGGCACGCCCGTCACCCTTGGTCACGCCACGGTTGATGACGATGATCGGCAGCTTGCGCCGGCGTGCCTGTTCGACCAAGCGGATGCCGGAATTCACCGCCAGCGAGGACCCGGCCACGATGAGGGCGTCAGCGCTCTGGATCAAAGCGGATGCCTCCAGAAACGTTTCCGTCGGAACGAGTTCGCCGAAGAACACGACGTTCGGCTTGAGCATTCCCCCGCAAACCGTGCACGCCGGAACCACGAAGTCGTCGATATTCCCCACATCGGCATCGCCGTCGGGAGCGATCCGAATGCTCTCCGGGTCGCGGAGTACGGGGTTGTCCTTTTCCAGCCGCGCCGCGATGCTGTCACGGCCGAAGGCCTGACCGCAGGCCAGACAGATCACCCGGTCGAGGGAACCGTGCAACTCGACCACATGGCGTGAACCGGCGCGGGTGTGCAGGCCGTCGACATTCTGGGTGATCACTCCGGCAATGGCGCCGGCGCTCTCAAGCTGAACGAGCGAGCGGTGTCCCAGGTTCGGTTCGGCCTGGTGAAACACCCTCCAGCCCAGGTGGCTGCCGGCCCAGTAGCGTTTGCGGGACCGTTCATCGGCGACGAAGGTCTGAAAGTTCATCGGGGTTCGCGTCGGTGCGCCCGCGCCGCGATAGTCCGGAATTCCGGAATCGGTACTGAGGCCGGCGCCGGTGAGAACGGCGGCGCGTTTGCCGCGCAGCAGAGCGGCGACAGCATCCACTGCCCGTTCCGAATCGAGCGCGAGAGCGGAGGCCAGCGCTGCGGCGGTGTCGGGGGCGTCGGCGGGCTCAAGCGCGTCGACCAACACCGTGCCGTCCGCTGCTGTGCCGTGCGCAGCCGTGTCGCTGGGCTGGGCCGAATCGGCGGTCATCGGCGCTCCTTTCGTACCAGGGCGAGCAGAAACAGCTGCCCGTCCCTTGAGTCTAAACTCGTCTGTTTTCCGGTTTGACTACCCACCTGTCAGGCTTGAGCTCAACCACTCATCTCGGAAGGCACTTCTTCGTGCAGATCACCCGCATCACCGACCTGTCCAGCCCGGGTCTCGCCGACTATTCGCGTTTGACCGATGTCGCCCTCCGGCGTGTTCTCGAACCGGCCGGCGGCCTGTATATCGCTGAGTCACCCAAGGTGATCGCCCGGGCGTTGAACGCCGGACACCGACCACGGTCGTTGCTGATTCAGGAACAGTGGATGCCCGACGCCGAGCGGCTTCTGGCCGACTGGCCTGACGTGCCCGTCTACGTGGGTGAGGCCAGCGTGCTCGAGCAGCTCACCGGCTACAACCTGCACCGCGGAGCCCTCGCCGCCATGCACCGGCCGGCACTGCAACCGGTCGAAGCACTGATCAAGACGGCCCGCCGAATCGTGATTCTCGAGGACATCGTCGACCACACCAACGTCGGTGCCATCTTTCGTTCGGTGGCCGGGCTCGGCGCCGACGCCGTGCTGATCACGCCGCGCTGTGCCGATCCACTGTATCGACGCAGCGTGCGCGTGAGCATGGGCACTGTGCTGCAGGTCCCGTGGACCCGACTGCCGGAGTGGAGCGTGGCCACCCCGCTGCTGCACGCCGCCGGCTTCCGCCTGGCAGCACTGGCGCTAGCGGACAACGCGGTCTCGCTCGACGTGTTCGCCGAGACGACACCCGAACGGCTCGCCATCATCCTCGGCGCCGAGGGCGACGGGCTCAGCCAGCACGCGCTGGCCGCCGCCGACACGGTCGTGACAATTCCCATGCTGCACGGCGTCGACTCGCTCAACGTCGCCTCGGCAAGCGCGGTCGCACTCTACGCCCTGCGCGTTCGTGCGTGAACACCGGGGGCGACCGGACCGGTTTCACCCAGCGAAGAAGTTAGGCTGAACGGATGTCTCCCTCCCGGCGTGTCCTCCTCCGGCGCCGCAGGCTCGCCGTCTTCAGCATTCTCCTCGTAGTCGTGGGCGGTATCGGCTACGTCGGTGCCACCAACCTGGCCCCCGTACCGGCGAGCGCAGCCGATCTCGTTCAACCGGCAGCGCTCACCCAGCCGGTAGCTGCCCCGACCTGGCCGGCTTTTGGCGAGAGCGCCATCGGTGCGGTCGGCTTCTCGGGCGTTCTGGCCTCGAGCGGCGCTCAGGACACGGTACCGATCGCGAGCATCACCAAAATGGTCACCGCCCTCGTCATCCTGGACGCGAAACCGCTCGAAGCCGGCGAGGCCGGGCCGGACATCACGTTCACCGATGCCGACGTGGACATCTACTACGACGTGATCGCCGAGAACGGCTCGGTCGCTCCGGTCGTCTCCGGAATGGTGCTCACCCAGCGCGAGTCCTTCGAAGCGATGCTGCTGCCATCGGCCAACAATTACGCGGCCTCCCTCGCGGTATGGGCCTTCGGATCGATCGACGGCTACCTGGCGGCAGCGAAGACCTGGCTCGCCGCCAACGCCCTGACCCAGACCAGTGTGACCGACACCAGCGGCCTGTCCACGTCGAGCGTGAGCAGCCCGGCCGACCTCGTCGAGATCGGCAAACTCGTCGTCGGCCACCCCGCCCTCGCCGAAATCGTGGCCCTCCCCTCGGCGGTCTTGCCGGTCATCGGAACCATCACCAACACCAACAAGCTGCTGGGGCGCGATGGCGTCGACGGTATCAAGACCGGGACAACGGATGTCGCCGGCGCCTGCCTGTTATTCTCAACCGACTTCACCGTCGGCACCAGCACGGTCACCCTGGTCGGGGTGGTGCTCGGCGGTGACACGCACTCCGAACTCAACTCGGCGATCGCCGCGCTGATCGAGAGCGTGCAACCCGGTTTTCACGACGTCATCCTCGCCGAGGAAGGCGCCGTGTTCGGCAGTTATACGACCCAGTGGGGTGACGAGAGCGACATCGTGGCCGAGCGGGCAGCATCCGTGCTGGTCTGGTCGGACTCGCCGATCACCGGAGGGGTGACGGCAGAGGATGTGCAGCTCGGCCGGGCCGGGGACGAGGTCGGTACGGTGTCGTTCACGATCGGTGGGGCAACGCCGACGACCGTATCGGTGCCGCTCGAACTCCACCAGACTCTGGCCGATCCCGGTCCGGCCTGGCGCATGGGGCACCCCGGCAAACTCGCCGCCGGCTGACCCGGGCGCTCAGACCGGGGGGAGCGTGAACGGGCCGGCGTCGGGCCGCTTGGGCAGCACGTGGTCGCCGGAGGACTGGTGGCGCACCCGGCGCAGCACCCACGGAACGAGGTATTCCCTGGCCCAGGCGAGGTCTTCCGTGCGAGCCTGACGCCAGGTGGTGCCCGGCATCGGCTCGGGTTCGCTCGGTGCAAGAAAATTCTTCACGTTGAGGGTCTGCAATACCATACGAGCGACCGTGTGGTGCCCGAGCGCGTTCAGGTGCAACCGGTCGGGTGCCCACATGCGTGGGTCCTGAATCTCGGTGAGCTGCCACATGTCCGCCACGATGCAGTCGTACTTCGTGGCGACCGCGCGAATGTTTTCGTTATAGATGGCGACCTTGCCGCGGATACTGCGAAACACGGGGGAGAAGCCCACATCGGCGCCGGTGAACAGCACGACAGTCGCGCCGTCGCTGGTCAACCGGGAAATAGCGTCGTCACAGCGCGCCGCGATGGCGTCCGGGTCGGTTCCCGGGCGAATCACGTCGTTGCCGCCGGCCGAGATGGTGATCAGATCGGGGCGCAGCGCCAGAGCCGGCTCGATCTGCTCATCCGCAATCTGCCGAATCAGTTTGCCGCGCACGGCGAGGTTGGCGTAAGCGAAGTCCTCCGTGCCGTCGCTGAGAATCTCGGCGACCCGGTCGGACCAGCCTCGGTGCCCGCCGGGGCTCTGCTGTTCCGGATCGCCGATGCCCTCGGTAAATGAATCGCCGAGCGCGACGTAGCGCGACCATGGATGCTGTTGCTTCGTCATCAGACCATTGTGTCTGAACATTGTCGCGCTCGTCGAACCTGAGTGCGGACGCGAACGTCGGTGGGCTTTGGTAGATTTGTCGGAAGTGAATACTCCATCGGTTTTCGGTCCCGCACAGGGAACGAGTGCAGCCGAACACCTGTCGCCGTCCTTCCCCGAACGCGCGGCCTGGGGCACCGCAGGCAAGCTGCGCGCCTGGCAGGCCGAAGCACTGGAAGCCTATTTCGTGCACGAACCGCGCGATTTTCTGGCCGCAGCCACGCCGGGTGCCGGCAAGACCACGTTTGCCCTGCGACTCGCTGCCGAACTTCGATCCCGGCGCACCATCGATCGCATCACCGTCGTGGCGCCGACTGAGCATCTCAAGAACCAGTGGGCGGATGCCGCGGCGCGCGCGGGCATCCGTCTGGATCCCATGTTCAAGAACGCTGACCGCAGCTACGGCAGCCACTACCACGGCGTCGTCGTGACCTACGCGCAGGTTGCCGCCCGGGCCGCCCTGCACAAGCAGCTCACCGAATCCAGCCGCACCCTCGTCATTCTCGACGAAATCCACCACGGGGGAGACGCCCTCAGCTGGGGCGACGCCATCCGCGAGGCGTTCGGGCCGGCCACCCGGCGACTCTCCCTCACCGGTACCCCGTTCCGCTCTGACACGTCACCGATCCCGTTCGTCAGCTACCTGCCCGATAAACACGGCATCCGCATGTCGCAGAGCGACTACGCCTACGGCTACGGCCGCGCCCTGGCCGACGGCGTCGTTCGTCCGGTGATGTTCATGGTCTACGCCGGGCACATGAAGTGGCGTACCAGGGCCGGCGACGAGATGGAAGCGAAGCTCGGCGAGGGCAACACCAAGGACATCACCAGCCAGGCCTGGCGCACCGCGCTCGAGCCGAGCGGCCAGTGGATTCCGTCCGTGCTGCGCGCGGCCAACTCTCGCTTGACCGAAGTGCGGCACGGCATACCGGATGCCGGTGGTCTCGTTATCGCCACCGACCAGACCACCGCACGTGCCTACGCCGTCATCCTCGAGGACATCTGTGGCGAGCCGGTCACCATCGTGCTCTCCGACGAGAAGGAGGCCAGCGACCGCATCGACGAGTTCTCCAAGAACACCCGCCGCTGGATGGTCGCTGTGCGCATGGTGTCGGAGGGCGTCGACGTTCCGCGCCTCGCCGTCGGCGTCTACGCGACGAGCGCGGCCACGCCGCTGTACTTCGCCCAGGCGATCGGCCGGTTCGTGCGGGCGCGGCGACGCGGTGAGACGGCATCCATTTTTCTGCCGAACGTTCCCGGGCTGCTCAGCCTTGCGAACGCGCTCGAACTGGAACGCGACCATGCCCTCGACCGCAGCAATCGGGAGGACGGCGACGATGGAATGTACAACCCCGAAGACGCCATGGTCGCCGCGGCCAACAAGGAGGAGAAAGCGTCTGATGACCTCGGCCTGGACGATTTCACCTGGCAGGCCCTCGATTCCCAGGCCACCTTCGACATGGTCATGTTCGACGGTGACGAATTCGGTGAGCTGGCCGAGCCGGGCACCGACGAGGAGTTCGACTTCATCGGCATTCCGGGTCTGCTCGAGCCCGAGCAGGTCTCCGAGCTGCTGCGGCAGCGCCAATCCCGACAGTCCAAACGGTCAACCGACAAACGCAAAGACCCGGTGACCGGTGAAATCGCCCCGCTCGAGCCGCCGCCCCTGTACCGCACCCTCAAGGAACAGCGCACGCTGTTGTCAAGCCTGGTCGGCATGTGGTCGAAGCTCGCCAATGAACCGCACGGCATGATCCACGCCGAGATGCGGCGCATCTGTGGCGGGCCCGCCGTCGCCCAGGCCAGCGTCACCCAGCTGCAGATGCGCATCGACCTGCTGCGCCGCCGCCTCGGCCGCAGCTAGTCACGCGGCTGCTGCGCCGATCTAGATGGCCGCACCGTAGGTGTTGCCCGCGCCCACCGGCACCCGGGCCACCAGCAGGGCGGTCAGAATGTCGTCCATGAGGTCATCGACGTGCTCCAGCCCAATGGAGATGCGCACGATCCCGCCGGGGGGCCGGGCGTCGGGCGCGACCGGTCGGTGGGTGAGCGACGCCGGATGCTGCACCAGGGAATCGACGCCGCCGAGCGACACGGCGTGGGTGATCAGGCCGAGCGCCTCGGTGAAACGCAGGGCCGCCGCGTAGCCGCCGAGATCCAGGGCGAGGAGCGATCCGGCGCCCGAGCACTGCCGCCCGATCAGTCCCTGCGGGTCCTGGCCGGGGAGCCCGGGGTAGAGCACCCGCACCAGGGCCGGGTGTCCGGCCAGCCGAGTCGCCACTTCCGCCGCCGTCGCCTGCTGGGCGCGTACCCGCACTGGGAGGGTGCGCAAACCGCGATGCAAGAGGTAGGCATTGAACGGGGTCAGCAGGCCGCCGGTGAGCGCCCGCACCTGCCGCAGGCGCACCATCCACTCCTCGGACCCGGAGACCGTCCCGCCCATCGCGTCGCCGTGTCCGCCGAGAAATTTGGTCGCGCTGTGCAGCACCAGGGTTGCTCCCGACTCGATCGGACGCTGCAGTACGGGCGTCGCGAAGGTGTTGTCGACCAGTACCGGCACGTCTCCGGCCGCGTCGACGACCGCCCGAATATCGGTCAGTTCGAGGGTCGGGTTGGCCGGTGTCTCCAGAATGACCAGGCCGGTATCCGAGCGGATGGCGGCGGTCACTCCGGCCAGACCTGTCCAGGTGACGGTCGTTCTGAGCAGCCCGCTGGCCAGGACATGATCGGTCCCGCCATACAGTGGTCGCAGGGCCACGATGTGCGGTTTTCCGGCAGTGACCGTGGCGATCAGGGTCGCGGTGAGAGCGGCCATTCCGGTGGCGAAGGCCACCGTGCCCTCCGCCCGCTCCAACGCTGCGAGGGCGCTTTCGAAACGGGCGACGCCGGGCTGCCAGAGCCGCTGGTACACGGCTGAGTCCCCGGGTTCCGGGGTTCCGCCGGTCGCGAGATTCTCGTACGACTCACCGCCGGATTCCACACCGCGCAGCGGATTAGTGGTGGACAGGTCGATACCGGGAACGTGAACGCCCGCCTCGGTGAGGCCGTCCATTCCGGCATGCACGGCGAGGGTTTCAATATGTGACATCGGTGGCAGCATGCCCTCACAGAAACAGATTCTGTGCGGTCGCGCAAGTGACCCTGCAGACCCTTGCAATTCCAAGACAGGAATCGCATAAACTCCTTAGTAATAAGGGAGTCTGTTGATGGAATCGAAGAAGCCAGAACTCGATCGGGTTGACCGCGCGCTGTTGCGCGCCCTGTCGGTCAATGCCAGGGCTTCCGGGGCAGCCCTGGCCAGTGAAATCGGCGTTGCCGAGTCCACCGTGTCGCTGCGCCTGCGTCGTCTGCAGCAGCTCGGCCACATTCGTGGCTACCGGGCCAATATTGACCTGGCTGCCCTCGGTGCCAGCTTGCAGGCTCTCATCTCGGTGCGGCTGGCCAAGCACGCTCGCGTGCAGATCGACGACTTTCGGAACGCGGCCCCGCACTGGCCCGGCGTGATCGGGTTGTTCCACACCGCGGGTGCCGACGACTACCTGCTGCACGTGGCCGCAGCGGATGCGTCCCACCTGCGGGACTTCGTGCTCGAGCACCTCGCGGAGCATCCGGCGGTCGCCCACACCGAGACCAACCTCATCTTTGAGTATGTCGACGGCGACGGCTGGCAGGACCTGGTGAAGTAACGGGCGGCAGGTCGCAGCAGCTGCCCGGCCCCGTATCCGGTTAAAACAAGAACGCCCCCCGCCGAAGCGGAAGGCGTTCTTCGCAAGCTCTATTTAGAGGGCGCGGATGTTCTCGGCCTGAGGACCCTTGGGGCCCTGGGTTACCTCGAACTCGACCTTCTGGTTCTCATCGAGGGACTTGTAGCCATTCGACGCGATCGCGGAGTAGTGCGCGAAAACATCGGCGCTTCCGTCGTCGGGTGCGATAAAGCCGAAGCCCTTTTCAGCGTTGAACCATTTCACGGTACCTGTTGCCATTTGTAAAACTCCTCCAGGAGTGTTAGACCGGCCCCGACTGTCGGGACCGTTCGTCGCGGTATTCGTCGTCCGCTTCCGAAAGGAATGTGGCGCACTAACTGCGATCCAGATGAATCACGATCAATGCGTTTAAGACGTGCAAGCACTACAACTTCGAGTCCAACACTAGCCCACATGTCTGGATGGTTTCGGAATTCCCTGCCTTTTTAACACGAAAGCGTTACGTTTACCGGAAAAAACGGGTGAACTCCGGGTCTACCACTGGTAGTCAGCGCTCCGGGAGCATTCCGAAAAACTAATCCCGGCGTGTCATTCGGCTGTCACAAAGTCGATCAGGTGTTCCACTCGGCCGAGAAGTTGCGGTTCCAGGTCGGCAAACGTGCGCACCTGGCCGAGAATGCGCTGCCAGGCCCTGGCTATGTCAGCCTGCTCCTCGTGCGGCCAACCGAGCGCGTCGCAGATACCGTGCTTCCACTCAATGCTGCGCGGAATATCGGGCCACACCGTGAGGCCCACCCGGGCCGGTTTCACCGATTGCCAGACGTCGACGAACGGATGCCCCACCACCAGCACGCTCGCCGCATACGGGCCGCGCGCCACGGCTTCCGCGATGCGGCTCTCCTTCGAGCCCGGCACGAGGTGGTCCACCAGCACGCCCACCCGACGCCCGGACCCCGGACGAAATTCTCGAAGGATCTCGTCGAGGTTATCGACACCCTCAATGTACTCAACGACCACTCCCTCGATCCGCAGGTCGGCACCCCAGACCTTTTCGACCAGTTCGGCATCGTGCCGGCCCTCGACGAAAATGCGGCTGGCGCGAGCGACCCGGGCCGGGGCATCCGGCACAGCGGTCGAGCCCGAGGCGGTGCGCACTCGGCCTAGGGCCGCGGCCATCGTCGGAGCAATTAGGGTGACGGGGCGACCGTCAATCAGAAAGCCGAAACCGAGCGGAAACAGTCTCAGCTTGCCGTGCCGATCCTCCAGGGTGACGATCTTCTTCTCCACGCGGATGACGGCACCGCAGAACCCGGTGGCGACCTCCTCCACCACCAGGTCACGGATGGCTTCCTGGGTCGGAATGATAATGCGGCCGGCGTCGCGCCAGCCGGGGGAGAGCACGTCTGCACTGTATCGATCGTCCATGGCATCGACGCTAGTCGACGACGCTCTCCGCTCCGGCATGACGCGGTATTCTGAAGGCATGTGTGGTCGATTCATCATTACCGATACGGCGCCGGATCTGGCTGCCATGTTCGATGTCGAGCATGAGGGGGAAAATCTTCCTGAGCCGTCGTGGAATATCCGGCCGACCGAGCAGATCCCGATCGTGCTCGAGTCCAAACGCACCGACCCGGCCGTGCGCCGGCTGGAATCGGCACGCTGGTCGCTGATCCCATCTTTTGCGACCGAACCCACGTCGAAATTTCCCACCTTCAACGCTCGGGCAGAAACCGCCGCCGAGAAACCGACGTTCAAGACCAGCGTCAAGTCGCGGCGTGCCCTGGTTCCGGCGACCGGCTACTTCGAGTGGCACACCGAGGGCACCGTGAAAACGCCCTATTTCATTCACTCCGACGATGGCCTGCCGCTCGCATTCGCCGGCCTGTATTCCTGGTGGAAGAATCCGGCTGCCGCTGACACCGATCCGGCGCGGTGGGTGCTGTCCGCGACTATTTTGACAACGGATGCGCGGGGCCCGCTCGCGCAGATCCATGACCGCGCCCCCGTCGCCCTACCGGAGGAGTGGTGGGACCAGTGGCTGGATCCCGCCACCGAGGGCGATCAGACCCTGGTCGATGCCGCCGTGGCGGCCTCCCGCGAGGTGGTGGAATCACTCAACTTCTACCAGGTTGCGCCGATATCGGGTAACGGCCCCGAATTGATCGAGCCGGTCGACAACGATTCGGTGTAATTGCGCTCTGCCCGAACCGGTACGCTCGAATCAGTACGAATACTCAGTACGTTCACATCAGTGGCTGCACAATTGCGCGGGCGCTGCCCTGAAAGGAACACCCATGAACATTGTCGCCTTCGTCGTCGCGTTTGCGATCTTCGTCTTCGGTTTTTGGCTGTTCGGCCTGGCCTTCTCGGTCACCTCGCTGATGGTGCCGATTTTTATCGGCGGAATCCTGTGTGTGGCCCTCGCCATGGCGATCCCGTTCCACCTATTACGCAACTAAACCACGCTTGCTGCCGGCTCAGTGCAGTAAGCCAGCCACCAGGTTGATGAGCGTGGCTAGAATCACTGATCCGAACGGAAACGACAGTAGCGCGTGCCGCAGCGTCGTCATCCGCAGCGCGTGGCTCTGAATGCTCGTGTCTGACACCTGATAGGTCATGCCGATGGTGAATGCCAGGTAGGCGAAGTCGCTGTACCTTGGCGGTTCGGTCTGATTGAAGTCAATGCCGCCGGGGGAGTCGCTGTAATACAGCGAGGCGTAGCGCAGCGTAAAGAGGGTGTGTACGAGAACCCAGGACAGCGCGACGCTGGCAATGGCGACACCGGCCAGAAGCCCGCGCTGCGTCCCCGAGGTCGCCGAAGTCCCCAGCAGCAACACGACTATGGCGCCGAGGCTCGCGAGCCCGGCCAGCAGGATGAGAAATTCCGACGCTCCCCTCGAGGGGTCTTCGCGGGTCGCGTGGCGGGCCGTCGACGCGGCATCCTGTCGCCCGATGACGATCCAGACCCAACCGATGTAGGTCACGCAGGCGGCCGCCCAGCCGAGGATCACCGCGAGGGCCCAATCGCCGGGTACGCCAGCGACGAGGCCAACGACGACTCCGACGATGAGCATGACGACCAGTCGGGTGCTGTACCGGTGCACTGACGCTAGAGAAAATGGTCACAGGCTGATCGTGGCACAGAATGGCCCGGTCACCCGTACAGCGCACCCTCGGCGCGGTGTCAGAATCGCACGGTATTGTAAGTTTCCGATCGACTTCGCATCGATTGTCGTCGAACACGAAAGGTCCCGCCCAGGATGCAAGACACCCCGGCCGCATCCACCCCCTACGAGGTCCTGGGAGTGAGTCCGACCGCGACCGAGGATGAGTTGCGTCGCGCCTATCGGCTGCTGCTGCGCCAGACCCACCCCGACGTCGGCGGAAGTGCCACCAAATTCCATGCCGTACAGCTCGCCTGGGAACGTATCGGCAGCCCCGAGAACCGGGCCGCCTACGATCGCCGCCGCTTCGGTGATGCAGACCCGACCGCTCCAGCGGATGCCTACGCCGCCCCGTCCGCCCGCGGCCCGGCCACCAAGTCCAGCCTGAAAACCCGCATGCACGGTCACCCAGGCGGCCAGGCTCGCCTGAGATACCTTGATCTAGTACGCGAATGGGCCGGCCGAGGCACGGTCATCGACGACCCGTACGCCCCCGCGTTGATTCGCAGTGCCCCGAAATTCGTGCGGCACTGCCTGGCCAAGGCCCTGGCTGAGGAGGCCACGGCCCAGCTCGTGGCCAATCTCGGTATCGGTTTCACCGCCTGGCATGACATCGACACCGGCGGCCAGACCGACAAACTCGACCACATCATCCTCGGCCCGGCCGGACTGTTCGGCCTGCTCTCCGAAGACTGGGGCGGCGCGGTGCAGTTGCGCCGCGGCGAACTGGTCGGCGAAGAAGTACCGGAGGAGGATCGCCCGATCCACCAGTTCGAGGACGCCGCTCGCTCCATCAGCCGAGCGCTCAAGGTTCGCTTCACCGCGCTCATCGTCGTTCTCCCCGATGGTGCGCTCGACGAACCGGTCTCACTGCCGAAGCGCGGCAGACGGCCGATGATCATCATCATCCCGCGGTCGCGCCTGGTTGGCGTGCTGCGCGAGGGACTGGCCGGCATGGAACGCGGCAGCTTCGAGAAAGTGTTCGAGCTGCGCAGTACCCTGCAAAACGGCATCCGTTTTGTGAATACCTAGGCGGGCAGGGCCAGCTTCTCGACCCAGTAGCGCAGAAACGTCGCCCCGGCTTCATCGTGGATCTGGTCGCCGATCACGATCACCGGATAAGGCCGGTCCAAAATGCCGTCGGACGGCCGCACGTCAACGTGGGACACGTCGTAGCCGGCCTCGTGCAGGTGATCGGCCATGCGATAGTCGCTGCGGGAATCGCCCACCGACCGCCAGAGTCGGGGCAACGGCCCGGTCTCGGCAAAGTAGGCGAGGGCTCGCTTGGCGGCATGGTCTTTGTCGAGTGTGACCGACTCGATGTCGGTGGAGATGATGGTGGCATCCAGCCGAAACGGAACCTGACCGGATTCGTCTGGCGACTCTCGATCGTCGAAGCGAACGCCGAGCCCGTGTTTCACCAGGAGGGCAAAAGCGGCCTCGTTGAAGCCGGATTGGCGGGCGAGATAATTCGCGTGGCTCACGTCCGTACGTTGTTCGACCGAGATCATCGCCTGCTTGGTCTCATCAAAGAACATCTCGGCCGAGAACGAGTCGGCGACGAGCTGGCGCACCTCGTCGATGACCGCGGTCGGCAGGGCAACACTCTGATCGATGACCACGTCTCCCATGCCTTCCACCCCGATCGGAAACCACACCGCGCCCTTCTCGCAGACGCCGTACATGCGAAAGGAATCCGGCAGCCCGGCCGCGACGAGCGGCGCGACAACCTGCGCGCGAATAAAATCGGCTGACCGGCCCGTGATGAACGCGATCGGCACGTGTCCGGCCGCGAGGGTGATCAGATCGGTCAGGATGCTCGGCGTTGCGATGGTGCGCGTGATCGGGCTCGCAATCGGACCGTCGACGTCAAGAAGCAGTCCCAGCGGGGATACGGGCAGTCCGGGCGAGGAGAGAGGTGTAGACATTTCGCCATTGTCCCATAGCGGTCGAAATCGGATCCGCAGGGGAGAGCGGATGCTGCGCGGGCCCAGCCGAGCGCCTATCGTTGTCCAAAGATGATTACGCGACGAGAAGTAGCACTGCGCCTGGACATACCGTTGGAAATGGCGGCACGCCACGGAATTCCCTCACGCCTCAGCGAGGGCCAGCTCGCCAAACTAGAGGCCGAACCGCCGGCCTGGCTGGTGCAGTCGCGAGCCAATCGCACCGGCAAAAAGCCCGTCTGGGCGCAGCTGACCTGCACGATCTGCGGGTACACCGAAGCTGTTCGCCCCAAGAAATGGTGGCCGACGTTCACCTACATCAGCTGCTCCAACCACGGCTTCGATGAGTTGCCCGAACCGGCCGCCGGTTTTGGCCGCACCGAGTGTGACGGCATCGGCAGCCAGTTCATCGGCATCACCGATGAGGCGCTGAGCCCGCCCGAACCGACCTGACCCTGCTGAAAGTACGCTGATCGCGTGGCCGATGGGCACCGCGCAGGGCGTACGATCACGGTATGAATCTGAACGCATCGGGCCGTTGATCATGTCCCGCAATTCATTGAAGTGGCTCCCTGCCATCGTCGTGCCGGCCGTTGTCGTCGCAGCGGTCATCGCCGCGCCGCTTGCGGCCGGTGCTGCCGTCGATCTGCCCGACAAGACGGCCGAGCAGGTTCTGCTCCTGGTCAACGACAGCACCGTGTCGACCTTCTCCGGAACGGTCGCCCAAACCACTGATCTGGGCCTGCCCAGTCTTGACCTGGGCGCGGGAATGCCCGGCACGTCGTCGGCCGCTGCCGTGAGCACGGCCCTCGAATTGCTCAGCGGCTCCCACGAGTTTCGTGTGTACGTCGGTGGCGAGAGCCAGTCCCGCGTGCAGATCAAGGACCGGATGGCTGAGCGCGATGTCGTGCACAACGGCAGCGACGTTTGGTTGTACGACTCGAGCACGAACGCGGCGACTCATCTGAGCATTCCGGCCGATCTTGCCGCCACCGCCCAGGCGAAGGCCGCCGAACTCGAGTCACAGCTCCCGGCCGACCTGTCATCTCCGGCTCAGGTCGCCGAACGTTTCCTCGCCAACCTTGACCCGAGCACAGCGGTCTCGGTGGGCACCGACGCCCGGGTCGCCGGCCGTAACGTCTATCAGCTGGTCCTGACGCCGAAAGCGACCGACACCCTCGTCGCATCCGTTTCAATCGCGGTGGACTCCGAGACCGGCCTGCCGCTGCAAGTGACCGTCGAGGCCCGGGGCCAGAGCGCACCCGCGCTGCAGGTGGGCTTCACCACCATTGACTTCTCCGCTCCAAACGCTGACCTATTCGACTTCGTGCCGCCGGTTACCGCCACGGTGACGACCCCGGCCTTCCCGACCAAGCCCGACGGCTCTGCCGCCAGCGACACGGGCGACCACAGCCCGGCAGCGGGAGGGTCCCCGGTCATCACGGGCACCGGCTGGTCCAGCATCATCGAGGTGCCCGCCCTCGCCGTACCGGCCGAGTTGGGCGATAATCCCATGCTCGAGCAGCTCACCGAACCCGTCGCCGGCGGTCGTACACTGACCACGTCACTCCTGACGGTATTCCTGGCCACCGACGGTCGCGTCTTCGCCGGGGCAGTTCCATTGGCGCAGCTCCAGGCCGCCGCCGAGTGACCCCGGCGCTCACCCCGCCCGCCCCAAGCCTCGCCATCGAGAGTCGGGGGCTGACCAAACGGTTTGGCAGCCAAACCGCGGTGAACGGCATCGACCTCGCCGTTCCCCGCGGTTCCGTCTTCGGTTTTCTCGGTCCGAACGGTTCCGGTAAGACCACCACGATTCGCATGCTGTTGGCCCTCAGCCAGGCCAGCAGCGGAACGATCACCGTGCTCGGTCGGACCATGCCGGCCGGGCTGCACGATGTTCTGCCCCGCGTGGGCGCCCTGGCTGAAGGTCCCGCCTTCTATCCCTTTCTCTCCGGGGCGGCCAACTTGCGGCGGCTGGACACCGCCGATCAGTACGCGCCAGGAGCGACCCGCCGGGCTCGGGTGCAGCTGGCCCTGGAACGCGTGGGCCTCACCCACGCCGCCGACAAGAAGGTGCACGCCTATTCACTTGGCATGAAGCAACGGCTGGGCATCGCCAACGCCTTGCTGCTCCCCAGGGAGCTGCTCATCCTCGATGAGCCCACGAACGGACTCGACCCCCAGGGCACCCGGGAAGTCCGCAGCTTGGTGCGCTCACTGGCCGCCGAGGGCACGACCGTGTTCGTTTCCAGCCATCTGCTGGCCGAGGTCGAACAGATGTGCACGCACGCCGCCGTGATGAGCGCCGGCAGCATCGTCGCCCAGGGCACCCTGGCCGCTCTGCGTGCGGTCGGCGAGACCCGGATCCGCGTGCGTACCCCGGATACCGCGGGCGCGGTGCGCGTGCTCACCCACCTCGGTCTGATGCCGCAGGCGGGATCGCCTGATGATGGTGACTCGATCGTAACCGCGCCGCTCGTCGGCACGAGCTGGCTGCCGGAGGCGATCGTGACGGCTCTCGTGGCCAGCGAAGTGCGCATTCGCGGCTTCGCGATCGAGGAACCGAGCCTCGAAGAAAGCTTCGTCGCACTGACCGGGGAGGGTTTCGATGTCGTCCAGTGAGGTTCTGCCGGGCGAACGCCCGAGCGTAGTGTCGGCGCGCCGCGGCAGCGGATGGTCGCTGCTCGGCTCCGAAATCTCGGTACTGTTTCGTCGGCGCCGCACCTGGGCCATGCTGGTCGCCGTGGCGCTCATCCCCATTCTGCTCGCTGTGGCCGTGCGTCTGTCGTCGGAGGCGCTGGCCCCGGGGGAGGGACCGCCGTTTCTGGATCGAGTGACCCAGAACGGTCTTTTCGTGGGCTTCACCGCCATGGTCGTCGCTATCCCGCTGTTCCTGCCGCTGACCATCGGTGTGGTCGCCGGGGATACCATCGCCGGGGAAGCGGGCCTCGGCACCCTGCGCTACCTGCTGGTGGCGCCGGCCGGCCGTGTGCGGCTCCTGCTCGTCAAATATGCCGGAGCTGCCCTGTTCTGCCTCGTGGCGACGCTGACCCTCACGGTGTCCGGAGCGATTATCGGGGCCGCGCTCTTCCCGGTCGGCCCGGTCACGCTGCTCTCCGGCGACACCATCAGCGTCAGCGAGTCGCTCGCGCGCTCACTGCTGGTGGCGGCCTATGTCACGGTGTCCCTGCTGGGCCTGTCGATGATCGGGCTGTTCATTTCCACGCTCACCGACGTTCCCGTCGGGGCCATGGCGGCGACGATCGTGGTCTCGGTGGTCGCGCAGATCCTCGATGTGATTCCGCAGCTGTCCTGGCTGCACCCGTGGCTGTTCAGCCACTACTGGCTCGGTTTCGCCGACCTGCTGCGGCAGCCTCTCGACCTCGGCTCGTTCGGTCAGAATGCGATCGTGCAGCTGGGTTACCTGGCCGTTTTCGGGGCGCTGGCCTACAGCCGTTTCGTGACCAAGGACATCCTGTCCTGACGGAGTTAACGAGACAGGGCCGGATCCAATGGATCCGGCCCTGTGAACTGTCTCAACCAGTCCTCGTTGATTTCTCGAAAGAAATCTCCGTGTCCGAGATGGGAATTGAACCCACACGCCCTTAACGGGCACTGGCACCTCAAGCCAGCGCGTCTACCAATTCCGCCACCCGGACTGGGTGAAACGGCCTCCGGATGAACCGGCTGCCGAGGTAATAACTTAGCACGGATTAGAACACCCGTTGTGTCACCGGCGCCGGCGCCGACGGGTAGCGTTTGACCATGGCTTCCCTTTCGAACGTGCCCCCGGCCGCAACTTCCGCTGATTCAGTGGGTAGCCCGCCCGCAGCGGTCGCCCAGAAACTCGACCTGACCGCCGAAATCGCGCGGGATCTCATCCGCTTCGATACCACGAACTACGGTGAGGGTCGCTCCAACGGCGAAACGGATGCCGCCGAGTACGTGGCCGAGAAGCTGCGCGGCCTCGGCCTGAAGCCCGAGCTGTTCGATTCCGAACCGGGCCGAACCAGCGTGGTGGCCAGGGTGAAGGGCCGCGATGCGTCGCGGAGCGCCCTGGTCGTGCATGGTCACCTCGACGTTGTGCCGGCCGACGCGGCCAACTGGAGCGTTGATCCGTTCGCCGGCGTCATCAAGGACGGACTGCTCTGGGGTCGTGGTGCCGTCGACATGAAGAACATGGACGCCATGATCCTGGCGTCCCTGCAAGACGTGATCGCCGCCCAAGGCGCACCGGAGCGTGACCTCGTCATCGCGTTCTTCGCCGACGAAGAGGCCGGCGGCGTGCTTGGTTCGCACTTTCTGGTCAAGGAACACCCGCACCTGTTCGACGGAGCCGCCGAAGCCATCAGCGAGGTCGGTGGCTACTCGATCACGCTCGGCGGCAAACGCGCCTACCTGCTGCAAACCGGGGAGAAGGCGCTGATCTGGGTCAAGCTCGTCGCGCGCGGCGAGGCCGGACACGGCTCCCGCATGCACCCGAACAACGCCATCACCCGACTTGCAGGCGCCGTGGCGAAACTCGGACGGCACGAGTGGCCGATTCGCCTGACCGATACGACCGAGCAGCTGCTCGGCGAAATCGCTCGCATTCTCGATGTCGATCCGCAGCGGGTCGGCCCCGACGAACTCGCCCTGGCAACCGGCACGGCTTCCGGTTTCATCCAGGCCAGCCTGCGCACGACGGCCAACCCCACCGGCCTGACCGCCGGCTACAAGCACAACGTCATCCCGGACATGGCCGAAGCCCTCATCGACATTCGATCGCTGCCGGGCGAGGAAGACCTCGTACTCGCCCAGATTCAGGAGATTGTCGGTTCCGACATAGAGATCGTCACGATGCACCGCGATATCGGTTTGGAGACCGAATTCAGCGGACCGCTGATCGAGGCCGTCGTGGGCACTCTGGAGCGCCACGACCCCGGAGCCCCGGTGTTGCCCTACCTGTTGTCGGCGGGAACCGACAACAAGGCGCTCAGCACGCTCGGCATCAAGGGCTACGGTTTTGCACCACTTCGCCTCCCGGCCGACTTGGACTTTCCTGCGATGTTCCACGGAGTGGATGAGCGGGTGCCGCTGGACGCATTAGTGTTTGGCAGGCAGGTTCTGACCGACCTGTTCTCCAGTTACTAGCACCAGGTTCGATCCCAACGGGTTTGAGCTCAGTCGGCGTCAGCTGAAAAAAATCTGAGAAAGCGAAGCGCGTGGACTTTCTGAATGCGATCATCCTGGGCCTCGTTCAGGGGTTGACCGAATTTCTTCCGGTGTCGTCGAGTGCCCACATCACGATCGTCGGCCAGTTTCTCGGCACCGGTGAAGACCCGGGGGCTCGGTTCACGGCCATCACCCAGATCGGCACCGAGGCTGCCGTCGTCATTTTCTTCTGGCGTGACATCGTGCGCATCATCGGCCAGTGGGCCAAGTCCCTCACCGGCCGGGTTTCCCGCAAGGATCCGGATGCCCGCATGGGCTGGCTGATCATCCTCGGCTCGCTGCCGATCATCGTGCTCGGCCTGCTGTTTCAAAACCAGATCGAGACCGTGCTGCGCTCGCTCTGGATCACCGCAACCATGCTCATCGTCTTTGGAATCCTGCTTGGCATCGCCGACCACGTCGGTGCCAAGAGGCGCCAACTGCGAGACATTACCTACGGGCACGGCGCAATCTATGGTTTCGCCCAGGCACTCGCGCTCATCCCCGGCGTGTCCCGCTCGGGTGGAACCATCACCGCCGGGCTGTTCCTCGGCTACGAGCGCGCCGCAGCGGCCCGCTACGCCTTCCTGCTGGCGATTCCCGCCGTGCTTGGTAGTGGCTTCTACCAGGTCTACAAGTCCATCGCCGATCCCTGCCTGGCCGGCGCGACGACGTGTACTCCGGAGATTTTCGGACCGCTCGAAATATTGGTCGCGACGGTCATTGCCTTCATCGTCGCCCTCGGAGTCATCGCGTTCTTCATGAACTACATTTCTAAGCGGAGTTTTCTGCCGTTCGTGATCTATCGCATCGTGCTGGGCATCGTGCTGTTCGTGCTTCTCGGCACCAACGTCATCTCGGCCTAGCCATAACGCCCCGGCCCGATCGGCCGGGGCGCGAAACCACTGCCGCATCAAAGCTAGGCTGGTTCAATGCGTGCATGGGAACGACCCGAAATTGTCTCCGTCCCCGGCGAGTCGGGTGCACCCTGGCTCCATGATACGAAAACTGACAGCCTGGTGCTGGCCCAGCCACGCGATGCAGCCCGGCTCTACGTCTGCGGCATCACGCCGTACGACGCCACCCACATCGGCCACGCAAACACTTACCTCGCCTTCGACACCCTGCAGCGGGTCTGGATCGACGCCGGGTTTCGCGTGCACTATGCCCAGAACGTGACGGATGTCGACGACCCGCTCCTGGAGCGGGCGAGCGCCACCGGCGTCAACTGGCGCGACCTGGCCGAGTCCCAGGTTGATCTGTTCCGCACCGACATGCAGGCCCTCGGCATCATTCCGCCGAACGACTTCGTCGCCGTGACCGAGGTCATTGACGAGGTCGCCGCTGCCGTCGCGCTGCTGCAGCAAGCCGGACTGGCCTACCCGGTACCGACCGACGACGCCATCGCCGGCGCCGACGGAACGATCGCCGCCGACCTCTATTTCGATATTCAGGCCGCCGAAGCCAGCACGGACTGGACCCTGGGCGACGAGAGCAACCTCGACCCGGTCAGCATGCTCCGACTCTTCGCCGAGCGCGGGGGAGACCCCGACCGGGCAGGCAAGCGCGATCGCCTCGACCCCCTGCTCTGGAAGGCGGCGCGCGCCGGCGAACCCGTCTGGGAATCGCCCGTCGGCGCCGGGCGCCCCGGTTGGCACATCGAATGTTCGGTCATCGCCCTCAAAGAGCTCGGGACCGACTTCACCGTGCAGGGTGGCGGATCAGACCTGATCTTCCCGCACCACGATATGAGCGCCGGGCACGCGGAGGCGCTGTCCGGGCATCCGCTCGCCGGGGTCTACAGCCACACCGGCATGGTCGCCTACCGGGGCGAGAAGATGAGCAAGTCCCTCGGCAACCTTGTACTGGTCTCGAGACTTCGTGCCCAGAATTTTGACCCGCGCGCGATCCGGCTGGCTCTGCTGGCCCGGCACTACCGAACCGACTGGGAATGGACCGCCGCGCTCCTGGACGAGGCCGTCGCGCGCCTGTCCGCCTGGTCGGCGGCGTTCGGTGCTGCGTCGCTCGGCACGGTCGCCGTGAACGCCTCCGATCGTGCCGCCAGTACAGCAACACCTGGTTCGGCTGCCGCTCTGGTCGACGCCCTCCGCCTCGCACTGCGCCACGACCTGGACACACCACAGGCCCTGCAGCTCATTGACGACGCGGTCGCCAGTGAGCTCGATGACGTCGCACTGGTCAATCAGGCCATCAGCGCTCTCCTCGGCGTCGCTCTGTAAGGCCTAGTGCCGTGGCCCGTCGGGCCTGGTGCCGGGCCCGTCGGAGCGGCCGTCTGGCCGACCATCGGCACGTCCGTCGCGTCCGTCGGTACCGCGCTTGCGCAGGTACTTCTCGAATTCCTGCGCGATGGCCTCGCCGCTCGCCTCCGGCGAGTCGACCGTGTCGCGGGCCTGCTCCAGCTGGGCGATGTACGCGGCCATCTCCTCATCCTCACCGGCCAGCACATCGATACCGCTCTCCCAATCGGCGGCCTCGGTTACCAGCACGCCCCGGGGGATCACCACGTCGATGACCTCTTCCAGCTTGTCGATCAAAGCGAGCATCGCCTTGGGCGACGGTGCGTTGTGCACGTAGTGGGGAACGGATGCCCAAATCGACAGGGTGGGAATTCCCACCGTCTCCGCGGCGTCCGACAGAACGCTGAGAATGCCAACCGGACCCTCGTAATTACTGCGTTCGATCTGCAGTTCGGCGCGCACCTGGGCGTTATCGCTCGACACGAAGATCGAAATGGGCCGGGTATGCGGAACATCGGCGAGCATCGCCCCGAGGAACACGACGCCGCTCACGTCAGCGGCGAGGGCGGCGTCGAGAATCTCCGCGGCAAAACTCTTCCAACTGCGCGACGGCTCCGTACCGATCAGCAGGTAGATGTTGCCAGCATTCGTTCCACTGACGCGCAGCTGCGCGTCGTCGGCCAGCGGCACACCGGCCACACCGGGATTCGTCGGGCCGTACATGATCGCGCTCGGCCAGCCGAGCGAGCGCACGCCATCTTCATTGGTTGACACGGTCGGCCGATTGAACTGGTAATCGAAGTACAACTCCGGATCGACCTCGGTGATCATCTCGACGTCGAGGAGTTCCTTCAGCGCGCGAACCGCGCCCGTTGCGGCCTCGCCGGCGTCATTCCAGCCTTCGAAAGCAACGACTAGCAGCCGTCCGCCCAGAAACCCATTACCGTCAGCCACCGTGTTTGTCCTCAATTCCTCGTGCCTTCCGCGTGGAGGGCCTTCAGTCAAGGATAGGCGGTGGCCCTACACTTGAACCCCGTGAATGTTTTTCCTCTGCCGCTGCCCACGCCCGCTTCCCTCCCCGCCGCTGTCCTCTGGGACATGGACGGCACGATCGTTGACACCGAACCGTACTGGATGCGCGCGGAAACCGAGCTGGTAGCCGAATTCGGCGGTGTCTGGACCCACGACGACGGCATGCTGCTGGTCGGGTCCGGACTGTGGAACTCGGCAGCGATCCTGCAATCGCGCGGGGTGGACCTCACCCCGGATGCCATCGTCGCGCGCCTCACCGACCGCGTGCAGGAGCAGCTGGCCGAACACGGCATTCCCTGGCGTCCCGGTTCTCGTGAGCTCCTGCAGCAGCTGAAGGTGGCCGGCGTGCCGACTGCGCTCGTCACCATGTCGGTGGAGCGGATGGCCCGCCAGATCATCGACCTCATCGACTTTGCAGCCTTCGACGTTGTCGTCGCCGGCGACATGGTCGAAAACAGCAAGCCGCATCCGGATCCCTACCTGGTCGCCGCCCGGCAACTCGGCGTCAACCCGGCGGAATGCATCGCGATCGAGGATTCCGGGCCCGGTGTCGAATCCGCCGTCGCTGCCGGCACCATCACCATCGCCGTTCCCCACCAGATCGACCTGCCGGAGAGCGCCCTGTACACGCGCTGGTCGACGCTCGACGGGCGAACGATCCACGACATTGCGGCGTTGTTCCACTCCTCGGAGCGTTCCGATTCGGCCGCTCCCGTTCATTCTCTCGCCCCCACCGGGTTCGCCCGCAACGAAAGCGCACCACTCGCATGAGCAGCAACCAGGTTATTCAATACAGTGGACTCTTTCGCATTGGCGACCGGGTGCAACTCACCGGGCCCAAAGGGCGCATGAACACCATCACCCTTCAGGAAGGTCTGACCTTTCACACCCATCGCGGCATTCTCGCGCACGACGACATCATCGGGCAGCCCGACGGCTCGGTCGTCACCAACAACGTCGGCGTTGAACACCTCGCGCTGCGCCCGCTGCTGGTGGACTTCGTGATGAGCATGCCGCGCGGTGCCGCCATCATCTATCCCAAGGACGCTGCCCAGATTCTGGCGCAGGCGGACATCTTTCCCGGTGCCACTGTCGTCGAGGCCGGAGTCGGTTCCGGGGCACTGTCTCTCTGGCTGCTTCGCGCAATCGGACCGGCCGGCCGTCTCGCATCCTTCGAACGGCGTGAAGAATTCGCCGATGTCGCCCGCGACAACATCGCCACCTTCCTCGGAAATGATCCGCAGAACTGGACCATCACGCTCGGCGACCTCGCCGAGACGCTGCCCGACACCATGCCGTCGCACAGCGTCGACCGGGTGGTCCTGGACATGCTGGCGCCCTGGGAATGCCTGGGCGCAGTCTCCGAAGCTCTCAAGCCCGGGGGAGTGCTGCTCTGCTACGTCGCCACGGTGACGCAGCTGTCCCGCGTGGCCGAGGCCATCCGCGGTACCGGTTTTTACACCAATCCGGATTCCAACGAAACGATGATTCGCGGATGGCATGTGGAAGGTCTCGCGGTACGACCCGACCACCGCATGATCGGCCACACCGGTTTTCTGATCACGGCTCGTCGCCTCGCGCCCGACACGATCCTGCCCGAATTGAAGCGGCGTCCGTCGAAGACGGACTTCAGCGACGCCGATGTCGAAGCCTGGACGCCGGGAGCGCTCGGTGAGCGCAACGTCAGCGCGAAGGTCATGCGCAAGCGCGTGCGCGCCGCGGGATCCAGCGCGGAGCTTTCCAAGGCCCGAGGCCTCAACGCCGGTTAGGATGAGTCCCGGCCCTTCTGGTTGTACCACGCCGAAGCCTGCGCCCCCGTAGCACCCGCACCCCTCACACCCGCGCAACAGATCCACGCTGCGCACCACCCTGTACTGAAAGAAGGACCTGTGCGCAAAGCATCCGCGCTGATCATCACCGCCGGCCTCGTGATGACGGCACTGACCGCGTGTGCCGGCCCCGGCACTGCTCAGGCATCCTGTGACGCTGGGGCGCCCTCGGGCGCCGCGTCGAAACTGGTCTCGGTGACCGGTGATTTCGGCGCTGTTCCGGACATCAGCTTTCCGACACCCTTGAAGTCATCCACTACGCAGCGCACCGAAATCATCGCGGGTTCAGGGCCGCAGGTCGTTCCCGGCCAGATGGTCTCCGTCGAGTCGAACCTGTACAACGGCACGACCGGCGAGCCTCTGCAGCTGAGCGCTTTCGACGGCAGTACCGCCGTGGAGTTCGGACTGGGCGATGCTACCAATCCCGGATTTGTCGCCGGTCTGGTCTGTGCGCGCGTGGGTGAGCGCATCGCGGTCGTCATCGCGCCGGACGACGGCATCGGCGTCAACGATCAACTGCGCGTCAGCGCGACGGATTCTCTCGTGCTCGTCGTTGACATCGTGAAGGCCTTCCTGCCGCGAGCAGATGGAGCCGACCAGGCCGTCGCGAACGGTCTTCCTGCCGTCGTCCTCGATGCCGACGGCACCCCTGGAATCGTCCTTCCCTCCGGTGATGTGCCGAAAGCGCTGGAATTCGGCGTGCTCAAGAAGGGAACCGGCGAGAAGGTCGCGTCAGACGCTACCGTGGTGATCCACTACACCGGCCTCTTGTGGGCGAGTGACAAGGTCTTCGAGTCCACGTGGGCGACGAGAACGCCTCGGGTAGTGCCACTTTCTGACCTTCCGCAGGGCCTGGCCACCGCGATTTCTGGTCAAACCGTTGGCTCCCAGCTGGTCGTTGTCGTTCCGCCAGCGCTGGGCTTTGGCCCAGCGGCGCAGGGCCAGGTCCCGGCTGGTTCAACGCTGGTGTACTCGGTCGATATTCTGGGCATCAACTGATTGTGGCGTTCCCACCGCGCCCGTGCCACCGCGTCTGACGCCTGGTTCGGGCGATAGGATCACACAGTGACTTCGACGCCTCTGCATCCCGATTCGACCGAGGAAACCGGTCCCAAACCATCGGCGATTACGGCTCCTGAGCGACTGTTCAGCCTGGTCCTGGCCCTCGTGGCGACGGATTCGGGGTTGACCAAGGCTGACATCCTCCAGAACGTGCAGGGCTACCGGCAGCGCTATGTACCCGCCGGTTCGAACGAGAGCCTGGAGCGCCAGTTTGAACGCGACAAGGACGACCTCCGTGAGCTGGGCATTCCGCTCGAGACGATTGAGCCCCCGGACGATCCGGGAAGTAACCACTTTCTGCGCTATCGAATTCCGAAGGGTCTCTACGACCTGCCCGCCGACGTGACCTTCACTCCCAGCGAGGTGTCCCTCCTGAAACTGGCAGGCACGGTGTGGCGCGAAGGATCCCTGTCGGGGGAGTCTCGCCGTGCCCTGATGAAGTTGAACTCGCTCGGCATTGAACCGAGCGAACCGGTACTCGGCTACGCGCCCTTACTGCGCACGCGCGATGCGAGTTTCGAACCACTCAGCAAGGCGCTTGACCGTGCGCAGGTCGTGGTTTTTCTGTACCTCAAGCCGGGGGAAACCACACCGGCGCGTCGTGTGGTTGCTCCGCGCGCGCTCGTGCAGCACGAAGGCCGCTGGCACCTGTACGCCACGGATGAGGCCGTTCACGCCCCACGCACGTTTCTGCTGTCTCGCATCGTCGGCGCTGTCGCAGTCGTCAGCACAGCGGCTGCGGTCGCCAACGCGACTCCGGGTCCGGTTATCGATTGTGCGACCGACAGTGCTCGAGCCCTGGCCGAACTCGAGGCTCTCTGGGCCGGTAATATCGCCCGCATCGCCGTCGTACCCGGGTCCGACGCCGCTGTTCGTCTCGGCGCGCGCCAGGCTGCGCAGCACCCGGTACCCCCAGGCCAGCAGTCCGCCGGAGTCGAGCGCCTCCTGCACTTCACCGACCTGAATATCCTCGCCGACGAACTGGCCGGATTTGGCCCGGAAGTAGTCGTCGAGAGTCCGCTCGCCCTGCGCACCGCGGTGGAGAATCGGCTGCTCGCCGTCAGGGACGCTCATGCGGGCCCCCGGCCCGCCGGATCGTCCGGAAGTACGCCTCGCCGCCGAACACAGTCGCTGCGCGCGCGGTCGGGTGCAGCTTCCCAACCACGGGTGGCCGGCGACCAGCTCACGCTGCTGCTGTCCCTCGTTCCGTACCTTATCGATCAGGGGCGCGTCAGTGTCACCGAGGTGGCGAAGCACTTCGATCTGTCGGCGGAACGGGTTCGTGGTCTGGTCAGCCTCATTGCCCTGTCCGGCATCCCCGGGGAGACCCGCCAGTACCTGCACGGCGACCTGTTTGACATCCTCTGGGACGAATTCGAAACAAACGATCGGATCGTGCTCACGCATCAGGTCGCCATCGACGATTCCCCGCGATTCTCCGCCCGCGAGGCCGCGGCGTTGATCGCCGGTTTACAATACCTGTCGGCGCTGCCCGACAATGCCGATACCGACGCCATCGCATCGCTGATGGCCAAGCTGACCCGCAGCGCATCGGCGCCCCCGACCCAGGTGGCCGTCGCCCAGCGCGATGCCGGCACCACCCGCGACATCGTCCAGACGGCGCTCAGCACGCAGATGCAGGTTGAGTTCGACTATCTGAACGCTCGCGGGGGCCAGGAACACCGGCTTGTCGACCCGCTGCGCATAGAGTCCGTCGACAACGACTGGTACTTGCGCGGCTGGTGCCACCTCCGCGAAGCCGTCCGAACGTTCCGACTGGACCGCATGAGCGAACCGCGCGTGACGGACGTGCCACGCAGCACGCGCCCGACCGACCTGGTTCTGCCCGATACCCTGTTTCAGGCGTCGACCACAGACGTCGATGTGCGACTCGAGCTCCCGACCACGGCACTGCCGTTGCTGGCGGATTACCGCCCCGAACGCGCAGAGCCGGTCGGATCAGGCGAACGCACTCGCACCACACTGCGCGTCGCCCATTCCCACGCGCTCAAGCGTCTGGTCACCGGCCTGGCCGGCATCGTCACCGTTCTCGAACCTGCCGAATCACGCCAGGCGGTCGCTGACTGGGCCGCAGCCGGGTTCGCCCAGTACGCCGCCGACCGCCAGCGCCCGACGGAGGAGGAGTAGCCGATGCCGTGGTGGTCGTGGCTGCTCATCTGGACTGGTCTAACACTGGGACTGCTCGCACTGCTCAGCTGGTTTGCCCTCTCGCTGTTTCGGAAGGCTCGCGGCACCCTGCAGGCGCTGGAATCGCTCCGCGGTCAGTTGCCCACGGGCGAATTCGATGGGCTGGCGGCTTCTGCTGTCGGTATCCCGGCCGTGTTCGCAGATTCGGCCGTGCTGCTGGGAAGGGTCGAGCAACTGCGTGCAGAACGCACCCACCGAAACCAGGTGCGTCGCGACGCGCGGATCGTGCGGGGTAAACTGATGCGGCACGCCCGTTAACCGCCACGCCCGCTGCAATACTCGCTGACACAGAGGACACACCCTCATGCTGCAAAACCTGACCGGATGGCACTTCCTGATCATCCTTGTCGTCGTCCTGCTTCTTTTCGGTGCGCCCAAGCTTCCGGGACTCGCCCGCAGCCTGGGGCAGTCGATGAAAATTTTCAAGAGTGAGATCAAGAGCGACGCGGTCGACCCCGATCCGAACGCGCCTGCTCGCTCAACGAGCACCACGGGCGACGACGCGTCGACGACGTCCGGCTCCACCGCGGTCGGCCCCACCGACCCCGCCGCGAAGCCTTAGCGCCGCATGGTCCGCGCCGAGCGGAGTGCGACCAAAGCGGGAAAGATGTCGTTGGGGCAGCACCTGATCGAACTGCGCAAGCGCCTCTACCTGGCTGCTGCCGGGCTCCTCATCGGGGCCATTGCGGGTTGGTTCCTCTCCGACTTCGTCTGGGATCAGCTGCGTGAACCCATTTACGCCATCATCAACGCCCAGCATCGTAACGCCCAGATCAACTACCCCGACATCACGAGCGCTTTCGACCTCAAACTGAAGATTTCGCTCTACGTCGGTCTGATTGTGTCCAGCCCGGTATGGCTCTATCAGGTCTTCGCTTTTCTGGTACCGGGGCTCACCCGAACCGAGAAAAAATACACCTTCGGGTTTCTCTTCACGGCCATTCCGCTGTTCCTGGCCGGCTGCGCCGCGGGTTGGATCGTCCTGCCGCACGTAGTCGAGCTCATGACGAGTTTCGCCCCCACGGAGGATTCGGCGTTCATCAACGCTCAGGGCTACTTCGATTTTGTGCTCAAGCTCGTCGTGGCGATCGGTATCGCGTTCGTGCTGCCCGTGTTCATCGTGCTGCTCAACTTCGCCGGGGTCATCAGCGCAGCGTCGATCATCAAGTCCTGGCGGATCGCGATTCTGGTCATTGTGCTGTTCACGGCGATCGCCACCCCGGCCGCCGACGTGGTGTCAATGTTCCTGCTGGCCATTCCCATGGTCATGTTGTATTTTGCCGCCTACGGTATCGCTTGGCTGCACGATCGGCGCGCGGCCAGAAAAGTGCTCGCCTTCGAAAAAGAATTCGCGCTTTAGTCTCACCTGAGACTCGTTGCAGTAATTGTTAGGATCACGTGACTCACACGCAATCGCCGGCCGAACGGTACTCGGCTGCGCGCATCCGGGCCGCCCAGCCACTCTTGCAGGGGTTCGAGCGCGGCCTGGGCTTCGACCTCGACCCGTTCCAGCGTGAAGCCTGCGCGTGCCTGGAGGCGGGCAACAGCGTGCTCGTTGCGGCGCCGACCGGAGCCGGCAAGACGATCGTGGCCGAATTCGCGATCTACCTGGCGATGCAGCGGTCCCGTGCAAAGGTGTTCTACACGGCCCCGATGAAGGCGCTCAGCAACCAGAAGTTCCAGGAATTCGCGGCCGAGTACGGCGCTGACCAGGTCGGGTTGCTTACCGGAGACAGCAACGTCAACCCGGGGGCGCGCATCGTGGTCATGACCACAGAAGTGCTGCGCAACATGCTCTACGCCGATTCCGATCTGCTGACCGACTTGGCCTTCGTGGTGATGGACGAGGTGCACTACCTCGCTGACCGCTTTCGCGGAGCTGTCTGGGAAGAAGTGATCATCCATCTGCCACAGCAGGTGCGCATGGTGTCGCTCAGCGCGACGGTGTCGAACGCGGAAGAATTCGGCGATTGGCTGCAGGCAGTGCGCGGTGAGACCGACGTGATCGTGTCTGAGGAGCGACCAGTTCCGCTCGAGCAGCACGTGCTGGTCAAGAACAATATGCTCGATCTGTTCGACTCCACCGGACTGATCGGTACGCATCGGGTCAATCCTGAACTCGTGCGTCTGGCACACGCCGGCGGACGTTCGGCCGGCGGGCGCGGCCGAGGTTCCGGTCGTCAGGGCGGCCAATCCGGGGGCTACCGGGGTCATGACAAGCAGCGTCCTCAGTTCGATGCCGGCCGGATGGACCGCGGCGACATCGTGCGTATGCTCGACGGTAAACATCTGCTGCCGGCCATCTTTTTCATCTTCAGCCGGGTCGGCTGCGACCAGGCCGTGCGACAGGTGCTCCGTTCGGGGGTACGCCTGACCCAGGAACACGAGCGTGAAGAAATCCGCCAGATCGTCGACGATCGATGCCGTACCCTACTGGACGAAGACCTCGGCGTGCTTGGCTACTTCGAGTGGCTGGACGGGCTCGAACGCGGAGTCGCGGCCCACCACGCTGGTCTGCTGCCGGCCTTCAAGGAGGTCGTCGAGGAGCTCTTCCAGAAGAAGCTGGTCAAGGCCGTCTTTGCCACCGAAACGCTTGCCCTCGGCATCAACATGCCTGCCCGCACGGTCGTGCTCGACAAACTGGAGAAGTTCAACGGTGAGGCGCGCGTGCCGATCACACCGGGGGAGTACACCCAGCTGACCGGTCGGGCCGGTCGCCGCGGAATCGACACCCTTGGGCACTCGGTCATCCAGTGGGCCCAGGGACTCGACCCGCAGGCCGTCGCCTCGCTCGCCTCTCGGCGCACCTATCCGCTGAATTCGAGTTTCAAACCAACCTACAACATGGCCGTCAATCTGATCGACCAGTTCGGGGTCACGCGAACGCGCGGCGTGCTCGAGTCGTCGTTCGCCCAATTCCAGGCCGACCGCGCCGTCGTCGATCTGGCCCGCTCCGTGCGCCAGCAGGAGGAATCTCTGGCCGGGTTCAAGACCAGCATGACCTGCCACCTCGGAGATTTTGAGCAGTACTCGGCCATTCGTCGGCGTCTCACCGAGGTGGAGCGCGAGGGCACCAAGGCCGACAACTCCCAGCGAGGGGAACGCGACAAACGCCAGCGTGAGGTCGCCAGCCTCCGCAAACAGATGCGTGCCCACGGTTGCCACCACTGCGCAGATCGCGAGGCACACTCCCGCTGGGCGGAACGCTGGTTCAAGCTCAAACGCCAGACGGATGCCCTCAACCAGCAAATCTCGCAACGCACTGGGGCGATCGCCCGCGTTTTCGACCGGGTGACCGACGTGCTGCTCGGCTACGGCTATCTCGAATCCGATGCCAGCGGTGCGATCGCGCTCAGCGAAAGCGGACGGATTCTGCGCCGCATCTACGCCGAACGGGACCTGCTGGTTGCTGAATCCCTGCGCCGCGGCCTGTGGAACGAACTCGACGCCGCGAGTCTCGCTGCGATGGCCTGCGCGCTCGTCTTCGAGCCGCGACGTGAAGAGGGCCTCATCGATGCCCGCTACCTGCCGAAGGGGCCTTTTCGCCCGGCGTTGGACGACACCCATGAGCTGTGGAATCGCATCGACGACCTCGAGCGTGACCACAAGCTCCCCGGCACTAATCCGCTCGCCGTTGGCCTCAGCCTCGCCATGTGGAAGTGGGCCCGCGGCGCATCGCTCGCCGACGTGCTCGACGAGGCCGAGATGGCGGCCGGCGATTTCGTGCGCTGGACCAAACAGACCATCGATCTGCTTGACCAACTGTCCATCGCCGGCGACGCCCAGGTCGGATCAACCGCTCGGAGCGCCATGGACGCCATCCGTCGCGGCATTGTCGCCTACTCTTCGGTGGCCTGAACCCGCCATGTGGGCGAGTGAGCGTGCGTTCAGCCTGCCGTTGTGGGCATCCGTTCTGGTCGCCGCCGGTGCGGGAGCGGTTCTCGATGCCGGTTTCCCGGATCGCGACTGGTGGTTTCTCGCGCCGGTCGGGGTCGCGCTCATGCTCCTGGCGCTGCTCGGTCGAAACCTCGCGACCGGACTGCTCGTTGGCCTGGTCGCGGGCCTGTCGTTCTGGCTGATTCACATCTACTGGATCACCCTGTATCTCGGTCTCGTGCCGTGGTTCGCGCTCGGCGGGCTGGAGAGCCTGTTCTTCGCCGTTGGGCTCGGGCTCACCGCGGTCGTGCTACGGCACGGTCCTCGGGTCTGGCCGAGCATCTGGGGTCGCCTCGGTGTGGTGCCGGTTATCGTCGCCGGGTTGTGGACGGCCAGGGAGGCAATCAGCGCCGTCTGGCCCTACGGCGGCTTCGCCTGGGGCCGCGTTGCGCTCTCCCAGTCCGAGAGTCCGTTCGGCCCGCTCGTGGCCTGGGTGGGACTGTCGGGCCTCAGCTTCATTATGGTCTGGCTAAGCGCCTTGGCCGTACAGTTGCTCCGCGAACCCGAACTGAAGCGCAGGCTGCGCACCGGCATCGCTGTCGGTGCCGTTGCGCTGGTGCTCGCCGTGCCCGCGTGGCCGACCATCCCCAGCGGTGAGGTTCGCCTCGCCGCAGTGCAGGGCAACGCTGACGCCGGGCTCTTTGCTGAATATTCTCCGGGCCAGATCCTGCAGGACCACGTTTCGGCCACGCTGCCGCTGATCGGCCAGAAAATCGATTTCGTGGTCTGGCCGGAGAACGCGAGCGATATCGACCCCGCCCGGTCGGAAGCGGCCGCGCAGGTGCTCGACTACGTCAGCACCGAAATGGATGCCCCGCTCATCACCGGCACCATCACGAAGCCGGGAGACACCTTCTACAACAGCTCGCTGCTCTGGGAGGCCGGGCGCGGAGCCGTTGACGTGTACGACAAGGTGCACCCGGTGCCCTTCGCGGAATATATGCCGGATCGCGCCTTCTGGCGTCCGTTCGCCCCGGAGCTGATCGACCTCATCGGCCGGGACTACGGCATCGGTACCCGGGACAATACCTTCGACATCAACGGGATCCCGGCTGGGATCGCGATCTGTTTCGACATCGCCGACGATCAACTCGTGCACGAGATGATCGACGACAAGGCCCAGATCATCCTCGCTCAAACCAACAATGCCGATTTCGGTCACACCGATGAGAGCGTGCAGCAGCTCGCGATCGCCCGGCTGCGCGCGATCGAGACGGGTCGTACGGTGGTGAACATCTCCACGGTCGGCTCGAGCGCCATCATCACTCCCGACGGGCACACTCAGGACAGCCTGCCGACCTTCACGGCTGGCGCGATGGTGCAAACGGTGCCGCTCAGCGACATCATTACGCCGGCGATGGTGGCTGGGCGAGGCATTGAATGGTTCGTCTCCGGGTTGGGTCTGGCCGGTCTGGCGCTCTGTTTCGGCGCCGCCGGAGGCCAACGTCGCCGCTTGGCGCGCACCGCTTCGCGAACACAGCGTTAACCAACAACGACCCCGGCACACACGTGCGGGGGTCGTCTGGGGTGGAACCGGCGGTTAAGCGCCGATCTTCTGCTGGCCACCACGGCGCAGGCGCAACACGGAGAGGCGCTCTTCGAGCAACTCTTCGAGTTCATCCCTGGTGCGACGTTCCAGCAGCATGTCCCAGTGGGTCCGAGGAATCTTCTCGTCGGAGTGGTCAACGATCACCGGCAAGGAATCGACCAGTCGGGTCGCCGTCCGTGCGCAGTATTTGCATTCCCATTCGTCTGGTGCCTCGGCTTCGGCCGAAAAAATCATTACCGTCTCGCGCCCACATGTTTCACACCGGTAGGTGTGCTGTACCCGGGGGGAGAAGGTGACGCCTTCTTCGCTCTGTAGGCTTTGTGCGCCTAATCTCATGCCACGCAAACTGCGGTCAGCCATAGTGTGGTCTCCTCTCGCTCGCGATCACAGATCGATCACGATGCCTTCACATTTGTAAACCATCAAGCTGGGTGTTAACCTTCCCGAACCCCCCGTTCTGGGAGGTAATTCTCAGGTTCGGCGAGTAAGGGCCGCCACAGCCAGATCGGTGCGATCCGTGACAATGCCGTCGACACCCAGATCAAGCAGTCGAATCATGTCTGCCGGGTCGTTCACCGTCCACACGTGCACCTCGACATTCACCCGGTGCATCATCGCGATGAAACGGGGTGTCACGATACGAATCATTCCGGCACGCTCGGGTACCTGCACGGCAACGCAGCCCGCCAGGGTACGGCGAACGAGCGCAGGAAGGCCCAAATTCGCCGCCGCTAAGGCCCGGGCCACGAGCGGTGACGAGGCGGACGACACCACACCGGGCAGCAGATCCACGATCCGTTGGCGGCGCGGTTCGTTGAACGAGGTCACGAGAACCCGGGGAGTGGCTCGCTGGTCACGAATGGCCCGAGCGGCGGGCTCGGCGGCGGCATCCGTTTTGATATCGATATTGAACCGCGCCGTCGGAAAGGCCTCGAGGGCATCGGCGAGGGACGTGAACGATTGCCCGAAGCCCAGGTTGATGCGTTTCAGTTCGGTCATAGTCAGTTGGTCGATGCGCACGTCCCGTTCGAGGGCGGTGAGATCGGGGTCGTGGCTGATCACGGCCACACCGTCGAGCGATACGTGCACGTCGGTCTCGAGGTGGGTGGCCCCGCCCGCCAGCGCTTTCACGAAGGCGAGTAGGGTGTTTTCCGGCGCTTCATGCGCCAGACCGCGGTGGGCGAAGACCCGGGGATACGGTGCGTCCAGAAATACTGACGGGGCGTTCTCGGCCACCGCCTAGGCCTGCGGAGTTGCGGGCGTTGCGGGCGTTGCGGGCGTTGCGGGCGTTGCGGAGGCGGCAGGCGCGGCTGCCGGGTTGTGGGCGTTCGCGCCGAAGGCGCTGCCGATACCCTTCATGGCCTCGGTCAGTTCGCTCGGCACGATCCACAGCTTGTTAGCGCTGCCCTCGGCCAGCTTGGGAAGTGTGAGCAGGTACTGGTAGGCGAGCAGCTTCGGGTCGGGGTCTCCATCGTGAATGGCCTTGAACACCGTGGTGATGGCTTCCGCCTCACCCTGCGCGCGCAGGACGGCAGCTTTGGCATCACCTTCGGCTTCGAGGATCGCCGCCTGGCGAGCGCCCTCAGCGGTGAGAATGGCGGACTGTTTGGTGCCCTCGGCGGTGAGGATCAGCGCACGACGGTCACGTTCGGCGCGCATCTGCTTCTCCATGGAGTCCTGGATGGAGTGGGGCGGCTCGATGGCCTTGAGCTCGACTCGGCCCACGCGGATACCCCATTTGCCGGTGGCCTCGTCGAGCACGATGCGCAGCTGGCTGTTGATATTGTCGCGACTGGTCAGCGCTTCTTCCAGGTTCAACCCGCCGACCACGTTACGAAGGGTGGTCGTGGTGAGCTGCTCGACCGCGCCGAGGTAGTTGTTGATCTCGTAGGTGGCGGCGCGGGCATCCGTCACCTGAAAATAAACGACGGTGTCGATGGAGACCACGAGGTTGTCCTCGGTGATCACGGGCTGCGGCGGAAACGAGACGACCTGCTCGCGAATATCGAGCAGCGGCCGCACCCGGTCGACGAACGGCACGAGCAGGTTCAGACCGGGCAGCAGCGTCTTGTGGTACTTGCCGAGGCGCTCGACCACCCCGGCGTTACCCTGCGGAATGATGCGAATGGCGCGCACGAGAATGACGATGACGAACACCGCCAACACGGCGAGCAGGGCGATCACGAAGATCTGACCGATGAAAGCTGCGGGGTCAAGCATTGTTCTGGGTCCTTTCGGCGGGGATGACGATGGCGGTGGAGCCTTCGATGAGATGCACGGTGACGCGCTCGCCCGGTTCAGCGGGTGCTGCGGTGCCGCCACCCGGCAGCACCAGACGAGCAGTCCAGGTTTCGCCGTTGGCCAGCTTCACCAGTCCGCCGGTCTCGGTGACGGTCGAGAGAACACGACCACTCATGCCGATCAGGGCATCGATATTGGAAAGCGCCGGATCGCCGCCCTTGCGCAGGGCGCGCAGCAAAAACGGCCGAATCGTCAGCAACAGCAGCACCGACAAGCCGCCGGCAACGACGATCTGAAGCCACCAGTCCAGGCCGAGCAAATTGGCGGCCAAACCGCCCAGGCTGCCGATGGAGATCATCAGGAACGTGAATTCCAGGCTCAGCAATTCGATGGTGATGGCCACGAGAATGAACACGAGCCACAAAATCCAGAGATAATCGGTCAGGTCGACCATGCGTGACACCTTCCACATTTCGTTCACCTCGAAACTAGCAGGTACCGACGACAACACGCCGGGGGAGCGGCCGAGGCTTGTTGATAAGGTCGAAAGCGTAGGTAGTGGCCGATCAGGCCACACTTCATCACGGACACAAACAGACCGAATTCTTGAGGAGCACGCGTGACCAATCCACTTGCAGCAGGATCACTCGAGGGCAAGCGTGTACTCGTCACCGGCTCGTCCCGTGGCATCGGCGCCGACACTGTCGGCTATTTCGCCGAGGCCGGAGCGCGCGTCGTCATCAACTACCGCAATAAAGAGGCACGCGCGAACAAGCTTCGCGACGCCATTCGCGCCGCCGGGGGAGACGCCATCACCGTCGGTGCCGACCTGACCGATCCGGCATCGGTCGCCGCGATGTTCGCGACCATCACGAGCGAATTCGGTGGCCTCGACATTCTTGTGATGAACGCATCTGGCGGCATGGAGAGCGGCATGGCGGCGGACTACGCCATCAAGCTCAATCGTGACGCACAGGTCAATCTACTCAACGGCGCCGTACCCCTGCTCGGTGACGATTCCCGGGTGGTCTACGTCACCAGCCACCAGGCACACTTCATCAAGACCACACCTACCATGCCGGAGTATGAGCCGGTCGCCCGCAGTAAGCGCGCCGGCGAAGACGCCCTGCGCGCCGTCATTCCCCAGCTCGAAAAGTCCGGTATCGGATTCGTCGTGGTGTCCGGTGACATGATCGAGGGCACCATCACGGCGACGCTGCTCGAACGGTCCAACCCTGGCGCTCTGAGCGCCCGCAAGGAGGCGGCCGGTCGCCTGTACAACGTGAGCGAGTTCGCAGCGGAAATCGTCCTGGCCGCGACCTCGCCGGTCCCGGCCGGCAACACTCGCCTGGTCGGCGACACGTCCGGGTTCGCCGGCGAATAGCGGGCGACCAAGCGATGAAGGCTGCCGATCTTCCCTTACTCGGGTCACTGTCACGCCCGACGATCCATCCCGATGGGTCGCGGGCGGTGTTCTCCCAGGTACACGCCGACTTTTCAGCGGATGATTACGTCGGCCAGCTCTTTACCGTCGCGCTGGCAGGGGAGCCGGCTCCGCGCCGCATCACGCGCGGCTTTCGTGACTCGGCGCCCCGGTTTTCTCCGGATGGCAGCCTAATCGGGTTTCTGCGCGCCGATGCCGGCGGCGCCGCGCAGCTGCACGTTGTTGATGCGGCCGGCGGCGAGCCCGTGACGGTCACCGACGCGGTTCTCGGCGTGAGCGACTTTCGCTGGCATCCGGACGGTGACCGGATTGCCTTCCTGGCCCGGGTCCCCGAGCAGGGTCGTTATGGCACGGTTGCGGGTCTGTCGGCCGACTCGGAACCGGCCCGCCGCTTCGATACCCTGCGTTATCGTTCGAACGGCGTCGGCTACACCAGTGACCGTCGCGTACACGTGTTTCTCGCCGTCGTGCCCGATGTCTGGGGCGAACCGACCCCCGCCGTAGCGCCGTCCGTGACCGACGCACCGCAGGCGCAGTCCGGCAACCCGCCGGGTAGCGCGCCAACACCGGACCTTTTGGATCCGGCCAGCTTCGCGAGTGGAGTACCGGTCGCCCGCCAGCTGACCGAGGGAGACTTCGATCATTCCGGGCTGGCCTTCTCGCCCGACGGTTCCAGGCTCCTGACCATCTCGGCCCGTCAGGCCGAACGGTACACCGACCTCCGCAGTGAAGTGGTCGAACTCACACTCCGCGACAGCACCGATACCGCTTCAAACGAGACCATCGCGCCGCTTCGCACCGTCGTGCCTGCGGCCCAAAACCTCAGTATCTCGGCGCTGGCCTCTGCCGAGGACGGTACCCTCTGGCTGCTCGCAACCGACGTGGGCGCGAGCGGGCGAGACTTCGTCGGCCGAGTGACCGCTCTTTACCGAAGTGGTGTCTCGCTTGACGGTTCAGCACCCATTCGGGTGACCGACCCGAACCAGACCGACCAGGATCTGCTCGACCTCGATGCCACCGGGGGAATCTGTCTGTTGACGGACGGCTCCGTGCTCGTGCTCACGGGTCGTCGTGGCCGGGTCGAGCTGGTACGGGTAGAGCGCGAGGGGCGGGTGCAGTCACTCGACTGCGGAGCCACCGTCGCCGCCTCAATGGATGCCTGCGGCGACGCCGTCGTTGTCGCGGTGCAGTCCGCCCGCACGACAGGTGACCTCGTTCTCATCCACCCGGGCCTCACCGGCAGTCACGCTTCGGAGACCCCGCCGAAACGCCTCACCGATTTTTCCTTGGCCCTGCGCGCCACCGGACTGATCCCCGGAATCGAGCTCACGGTCACCGGACGAGACGGCTATCCGGTGCACGGCTGGGTGCACACTCCGGCAGGGCCGGGACCGCATCCGGTGCTTCTGACCATTCACGGAGGACCGTTCGCTCAATACACCGGTGCGCTCCTCGATGAGACCCAGGTCTACGTCGACGCGGGCTACGCGGTGGTTCTCTGCAACCCGCGCGGGTCATCCGGTTATGGCCAGGCCCACGGGCGCGCCATCCGCCAGCGCATGGGCACCCTCGACCTGGCCGACGTGCTGGACTTTCTCGCTGGCGCTCTCAGCGCCGAGCCCACCCTCGACGCCCACCGTGTCGGTATCATGGGTGGATCCTACGGCGGCTATCTGACCGCGTGGACGATCGCGCACGAGCACCGGTTCGCGGCGGCCATCGTGGAACGCGGCTTTCTGGATCCGCAAGGGTTCGTCGGGACGAGCGACATCGGCGACTTCTTCGGCGACGAATACGCCGGTACAGATGCCGCCCTGCTGCAGGCACAGAGCCCACAGTTTCTGGTCGGCCGGGTGACGACCCCGACCCTGGTGCTGCACTCAGCGCAGGACCTGCGCTGCCCGCTGTCGCAGGGCGAGCGCTACTACGCTGCGCTCAAACGTGGGGGAGTGGAGTCCGAACTGGTCGTTTTTCCGGGGGAGAACCACGACCTCAGCCGCACCGGTCACCCCCGCCACCGTTTGCAACGGTTCGAGATTATTCTGGACTGGTGGGCCCGACACCTGCCCAGTGCCACTAATCACAGGAGCAAAGATGACCGAGACCCTCACCACGAACATCCCGTCAGCTGAACGCCAGGTCGCAGACAGCCATGACCTGATCCGCGTGCAGGGCGCCCGCGAAAACAATCTCAAGAATGTCAGCGTTCAGATTCCCAAGCGCCGGCTGACCCTGTTCACTGGCGTGTCCGGGTCCGGAAAGAGCTCCCTCGTGTTCGGCACCATCGCTGCCGAATCCCAGCGCATGATCAACGAAACCTACAGCACGTTTGTGCAGGGTTTCATGCCCACACTGGCCAGGCCGGATGTCGATGTGCTCGACGGGCTGACGACGGCTATCATCGTCGACCAGGAGCGGATGGGCGCCAACGCGCGTTCCACCGTCGGCACGGCCACCGACGCGAACGCGCTGCTGCGCGTCCTCTTCAGCCGACTCGGTCAGCCGTACCTCGGCTCGCCGCAGGCCTACTCGTTCAACGTCGCCTCGATCAGCGGAGCGGGCGCGGTCTCGATCGAACGCGGCGGAACGACCGTGAAGGAACGCCGCACCTTCAGCATCACCGGGGGCATGTGTTCCCGCTGCGAGGGGCGGGGTTCGGTCACCGACATCGACCTGACCGCGCTTTACGACGAGCGCAAGTCCATCAACGGTGGCGCCCTGAGTATCCCCGGGTACAGCATGGACGGCTGGTACGGTCGCATTTTCAACGGTTGTGGCTTCTTCGACGCCGATAAGCCGATCAGGGATTTCACCAAGAAGGAACTGGCCGACCTTCTGCACAAGGGGCCGACCAAGATCAAAATCGAGGGAATCAACCTCACCTACGAAGGCCTGATTCCGAAGATCCAGAAATCGATGCTCAGCAAGGACGTCGACACCCTGCAGCCGCATATTCGCGCGTTTGTCGAGCGGGCGGTCACGTTCACGGTCTGCCCCGACTGCACCGGCACCCGACTCAATGAGGGTGCCCGGTCGTCGCAAATCAACGAGATCAGCATTGCGGATGCCTGTGCCATGCAGATCAGCGACCTCGCCGAATGGGTCACCGGCCTGAACGAATCGTCCGTTGCGCCCCTGCTCACTGCCTTGCGGCTGCTGTTGGACTCCTTTGTGCAGATCGGGCTGGGGTATCTGTCCCTCGACCGTGCTTCCGGCACTCTCTCCGGCGGTGAGTCGCAGCGCACAAAGATGATCCGTCACCTCGGATCCTCGCTCACCGACGTCACCTATGTCTTTGACGAACCGACCATCGGGCTGCACCCACACGATATCCAGCGTATGAACACGCTGTTGATACAGCTGCGCGACAAGGGCAATACCGTGCTCGTTGTCGAGCACAAGCCGGAGATGATCCAGATCGCCGACCACATCATCGATCTCGGCCCCGGCGCGGGAACGAACGGCGGCGAGGTGGTCTTCGAGGGTTCCCTCGCCGGGCTTCGTAGTAGCGGCACGCTGACCGGTCGGCACCTGGATGATCGCGCGACCGTGAAACCGAGCGTGCGTGCACCCACGGGTGTCCTGCCAGTGCGCGGTGCGAGCGCACACAACCTGACCAACGTCGACGTCGACATCCCGTTGGGCGTGCTGACGGTGCTGACCGGCGTCGCCGGGTCGGGGAAAAGCTCACTGGTCACCGGCTCAGTCTCGGGGCTGGACGGCGTGGTATCAGTCGACCAGGGTGCGATCAAGGGATCCAGGCGCAGCAACCCCGCAACCTACACGGGCATGCTCGAGCCGATCCGCAAGGCGTTCGCGAAGGTTAACGGGGTGAAACCGGCCCTGTTCAGTTCTAATTCCGAGGGCGCCTGCCCGAGCTGCAACGGCGCCGGCGTCATCTACACCGACCTTGGAATCATGGCCGGCGTCGCCATTCCCTGCGAGGTCTGCGAAGGGAAGCGGTTCCAGGCATCCGTTTTGGACTTCCACCTGAATGGACGCGACATCAGCGAGGTGCTGGCGATGTCGGTGACCGAAGCCGAGGAGTTCTTCGGAGCGGGGGAGTCTCGAATTCCGGCCGCTCATGCCATTCTGGTGCGCCTGTCCGATGTGGGGCTCGGCTATCTCCGACTCGGCCAGCCGTTGCCGACGCTGTCAGGCGGTGAGCGCCAGCGGCTCAAACTCGCCACCCAGATGGCCGACAAGGGTGAGGTGTACGTTCTGGATGAGCCGACCGCCGGTCTGCACCTTGCCGACGTGGAGAATCTGCTCGGCCTGCTGGACCGGCTCGTCGACTCGGGCAAGTCGGTCATCGTGATTGAACACCATCAGGCGGTGATGGCGCACGCCGACTGGATCATCGACCTGGGTCCAGGGGCCGGCCACGACGGCGGCCGAATCGTCTTTGAGGGAACGCCGGCCGACCTTGTGGCCAGTCGAGCCACACTCACCGGCCAACACCTCGCGGCCTACGTCGACGCCTGACCCGGCAGCCGGCTACGCGAGCAACTCGACCAGAGTCGCTCGCGCACCGACGGTGTGCAGCAACTCGAGCGCCCGGTCGTAGGCCCGGGCAAACGTCGGTTCGTCGACGAGGTCGCCGAACCGGTCGCAGTCCTGCAGGAAGGAATTCCGGTCGGCGGCGAATCCGGCGGCGTTCTGCATGACGGGATATTTGAGACGGTCGGCGACGTCGATGGGCTGGCCCAGCTCATCCGTGCCCTCGGCGTAGCGGACCCAGTTCGCCACGATGGCCGCCGACAGGGCCATCGAACGCCCGGCCGCGAGTTGGTCGAAGATCACCGGCACGAGCCACTTGGGAATTCGGTCGCAGGATTCGTTGCAGAGCCTGGGGACGGTGTCGCGCACGCTCGGGTTGGAGAAGCGCGCGATGAGCTCGCTCTTGTACGCGTCGAGGTCGATGCCGGGCACCGGCTTGAGTGTGGGGGAGCCCTCCTCGTCCATGTAGGCCCGAAGGAACGCGGCGTTCAGCGGATGGACCGCGGCATCGCGCTCGAGCCGGTATCCCATCAAATGTGCGAAATAGCACAGGCCCTGGTGGCTGGCATACAACAACCGTAGTTTCATCAGCTCGTAGGGCTCGACTTCGGCGACGAGCTGGGTGCGCAATCGTTCGTAGGGCGGGCGTGCGTCAGCGAAGAAGTCCTGCGATACCCACTGGAAGAAGGGTTCGCAGACCACGGGCCAGGCGTTGCACACGCAGATGGTATCGGCGACCAGGGCGCGGTCGGCATCCGTGGTTCGGGGGTGATGCGGTCGACCATGCTGTTCGTACCCACCCCGTCAGGCGAGTTCTCTGCGACTCCTGGCTGATTCAAGCCGGGTTCAGGCCGGGTGGAAGCTGCGGACGGCGCATCAGGCACCCCTCTCGGACGCCCGGGCGCATGACCGATAATGCACATTATGTCAATACCGAGGTATGACACGAGTCCGGGGCGTGAAATTCACATCGCCGAGATTCTTGATGGTATTCCCAACGATGCAGGAGCTTTACAACCCTCTGAGGTGGCGGTGTTCGGCATACTGACGCCGACGAGGAGACTCCCAGCAGCGAAGTTTTGATGCGAACAAAATCACACGGACCTTGCAAGCAATCGGCGCGTCGGGGGCCTCCTCCGCCTTCGCGAGTCCATACGTTGAGCGTATTGCGAAATACGCACGCTGCGCCCTGAACAAGCCGCAGCTTTTTCGATGTTGGGGCCGTTTCGTGCGCACTGTGTTAACCGTTTCCCGTCCCGTTTGCCGAGGCGGTGTTCCGGGTAGTGCCGAACGGTCTCACGGATCAGCCACCAGGTTTCGGCCTCTGGACTCTCACGCTCCTCCTGGTTGGATTCAATGAAGAACTCATCAGCTGTGGAGTCGTGCTCAGTCGGTTGAGCCGAAGCTTCACCGCCATTCCTGCCGTTGCGGTCACAGCAGCGCTATTCGGGTTGCAACACCTGTCCGCCTTCGCCACCACGGACAGGGAAACGTACGACGTCCTGACGAACGTGCTCGCCTCAGCGACCTACGGCTTCGCTCTCGCCGCGTTTCAATACCGCTTCTCGTGGATCTGGCCGCTGATAGTCATTCACGGACTCGCGGATTTCACGTCGATCCTCGCGCGCACTTCTTACGGCGATCTCGTCGTGGCCGTCACGTGTGTGATCTTTGTGATTTACGGGCTTGCTGCACTGCGGCACATCGCCCGGCGCGCAGCACGCGCCCGGTTTAGGTTGCCCCGTGAACCGAGCGGACAAGCATCTGCAATGGCGCCGTATTCACGGCCTGCGACAGCCGGTCAGGGCTGTGCCGCGCAGGGGCTCCGAGACCAGAATGACTCGCACCCAGCCATCTAACTGACACCGGCGCTCGGCTACAAGTGTTCCAAGCGACGCCGCGAAAAGTGGTCAACGTCAGCACCTTCAACTTGCGATCTCGCGGCACGCTCACCAGCGATATCGGAGAGCCGCGCCCCACCCGCTTATTTCCCGAAAGCTGCTGCGCTGATTGCCTCATCGGCAGCGACGCTATCCCTAGCAACGTGTAAACGCGTGCCCTGCTGGGCGCTCAATCTCCTGAGCCGTGAAGACATCGTTGACAGTCGCTACCGGTGCATGTTTTCAGCTGACACCGAGCGAGATCAGAGGGACGAAACGGGAGCGCCCGCTAGTGGGACCTCCTACGGACGCTCCCCCGAAAGTTGGCGGTTCTGACCGTGCTGGGAGGCGGCGGCGCCCGTTTGACTGTCCCGAAATTATGCCCAATGACCGGGCGTCAACCGTAACAGCCCTTTGCCCTAAATGAGGTAGCGGCGAAATTCCGGCCATCTCTGCCTCACTTTAGATGAGACGGGGCAACCCAGATCGATGAGAGGTCCGGAATATAGGATTTTTCCCCTACTCCGGTCCGCCTGACGCACAGAAAGCGTTCCCTTCCAAAAGTAATAGACCGGGGTGTTGTTCTGGCCCGTCTGCACCCAGACTGGAGGTATGAAGACAATGACGTTACCGAATACACACTTCGAGGTCTCCAACATCATTCTGGGGCTGATGCGGATCGTTCCCCTGGCCGACGAAGAGATCCGATCCTTGGTTGAAGCGTCCAGAGAGGCCGGCATAAATTTCTTTGATCACGCCGACGTGTACGGCAGCGAACCCCACGAATGTGAGCGGCGTTTTGGCGACGCCGTATCGTTTTCGGCAGAAGATCGGGCACGTGTCGCCATCCAGTCAAAGGTCGGCATTCGATCGGGCTTCTGGGACTTCTCCAGGGAGCACATCCTTCGATCGGTCGACGAGTCGCTCACGGCGTTGAAGACCGATTACCTCGACATGCTGCTGCTGCACCGCCCTGACGCCCTGGTGGAACCCGACGAGGTCGCGGAGGCGTTCAACATTTTGCACAATGCGGGAAAAGTACTCAATTTCGGCGTCTCCAATCACACTCCGGGACAGGTAGAGCTATTGAAAAGCTCGGTGGCCCAGCCGCTCATCGTCAACCAGGTGCAGTTGAGCATCACGCATGCGCCCCTGATTGCCGCCGGCGTCTCGGCCAACATGGTTGGCCTGGACCAGTCCATCGACCGGGACAACGGCATTCTCGATTACTGCCGACTGAACAACATCACCCTGCAGGCATGGTCGCCGTTCCAGAAGGGTTTCTTCGACGGTATTTTCCTGAACGATCGAGAAAACTATGCCGCGTTGAACAACGTCATCGAGGACCTTGCTCGAACCTACGATGCTCCCCCGGCTGCCATCGCCGTAGCCTGGATCACTCGTCATCCCGCCCACATGCAGGTTGTACTCGGCACGACCAGCGTTCACCATCTGATCGATTCGGCCGCGGGGTCTGATATCGCCCTCACGCGCGAAGAGTGGTACCGACTCTTCACGGCCGCTGGACATATCTTGCCGTAGTCAGGCACCTTAAACTCTTGGCGGTAAAGGATGGACGTATCACTCGGTCTTCTCACTCTCGTCGTTGTCGTCTGCGCGGCCAGCGCACTCGCTAGACGCTTGAACCTGTCTGTTCCACTGCTGCTCGTTGTGGTCGGTGTCATCGGCTCATATCTGCCGTTTATTCCAGCGGTGAAGTTGGATCCGGAACTGGTGTTGGTGGGAATTCTTCCTCCACTGCTGTACGCGGCCGCTATCCGTACCTCCCTGGTTGAATTTCGCACGAACCTGCGGTCTATCGGCCTGCTGTCGGTCGGATATGTCATTTTTGGCACCGTGGCGATCGGCCTGATCGTCTGGTGGTTGATCCCAGAAATTCCCGTGGCTGCTGCATTTGCCCTGGGTGCGGTGGTGGCTCCGCCGGATGCAGTCGCGGCGACCACGATCGCGCGCCGAGTTGGGCTCCCGCGGCGGGTTGTGAGCCTTTTGGAGGGTGAGTCGCTGGTCAATGATGCGACCGCGCTGGTGCTTCTTCGCACGGCGATCGTCGCCATTGGCGGGAGCGTCACCGTCTGGCAAGTGGCGTCAGACCTCGCTTTTGCTGCCGGTGGGGCTGTAGTGATCGGCTTGGTCGCGGCGTGGCTCCTGCTGCAGATCCGAAAACGGGTTCGCAACGTGGCCATAAACACGTCTATGTCTCTTGCAGCCCCGTTTGTGGCCTATATTCCTGCTGAGGGAGTCAACGCATCTGGCGTGTTGGCTGTCGTTGTCGCCGGCCTCGTGATCGGTACAAGAACGCCAGCTATGCCGGGCGGCGCGTCGCGATTGAGTCAGCGCAGCAACTGGGCGACGGCGCAGTTTCTGCTCGAGAACTCCGTTTTTCTTCTGATCGGATTACAGGTACGGTCGATAATTGAGGCGACCTCAGGCGACTCGCTCGGTGCCGGGCGTATCTGGGGTGCTTGCGCTGTCATCCTCGTTGCGGTTCTCCTGTTGCGCCCGATTTGGGTGTTCCCAGCGATTTATCTCCCTCGGCTGATACCCAAAATTCGACAGGTCGACCCCGCACCGCCCTGGCAGTTGCCCACCATCGTGTCGTGGGCTGGCATGCGCGGTGTCGTCACCCTGGCTGCGGTGTTCGCCCTACCGGAAGGCGTCGCCCACCGTCCAGTCCTCGTTCTCGCCGCCCTAGGAGTGGTGGCCGGAACCCTGGTTGTGCAGGGCCTGAGCTTGCCGCGGCTCGTTCGCCTGCTGGGGGTACGTGGTCCTGATACCAAAGCGGATGCGCTCAGCCAGGCTGCGCTAATGGATCAGGCCACCGCTGCGGGAATAGAAAACTTGCGGCGGCACACTCGGCCCGACGATCCGCCTGAGGTGCTCGACATGCTCGAACGCCGCACCCAGGAACGCAACCGGGCGGCCTGGGAACGCCTCGGACGATCGGAGTTCGCGGACCGCACTCCCAGTAAACGCTACGTACAGTTGCGGCTGGCTATGCTCGATGCGGAGCGCGCCCGGGTTCTGAAACTGCGCCGCTCGGGAGAATACGCCCACGAGGTAATCAGCGAAGTGCTTGAGATGCTCGATGTTGAAGAATCTATGTTGGACACCTCGCCTGACGACGCGGGCAGCACCTTCAGTGCCGAAGCTCCTGCCGCGATCCGGCCCGACACCGCTGGAGTCCCCCTGGGCGCCGGCGGCTGCGAGCATTTACGGGCCGTCGGTGAGCATCCAGTGCCACCGGACTCGGAATGCTACGACTGTGTACGCGAAGGCACTACCCCGGTACACCTTCGGATGTGCCTACTGTGCGGCAAGGTGGGGTGCTGCGATTCATCCGTCGGTCAGCACGCGACCAGGCATTTCCAAGAGTCCGGCCACCCCATCATGTGCAGCGCCGAGCCGAGGGAATTGTGGCGTTGGTGTTACGTTGACGAGCTCCTCGGTTAGCGCGAGCTCGTCGACGCGCCTCGAGATGTGTCCCCGAGGGTGTAGCCTCGGTAGGGGCGTGCACGAGCTTGAGGCCAACGACGCAGCCGATGAGCCCGACAAGCAAAGCGATCTACAGCCAGAAAATGCTGGTGTCCCGCTGACCATCGCCCCGATCACCGTTAGAGGTGCGCCGATGCCAACCCCGACGGCATAGCCTCCCCAATTAGGATTTCGCGCATTGCCCCGGCCAGGCCTCCCATGCTCAGCGCGAGCCCTGCACCGAAAATGACGGTCGGCCACAATTTGGTGAAACCCACGGACCTGCCGAGCGCGGTCGTCCAGACGGCCTCCAGCACTCCGGACGCGATAAGTACGATCCACGACATGACTGTCACTCCTCGGCCAGTCTTGTCGTGCTCCGGGGCTGATCCACCGTCCGGGGTCGCATTCCACGGCCTCCTCGACTATGAGCAGACCCACTGGGCACCCCCGTGCACACAGGCCAGACCCGCGAATGCGGAAGCATCCACTCAGCGCCACTTCGCCCTGACGACTTAGGCGTGCGAGTGGTGAATCACCATTCCGAATTCATTGACCGGCTCGAAAGCGTCTCGGTCCCAGGCTCCGGGGTGCGGAACCGGGCAGTCGACCACGGTATTTCGCGATGAATGGTCGATGGCGTGTTCTCGCATGGCGTGTGAGCAGATCGGGCATGACCGAAAATCGGTCGCGTCCCACTGTTCCGGGCCTCGTGGGGTCTTCCTGTCCTGAATCATGCCATTACGATACGCCGAATTGGACAATTAGGCACGTAACCGCTCTGCGACTTTGCGGCAAACCTCTGGAGTCTGGCCTACTCTTCCCCGAAACCTGATTCCAACAGTTCTGCGAGGGCGGTGATTGCCGGGCCGGCCGACTGGTCAGTCGACGACAGCTGCACGCTGCTTCCCCGAGCCAGACCGAGCGACATGATGCTCAGCAGGCTGCTGGCGTCCGTGCCGTTCACGGTGATCGGAACCGAGAACGTGCTCACCAGATTCACGAATTCTGCGGCGGGTCGTGCATGCAATCCGTCTTTGTTGACGAGGATCACGGTGCGCGAGACCCCGGCCGCTGCGGGCTGTTCAGCGGCCGTTGGGGTACTACTCGACGGGTGCAGCGCTGACTGCGCGGCCGCCACGACCGCATCGAGGTCTCCCCCGATCTCTGCGGCCACGGCTGCGGCCACCCCGCCCTCGACCAGCGGCGCGTCCACAATTCGCACCTGATTTTGCTCGGCATCGTCAAGAAAATCACGCGCGGTTTCCGCGGTCAGAATCGCCGAACCCAGATCACACAGAATCACCACGCCGACGCCGCCGTTCGCCGCGGTGATGCCGTCGCTGATCTTCTCAAAGCTGGTACCGATCCCCCCGGTATCCGTTCCTCCCGCAGCGACCAGTTGCACCGTCGGCGCCATCTGACGCGCAAGTTCAACCAGCCCCGCCGCGATTTTCTCGCTGTGCGAGACAAAAACCAGGCCAACGCGGTCAGCGGATACCGCCGCGCTCACTCGCGGACCATCACGCGGTCGCCAGCACGTCGAAAGCGGCGCGGAGCAGCAGCGACGTCGACTGAGAACCCGGATCCCGGTGGCCGATCGCCCGCTCGCCGAGATAGCTCGCCCGTCCCTTGCGTGCCACCAACGGCTCGGTGGCTTGCGCGCCGCGCGCTGCGGCATCCGCTGCGGCCAGCAAGACGACGTCGACCCCGGTACCGGCCGCTTGCGCAGACAACGCCGCGTTCACGGCCGGTGTCCAGGCGTCGATCATGGTCTTGTCGCCCTCATCCGCTTTGCCACGCAGCACGATGCCGTCGCGGGCTGCAGCCAGAAGGGAAACCAGAGCGGCCGCATCCACCCACTCGGCGTCCCCGACAGCACCGGAGGCCTTCAGAAAAGCCGTGCCGTACAACGGACCGGCAGCACCGCCAACCGTTGAGATCAACGTCGTGGCGACCAGTTTCAGCACCGCTCCGGGCGTTGTCTCGTCGGGCAGAGCGTCGAGCTTCGGCAGGATCGCCTGAAAACCGCGATCCATATTCTCACCGTGATCGCCATCGCCGATTTCCCGGTCGAGGGTATTCAGGGCGGCACGGTTGGCCGCGAGCACCTCAGCGCTCCGGCGAATCCAGCGCACAGTCCAGGCCGTGTCCAGCGTTGGCGCGGCGTCAGCGAAAACGGAGTCTGGTTGATCGTTCAGGGTCATCGAATCTCCTTCTACCGTCCCCACCGTAGCGCCGCAGTCTGCACCGGGGCGTCCCACAGCCCCGTGAGCTCGTCGTCGAGTTTCAGAACGGAGATGGACGTTCCCGCCATCTCGAGGCTGGTCGTGTAGTTGCCGACGAGGCTCCGGGTGACCGTGATTCCCTTCTCTTTGAGCACTTCGGCGGCCCGGCGAAAGACGATGTAGAGCTCGATCTGCGGTGTACCGCCCATGCCGTTGACGAACAGGAGTACTTCGTCGCCGCTTACAAAGGGCAGGTCTTCAAGGATCGGGCCGAGCAGCCGGTCCACGATCGCGTCGGCGGGCTCGAGCTTGATCCGCTCCCGCCCCGGCTCGCCGTGAATTCCAATGCCGATCTCGATCTCATCGTCGGCGAGCACGAAACTCGGCTCCCCGGCGTGCGGCACCACACAGGGAGTGAGCGCGACTCCCATTGTGCGCACGCGGGAATTCACCTTTTCGGCGACGGTAACCACGGCATCGAGGTCATCGCCGCGTTCGGCGGCGGCCCCGGTGATCTTCTCGACCAGAACCGTGCCCGCCACGCCCCGGCGACCTGCCGTGTAGAGCGAGTCCTTGACGGCGACATCGTCGTTAATGATGACCGCGCGCACGTCGATACCCTCAGCGGATGCCAGATCGGCCGCCGTCTCAAAGTTCAACACGTCCCCGGTGTAGTTTTTCACGATGTGCAGCACGCCGGCGCCGCCATCGACGGCCTGGGTTGCCGCGAGGATCGGGTCGGGAGTCGGTGAGGTGAAAACAGCTCCGGGCACCGCGGCATCCAGCATGCCGTAGCCGACGAAACCGCCGTGCAGCGGTTCGTGCCCGCTTCCACCACCGCTGACGATTCCCACCTTTCCCTGCACCGGGGCATCGTTACGCACAATGTAGACCGGATCGTGCGAGATACGCACAATGTCACCGTGCGCCGCCTCGAATCCGGCGACGGCGTCGTTGACCACGTTCTTGGGATCGTTGATGAGCTTCTTCATGACCATCCATTCACTCGGTGATGCCACGGTTCGACAGAGAGAGGACCACGGCAAGGCCCGGGCAGCACCGCCCGGGGCAGCCGTCTTCCAAAAATTACCATACGCGCTGAAACCACGCCCGGAAAGGGGCCCAATGAACCCCGCCAGCCCATTCCCCTCCACGACACCGCGCGCTATGTTATTGCCAACCGCTCGCCGCAGAGGGGCAGCTTCGGCGTCCCCGACCTGATCAGAAAGGTTCTCGTGGAAAATATCGGAGCTGTATTCGTCTCGGAGGTCGTGGGCACTGCAATGCTGGTTCTCCTCGGAACCGGCGTCGTCGCCAACGTCGCCCTGGCCAAGAATAAGGGCCTTGGCGGTGGGTTCCTTATGGTGACCATCGGCTGGGGCTTCGCAGTGTTTGCCGGAGTCGTGGTCGCCTACCGTTCGGGGGCACACCTCAACCCCGCCGTTACCCTGGGGCTCGTCGCCAACGGAGCCAAGGAATTCGGGATGGGAGTCCCCGTCAACGTGGTGTCCGTGCTCGCGTATATCGGGGCGCAGCTGATTGGAGCCATCCTGGGCGCTGTCGCCTGCTGGCTCGCCTACAAGCAGCACTTCGACGCCGAACCCGACCCGGCCAACAAGCTCGGGGTATTCTCCACCGGACCAGCCATCCGCTCCTACGGCTGGAACCTCGTCACGGAAATCATCGGCACGTTCGTGCTGGTCTTCGTCGTCATCGCCTTCGGTGGAGACCGGCAGGGCGCCAACGGCGGTCTGGCGTCTCTCGGAGCGCTTCCCGTGGCCCTGTTGGTCATCGTCATCGGTACCTCGCTCGGTGGGCCCACCGGGTACGCCATCAACCCGGCCCGTGACCTTGGTCCGCGCATCGCGCACTTCATCTTGCCGATCAAGGGCAAGGGCAGCTCCGACTGGGCCTACTCCTGGGTACCCGTAGTCGGGCCCGTCATCGGCGGTCTGCTCGCCGGCTGGGTGGCTATCCCGCTCCTTCCCCTGCTCACCTGACCTGAACAAACGGGCCGGTCCCCGCGGACCGGTCCGTTGTCGTGCGACCAGATCTGCACACGCGCAAACGCCAAGCACACTCACTAGGAGGACACGCACCAATGACTGACTACATTCTCGCCATCGACCAGGGAACTACCAGTTCCCGGGCCATCATCTTCGATAAGGCCGGATCGATCGTGTCGACCGGGCAGCTCGAACACGAGCAGATTTTCCCGCAAGCCGGCTGGGTCGAGCACAACCCGAAGGAAATCTGGGACAACACCCGCGAAGTGATCGGGCAGGCGCTCTCCAAGGCCAACCTCACCCGGCACGATATCAAAGCCATCGGAATAACCAACCAACGTGAAACCGCGGTGGTCTGGGACAAGACAACCGGAGTCCCCGTCTACAACGCCATCGTCTGGCAGGACACCCGCACCCAGCCCATCGTCGACCGCCTCGCCGCTGACGGTGGGGTCGAACGGTTCAAGAAGAAGGTCGGGCTGCCGCTGGCGACTTACTTCTCCGGCACCAAGATCGTCTGGATCCTCGAAAACGTCGAGGGCGCTCGCGCCAAAGCGGATGCCGGCGACCTTTTGTTCGGCACCACCGATTCCTGGGTCCTGTGGAACCTCACCGGCGGCGTTGACGGCGGAGTGCACGCCACCGACGTCACCAACGCCAGTCGCACGCTATTCATGGACCTTGAAACCCTGCAATGGGACGATGAGATCGTAGCCATCTTTGACGTTCCGAAGTCAATGCTGCCGTCGATCCGTTCCTCGTCGGAGATCTATGGCACTGCGCACACCTCGAGCCTGCTGCGCGAGGTCCCCGTCGCCGGTATCCTCGGCGACCAGCAGGCCGCGACCTTCGGTCAGGCAGCGTTCGATCAGGGCGAGGCCAAGAACACCTACGGCACCGGAAACTTCCTGATTTTCAACACCGGCACCGAAATTGTGCACTCCAAGAACGGCCTGTTGACCACCCTTGGGTACAAGCTCGGCGATGACGCCCCGCACTACGCCCTGGAGGGTTCCATCGCGGTGACCGGTGCGCTGGTGCAGTGGATGCGCGACAACCTCGGCATGATCAGCTCAGCCTCAGAAATTGAGGCCCTCGCGAAAACAGTCGACGACAACGGCGGAGCGTATTTCGTTCCCGCATTCTCGGGACTGTTCGCGCCGTACTGGCGTTCAGACGCCCGCGGGGCCCTGGTCGGGCTCACCCGGTTTGTGAACAAGGGGCACATCGCGCGAGCGGCACTCGAGGCGACGGCTTTTCAAACGCGGGAGGTCATCGATGCGGTCAACGCCGACTCGGGTGTCCCCCTCACCGAGATCAAGGTCGACGGCGGCATGATCGCGAACAATCTGCTCATGCAATTCCAGGCCGACATCCTCGGTGTTCCAGTGGTCCGACCGGTCGTCGCCGAAACGACGGCGCTGGGCGCAGCCTACGCTGCCGGCCTCGCCGTCGGTTTCTGGAGCGGCCTGGACGAGCTGCGCACCAACTGGCAGGAAGACAGCCGGTGGACGCCGCAGATGGACGAAGCCGAACGCAGCCGCCAGCTGCGCAACTGGAAGAAGGCGGTCACGAAGACCTTCGGGTGGGTCGACGAGGACGTCCTCTAACGAACAGCCCAAAACTGCGGCGGCCCGATCTCAGACCTGGGTCGCCGCAATCCACGACGCCAGCTTGGCCGTGGCCGCCCCGGAATCAATCGCCTCGGCAGCCACCGCCAATTTGCTGCGAAAACGGTCCAGGATGGCGATCTGCACCTGCGACGCATCATTGGCCAGGTCGAACGCAACCAGTCCGGCCGCGGCGTTCAGCAGCACGATGTCACGAATCGGGCCCGGCTCGCCGGCGAGCACGGCGTGCACGATATCCGCGTTGTGCTGGGGCGAACCGCCCACCAGCTTGCTGATGTGCGCTCGCTTCAGGCCGAGATCCCGCGGGTCGATGTCGTGTTCGGTCACGAGGCCGCGCGAGACCTCCCAGACGTGACTGTGCCCGGTGGTCGTCATTTCATCGAGCCCATCATCCCCGCGAAAGACCAGTGCCGTCGCGCCTCGGGTCTGAAAGACGCCGACGAAGAGCGGCACTCGATCGAGGTCGGCGACCCCCACAGCGGATGCCTCCGGCCGCGCCGGGTTGCACAGCGGGCCGAGATAGTTGAACACGGTGGGGATCCCCAACTCCTTGCGGGTGAGGGCCGCGTGGCGGAATCCGGGATGAAAAGCAGCCGCGAAGGCGAAAGTGATCCCGGTTTCTTTGAAGACCTGGGCGACCCGGGTCGCGTCTCGGGACAGATCGATGCCCAATTCGCCGAGTACATCGGATGACCCGGATGCGGAACTGGCGGCCCGGTTGCCGTGTTTGACGACCGGAACACCGGCCGCTGCGCAGACTATAGACGCCATCGTCGAGATGTTCACGGTGCCGAACTGGTCACCACCGGTCCCGACAATGTCGAGTGCCATCGGATTGACCGGCAGCACAATGGCCTGTTCAAGAATCGCATCCCGGAATCCGACAATCTCATCGACGGTTTCCCCTTTGGCGCGAAGGGCAACGAGAAAAGCGCCCAGTTGGGAAGGAGAGGCCTCGCCGAGCATGATGCGTTCCATGCTCCAGGCGGCGTCTGCCACACTCAGGTCCCTGCCGGAAAGAAGAGAATTTAATATGTTGGGCCAAGACTGCGATTCAAGCATGATTCCGATCATAGGAGAACGGGCCCAACTCCCCCGAATTCACGGCCTGTAAGTGCTGAATTTACCCACCCCGACGGGGTAGAAACTCTCACTTGCACGCCTGTTTGAGAAAAAACTGTGGGAATATCGGCCATAATAGAAGGGTGACCAGCACCTCAATTACTCAGACGGCGAGTGCGCCCGTCGTGAACCGGCCCAACAGCGTGGCTGTAGGCACCATTGTGTGGTTGGGCAGCGAGGTGATGTTTTTCGCGGGGCTCTTCGCAATCTACTTCACGCTCCGTTCAACCTCCCCCGAGCTGTGGCTCTTTGAGGCCGACAAGCACAACTTCACCTTCGCATTGATCAATACTCTGGTGCTGGTGTCGTCGTCGGTGACCTGCCAGTTCGGAGTATTCGCCGCCGAACGGCTGCAGGCTCGTTCAACCGGCTGGAAGCCGAGTGAGTGGGGCATGGTTGAGTGGTTCTTCCTGACCTACGCTCTCGGCGCAATCTTCGTCACCGGCCAGGTGTTTGAATACGCCACCTTGGTGTCGGAGGGTATTTCACTCTCCTCCAACGCCTACGGCTCAGCGTTCTACATCACGACCGGCTTCCACGGCATTCACGTGACCGCTGGCCTGCTGGCCTTCCTTCTTGTGATTGGGCGCGGCTTCGCGGTCAAGAACTTCGGCCATAAAGAAGCCACCAGCGCGATCGTGGTTTCCTACTATTGGCACTTCGTCGACGTCGTCTGGATCGGGCTCTTCCTGGTCATCTACGTTCTCAAATAGAAGTACATACCTAGAAACGGGAGCGGACTACTTCAGCATGACCACGATCAAAACCCCTCGCGCACGCCGGCCACGCAAGACCGGGCGTCGCCATCCACTCGCCAGCGTTGCGCTCATTGCCATCGGACTGCTCTTTACGGGAGGCGCCTATGTCGCCTTCAGCAGCAGCACTGCCGTTGCGACAACGGATGCTTCCTCCCAGCAGACAATCGCCCAGGGTGAAAAACTCTTTGCGGCAAACTGCGCCACCTGCCACGGCCTCAGCGCTCAGGGCTCGTCAGAAGGTCCCAGCCTGATCGGAGTCGGCGCTGCCTCGGTCGACTTCCAGGTCGGCACCGGCCGCATGCCGATGCAGATGCAGGGTCCGCAAGCGCAGAAGAAGCCGGTGCAGTTCACGGCCGAGCAGACTGCAGCGCTTGCGGCCTACGTGGCCTCGCTGGCTCCCGGTCCGGGTATTCCCGCCGCCGAGCTGCTGGACGCTGCCGGCGATGCCGCAACCGGAGCTGAGCTGTTCCGCATCAACTGCGCTATGTGCCACAACGTCGCCGGTGCCGGTGGCGCACTGACCGAGGGCAAGTTTGCTCCTGCCATCGAGAACGTTTCTGCCCAGCACATCTACGAGGCCATGATCACCGGCCCGCAGAACATGCCCGTCTTCAACGACATGAACATCTCGCCCGAAGACAAGCGCGACATCATCACGTATCTCAAGTACGTCGAGGACAACCCGTCACCGGGCGGGCTAGCTCTCGGTTCTCTGGGGCCGGTAGCTGAAGGACTCTTCATCTGGATCTTCGGACTGGGCGCAATCGTGGCCCTCACCGTGTGGATCACGGCAAAATCAAACTAAGAGTCGGTATCCGGTCTTGACACTTCATTCGGTACCGATTGAACGTCGCGTAGCACCACAGTGCACAGTATTTACACCCACAAAGGAGACCCATGGCCAAGGACGATAACGGCGCGGAGGACGTAACCGCCGCCGACTCGCCTGGCGCGCAGCTCGCGACATCCGCCGCAAGCACAGCCGTCGTTACACGGGATGCCCTGGCTAACCCAGGATTCCCGCCGCACCGTCCGCGCATCACCGACCTTGAACACAAGGAAGAGCGCAAGGCTGAGCGCACCGTTTATACGCTGTTCTATGTATCCATCGTGGGTAGTGTCTTCGCGATTGCCGCGTACATGGCCTTTCCGATCGTGGCCGAGGATCCGGGGTCGGTTCGACTGAACAACCTCTTCATTGGTCTCGGCCTCAGCCTCGCGTTGCTCGCCATCGGTATCGGCGCTGTTCACTGGGGCAAGGCGCTCATGAGCGATCATGAGGGTGTTGACGAACGCCACCCCGTGCGTGGGACCGAGCCAGTTCGGGCCCGTGCCGTAGAAATCTTCCAGCAGGCCAATGAGGAATCGGGCTTCGGCCGCCGCACACTCATTCGCAATAGCCTCATCGGCGCGCTCGTCGTCTTCCCGCTCCCGGCGGTCGTTCTGTTTCGTGGCCTCGGCCCGATGGACCAGGATCCGGTGGCCTTGCTCAACGAGACCATGTGGAAAAAGGGCGTTCGCCTCACCATGGACCCGAGCGGAACCCCGATCAAGGCAGCGGATGTCACGCTTGGCTCGTCGTTCCACGTCATTCCCGAAGGCCTGTCCGAAATGGGCCACGGCCGTTTGGAAGAGAAGGCGAAAGCAGCCGTTCTGCTCATCCGAATGGATCCGGACGATCTGATCGAAACGGAAGACCGCAAGTCCTGGTCCTATGACGGCATCGTGGCATATTCTAAGATATGCACCCACGTTGGATGCCCGGTTGCCCTTTATGAACAGCACACGCACCACCTGCTTTGCCCGTGCCACCAGTCGCAGTTCGACGTTGAGAACCACTGCAAGGTCATCTTCGGTCCGGCCAAACGGGCACTACCCCAGCTCCCGATCGCCGTGGACGCTGAGGGATACCTGATCGCGCAAAGCGATTTCACTGAACCAGTCGGCCCGAGCTTCTGGGAGCGAGCATGACCACGATAATCACCCGCGAATCCGCTGAGGACCAGGGCGTCGGGGTGAAGAAAGCCGGTGGCTTCACCGCCTCCGCCGCCAACTACATTGACGAACGTACGAGTATCTCGGGCGCAGTCAAGGAGTTGGGCCGCAAGATCTTCCCCGACCACTGGTCGTTCCTGCTCGGTGAGGTGGCGCTGTACAGCTTCGTCATCATTCTGCTCTCGGGATCATTCCTGACCTTCTTCTTCCAGGCCTCCATGGCAGAAGTCGTCTATAACGGCTCCTATGCCCCGCTCAAGGGCATCCCCATGTCGGCGGCAATGTCCTCCACGATGGACATCTCGTTCGACGTTCGTGGTGGCCTCCTCATGCGTCAGGTACACCACTGGGCGGCCCTGCTGTTCGTGGCCGCCATCGGCCTGCACATGCTGCGCATCTACTTCACGGGTGCGTTCCGCAAGCCGCGTGAGCTCAACTGGGTCATCGGTTTCATCCTCTTCATCCTGGCCATGGCCGAAGGCTTCACCGGCTACTCCCTCCCCGATGACCTCCTCTCCGGTAACGGACTGCGCATCATCGACGGCCTGATCAAGGGCATCCCGGTCGTTGGTACCTGGGTCTCCTTCCTGCTCTTCGGTGGCGAATTTCCAGGTACCGACATCGTTGGACGGCTGTACTCGCTGCATATTCTGCTGCTGCCGGCCATCATCGTCGCGTTGATCGCCATGCACCTTCTGTTCGTCGTCGTGCACAAGCACACCCAGTACCCGGCTGCCGGACACACCAACCAGAACGTGGTCGGCTACCCGGTTCTGCCGGTATACGCCGCCAAGGCCGGTGGATTCTTCTTCATCGTCTTCGGCGTGGTCATGCTCATCGCCTCGCTCTTCACGATCAACCCGATCTGGAACTATGGCCCATACGACCCGTCACCGGTGTCAGCCGGTACCCAGCCCGACTGGTACATTGGCTTCGCCGACGGTGCAATGCGGCTGATCCCGACCGGGTGGGAGTTCGTCTGGCTCAACCACACCTACTCGCTTAACATCCTTGTGGTGCTCATCGTGGTCGGACTGTTCATCGTGACAGTCATGGTCTACCCGTTCATCGAGGCATGGATCACCGGCGACAAGCGTGAGCACCACGTGCTCGATCGCCCGCGCAATGCTCCGACCCGCACCGCAATCGGCGCGGCCGGCGTGACGTTCTACGCGTCCTTGTGGGCGGCAGCGTCGTCGGATATCATGGCCACGCATTTCCACCTGACCATGGAGGGCGTCATTCACACGCTCCAGGCCACTACGTTGCTCGGACCGTTCCTTGCGTTCTTCATCGCCAAGCGGGTCTGCCTCGCTCTGCAGAAGAAGGATCGCGAGATTGTCCTGCACGGCTACGAATCCGGCCGCATCGTTCGGCTGCCCGGTGGCGAATTCGTCGAGGTACACCAGCCGGTTGACGAGTACGAACGCTGGAAGCTGGTCAGCTACAGCGACTTCAAGCCGCTCATGCTGCGCCCGAACGCTCAGGGCAAGATCGGCCCGGCCGAGAAGGTGCGTGCCGGACTATCCCGCTGGTTCTTCGAGGACCGGATTACTCCGGTCACGCAGGCTGAGCTGAATCAGGCTCACGGCGATCACCCTGCGGAGATCACCGACAAGTAGACAGAAATCAAACAGAACGGGCATCGATGTCACTCCAGACTTTATCGGAGTGGCTTCGGTGCCCGAACTGTTTTCTCCCCCTGCATCCCCGCGGCGAACTCATGCTGGCCTGTGAACGGGGTCATTCCTTTGACGTGAATAAACGGGGGTTCGTCAACCTGCTCACCGGCCCACGCAAATTCATCGGCGATAGCGCGGCCATGCTGGAGGCCAGGGACCGATTCCTTCGCGCCGGGTGGTACGACCCACTGCGAGACGCCATCCACACTGTCGTCGCCGGTGAGTCCCCCCGGCGGCTTCTCGACGTGGGTTGCGGAACCGGCTACTACCTGGGCGCAGCGCTGCCCCCGGGAGCCGACGTGCGAGCGCTGGGAATGGACCTCTCCCCCACTGCCGTGAGTCGCACCATCCGCTCGCACGATCGCGTTGACGGGCTGGTGGCGGATGTCTGGTCGCCCCTTCCCATTCGGGCCGGCGCCGCCGACGTGATTCTGAACGTGTTCGCACCGCGCAACGCTGCGGAATTCCAACGCGTTCTGCGGCCCGACGGTCTACTGCTCGTCGTAGTGCCGCAACCGACGCACCTGCGTCAGCTTCGGGAGTCGGGGCTAGCCGTAGAGATGCAAGCCGACAAATCCGCCCATTTGACCACGAGCCTGGCCGCCTGGTTCCGCCTCGAGCATCACGACCAACTCGACCGCACAGTGCACCTGTCACCATTCGAGGTTGCATCGCTCATCGGAATGGGACCGTCCTCGCACCATTCGCGCTCTTCCGCCGGCGAGGACAGCACGGGTCTCGACCAACTCGTGACGGTTGCCTTCGATATCTTCGGCTTTCGGCGTCGATAGCAGGCCGCTGGATGCCCCGGCGAAACGGGCACGTTAAACGACAATACCGACCACCCGTGAGGGAGATCGGTATAGTCCGCGTCGTGTGCTTAGCGGGCGAACAAGCCCCGGTAGTACTCGTAGACCCAGCCGGTCAGGGCCACCAGGCCGAGCCCCAGTCCGATGAAGCAGATCCAGATTCCGACCGCGAGCCCGAGAAAGAGCAGCGCTGTGGATGCGGCCAGGAAGATCGGCCACCAGCTCCACGGGCTGAAAAAGCCCATCTCCGGGTCACCGTCATCGATGTTGCCATCCAGACGGTCTTCGGGCAGTTCCGCGCCCTGGGCGGCATGGACCTTGTCCAGATAGAAGGCGATGAACGCTACCAGCAGGGTTGACAGCCCCAGCGTGAACGTTCCCGCCCATTCCACTTTTCCGTGGGCTGGGTCGAGTAGGCTCCACGCCACGTAGACGACCGTGACGATTCCGAAGAAGGCGGTGAGGACCCAAAGGATGTTGACGTTGGTCTTCATTTACTTGACCTGATTCGAATCGATGTCGTAGACCGCGGCGTCGGGCGCATCCTTGCCAGGGCCGATGCCGACGGGCAGGCCGGCTTCGGGGTGGTTCAGGTCGAAGGCCGGACGCTCGGAGCGGATACGGGGAATAGAAGTGAAGTTGTGGCGCGGCGGCGGGCACGAGGTGGCCCACTCGAGCGACGAACCGTAACCCCACGGATCGTTCACGGTCACCATCGGAGCCTTGCGGGCCGTGATGTACACGTTCAGGAAGAACGGAATCATTGACACCGCGAGAATCATGGCGCCAATCGTCGATACCTGGTTCATCCAGGTGAACCCGTCTTCCGGTGAGTAGGTCGCGTACCGGCGCGGCATGCCCATAACACCGAGCCAGTGCTGGATCAGGAAGGTGGTGTGGAAGCCGATGAACAGCAACCAGAAGTGCCATTTCCCGAGGCTCTCGTTGAGCATCTTGCCCGTCCACTTCGGCCACCAGAAGTAGAACCCGCTGAACATTGCGAACACCACCGTACCGAAGACCACGTAGTGGAAGTGGGCGACAACAAAGTAGGTATCAGACACGTGGAAGTCGAGCGGCGGCGAAGCCAGGATGACACCGGTCAAGCCGCCGAAAGTAAACGTGACGAGAAAGCCGATGGCCCAGATCATGGGGGTCTCGAAGGTGATTGACCCTCGCCACATGGTGCCGATCCAGTTGAAGATCTTCACCCCGGTGGGTACCGCGATCAACATCGTCATGAGCGAGAAGAACGGGAGCAGAACCGAGCCGGTGACGTACATGTGGTGCGCCCAGACGGTGACGGACAACGCGGCAATCGAGATGGTCGCGTAGATCAGGGTCTTGTACCCGAACATTGGTTTGCGGCTGAAGACCGGGAACACTTCGGAGACGATGCCGAAGAACGGCAGCGCAATGATGTACACCTCGGGATGGCCGAAGAACCAGAACAAGTGTTGCCAGAGGATGGCACCACCGTTGGCTGGATCATAGATGTGCGAACCGAAGATGCGGTCCGAGGCTGCGGCGAGCATCGCTGCAGCGAGCACCGGGAAGACCATGAGCGCGAGGAGCGACGTGATGAGAGAGTTCCAGGTGAAGACCGGCATGCGCCACATCGTCATGCCCGGGGCACGCATGGTGATGATGGTGGTGATGAAGTTCACTGAGCCGAGAATCGTGCCGAAACCGGAGAGACCCAGGCCGACCATCCAGAGGTTGCCGCCAACACCCGGCGAGAACGTCGTGCTGGCCAGGGGCTGATAGGCGAACCAGCCGAAGGATGCCGCCCCCTGCGGGGTGAGGAAACCGGCGACGGCGATGAGGCTGCCGAAGTTGAAGAACCAGTAGGCGAGAGCGTTCAGGCGAGGGAACGCGACGTCAGGGGCGCCGATTTGCAGCGGAACCAGAAAGTTGGCGAAGCCGAAGAAGAGCGGCGTCGCGAACATCAAAAGCATGATCGTGCCGTGCATCGTGAACAGCTGGTTGTACTGTTCCTTCGTCTGCACGACGTCAAGGCCCGGGGCGAACAGCTGGGCGCGAATGATCAGCGCCATGACGCCGCCGAGGCAGAAGTAGATGAACGAGGTGATCAGGTACATGTACCCGATGACCTTGTGGTCGGTGGAGGTGATCCACCGAACAAGGACGTTGCCCTTGCGCTCCGCCGACGTGGAGACCGGCGCGGCCGGGCGAGACTCCACTGGTGCGATGGTCGTAGTCATGGCTTAGTTGCCCTCCGGAGCCGTCGGGGCACTGGTGCCCGGCTGATTCTGATTGCGGTCGAACTCATTGTCGAGCTGACCGACGTTACCCGCGGTGCGCAGGGACTCGATGTACGTGTCGTAGTCAGCTTGGGAGACGACTTTGACGTTGAAGAGCATGAGGGAGTGGTATTCGCCACAGAGCTCAGCACACTTGCCCGCATAGGTTCCGATGCGCTGAGGGGTGACCGACATGTAGTTGGTCTTGCCGGGAATGACGTCCTTCTTGTACAGGAAGTCAATAACCCAGAACGAGTGGATGACGTCCCGAGATTCCAGTGCTATCTCGATGGTCTTGTCAACCGGGAGTACCAGCACGGGAAGCTCGGACTGGTTAATCGCGCCGGTTTCGCCGTTGGGATCAAGCTGGCCCTGGATTCCGGGTGAGTACACGTCTTCGTCGACGTAGTTGAAGTCCCAGGCCCACTGCTTGGCCTGAACTTCAATCGTCACATCGGGATTGTCGTAGCGTGCCTCGATGGCGATCTGGTCGCGCACGGTGAAGGCGAAGAAGCCGACGACGAGAATGAGCGGCACGACGGTGTAGAAGATCTCGATCGGCATGTTGTACCGAAGCTGAACCGGAAGCCCGGTCTGGCCCTTTCGTCGACGATAAACGACGATCGTCCAGATGATGAGGCCCCAGGTGATGAGGCCCACGACCAGGAGCACGATCCACGAGGTGGTCCAGAGACCCGCAATGCGATCGGTCTGATTGGTCACCGCCGTCTCGCCCTCTTCTTCAAAGCCGGGCAGGAAACCATGGAGCTGGGCTTGCGTGCATCCGGCCAGTACAACGGCTAACGTCGCTGCGAGCGGAATGGCAGCCCAACGAAGGCGGTGATTATTGCGCACCGGGGACCTTTCGGGAGATTCGAGGACGCTTCTCAGGAAGCGTTTTGATCGATTCCTAGCTTACTCCGCGAGAGTGCACACGAAGTGCACTCCGGGTCGGGTCGCACACGATTTGTGCGCGTGAAACCCTGTTGATGGAGCATTTTCGGGCGAATCCGGTGCAGATTGGGCAGAAAAAAAGCGGGGACACCATCAAAGTGATGATGTCCCCGCCGGTGGAACTTTTTTTAGTGGAAGGAATCCCCGCAGGCGCAGCTGCCGCCAGCGTTCGGGTTGTCAATGGTGAAACCCTGCTTCTCAATCGTGTCTTCGAAGTTGATCGAGGCGCCGTCGAGATAGGGAACGCTCATCTTGTCGACAACGACCTCGACACCGTCGAAATCGACGAGCGCATCCCCGTCGAGTACGCGTTCGTCGAAGTAGAGCTGGTAGACGAGGCCGGAGCAGCCGCCGGGCTGCACGGCAACGCGCAGACGCAGGTCTTCGCGACCTTCCTGAGTCAACAGGCTGCGGACCTTGAGCGCCGCTGCCTCGGTGAGTCCGACGCCGTGTGCAGCGTGTGCGGTGTCAGTAGGCGCGGTGTCAGCAACGCTGACGGTTTCTGTCATGGTGTCGGTCATGCTTCTCCTCGGTTCACGCAATCACGCTCAGTGCGGTCTCATAGATGACGATGTCATAAATTCTACCTTCGACAACCAGAAAGTCGACGCGGGCATTCCCACGCTCTCACATTTCTTTGGCCGTCGGCAGTTGACCCGGTGTTTGTTCAGTGTCCGTTGCGTTCGTTCAGGCTTCCGAGCAGGAATGCCTCACTGAGTACGGCGCGTTTGAACACGCCGAGGTGCAAAGACTCATTTGGGCTGTGGGCCCGGGAGTCAGGGTCTTCCACTCCAGTCACCAGGATCTGAGCCGTCGGAAAGACCCGCACCAGCTCGGCAATGAACGGGATCGACCCCCCGACACCGATGTCGACGGGGGGAACGCCCCAGGCAGCCGTCATGGCGGAACGAGCTTCGGTCACGGCCCAGCCGCTGATATCGACGAGGAAGGGCTCGCCGGTATCCACATCGTCGATCTCGAGAACCGCGCCGAACGGCGCGTGCTCGTGCAAGTGCGCCTCGATGGCTGCGGCGGCTTCAACCGCGGACTGGCCGGGAGCGATGCGAGTGCTGAGCCGAACCGTCACCGCGGGGGTGAGAGTGTTGGAAGCGTTGTCGACGGTGGGTGCGTCAATTCCGGTCACAGTGAGGGCTGGTTGCGACCAGATCCGGCTCAGGATCGAGCCGTGGCCGATCGGGCTGACGCCGGGCAGCAGGCCGGTTTCTGCGCGTAGCTGTTCCTCTGAATAGTCCGGTGTAGGAACGTCAATGGCGGTGAGGCCGTCGACGGCCACCGACCCGTCTTCGTTGTACAACGTTGACAGCAATTTGATGGTGGCGAGCATCGCATCGGGGACGGCTCCACCGAACATACCCGAGTGTGAAGCGTGGGCGAGCGTGCGCACGGTCAACCGAAGCGTCACGTTTCCGCGCAGGGCAGTGGTGATTGCCGGCGTGTTGATGTCCCAGTTGTTGGAGTCGGCTACCACGATGACATCCCCGCGCAGAGCCTCGCGGTTCTCGTCGAGGAACGTGGCGAAGGAGCGGCTGCCGAATTCTTCCTCGCCCTCGATGAACAGCGCGATTCCCAGATCGAAATCGGTGCCGACGGTCGCAACGAGAGCGCGGATGGACGCGACGTGCGCCATGACGCCAGCCTTATCGTCGGCAGCTCCCCGCCCATAGAGTCGGTCGCCGCGCACGGTGGGCGTGAACGGATCGGACTCCCAATCCTCGTCCTGGCCGGGAGGCTGCACGTCGTGGTGCGCATAGAGCAGGACGGTCGGTCGTCCGTTGCGGGCCGCGCGCGACGCCAGAATCGCTGGCTGCCCGAGTTCGGCAGCGCCGCCCGAGTTGCTGGGAGCAATGGCGGCCTGCACGATGTCGACCGACTCGAACACGTCAAGCCCGCGCACCAGCGCGGCGACGGCGTCGGCACTCGCGGCGACGTGCGAACGATCGAAGGCCGCCCAGGACACCGACGGGATGCGCACCAGCGCGCACAGGTCGGCGATCGTGCTGGGGAGACCCCGTTCGACCGCGCCCCGGAGGCCGGCCTTGGTGACCGAATCGGCGGCTGAATTGTCGCCGGAATTGGCGGCAGCGTCGGGCGTTCGGCCAGTGGAATGGGAATTCGTCTGTGGGTTACCAGTCATACCGGTAATCTTAAGGCACCCAATTGCAAGGATTTGATGTGGCCAAGCCTCCCGTAAACCCCGACGCCCAGCCGTCGATTGAAAGTTCCGACGAGACCGCAGCGCGCCTCGGTCTCTCGCACACAGCAGGCAAGGGTCAGGCAACCCCGACCCGCAAAAAGCAGGAAGCGGCCAACAAGCGCCCACTGGTTCCGGATGACCGCAAACTCGCAGCCAAGCAGGCGCGCGCTAAGTCGACCGCCGCGCGCGACGTCGCGCGTGCCGGAATGGCTGCCGGTGTGGACAAGTACCTGCCACTGCGGGAACGCGGCTTGCAGAAACGCTACGCCCGCGACTACGTTGATGCCCGGTTCAACGTCGGGGAGCTGATGATCCCGATCATGTTCCTGGTCATCCTCCTCACCACGATCCCGAGCATCTCGAGCTACTCGATCATCGCCCTGTGGGCGTTCTTCATCTTCGCTGTCGTCGACTGCGTCGTACTCGGCTTCGTACTCACTAAGAAGATCGAGGCCAAGTTCGGTTCTGACAAGGCTGAACGCGTGCGTTGGTACGCGGCTATGCGCGCGCTCCAGCTGCGGCCGATGCGGCTGCCCAAGCCGCAGGTAAAGCGCCGCCAGTACCCGGTTTAGCACCGGGTACTCCGCGGGCGGTTTCGGCGGGTTACCGAGCGAAGGCGCCCGCTCGGATCAGCGGCACACGCACTTCCTCATCGGTGAGGGAACCGTGCTGTCCGATCATGCCGCGTGCCTTCTGGTTCGCCGGGCGGGAGTCGTAATACGCGATGGACTTGCGCGCGGCGACCAGCACGTCGCCGATGCGCGGCAACACCTCGTCGGCTACCCGGCCGTACAGGCCGGCCGCCACCGCTTCATCGCGGGTGTAGACCCAGGCGCGGTCCCCCTGAGACGCCCGCCAGGCATCCGCCAGCGTGTCGGCGGCGTTCGAGTCGGACCCGGCCGCTGACCACTGCGGCTCGAGGTAGAGCTGCACGCAGCGCGGGTCCCCCGCAATGTGGCGCACGCCGGCCACGAGCGCTGGCTCGGTGTCAAAGAGCACGTGTTTGGTACTCGGCACGTCGATCACCCCGTGGTCGGCGGTGAGCAGCACGCCCTCGTCGGAGCGCAGAGTGGCAGCGAACCGGGTCACCTCGGAGTCAAGATTCTCCAGCTGGGCCAGCCACCGATCAGACTCCCACCCGTGCGCGTGCGCTGCCACGTCGAGCTCGGCCACATAGAGGTAGATCAGGGCGGTGGGATTCTCATTCAGGATGCTCCGCGTGGCGGCAAAGCGATCGGCCACCTTCTCGGCCGGCACGTACTGGGCGCCGCGCAGTACCGCTTGGGTGAAGCCGGAGGCCACGAATCGTTTGGGGCCAATGGCGAAGCTCGGCACGTTGTCATCGGCGGCCAGGTCGAAGACGGTACGGGCCCGTTGCCAGGTGGCCGGCTGCATGCCGTCATCCCAGCCGGTGAGCTGATTCACGACGCGGTCGTTGGCCCCGTCGAGCACCTGGTAGCCGACCAGTCCGTGCTGGCCAGGTTCCACGCCGGTGGTGAGCGTCGCGATTCCCGCGGCCGTCGTGGCCGGGAAGACTCCGTCGATGATGCTCGATTTGTTGAGCCGGGACGACAGGAATCGTGCGTGCCCGGCGCGTGCCCGGATCGAGCTGACGCCGAGCCCATCGGCCAGAATCACGACCGCCTTGCGCACGGCGGGCAGGCCCAGCGTGTTCGGCCGGGCGCAGACGGCGTCGAGGGAACTGGTGAGAACATCGGCAAGGCGCAGAGCACTGAATTGGCGGGCCGGTAGCATGGTGGGCATCGGGTCTCATTCTTTCACAGGGACGAACCCGAGCCCTCCAGCGCTCCCGAGAGCGCTCCCTACGCAGTGCAGCGGTGACCGTTCGATCGGTTGCCGTGGCACGCTTGAAGCAGAATTTTTCAATGAGCCGCTCAGACAGCACCGCACCAGCCGCCAGCACAGCCAGCACCGAGCGCATCGAAGACGTCGATGTATCGGTGGAGATGCAGGGGTCGTTCCTCGAGTACGCCTATTCGGTGATCTACTCCCGGGCTCTGCCCGACGCCCGCGACGGTCTCAAACCGGTGCAGCGTCGCATCCTGTATCAGATGAGCGAAATGGGATTGCGCCCCGACAAGGGCCACGTGAAGAGCGCCCGGGTTGTGGGCGAGGTGATGGGGAAGCTGCATCCGCACGGCGATACCGCGATCTACGACGCCCTGGTGCGCATGGCCCAGTCGTTCTCCCTGCGGGTTCCGCTCATCGACGGGCACGGCAACTTCGGCTCGCTCGACGATGGGCCGGCCGCGCCCCGCTACACCGAAGCCCGCCTAGCCGCGCCCGCTCTCGCAATGACCGAAAACCTCGACGAAGACGTCGTCGACTTCGTGCCGAACTACGACAACCAGCTCACCCAGCCCGACGTGCTGCCAGCTGCCTACCCCAACCTGCTCGTCAACGGCACGAGTGGCATCGCCGTCGGGATGGCCACCAACATGGCGCCGCACAACCTGATCGAGGTCGTCGGGGCCGCCCGGCACCTGCTCGCCCACCCGAACGCAACACTCGATGACGTCATGGAATTCGTGCCTGGGCCGGACCTGCCGACCGGCGGTACCATCGTGGGATTGGCCGGCATCAAGGACGCATACAGTACCGGCCGCGGCAGCTTCAAGACCCGCGCCCGCGTCTCGGTCGAGGCGATCAGCGCCCGAAAAACCGGGCTCGTCGTGACCGAACTCCCCTACCTGGTCGGCCCGGAAAAGGTGATCGAGAAGATCAAGGATGGTGTCAACTCCAAGAAGCTGAGCGGCATCTCGGACGTCACCGATCTCACCGACCGCACCAAGGGACTGCGTCTGGTCATCGGTATCAAGACCGGTTTCAGTCCCGATGCCGTGCTCGAGCAGCTCTACCGGTACACCCCACTGGAAGACTCGTTCAACATCAACGCTGTCGCCCTCGTCAATGGAGCCCCGCAGACTCTTGGGCTGCTCGAACTGCTGCACGTCTACGTCAACCACCGCATCGAGGTCGTCACCCGTCGCTCGGCCTATCGACTGGCCCGGCGCAAGGAACGCCTGCACCTCGTGCTTGGCCTGTTGGTGGCGATCCTTGACATCGACGAGGTGATCCAGGTGATTCGCGCGAGCGACGACACTGAGCAGGCCCGCGCAAAACTGATCGACGTGTTCGACCTCAGTCAGATTCAGGCCGAATACATTCTCGAACTGCGGCTGCGGCGCCTCACCAAATTCTCCCGCATCGAGCTCGAATCCGAACGTGACCAGTTGCTCGCTGAAATCGCGAAACTCGAGAAACTACTGTCCTCGAAAGCCGCGATCCGCACCCTGGTGTCAGAGGAACTGGGCGCGGTCGCCGAGAAGTTCGGCACGCCACGTCGCACAGTCCTGACCGAGGCCAAGCCGAGCATTGCCGGCCTGTCGGTGGCTGCCGCCAAACGCCAGGCGGCCGTGCTCGAGGTGCAGGACATCCCCACCCGCGTGTTTCTGAGCGTGACCGGGCGCATCGCCCGGGTCGATCTGGTCGCTGTCGACGATTCGCTGCCGCCGCGGATCCAGCCACCGCAGCGCCGCAGCAAACACGATGCCGTGCTCTCGACGCTCGACACAACCAGCCGCACCGAGGTGGGCGCGGTGACCAACCGGGGGCGGCTCATCCGCTTCTCCCCCGTCGACCTGCCTGTGATGCCGCCGACGTCCATTCAGCTCGCCGCCGGGGTGCGCATCAGCGAATATCTGCTGCTCACCGACCAAAAGGAGCGAGTGCTCGCGATCGTCTCGCTGGACTCCGACCGGGCGATCGCGCTCGGCACGCGTCAGGGCATCGTGAAGCGGGTCACTCCCGGCGACTGGGCCAACAAACCCTCCTGGGAGATCATCGCGCTCAAGCCGAAGGACGAGGTGGTCGGCGCGGTGCAGGGTGCAGAGGACGACGACCTCGTCTTCATCACGACGGATGCGCAACTGTTGCGCTTCACCGCCGCCGGTGTACGGCCGCAGGGCCGAGCAGCCGGCGGCATGGCCGGAATCAAGCTGACGACGGGGGAAACCGTCGTGTTCTTCACCAGCCTGTCAGCCGAGGACGTGGCGGCGGCCGTTGTGGCCACCGTGGCGTCAAGCAGTCAGACCCTCCCGGGCACCGACCCGGGGAGCGCGAAGCAGAGCGATTTCTCGGAGTATCCCGCCAAGGGTCGCGCCACCAGCGGTGTTCGCGCCCAGCGCTTCCTCAAGGGTGAGGACACCCTCGCCGTGGCCTGGGTCGGGCGAGCTCCGGCCCGGGCCGTCGGTCCGGACGGCACTCCCCGCACCCTGCCGGACTCCGGCTCCCGCCGGGACGCCTCCGGAGTCATGCTCGACGCGTCAATCGGAGCAATCGGCACCGAAATCTAAGCCCGCGCACCTCGTGGCACGCGTTGGAGAACGCGGCACTGGTTTGAACACGTGCCGGCTTCTCAAATACGTGCCACGAGGGCGCTGGGATGCCTCAGACGTCGATGCGATCGCGGGACAGCTTGTCGGAGCTGTCGATGATGAACTCCTTGCGCGGGGCGACGTCATTGCCCATAAGCAGCTCGAAAACCTTGCCGGCGGCTTCGGCGTCGTCGACACGCACGCGCCGCAGGGTGCGGTGGGCACGTTCCATCGTGGTGGTCGCGAGCTGGTCGGCATCCATTTCGCCGAGGCCCTTGTAGCGCTGGATCGGGTCCTGATAACGACGATTCTTCTTCTCGAGGGCGCTCAGCACCCCGTGCAGCTCGGTTTCGGAGTAGGTGTAGATGGTCTCGTTGGGCTTCGAGCCCGGGTTCATCACGACGACCCGGTGCAGCGGCGGCACGGCGGCGAAGACGCGGCCCTCGGTGATCATGGGGCGCATGTACCGGAAGAACAGGGTGAGCAGCAGGGTACGAATGTGGGCACCGTCGACGTCGGCATCGCTCATGATGATGACTTTGCCGTAGCGCGCCGCTGACAGGTCGAAGCTGCGACCGGAGCCGGCCCCGATCACCTGGATGATCGACGCACACTCGGCGTTGGAGAGCATGTCGGCGACGGATGCCTTCTGCACGTTCAGAATCTTGCCGCGGATCGGCAATAGCGCCTGGTGCTCGCTGTCGCGGGCGAGCTTCGCCGTTCCGAGGGCCGAGTCCCCCTCCACGATAAACAGCTCGCTCGTGGACACGTCGTTACTGCGGCAGTCGACCAGCTTGGCCGGCAGCGACGAACTTTCCAGGGCGTTCTTGCGCCGCTGGGTTTCTTTATGGGCGCGGGCTGAGATGCGTGACTTCATCTCGGCGACGATCTTGTCGAGCAGCAGCGCTGACTGGGTCTTGTCATCGCGTTTCGGCGACGCATACCGCTCCGCCATGGCCTTCGCGACGACGTTGGCGACGATCGCCCGCACCGCCGGTGTGCCGAGCACCTCCTTGGTCTGGCCCTCGAACTGCGGCTCCGGCAGGCGCACCGTGAGCACGGCGGTAAGTCCGGCCATCACGTCGTCTTTGTCGACCTTGTCGCTGCCGACCTTGAGCCGGCGGGCGTTCAGTTCGACCTGGCCGCGCAGGAACTTCAGCAGTCCGGCGTCGAAACCGGCCTGGTGGGTGCCGCCCTTGGGAGTAGCGATGATATTGACGAAGCTCTGCACGATCGTGTCGTAGCCGGTGCCCCAGCGCAGAGCGATGTCCACCTGGCAGTCGCGCGTGAGCTCGGTCGGCACCATGGCGCCCTTGTCGGTGAGCACCGGCACGGTCTCAGTGAAAGTGCCGTTGCCGGTGAGCCGCCAGGTATCGGTGATCGGGGCATCCGTCGCGAGGTGTTCGACGAATTCGCTGATGCCGCCGTCGAACTGGAACAGGCTAGTGACGGGCTCCTCGGTGCGACGGTCGGCGACCTCGATCGCGAGGCCGGGAACGAGGAACGCGGTCTGGCGGGCTCGGTTCAACACCTCGTCGGTCTGGAACGCTGCACCCTTGGTAAAAATCTGCCGGTCAGCCCAGTAGCGGATGCGAGTGCCCGTGACGCCGCGCTTGACCTTGCCGATCACGCGCAGCTCGCTCTGGTTCTCGAACGGAGTGAACGGTGCGTCGGGGCTCTTCTCCCCCGAATCCGCGAACAGGCCAGGTTCACCGCGGTGGAACGACATGGCCCAGGTCTTGCCGTCGCGGTCGACCTCGACATCGAGACGTTCGGACAGCGCGTTGACAACGGAGGCCCCCACCCCGTGCAGACCACCCGACGCCGCATACGAACCGCTGCCGAACTTTCCGCCGGCGTGCAGTTTGGTGAAGACGACCTCGACACCGGTCAGGCCGGTCTTGGGTTCGATATCGACCGGGATTCCGCGGGCGGTGTCGCGCACCTCGACGCTCTGGTCGGGATGCAGCTCGATATTGATGCTGGCACCGTGCCCGCCCAGGGCCTCATCGACGGAGTTGTCGATGATCTCCCACAGGCAGTGCATCAGTCCACGCGAGTCGGTGGAACCGATATACATGCCGGGGCGTTTGCGCACTGCCTCGAGTCCCTCAAGGACTGACAGGTGGCGCGCGGAATAGTCAGAGCTCACAACAACCAAGAATACCGGCCCCGACCGGGAATCTTTCGCGCTATGGAGGCACGGCGCGGCAGGCAACCCCCCCACGACACGTCTACGCGGTGAGCGAAATACCGGCCAATCATCTCGTCATTGGCCCTGCGGCGTGTTTACATTAGATAAGAGGGTTCATGTAATTCAGTCTGGAGGAGGAGAATATGTCCCAGATCGCCACCGAAAATGGTGCTGTAGACAACCAGGGCGCCCCCCACCAGCTCACCGCAGCCGACCGCTGCGACGCGTGCGGTGCCCAGGCTTACATCCGTGTCGTCGTGAAAAACAGTGAGCTGCTGTTCTGCGCGCACCACGGCCGCAAGCACCAGGAGAAGCTGGCAACCATTGCCGAAAGCTGGCATGACGAATCGAGCCGTCTGCTCGAAGACCAGCGCTCCTAGCGGGCTGGTAGGCACTCAAAACGGATGCCGCGCCGGCGGCTGGCTAAGGCCAGTTGCCGGCGCGGTCTTTTCGTCGCTGCGACTTTTCGGTCTCCGGAACCGCGCTCAGTCCGCAGCCCCTATTCGGCGTTCTGGCCCAGCCGCACGGCCACTTGGTTGCGGGCCGTCCGCGCGGTGTCATCGACGGACTCGGCCGTCGCGCCGCGCGCATATTCGAGATCGTGGCGGCTAAAGGCTGCCTGCAGCAGGTGGTCGGCGAGTGCGGGATTGCGAGCAAGAACGGGCCCGTGCAGGTGGGTGCAAAACACCTCACCCATGGTCAGTCCCTCAATCTGAGGTCCGCTCGCCGGAGCATCCGCGTTGCCGGTGCCGTACAGCACCCGGCCGAGCGGGCTGGCTTCAGCACCGACGTAGTCGCGGGCATGGTTTTCGAACCCGATTAGCCGCCCGTATTTTGAGGCGACGATGATGTCGTCGGTAGCGCGGGCGGCGCGTGGCACGGCGTGGCCGGCTACGAGGCCGAGTCCTTCCAGCACGCTGCCGTCGGGGAGGTCGCTCCCCCAGCTCAGCAGTTCCCACCCGGTGCCGACGGCCAGGATGGGCACGCCGGAATTGGACCAGAGGCGCAGTTCCTCCACCAGGGTACGAAGGTTGTCCCTGGCCGGCAGAAGTGCAGCATCCGTTCCCGAACCGATCGACACGGCATCCACGTGCTCGGGCAGGTCGGCCCGGGAATGCACATCGACCACCCGCGCGTCGTGGCCGCTCCACCGAACGCGCTGCGCGAGCACACGAGCATTGCCGGCATCACCGTTCGTGTTCAGAAGGCGCGGCAGCAGCGAGACGACCGTGAACGGGCGGTCCAGCGAAGTGGCAGTCATACCGGCTCCTCAGAGTTGGAGACGAGGCCGAGGTGCGCGCGGGTGCGCCGCATTCCGTCGGCGGAGAAGATGATGGTTTTCACCCCGGAGACGGGATCGGGCAGGGCTAGGAACGCGTCGAGAGCGGTCGGGACATCTGGCTCGATGCGGTCGACGGTGACGTCGTCGTAGGCCAGCTGCAGGGCGATGTCGTGCGCCTTGAGCCCGGAGGCGATGAGTACGTGGCCGAGCCCAGAGGTGTCCACCGGCCAGAAGTACGACGGGTCACGCACGTCGGAGCCGATGATCACCAGAATCTGCTCGGTTCCCGGTTCGAGACTGTCCACGTTGAGCTGAAAACTCGACGGGTTTTGCACGAGCACAAACTCAACGGTCTTGCCGCCAACGGTGACGACCTCGCCGCGTCCGAAAACGGCCGGCATGGCCGACAGCGCCGTGCAGGCGATCGCCGGATCAAAATGTACGCCCAGGGTCGACTGGGCCGTGCTCAGCGCGGTCAGCGCGTCGACGGCGTAGTGGATGCCGCGAGCCGGCAAGCGGATGCTGTGAACGCCCGTGGCAAACTGCACGTCGGCGTCCAGGCCGGCCACCCGGGTGAGCTGGAGCCCGGTTCCGTTCGGCAGGCGAATCGGTGCGGTGTCGGCGTAACCGAGTCCGCGTGGATACTGAGCGAGAACCTCGGCGGTTACACCGTAGCGGGCTACCGAAACGCCAGGTTCGAGATCGTGACCGAGATCGGCCAGGTAGCGGTCGTCAGCGTTGAGTACGACCGACTCCGTAGCCCGTGCAGCGATTTTCGCCAGCAGGGCGGCGACCATTTCGGAGTCGTGGAACCGGTCGATCTGGTCAACCATGACGTTGGTCAGGGCGACGACCCGCGGAGTCAGCGAGCCGGCGATGAACGCGCCGTGTCCCTCATCCATTTCAAGCACGGCAACGTCGCCGGCAATCGTGCCGGACAGGCTGACCTGTTCCAGAAGGGCGCTGGTCAGCCCCTGGCTGATGTTGGCCGTCGACTGGTTGGTGAATACGGACAGGCCGTGCGCGCGCAGAACGGCGACGAGCATCTTGGTCGTGGTTGATTTGCCACTGGACCCGGTCACGATTACCAGGCCGAGCGGAAACCCGTTCAGCGCCGCGGCCAAAAAGCCCGGGGCGATGCGGTTGACGACGACGCCGGGAATGGCCGAGCCACCGCCCGGTTTGCGCCAGCGCGCGAGCACACGAACGGCCCGACCGATGAGAATCGCGGGGGCGTACCGAAGGGAACTCACGAACCGCACAACGCAATCCGGGTGGGACCTGTCACTGTCACGTTTACTCGAGGTAGTCGCGCAGGGACTGCGACCGGGACGGGTGACGAAGCTTGGCCATCGTCTTGGACTCGATCTGGCGGATGCGCTCGCGCGTGACCCCGAAGGTGTCGCCGATCTGGTCGAGCGTTTTCGGCATGCCGTCACCGAGGCCGAAGCGCATGCGAATCACACCGGCTTCACGTTCGGACAGCGAGTCGAGCAGGCTCTCCAGCTGTTTCTGCAGCATGGTGAAACCCACGGCATCGGCGGGCACGACGGCTTCGGTGTCTTCGATGAGGTCACCGAATTCGCTGTCGCCGTCTTCACCGAGCGGGGTGTGCAGCGAAATGGGTTCGCGACCGTACTTCTGAACCTCGACGACCTTTTCGGGCGTCATGTCGAGTTCGCGGCTGAGCTCTTCAGGGGTGGGTTCGCGACCGAGGTCCTGCAGCATCTGGCGCTGCACACGGGCGAGCTTGTTGATGACCTCGACCATGTGCACCGGAATACGGATGGTGCGAGCCTGGTCGGCCATGGCCCGGGTGATGGCCTGGCGAATCCACCAGGTGGCGTAGGTGCTGAACTTGAAGCCCTTGGTGTAGTCGAATTTCTCGACCGCACGAATGAGGCCCAGGTTGCCCTCCTGGATCAGGTCGAGGAACTGCATTCCACGACCGGTGTAGCGCTTGGCGAGCGACACGACGAGCCGCAGGTTGGCACCGAGGAGGTGGCTCTTGGCTCGGGCGCCGTCCTTGGCAACCCACTGCAGCTCACGGCCGAGCGCGTTCTTCTTCTCGACATCCGTCATCTCCGACAGCTTGTCTTCGGCGAACAGGCCGGCTTCGATGCGCATCGCGAGTTCGACCTCTTCGGCCGCGTTCAGCAGGGCGACCTTACCGATCTGCTTGAGATAGTCCTTGACCGGGTCGGCCGTGGCGCCGGTGATGGCGCTGGAATAGACCGGGACCTCGTCGTCATCGTCGACCAGGGAGAGTACGAGGGCGCCGCTGGGGAGCGGCTCGGTCGATGCCGTGCGCTTGGTGCTGTCCTCGTCTGACTCGTCGTCATCGGCGTCCGTTCCACCGTCGACGTCGGCTTCGTCGTCTTTCTTGACGACCTTCGCCTTGGTCGCGCGCTTCTTCGGGGCCGGCTTCTCGGCGGCCAAACCGGCGGCCGCGGACTTCTTGGTCGCTGCGGCCTCGGCTGCTGCTGCCTTCGCGGCTGCAGCCTTGGTGACGGTCTTCTTGACCGGCGGTACTACCGGAGTCGTGACGGACTCGTCGGTCACCTCGGTCTTGACGGTGGTTGCCATTCGAACACCTCTCATGCGGAGTCGTACCTGCTTCTGTGCGACCGGTGACGGTGCCAGATGCGTTTTTGGGCAGAACTTGGACCCATGTCAAGTCCCGGGATGCTCACGCCGAAATGATTTCGGTGTGCCCCGGACCAGAACGGGTCCTGAAATAATTATTGCACGGTTTGTCTGGACGACAAGCCACGACACGTACTACGATCATTCGTTACGCCGTTTCCAGGCGCGTGATAGTGCAACCCAGATAGGTGCGACTTCTATTCCCTCGTCGCGAGAGAGCTGGCGTCTGGTGCGCCGCCGGGCGTGCACGAGAAAACCGATGCCGATTCCGACGACCAGGTATTGCACCGTGAATGCCACCCGAAATGCGTCGAGCGCGTACAGGTCGCTCGCTGCTCCCCCGGCCACGCGCCATCCGTTCTGCAGGTCGAGCAGCAGCCCGATCAGGTACATCATGACGAAGCTCGCGGTGAAGCCACCGACGTTGACGACGCCGTTGGCCGAGCCCAGGCTGCGCTGCGGATTAAAAGTGCGCGCGAAGTCGAAGCCGATCAGCGAGCCCGGCCCGCCGATGCCGAGCACGACCAGCAGCAGCACAATGCTCCACAGCGGTGGAACGCCGGGCCAGAGCAGCACGATCGCCCACGCGATTCCGATGCCGGTCACGATACCAAGCACGATATTGCTGCGGCGCAGTGGGTAGCGTGCGGTCAGCAGGCCGAGGATCGGCCCGAACACGAGGCCGGCGCCGACCAACACGGTCAGCATTCCGGCGGCGAACGCCGGTTCGTAGCCGAGGCCGAAGACCATGAAGGGATAGCCCCAAAGCAGACTGAAGACGGTGCCGGACGACTGCGTCACGTAGTGCGACCAGAATCCGAGCTGGGTGCCCGGGCGCCGAAAACTGTGTCGCAGCTGGGTCAGCGCGATGCCAAGGCTGTTGGCACGCACGTGCTCGGTGACGTCTCTGGGTCGGTCCTGCACGAAAATGATGACCACGATCAGGGCGATTACGGCCACGGATGCCGCCGAGAGGAAGGCGGGTTTCCAGCCGCTGGTGTGGAGAAGCCAAGCCAGGGGCACCGCGGAGAGTACCTGGCCGAGTTGACCGATGTTGCCCATCCACTGGGACAGCAGAGGGACGATGCGACCGCTGAACCAGGAGCTGATCAGGCGGATCATCGAGATGAAGATGGTCGCGTCTCCGGCGCCGACCAGGATGCGGCCGATGACGGCGACCGAGATATCCGGTGCCAGCGCCAGTGTCACCTGGCCGGTGACCATGAGCGCCGTTCCGGTGATCATGAGCACTCGCGGGCCGTACCGATCGATCAACACCCCGACCGGAATTTGCGCGGCGGCGTAGACGACGAGCTGCACGACGGCCAGGCTCGAGAGGATGGCGGCCGAGCCGCCGAATTTCTCCGTGGCGGCTACCCCGGCGATTCCCATCGAGGTGCGCTGGAGTACGGCCGACAGGTACGCGAACGACCCGATGATAAAGATCAGGGTGGATCGACGCGAGTTCACTCGATCTAACCTATCGCGTTCCTGACCAGCCGGTCAGGCGTGGCGACCAGATACTTCCAGCTGCGTTAGCTGGCGGCACCGTCATCGCGGCTGCGCCGCAGGGCGAGGAAGTTCTCGAGTTCGGCGGCGATTTCATCGGCCGACGGCAGCTCGCCATCTTCGTCGGTGAGCGGCGACCGCAGCGGGCTTCCCTCCATGTAGGCGTCGTAGCGCTGCTCCAGTGTGCCCACCAGCTTGGCCAGCTCCGGGTTGTTCCGCACCTGGTCATCGATGCGTGCCACGAATTCTCGATTGGCTTCCCGCAGGCGATCGGTCGGAAAGATCAATCCGGTCGACGCGCTCGTGCTCTCTAGCGCGGTGAGGGCTGCGGCCGGAAATTCGGTGTCACCCAGGTAGTGCGGAATGAGCAGCACGTAGCCGACCGTGGAGGCGCCACGTTCCTGCAGGCGGAACTCCAGGAGGTGCAGAACGTTGGCCGCGACCTGCGTGTGCGGCCGCCAGACCGATCGGTTCTCGATGAGATCGGAACGGTTGCCGCTGACGGTGACACCGATCGGTCGGGTGTGCGGAACGGGCATGGGGATGGCGTGCACCCAGGTTGCCCCGGCGACCGTGAATCGGTCGACGAGCTGCAGCACGGCGGCAGTGAACTGTTCCCAGCGGAAGTCGGGTTCGAAACCGGTCAAGAACAGGAACGGCTGCCCGATCTCATCGCGGGCCAGGTACAGCTGCAACGTCGGCGGCTGATAGTTGGTGAGATGATCCTGGTCGAAGTAGATGATCGGGCGCCGGGCCCGATAGTCGAGCAGAGTGTCGGTGTCGAACGACGCGACGACGGTGTGATCCAGGGTGGTCAGCAGATAGTCGGTGAACTGGGCTACCGCACCACCGGCATCCGCGAAGCCAGTCAGGCCCATAATCAGGTGCAACCCCTGCGGGACGCCAGCGGCGTCGGCGGTGAGTTCGTAGAGCTCCTCGGGGTCTGACATTCCTTAACTCTAATCCGAGGGGCACATTCGTGCTGTGTTTTGGGGCTTTCACCATCGTGCCCAGAGCGAACAGCCTGGTAACGGCCCCGGATAGCATCGAGTTATGACTGTTCCCACCCTGTCCCTGTCCACCGAGTCCGCGCTGGGCTCCCCCGCCGACATTCTCATCCTCGCTGCGCTGCAAACGGATGATGGGGTGCAGCTAGTCGCGGACGTCACCCTCGGTGACGCCCTGATCGCGTCGGTGACGGCTCAGCTGCCGCTCCTGAACGCCACCGGAGCACGCGATGAGATCGTGCGTCTGGTGTCGAGTGCCGGCACTCCGCGCAGCATCGCCGTCGTCGGACTGGGGCGCGTGCTCAGCACCGCAGCCCTTCGCCACGCGGCCGGGTCTGCCGTTCGGCAGCTGACCGGCGCGACCTCGGTCGCCTTCGCCATTACCCTGGGCGACGCCGACCAGGTCGAGGCCGTGCTCGAGGGCGCCGCGCTCGGTGGCTACTCCTACACTGCCTACCGCCACAGCTCGCTGGCCGCCACCAAACTTCCGGCCCGAAACGTCGTGGTGCACACGACGACACCGGCGGCATCCGCTGTGGAGCGCGCCCAGGTCAGCGCCGAGGCCATGGCCCTGGTCAAGGACCTGGTGAACATGCCGCCGCTCGACCTGTACCCGGCAGCGCTGGCCGATCTGGCGATCGAGGCCGCCAGCGGACTGCAGCTCGAGGTGACGGTCTGGGACGAGCAGCAGCTCGCTGCCGACGGGTTCGGCGGCATCGCCGGGGTCGGAGCCGGCTCGACCCGCCCGCCGCGCCTGGTCAAACTCAGTTACACCCCGAGCGGGGCCGGCAAGCACCTCGCCCTGGTCGGCAAGGGCATCACATTCGACACCGGCGGACTCTCGCTCAAGCCGCCGGCATCCATGGTGGGCATGAAGTACGACATGACAGGTGCCGCCACTGTTCTGGCCGTGGTGGTCGCCGCGGCCCGGCTGCAGCTGCCGGTGCGAATCACCGCGTGGATGTGCATCGCCGAAAACATGCCGTCGGGCTCGGCTATCCGCCCCAACGACGTGCTGCGCATGCGCGGTGGCCGCACCGTCGAGGTGCTCAACACGGATGCCGAGGGCCGCCTGGTACTCGCCGACGGCCTCGTCGCGGCCGGCGAAGAACACCCGGACGCCATCATCGACGTCGCGACCCTGACCGGGGCCCAGGTCGTCGCGCTGGGCAACCGGTATTTCGGCGCCATGGGCGATGACGCTCTCGTTCAACACGTGCTCGCGGCCAGCGCTGCGGCCGGCGAGAACGCCTGGCCGATGCCGTTCCCGGAAGAATTGCGCGCCACCCTCAACTCGGACGTCGCTGACATCGCCAACGCGAAGATCGGCAGCTCGGCCGGCGGAATGCTGCTCGCCGGGGTCTTTTTGAAAGAATTCATCGGAACGGATGCGGCCGGCCAGACCATCCCGTGGGCTCACCTCGACATTGCCGGACCGGCCGAGAACTCCGGCACGGGCTGGGGATTCACCGCTGCCGGCCCGACCGGGGTGTCCGTTCGGGCGCTGATTCGACTGGCCGAGGACTTTTCACGCCCGTAGTACAGTCGTAGGGGCAAGAAAAAGCTTGTCAAACCACGCGGTCGAGCAGCATAATCTGTCGGCCGTCGTGACAAAGCGTAATGCGCGAGGGAGTAGCTGAGTGTCGGAACAGAATTTTGACATTGTCGTTCTCGGTGGCGGAAGCGGTGGATACGCAGCAGCGCTGCGTGCCGTGCAGCTGGGATTCACCGTTGGTCTGATCGAGAAGGGCAAACTCGGCGGCACCTGCCTGCACGTCGGTTGCATTCCGACCAAGGCCCTCCTGCACTCGGCTGAAGTTGCCGATTTCAGCCGTGAAGCCGCCAAATACGGCGTCAAGACCGCGTTCGAGGGCATCGATATCGCTGCTGTCACCGCGTTCCGCGAGGGCATCGTGGCCAGCAAGTACAAGGGATTGCAGGGCCTGGTAAAAGCTCGCGGAATCACCGTGATTGAGGGCGAAGGCCACCTGGTCTCCCCCACGACCGTTCAGGTCGGCGAAGACATGATCGTCGGCAAGAACGTCATTCTGGCTACCGGCTCCTACTCTCGCTCGCTGCCCGGGCTCGAGATCGGCGGCCGCGTCATCACGAGCGAAACCGCTCTCGCCCTGGACTACGTTCCCAAGAAGGTCGCCGTGCTCGGTGGCGGCGTCATCGGCGTCGAGTTCGCGAGCGTCTGGAAGTCTTTCGGCGCCGACGTCACGATCATCGAGGCTCTACCGCACCTCGTGCCCAACGAGGAAGAGTCCATCTCTAAGCAACTCGAGCGTGCGTTCCGCAAGCGCGGTATCGAGTATTCCCTCGGCATCCGCTTCCAGAGTGTCACGCAGTCCGATTCGGGCGTCGTGGTCACTCTCGAGAACGGTGCGACCGTTGAGGCCGACCTCCTGCTCGTGGCCGTCGGCCGCGGACCGGTCACCGCGGGCCTCGGCTTCGACGAAGTCGGCGTCACCATGGACCGCGGGTTCGTCATCACCGACGAGCGCCTCGCCACGAACATCCCCGGCGTGTACGCCGTTGGCGACATCGTTCCCGGCCTGCAGCTCGCCCACCGTGGCTTCCAGCAGGGCATCTTCGTCGCCGAAGAAATCGCCGGACTGAACCCGATCATCGTCGAAGACGTGAACATCCCCAAGGTCACCTACTGTGACCCCGAGGTTGCCTCCGTCGGCTACAGCGAAGCCAAGGCAGCCGACAAGTTCGGTGCCGACCAGATTTCCACCTACGAGTACAACCTCGGCGGAAACGGCAAGAGCTCGATTCTGGGAACTGCCGGTTCGGTCAAGTTGGTGCGCGTCAAGGATGGCCCCATCGTGGGCATCCACATGATCGGTGCTCGCGTCGGCGAGCTCATCGGCGAAGGCCAGCTCGTGGTGAACTGGGAAGCGTACCCGGAGGACATCGCTCCGTTCCTGCACGCGCACCCGACGCAGAGCGAAGCGATGGGTGAGGCCTTCCTGGCTCTTGCCGGCAAACCGCTTCACGCGATGTAGTCGGATTCCACAATTTTCATTGATTTTTCAGATAAGTAAACGGTTTTGAAGGAGACATACGCATGAGCGAATCCGTCAGCCTCCCGGCACTCGGAGAGAGTGTCACAGAGGGCACGGTCACCCGCTGGCTCAAGAACGTGGGCGACCGCGTGGAGGTCGACGAGCCGTTGCTCGAGGTATCGACCGACAAGGTGGACACGGAAATCCCGTCTCCGGTCGCCGGCATTATTGAAGCCATCCTGGTGCAGGAAGATGAGACCGTCGAGGTCGGCACCCCCCTGGTCACCATCGGCGACGGATCGGGCGCGGCCGCACCCGTCGCTGAGGCACCGGCTGCAGAAGCGCCGGTTGCTGAGGCGCCCGTTGCCGAGGCACCCGCGCCGGTTGCAGCACCCGAGCCCGTCGCGGCACCAGTTGCAGCACCCGCACCCGTCGCGGCACCAGTTGCAGCACCCGCACCCGTCGCGGCACCAGTTGCAGCACCCGAGCCCGTTGCGGCACCGGTTGCAGCACCCGCACCCGCACCCGTCGCGGCACCAGTCGCTGCACCAGTGCCCGTTGCAGCAGAACCAGAACCGGTCGCTGCAGCCCCGGCAGCAGCACCCGCACCCGTCGCAGCCGCCCCCGCGGCACGCGGTTCACACGCTGGCACCAGCGGCTACGTCACGCCGATCGTGCGCAAGCTCGCCAACGAAGCCGGCGTCGACCTGGCGACGATCAGCGGCACCGGAGTGGGCGGACGTATCCGCAAGGAAGACATCGTGCAGGCGGCCTCGGCCTTCGGCACGACCGCTGCCGCACCGGTCGTCGAGGTCTCGCCGCTGCGTGGCACCACCCAGCCGATGTCGCGCCTGCGCAAGGTCGTCGCCGAGCGTGCTGTCATCTCGATGCAGTCATCCGCTCAGCTCACGACCGTGGTCGAGGTCGACGTCACCCGCGTCGCTCTGCTCCGCGACCGGGTCAAGGGCGCTTTCGCCGAGAAGACCGGCAACAAGCTGTCCTTCCTGCCGTTCTTCGCCCTCGCTGCCGCTGAGGCCCTCCGTGCCATCCCGATTGTGAACGCCACGATCGAGGGCGACACGATTGTCTACCCGGCGCAGGAGAACATCAGCATTGCCGTTGACACCGAGCGTGGCCTGCTGACCCCCGTTGTGCGTAACGCCGGGGATCTCGACTTGGCCGGTTTCGCCGCCCAGATCGCCGACCTCGCCGCTCGCACCCGCGACAACAAGCTGAAGCCCGATGAACTGAGTGGCGGAACGTTCACGCTGACCAACACCGGTTCGCGCGGCGCGCTGTTCGACACGCCCGTCGTGTTCCTGCCGCAGAGCGCCATTCTGGGCACAGGCATCGTGTACAAGAAACCGCTCGTTGTCACCAACGACGGTCTCGACTCGATCGCGATCCGTTCCAGCGTGTACCTCGCGCTGTCCTACGACCACCGCATCATCGACGGAGCGGATGCAGCCCGCTTCCTCACCACGATGAAGGCGCGGCTCGAAGCCGGTGCGTTCGAGGGCAACCTCGGAATCTAACAGTACGAGCTGTCGGAAGTTTCGGCCTGGGACACCTCAGTAGTCGAAGATCTCACGAAGACGCCAGCCGCCCTCGCCCTTGACCACCAGGACCGAGGCCGGCTGGCTTTTTTGCTGCCCGGACGCCGGAGTCAACACGACCACGGCCAGGTCACCGCTCCGTTCTGCCAGGGACGGCAGGTAGGGCGCGTAGTCGGCGACCTCCCGGCCGGATCCGCCCTGCTGCCGTTCGCGGGCATCGTAGCTGTCCGCGGCCAGAATGGCCGAGCCGGTCTGATCCACGTCGACCAGGCAGACCAGGGAGGCAGCGACCAGGCACGCCGCCCGGCGCACGAGGAGCACCGGCACGGCCGATACCGGGTTGTCCCCCGCTATCGCCGCCAAGCCTGCCGTACGAGCGGCATCCGCGGAGCCCGCGACCGTTGGTACGGGGGCCGGAGTGCCGGTGGCCCCTGCACTGTTCCTCGACGTGCCGTCGGCACCCGACGCGCCGGGTAACGCGCTGTCACCGGCACGGCCCGATACCGGGAACAGGGTCAGGGCGAGCACGAGAATGCTGGCGCCGCCCAGTGCTGCCACCAAAAGCGGCCGGTGGTGCCCATACAGTCGTTTGCGCAGGGCGTGCGCCACAGCCTTGAGCGGATGCGAGTCGATCACAGAATCAACGACGGTCGCGAACGACCGACCAGGACGCGACTGCGGCTGGAGCCGGCGCAGGCTGGCTGCGCCCCAAGCCATGAAACTGGTGAAGGCATCGCCACCGACGCCGAATCGCGCGGGTAACGACCTGTCGTCGAACAGCTCGTCGATCGTGTCGGTGAACTCATCGTTGGACGTGTCGTCGAACCCGTGATCGGATCCGTCGTCGAATTCGTGGCGGCGGAGTTGCACCACGTTCACCTGACCAGTCCCCGCCTCGAACGCGTCAGCGTTCACGTTCTGTGTTTGGGCCTCCAATCGGTGGGTGAGGCGAAAGGCGTCAAGCGGTTCGGCGTCGGCCCAATCGAAAAGGTCATGCTCCAGTGTGCCGAGGACCGAACCGACCCCTGCCGCGCCAGCTGCCCCGTCTGAAGATTTCGGAGAAACGGCCGGGTCGATGGCGCCCCGAAAGCGCCGCAGGAGCGCCGCGCCGCTCGCGCGGTGCGTGTCCGTTACATCGACGGCCTCGACGAGGGCTTCCATCACGATAGCCAGGCGTTCGTAGTCGGCGCGGAGCCGCCGCATCCGCTCCCTGGGTATGTCAGTGAGCCGCGCAACCGCACCGAAACCGTTCACCACCGCCCGGCCGCTGGCATCCAGCAGAATTGTCGCCTGGCTGATGGCCCCGTGCGCGAACCCGGCCGTGTGCATGGCGCGCAGGGCGACGATGATCGGTGCCAACAGGGTCACGGCTTCGCCGGGAAACAGTCGAGGGTGTTCGACCAAGTACCTGGCCAGGGATCCTCCGGTGAGTCGTTCCAGGACTAGACAAATGCGACCATCCCCGAGCTGCGCAACGTCGAGCAGGCGCACGAGTCCCGGCGCTGCCCCCGAGGTCAGCACGGCAATGTCGAGTTCGATGCTCGTCGACTCGGTGTCGGCGCGGAAGACCTTGAGGGCCACCGCGCTTGCCGCACCGGAATGACCCAGGTACACCACGGCTCGATCCCCGGTGCCCAGCAAACGGATCACGCGGTGTCCGGCGACAATCCCCTCCGGGTGCACCGGTTCTGTCGTGGCGGAAGCGCCGTCGGCCTTAAGGTATGCCGCGCGCTGGCCGGGACGGGAGTCGCGGCCAGCTGTGTCATCGGCCGAAGTCGGAGGTTGTTCAGAGCGTCGTCTCACCTGCCCATGATCGGCCGCTGGGCCGGCCAGAGCGCTCAGGTCCCCCGCTCTCGTGCAGAACAGGCGATCTGTGCCGCTGTGGAGGAGCCGGTCCGGGTGGCACCGGCGCCGGCTGCGCCCGGGTGCTCGCTGCGCCCGGGTGCTCGCTGCGCCCAAAATGCCGGCGACGCCCCTAGACTGGGCAGATGCTCGACTTTGTCGTCGCGGGGCTAAGCGCCAACTCCGTGCCGTATGTTGAGGGCCTAGAGCTCCAACGCGCAGTCCATCGTTCCGTCGTCGCCCACGAGCGACCGGACACCTTCCTCCTCCTGGAGCATCCGGCCGTGTATACCGCCGGAAAACGCACTCTGCCGGAGGAACGCCCCGTCGACGACACGCCGGTTATCGACGTCGACCGGGGCGGCAAGATCACCTGGCACGGCCCGGGCCAGCTCGTCGGGTATCCCATACTGCACCTCGCGGAACCCGTCGACGTCGTCGGCTACGTTCGGTCCCTTGAGGCAATCCTGATCGAGGTCCTGATCGACTTCGGGATCGATGCCGTACGCGTTGCGGGACGCTCAGGGGTGTGGGTGGGACCCGACGGCCACGAAGATAAAATAGCCGCGATCGGAATCCGAGTTGCCCAGGGAGTGACCATGCACGGTTTCGCGCTCAACTGCAGCAACTCGCTGGATGCCTATTCGCGCATCATCGCCTGCGGAATTCGCGATGCCGGGGTGACCACGATGACCCGTGTGCTCGGCCGCACCGTCGACCCGAGCGAATTGATCGATCCGATCACGGCCGCTTTCCGTCGCACGATGAGCCTGAATGCCGCCCCGGTGGCCCCTGCAAGCATGACCCCAGCCAGCCTCGATACCGTCAGGACGAACGCATGAGCGCAGTACCCGAAGGCCGCAAACTGCTGCGGCTGGAAATTCGCAACGCGGAAACGCCGATCGAGCGGAAGCCCGCCTGGATCAAGACCGTCGCCAAGATGGGGCCGGAATACCAGAAGCTACAGGCGCTGGTGAAGAGCGAAAACCTGCACACGGTGTGTCAGGAGGCCGGCTGCCCGAATATCTTTGAATGTTGGGAAGATCGCGAAGCGACCTTCCTCATCGGGGGTTCACAGTGCACCCGCCGTTGCGACTTCTGCCAGATCGACACCGGCAAGCCCGCAGACTATGACACGGACGAGCCGCGTCGCGTCGGCGAGTCCGTCGTGTCGATGAACCTGCGCTACGCCACCGTGACCGGCGTCGCCCGCGACGACCTCCCCGATGAAGGTGCCTGGCTCTACGCCGAGACGATTCGTCAGATCCACCAGCAGAGCCCCGGCACCGGTGTCGAGATTCTGGTCCCAGACTTCTCCGGTAATCCCGAACACCTCGCCCAAGTCTTCGACGCCAAACCCGAGGTCTTCGCCCACAACGTGGAGACCGTGCCACGCATTTTCAAGCGCATCCGCCCGGCCTTTCGCTATGACCGCTCGCTCGACGTGCTCACCCAGGGCCGCAACGCCGGGCTGATCACCAAGTCCAACCTCATCCTCGGCATGGGTGAAGAACGCGCAGAAATCACCCAGGCACTGCACGACCTGTATGAGGCCGGTACCGACATCATCACCATCACCCAGTACCTTCGCCCGAGCGCCCGGCATCTTCCGGTGGCCCGCTGGGTGCGCCCAGAGGAATTCGTCGAGCTCAATGAGGAAGCCAAGGAGATCGGCTTTCTCGGCGTCCTGTCCGGTCCGCTGGTGCGTTCGTCCTACCGCGCCGGTCGGCTGTGGGCCCAGTCCATGGTCGCAACCGGTCGCCAGATCCCGGCCGAATTGCGCCAGCTGGCGGATGCCCAACTTGGGTTCGCCCAGGCCGTCTCCTGATGCGAGCACACAGGCGAATTCGGTCACGGGGCATTCGAGTGACTGGGTAGTCTTATACCCATGGCACGCAGCAAGGAAAAGTCCCCCAAAAAACCAAAACAGCCCGGCCGCTTGAAGCAAATGTGGCAGGTATTCCAGATGACGAGACGCTACGACTCGAACATCGTCTGGATTCTCGTTTTGGCCTTCGTCGTCCCCGTTCTGATCAGCCTGGCCCTCGCCCTGCTGATCCCGGGGAGCAACGTCTTCACGATGGTGCTCTGGATCGTCGCCGGCGTGCTCGCCGGTATTCTGGCGATGCTTATCATCCTCGGTCGTCGGGCCGAGAAGGCCGCGTATTCCCAGATCGAGGGTCAGCCCGGTGCCGTGGGGGCGGTATTGCGCAGTTCACTGAAGCGTGGCTGGGTCGGCAGTGAAATGCCGGTAGCGGTCAACGGCAAGACGCAGGATGCGGTCTATCGTGCGGTCGGTCGCGGCGGCGTCGTGCTGATCAGCGAGGGACCCAAGACGCGCACTGCCCGTATGCTCGACGAAGAAAAACGCAAGATTGTGCGCATCGGCGGCAACGTCGGCATCACGGTTATTTCCGTCGGACCCGACGAGGACGCCGTGCCACTGCACAAGCTGGCTCGCCGCCTGACCAGGATCAAGCCCACGCTGACTAAGGCCGAGGTGCTCGCTGTAAACAACCGCCTCAACTCTATGGGCACGAAACTTCCCATTCCCAAGGGCGTCGACCCCATGAAGGCGCGCCCCCAGCGCGGCTGACCTCAACAGACAACAGAACGGCCGGGCGTCCATCGCCCGGCCGTTCTTCGTCATCGCAGTGCTATTACTGCCGGATGAGCGCCGTTCCGGCAATTTTGTCGTGGAAGCCACGCTGGTCGGAATCCCAGACCAACGCCGGGAGGGCAATTCCGAGCAACAGCGACCGCACCACGGGTCGCCAGAGACCAATCCAGCCCCCGTGGATAGAGATAAGTCGGAGGCCCACCAAGCGGTGACCGATGCTGGCACCGATGGTCGGGATGAAGACGATCTGCAGGATGACGAAGATGATCAGGTTCGCCGCCGGGTCATAGTTGAAGAAGATCGCTGAGACGCCGATGGCGATGGCCCAGTCGATGGCGAAGCCGAGCATCCGTCGACCGGGGCGGCCGATGGAACTCGGCCCGATCTGGGGTAATCCGAGCCGCTCCCCCGGCCATCTACTGGGTGGAAGCTGACCAAAAGTGTTCGGGCGGGAGTCGGAGGCTGGCACCCGATGAGTCTACCGATGGGGCCTGCCTGTAACATGGGCGAAACATAAGCGTCACGGACAAGTAACGCAGCGCTACTAATCTCAATGAAGCCGATGTGTCCGATTCGGCCGTTTCCACGCCCTCGTCGTCTGGAGTTATTCCGCATGTTCCGCGATTCGTCCGAAGTGCTTAAATTCATCAAAGACAATGACGTCAAGTTTCTTGACATCCGTTTCACCGATCTCCCCGGTGTGCAGCAGCACTTCAACATTCCGGCATCCACCGTCGATGAAGAGTTCTTCACCGTTGGCCAAATGTTCGATGGTTCCTCGATCCGCGGTTTCGCGTCGATCCACGAATCCGACATGCAGCTCATCCCCGACGTGTCGACCGCATACCTGGACCCGTTCCGCACCGAGAAGACGCTCATCATGCTCTTCGACATCTACAACCCGCGCAACGGTGAGATCTACTCCAAGGACCCGCGCCAGGTAGCCAAGAAGGCCGAGAAGTACCTCGCCTCCACCGGCATCGGCGACACCGCCTTCTTCGGCTCCGAAGCCGAGTTCTACATCTTTGACGACGTGCGCTACGAAGTGAACCAGCACACCAGCTACTACAAAGTCGACTCCAGCGAGGGTGCCTGGAACTCGGGTCGTAAGGAAGACGGCGGAAACCTCGCCAACAAGACCCCGTTCAAGGGCGGCTACTTTCCGGTCAGCCCGGTCGACCAGCACGTCGACATGCGCGATGACATCTGCCTCAAGCTGATCGAATCGGGCCTCGTGCTCGAGCGCAGCCACCACGAGGTCGGCACCGGCGGCCAGGGCGAGATCAACTACAAGTTCGACACCATGGTGCACGCGGCCGACGACCTGCTCAAATTCAAGTACATCGTCAAGAACACGGCGCATGACTGGAACAAGACCGCGACCTTCATGCCTAAGCCGCTCTTCGGCGACAATGGCTCCGGTATGCACACCCACCAGTCCCTGTGGGCCGACGGCAAACCGCTGTTCTACGATGAGGCCGGCTACGGCGGACTGTCCGACGTGGCGCGCTGGTACATCGGAGGTCTGCTCAAGCACGCCCCCGCCGTGCTCGCCTTCACCAACCCCACGGTCAACTCGTACCACCGTCTCGTCCCCGGCTTCGAAGCCCCGGTCAACTTGGTCTACTCGGCCGGTAACCGTTCGGCGTCGATCCGTATCCCGATCACCGGCACCAACCCCAAGGCCAAGCGTCTCGAGTTCCGCGCCCCCGACGCGTCTGGTAACCCGTACCTCGCCTTCGCCGCTCAGCTCATGGCCGGCCTCGACGGTATCAAAAACCGCATTGAGCCGCACGAGCCGGTCGACAAGGACCTCTACGAGCTGCCGCCCGAAGAAGCCAAGAACATCCCCCAGGTGCCCGCGTCACTCGAGGAGGCCCTGCAGGCCCTCGAAGCCGACCACGACTTCCTGATGGCCGGAAACGTCTTCACACCCGAATTGATCGAGACCTGGATCGAGTACAAGCGCGAAAACGAGATCAAGCCGCTCGCCCAGCGTCCGCACCCGTTCGAGTTCGAGCTGTACTACGGCGTCTAAGCAGTAGATGCGCGCGATCCGTTCATCGGGCCCGCGTGACTGGGAAGGGACTGCATCTTCGGATGCGGTCCCTTCTGTGTCGCAAGGTGACGCGTTGCCGCGTGCTGTGTTGCCGAGTGCACTCCTGTCACGCGCCTCGTGCCGGATCAGCCGACAGTGGGCCCCGGACGCTCCACGGGGCCGTAGAACAGTCGCTCGAACACGGCACGTGCCCGGCGGGTCACAGCAAGATAGTCGTCCTCGAGCTGATTGCCCGAGCCGGGCGGGTATTCCATGACCCGGGCGATTCCTTCGAGGGCCGCACGATCGGTCGGCAAGACGTTCGAGGTGTGATTGGTCCACAGGGTGATGGCCGACCGCGCACGGGACGCGAAGATCCACGCGCTGCGCAGCACCGCGGCATCCGCTGCCGGAATCAGGCCGGCACGGACCACCTCGGCCAAAGCCGACAGCGTCGACGTCGTGCGGAGCGCCGGAATCGCTGCCGCGTGCTGCAACTGCAAAAGCTGCACCAGCCACTCCACGTCGCTGAGCGAGCCGCGCCCGAGCTTCAGGTGCCGGTTGGGGTCGGCGGCCTGCGGCAGCCGCTCGTTCTCCACCCGCGCCTTGATGCGGCGCACCTCGCGCACGGCCTGTTCGCTGATCGCGGGGGGATACCGCACCTCGTCGGCGACGGCCGTGAAGTCGCGCAATAGAGCAGCGTCGCCGGCGACCCCACGGCCGCGAAGAAGCGCCTGCGCCTCCCAGGTGAGCGACCAGCGCCGGTAGTAGGCCTGGTAGGACTCCAGTGACCGAACGACAGGGCCATTGCTGCCCTCGGGCCGCAGCCCAATGTCCAGGTCCAGTGGCAGACGCGAGTCCTCGGTGAGCCGGTTGAGCTCGCGCACAATGTAGCGGGCCCGATCATTGGCAGCTTCGCCGTCGAGGGTGCCGGCACGGAAGACGTACATGACGTCGGCGTCGGAGCCGAAACCCAGCTCGGCGCCGCCAAACCGGCCCATGCCGATCACACCGAACTCAATACCGTCGCCGCCGGACGACCCGTCGGCGCCGCCCTGATCGTTCAGGTCTCCCCCACGGATGGCGGCGATCACGCCCTGAATATAGGTCGCGTTGACGTCGGTCAGGCCCTGGCCAAGCTGGTCGAGATCGATCTGGCCGAGTAGCGAGGCGAATGCCAGACGCAGCATCTCACGGCGACGGGCGGCGCGCAGGATGGTGGCGGCAGCATCTGGGCTTTCATGCCGGCCCAGCACGGCTCGGGTCTCATCCTGCAGGGATTTGCGCGGCCGTGGCTGCAGGTCGGCCTCGTCCTCTAGCCAGGCCACCGCCTCCGGGATCTTTTCCAGGAGCTCGCCGATGTACCGGCTTCCGGACAAGACCCGGGTGAGTCGCTCGGCGGCGCCCGAGGAATCCCGAAGCATGCGCAAAAACCAGTAGGTCGAGCCGAGGTTGTCGCTCAGGCGACGAAAGGCCAGAAAGCCGTAGTCGGGGTCAGCTCCCTGGGACAGCCACTGCAACAGCACGGGAAGCAGGTGCCGCTGGATCGCCGCACGCCGGGACACCCCGCCGGAGAGAGCGGCGATGTGGGCCAGTGCACCCTTGGTATTGAGGAAGCCGATTGCGGCGAGACGGGCCTCGGCCTGTGCGCTCGTCAGGTTGAGGCCGTCGGCGGGCAGCGACGCCACCGCCGACAGCAGGGGCCGGTAGAACAGCCGCTCATGCAGACCGCGCACCCGTTGTTTGGTCTCCGACCAGCGGATGGTCAGCCCGTCAGCGCTCGTGGCCAGACCGGTCGAGCGAGCCAATACCCGCAGGTTCGCTTCGTCCCGCGGCACCAGGTGGGTACGGCGAAGCTTTTGCAGCTGCAGCCGATGCTCCATCAGGCGCAGCATGCGGTAGTCCTGGGCAAATTCGGTGGCTTCGGCCCGGCCCACATACCCGGCGGTGGCCAGGGCGGTCAGCGCCGGCAGGGTACCGGCCTGTCGAACGTCGGGGTCGGTCTGGCCATGCACGAGCTGGAGCAGTTGCACCGTGAACTCGATATCGCGCAGCCCGCCAGGGCCCAGCTTGAGCTGAACGTCGACCTCGTCGTCGGGAATGTTGTCGGTGACGCGCTCACGCATCCGCTGCACCGATTCGACGAAATTCTCCCGGCTGGCGCTGCTCCAGACCTTGGGCGTGACCGCATCGAGATAACGCGCCCCCAGCGCGCGGTCACCGGCCAGTGTGCGGGCCTTGAGCAGTGCCTGGAACTCCCAACTTTTGGCCCAGCGGTCGTAGTAGGCCAGGTGTGATTCGATCGACCGTACGAGTGCACCGCTCTTGCCCTCAGGGCGCAGGTTGGGGTCGACCTCCCACAGCTCAGGTTCGATGCCGGATTCGCCCAGGCCGCGCATGATGAGCACGGCCAGGCGGGTGGCGATCTCAACGGCTCGGGAGCTTTCCAGCCCGGCCGCTTCGTCCCCATCGGCGACGAAGATGACGTCGACGTCGCTCACATAGTTGAGTTCGCTCGCGCCGGCCTTGCCCATTCCGATAATGGCCAGGCGGGTGGCACGCACCTGTTCGGTTGGAAAAACACCGCGCCCGGCCGTGTCACCGCTCGACATGGTACGGGCGACCGCGAGGGCGGCTTCGAGCGCTGCGGTGGCGAGGTCGGACAGGGTGCGGGCAACGCCGTCGAGCCCCGCCACGGGGTCGGCCTGTTCGAGGTCGAAGGCCGCCAGCTGCGCCAGTCGGCGACGATAGCGCACCCGCAGGGCAATCCAGGCCGCGTCGTCGACCAGCTCCGAGAATCCCCCGGTCGCACCGACCGAGTCCAACAGGTCGCTGACCAGTTCGTCGAGGCTGGGTAGCACCACAAGAGGCGTTGCCAAAACCGAGAGTTCCACCGGATGCCTGAGGAAGAATTCGGTGAGTCCGCTGGAGGCTCCAAGAACCTTCAGAAGCCGCCCGGTCGCCGTGGCTGACTGCAAGAGCTCAAACAGTTCGGGCGACCCCGGTCGCAGCAGGGCGACCAGCGCTACCAGCGCGGCATCCGGGCTGGCCGTCACCGCGAGGAGCGGCAGAAGCGCCGGCGTCTCGGTCAGCCTCCCCGCCGAATCCGGGTCAGTGTGCGGGCTGACCGCACCGAGCTGGGCGACCTCATCGAGGCGGGCACGCACCTCGGCAAGGTCGACGAAACCCGCCCGAACGAGTTCGGTCAGGGTCAACTGCAAACGCTCCATCGCGGGTGATTCCTTCGGTCATCGACCACTGGCGAGTTAGAGCATCTCCAGGTTTTTTTCCAGTTCGAACGGGGTAACCTGCGAGCGGTAGTCGCGCCACTCCTGCCGTTTGTTCAGCAGAACATAGTTGAAGACCTGTTCGCCGAGGGTCTCGGCGACGAGCTCTGACTCCTCCATGAACTGGATGGCGTGATCGAGGCTGGCCGGCAGTTGCGTGTACCCAAGCGCACGACGTTCGGTGTCGCTGAGGCTCCACACGTTGTCTTCGGCCTCCGGCGGCAGCTCGTAGCCTTCCTCGATGCCCTTGAGGCCGGCGGCCAGCATAAGCGAATACGCGAGGTATGGGTTGGCTGCGGAGTCAATGGCGCGGTACTCGACGCGGGCGCTCTGGCCTTTGTTCGGCTTGTAGAGCGGTACGCGAACCAGCGCGGAGCGGTTGTTGTGGCCCCAGCAGACAAAGCTCGGGGCCTCGTCACCGCCCCACAGCCGCTTGTACGAGTTGACGAACTGGTTGGTCACCGCAGTGATCTCCGGGGCGTGCTTGAGCAGCCCGGCGATGAACTGACGGCCAATCTTGGAAAGCTGGTACTGGGCACCGGCCTCGTAGAACGCGTTCGCGTCCCCCTCGAACAGCGACATGTGCGTGTGCATGCCCGATCCGGGGTGTTCCGACATGGGCTTGGGCATGAACGTCGCGTACACGCCCTGCTCGATCGCGACTTCCTTCACCACGGTACGGAAGGTCATGATGTTGTCTGCGGTGGTGAGCGCGTCGGCATAGCGCAGGTCGATTTCGTTCTGGCCCGGACCGGCTTCGTGGTGACTGAACTCGACAGAAATACCGAGGTCTTCGAGCATGCGCACCGACCGGCGGCGGAAGTCGTGGGCGGTGCCGCCGGGAACGTTGTCGAAGTAGCCGGCCGAGTCGACCGGAACCGGCCCGTTCTTGCCGTATTTCGACGACTTGAGCAGGTAGAACTCCACCTCGGGGTGAGTGTAGAACGTGAACCCGCGGTCGGCTGCCTTGGCGAGGGTGCGCTTGAGCACGTTGCGCGGATCGGCCACGGCTGGCTGACCGTCGGGGGTGGTGATGTCGCAGAACATGCGGGCGGTGGGGTCGACCTCGCCGCGCCAGGGCAGGATCTGGAAGGTCGTGGGATCCGGGTGCGCCAGGACATCTGCTTCAAACGAGCGGGTGAGGCCTTCGATGGCTGAACCGTCGAAGCCGAGGCCCTCGTTGAAGGCACCTTCAACTTCGGCTGGCGCGATCGCCACGGATTTGAGGGTGCCGACGACATCGGTGAACCAGAGTCGAACGAACTTGATTCCTCGCTCCTCGATGGTCCGAAGAACGAAGTCGCGCTGCTTGTCCATTCACGCTCTCTCTGATTGCTCAAACAGGTAGCCAGCAAAACAACTACCGACCCCAATAACTACTGTCTAGGCTACTGGCTCCAGGCACGATTGCTTGCCTGACTACACTTGTCGCATGCCAGAGTTGACAGCACCCGAGCCCGATTCCACGGTTTCTTCCGCCGATGCCGCAGTGCAGCATCCCTACAACGCGGCTTCCGGGCCGAAGCGAGTGCGCACCCGCCACTTTAAGAACGCCAAGGCGCAGGGCATCCCCATCACCGGCCTGACCAGCTACGACATGTTGACCGCCCAGATTTTCGACGAGGCCGGAATCGATTTTCTGCTCGTGGGCGACTCAGCCGGCAACAACGTCTTCGGGTATGAGACCACGCTGCCGGTCACGGTGGACGAGCTCATCCCGCTGACCCGTGCCGTTGCCCGTGCGGTGACTCGCGCCCTGGTCGTGGCCGATATGCCGTTCGGGTCGTACGAGAACGGGCCGGACCAAGCCCTGGCGACCGCCGTACGGTTCATGAAGGAAGCCCAGGCCCACGCGGTGAAGCTCGAGGGCGGCCAGCGCAGCCACAAGCAGATCAGGCGTATCGTCTCGGCCGGAATTCCCGTGATGGGACACGTCGGTTTCACCCCGCAGAGTGAACACGGTTTGGGCGGCCACATCATTCAGGGCCGAGGGGATGCCGCCGACGAGCTTATCGCTGACGCTCTCGCCGTGCAGGACGCCGGCGCTTTCGCCGTCGTCCTGGAGATGGTGCCGGCGTCCGTCGCAGCTCGCGTGACCAAACGACTGTCGATCCCGACGATCGGGGTCGGGGCGGGACCATCCGTTGACGGCCAACTCCTGGTGTGGACCGACTTCGCCGGTATGACCAGCGGCCGGGTGCCCAAGTTTGTGCGGCAGTACGCCGACGTTCGGGCGGTACTGACGGATGCTGTGCAGCGGTTCACCGCGGACGTCGCCTCTGGCGCGTACCCCGCGCCAGAGCACAGTTACGAGTAGAACGGCTAGCGGGCGTCCTGAGCGTCGTCTTCCGACCACTTGGCGCTGTTCGCACGCAGCTTCTCCAGAGCGTGGGCTGCCTCGTCACGGGTGGCGAACGGCCCGACCCGATCCAGCGATGTCGACTGGAGGCCGTGCTCCACCTCCCCGGTGCGCATGTTGTACCAGAATGCGTGTTCTTTGTCGTCGGCCATAAGCTTGATCCTATGCCTAAGGATTCAATCGGTCACCTCATCCCGGGAACGGTGTCACCGACCCGTTCCGTTCCATCTCACATCGTTCGCCCGGAGTACGTGGGCAAGAAGGGGCCGAGCCCCTTCACCGGCTCTGACGTCTATTCGACCGAGAAAATCGACCTCATTCGCGAGTCCGGCCGCATCGCCGCCGAGGCGATCGCCGCTGTCGGCCGAGCCATCGTTCCCGGCGTCACCACCGAGCAACTGGACCAGATCGGTCACGACTACATGGTGGCCAACGATGCCTACCCCTCGACCCTCGGCTACCGCGGATACCCCAAATCGTTGTGCAGCTCGGTGAACGAGGTCATCTGCCACGGAATCCCGGACAACACGGTGCTCGAAAACGGCGACATCGTCAACATAGACATCACCGCGTACAAGAATGGCGTACACGGCGATACCAACGTCACCTTCATCGTGGGCGAAGCCACCGAGGAGGTGACGCTGCTGGTCGAACGCACCAGGGAAGCGCTCGCCCGCGGTATCAAGGCCGTCGCCCCTGGGCGTCAGGTCAACGTGATCGGACGAACCATCGAATCCTACGCCAAGCGCTTCAACTACGGCGTCGTGCGCGACTACACCGGCCACGGGGTGGGCGAAGCCTTCCACTCCGGTCTGATCATTCCGCACTATGACGCACCGCAGTACGACACGGTGATGGAGGTCGGGATGGTCTTCACCATCGAGCCGATGCTGACCCTCGGCACGAGCGACTGGGACATCTGGAGCGATGACTGGACCGTGCTGACACGTGACCGCAGCATGACCGCACAGTTCGAACACACCCTCGTTGTAACCGAGCGCGGTGCCGAGATTTTGACCCTGGTCTGACCGACCTTTTCGAACGGATAGAGGATCAACACATGACGGCACAGACCGCAATCGGCATCGACATCGGTGGCACGGGAATCAAGGGTGCGGTAGTCGATCTGGCCACCGGCGCGCTCCTCTCTGACCGCGTGAAGTTGCCCACTCCCAAGGGTGGTCGGCCGCAGGACATTGTCGAGACCACCCGAACCCTGCTCGCCACCGTCTCGAAGGACGTCGGAGACCTCCCGGTGGGCGTGTGCTTTCCCGCGGTCGTGAAGAACGGTCACACCATGTCGGCCGCGAACGTATCGTCGAAGTGGATCGGGCTCGCCGCGGAAGCCCTGTTCGAAAAGGGTCTCGGCCTGCCGATTCACTTCGTTAACGATGCGGATGCTGCAGGCTACGCCGAATCACAGTTCGGTGCGGCCAAAGACGTCGGCGGCGTCGTGCTGCTGACCACGCTCGGTACCGGGATCGGTTCGGCGCTGCTGAACGACGGCGTGCTCGTGCCCAACACTGAGCTGGGCCATCTGCAGATCGACGGCTACGACTATGAAACCCGTGCGGCATACTCCGCCAAGGAACGTGACGACCTCAGCTGGGACAAATGGGCCGCACGCTTGCAGAAGTATTACTCGACCCTCGAACTGCTCTTCTCCCCCGACCTGTTCATCGTCGGCGGAGGAGTCTCCAAGCACCACGAGCACTTTCTGCCCCTGCTCAATCTGAAGACCCGCATCATCCCTGCTGTGCATCGGAACAACGCCGGTATCCTCGGCGCGGCCGCCCTCGCCGCGCGCTTCCCGGGCTGATTTTCGAAGCTTAACGACAGCAGGACCGACTCCACGTAAGTGGTGTCGGTCCTGCTGTCGTTAGGTCAGTCGAGCGTTACCGAGCCATCGGTTCGGCGACCTCGTCTACTGCCACGGTCTCGGATACCGAGGTCCGCTGGCGGCACTTCATCCAGTACGACAGAGCGAAGATCACGATCAGCGACACATAGATGGTGGCCGCGATCGGCGACGCGATGAGCGCCGGCGGGTCTCCCTGCGAGATCGCGAGCGTGTGTCGCAGCTGGTTTTCCAAGATCGGGCCGAGAATCAGCCCGACCATCATGGGAGCGATCGGGTAGCCGTAGCGCCGCATGAAGAAGCCCGGCACGCCATCCACGAGCAGGATTACCACATCGACCTGCGTGAAGGTGAGCGAGAATGCACCGAGCCCGGCGAACACCAGAATTCCGGCGTGCAGGTACGGGCGCGGGATCTGCAGAATCTTCACCCAGATACCGACCAGCGGCAGGTTCAGAATCAGCAGCATCAGGTTGCCGACGTACAGGCTGGCAATGATCTTCGGCATGGCTTCGGTGGGCATTCTGGAGGAGGCCCTTCGCGCCGACCTGCACAAGGTACTGCCCGAACTCGTGATCTGGCTCGTCGGTGCTGCCCTAGTGGGAACGGCTGGGGCGATGGTCATATCCCGCATGGTGTGGCGCCGGATCCACCGGTTGGAGCCTGAGGAGATCGCTTCCCTGTTGGAGACGCACGATGCGATGCTGCACGGCATCGGCGAAGGCGTCGTCGCGGTTGACGTCCTCGGCGCAGTCGCCCTGGTCAACGATGAGGCACGGAGGCTGCTCGGTGCCGACGATGACTCGGTGGCGAGCCCGGCGACGGAGGTGCTCGGTGCGGCCATGGCGGTTCCGTGGTGTCCCGGCGCTCTCCCCCGGCATCACCCACCCGGATGTTGCGAGCCTGCTCATGGCCAAGAGCACTATCGCGGCCGAGAAGGGCATCCGTTTGGTCATCGATGAAGGGTCAATCCTCGCGCCCGACGGCACGACCGATCCGGTCACTGTGCTCGGCAACCTCATCGACAACGCGATGGAAGCAATCTGCGCCGACGGTACCATCCTGGTGCGCCTCGGCACCGACAGGCACCGGCACTACCTTCGTCGTCTCCGACGACGGTCCGGGAATCAAGGAGAAGGACCGTGTGCGAATCTTTGAGTCCGGCCAGTCCACACGAGAATCCAGCCGACCCGGTCGATATCATCGCTATCACCGCGGCCCGGGAACTCGACACCGTGCGGGCCGCGATGGCCGGCGGCGTCATGCATTACCTGGTCAAGCTATTCACCTCGACCGTTCTGCTTGAGCGACTCGACCAGTACGTTCAGCACCGGCAGGAACTCCGAGATCACGCCGCGATCGCACCATCGATGCTCGATCAGGCCCGCATCGACCGGATGCTGCAACCCGGCGCGCTCGCGCCCGCCGCCCTTGCCGCCGGTGCAGCTGCACCGACCGTTCCCGCTGGCTCCACCGGGTTGTCGCTCTCCAAGGGGCTGTCCGAGGTGACCCTCGATGCCGTTGTGGCAACACTCCAGCGCGTCGTGGTGGGCATCTCGGCGAGCGATGTGGCCCAGCATCTGGGCCTGGCCCGGCTCAGCGCCCGCCGGTATCTCGAATATCTGCTCGCCGCCGAACGCGCCGACATCACCCAGAAGTGTGGCCGGGCCGGGCGGCCGGAAAAGCTCTACCACTGGACCGCGGCCGGTTGATCGGCCGCCTGGCCAGCAAAGAAGTGGAATGGGCCGGCTAGTACGCCGGGTTCTGTCCAGGTGTTCGCACACCGTCGACGGCCATCTATCTCGTGACTACGTTGCCGCAGCCCTCTAGCGGTCTACCCGAAAGCTCGGCGAGCCGCCTCAACGCTTTCTGTCTGACCTTGCTCCGGACGAGGTTTACCGAGCCGACCAGGTCACCCTGGCCTCTGGTGGTCTCTTACACCACCGTTTCACCCTTACCACCAACTCGCGCTGGTGGCGGTCTACTTTCTGTGGCACTGTCTCGCGGGTTGCCCCGGGTGGGCGTTACCCACCATCCTGCTCTATGGAGCCCGGACGTTCCTCGGCATCCGCTCGATCCGAAGATCTAACGAACGACGCGACCGTCTTGCCGACCCATTCCGTAAATTGAGTCTACCGGGCGCGCGGGCTGCCGCCGAACGCACGCCCCATCGGTACTAGATTCCGGACTCTTCGGTGCGCACCAGCACTGCGCCACAATCGGGGCAAAAAATGACCTCGTCGGCCGGTGCCTGGCGGGCATCGGCGAGGTCGCTGCCGGTGAGGGTCATGGTGCAGCCACTGCAGGTTCGGGCGCGCAGCAGGGCCGCGGCGTTGCCGTGGCCGGTGATGCGCAGACGCTCGTACAGCGCCGCGAGGTCGTCGGGGATGGTGGCCGCTACGGTGGCCCGGTCGCGCGTGAGTTCGGTGAGTTGGCGGGTGAGGTCGACCAACACCTCGTCGCGCGCGGATTCGGTCGCGCTCACACGTTCGGCGATGGCGTCACGCTCCTTTTCCACCACGACGACGGCAGCCTCGTGCTCTTCCTGGCGCTCCAGCACAGCGATCTCGATCTCTTCGAGGTCGAACAGGCGTTTCTTGAGCGAGGCGACTTCGGAGTCCAGAGCCTGGATGTCCTTGATCGACGAGGTGTGCTGCAGGCGGTCGGTGTCGCGCGCGATTCGCTTCTCCACGACCTCGACGTCGCTCTCGATGCGTCCCAGTTCGGTGCGCACGTCGTCAAGCTCGCCCGACCGACCGAGCAGTTTCATGCGGCTGGCCTCGGCTTCACGATTGAGGTCGGCCAGTTCGGCGTGCTGCACGAGCGATTTTGACTGGTGGCTGAGCTGAAGAACCTTGATGTCCAGGGCCTGAAGCCGCAGAAGTTCCTTCTGCTGGAGTGGTGATGCCTTCACGATGTCCTGACCTAACGCTTTTGATGAGATGTGGTACGAAAAAATGGGGATGACTCGGAGATTAGTGCACTAGTCAGTGCACGACGGCGAAGGACCACGGATCGGTGTTCAGTTCGCTGACGGTGACTACGATCCCGGGAAGAGCTGTTCGCAACTGCTCGGCCGCCGGTTCCAGCCAGAGCCACTCACTGGCCCAGTGCGACACGTCCATGAGCGCGGGGCCGCCCGTGCAGAGCGCTTGCTCTCGCGCTTCGGAGGAGGGGTGATGACGCAGATCGGAGGTGATGTAGACATCCGCTGTCAGCACTCTGGGGTGGCGCAGCAATGAATCGCCTGCACCGCCGCACAACGCGACGGTGGTGACCGGTGTCAAATAGTCGCCCGCGACGCGCACGCCCGACGCAGTCGCAGGCAGCAAGGCCAGCACGGTGTGCGCGAGGTGCCCCACGGTTGTTGGCTCGGCCAGGCGTCCAACGCGACCGATGCCGGTTCCGGGCGCGGCACTGTCGGTGATGGGTAGGGCGTCGATCAGTCCCAGCCGGGTAGCGATCACGTCGGACACGCCGTCAGCGACGACGTCGGCGTTGGTGTGCGCGGCGAGCAGTGCGCAGTCTGCGCGAATCAGGCGACTGAGCAGGGCGCCCTTGTAGCCGTCTTCGGCAATGCTCGTGACACCGCGCAGCAGCAACGGATGATGCGTCAGCAGCAGGTCGGCGCCGGCCTCGACGGCCTCGTCGACGGTGTCGGAGACGGCATCGACAGCCAAGTGGATGCTGCGAATCGGCCGGTTCGGATCTCCGCTGACCAGGCCAGGTGCGTCCCAGGCCTCGGCACCGCCCGGGGGCCACAGGGTATGAGCGACGCGGATAACGTCGGCTAGCGAGAATGACACTCGTTCAGCCTACCGGGCGCCCGGCGCTGGGGCTTCGCCGGACACGGTGCAACCCAATGCTCCGGTCCGGCGAAAGATAAGTCAGTAGTCGAAGTCGTCGAACTGGGCGACGGCCGATTCCTCACGGGTCCAGGCCGCGGGAATCATGGCCCCGGTTTGGGCTTTGCGGTGCAGAAAATCGGTGGTCTCCGGTTCAACCAACTCCGGCGACGGACTGTCGGCCGTCACGCTGACCAGCTGGCTGGCCGAACCAATCAGGAACTGGGCACGCAGCAGGTGTCCATCATCTCCCATCACCGGGATGTCGACGACGTCGACCTGCCGGCGGTTACACAGTGCTTCGGCGTAAAGGAGTACGGCATCAGCCAGATCGCTGCCGGTTATTACTGAACCGCCCGGGTGAAATATGCGTTTCATGATCGCCCCTCGAAAGCTCACGGAAAATGCAGGTGCTTCCAGGGACCGGGGTCGCTCTAACAGTATATGCCCGGTCTACCCCCACGACGATGGAAACTCGGCAATCTCGCATAAACGCACTGGACCGCAGTGTTACAGCGTGAGTGCGCGATTCACGATCCGCTCGGCGACGTCCGCGAGGGGAAGGCCGTTGTTGCGGGCATATCCGCGAATCTTGTCAAACGCATCGCCCATGTGCACCCCGTGGGTATAGGCCACCACACCCTTGGCCTGCTCGATCAGCACCCGACTGCTGAGAGCATGCTGGAGTTGCTGGCGAACAATATCGCTCTCCCGAATAGCCCGTTCCTGCAGGATACCGATGGTCGCGACGTCAGCGAGGGCCTGCACCGTGTTGGTGTCTGCAGTGCTCAGCCCGCCGGTGCGATCCCAGAAGAGGTTGAGCGAACCGATCGTCGTCGCGCGCAGGCGCAGCGGTACGGCATGCATCGACGCGAATCCCTGAGCTAGAGCTCCCTGCCGAAACTTGGGCCATTTGTCACCGGTGTTGTCGATGTCCGGAATAGCCACGGCCAGCCCGGTCGTGAAGCTTTCGACGCAGGGGCCGCTTCCGGCACGCAACTGCAAAATTTCCACCAAGCGGCTGCGTTCGTTGGTCGACGCCATGACTTCGAGTTCACCGTCGCCAGCTGAGAGGATGATGCCCGCCGCCGAGGCTTCTAATAGTGCGACACATTTCTCCACCAGCGTGTGCAAGAGGTCGACAACGTCGTAATCGGCGACGAGTGTGTCGGCCAGGGTAACGAAGGTCTCAAGGAGTTGACCTTCCCGGGTTTTTGTCACCATATTTCCGTTCTAAGACTCGGGAATCGACGAAAAATCCAGCTGTCGTGTCACTACATCAGCGGCGACTTCCCGAACAGTTCGTCCATGAGCAAAAGCATGTCCATGAATTATCAGAAGCGCGTCGGCGGCGGAAAGATTGAGCTGGGCCAGAACCATTCCGGTCGCTTGATGAACGACACGCCTCGAATATCCTTCATTATCTTCCAGATTCGTTTTAAGTGTTTGCGACGCGAGGGAACCACGTAAAACCTGCACGGAAGCAATGTGCACGAGCACTTGCGCATCGAGAATCTGTGCGGGAGACAGCCCGTCGGAATGGTTCGAAAACAGGGAAACGGCACCGATATCGAGCGACCCCAAGCTCAGCGGAAAGGCGTAGACGGCATGCACACCGGTGTGCCTGGAGGCGTTCATTAGTGTCGGCCAGGTCGCGCCCGTGGACGTCTGAAAATTATTAACGAGCAAGGGGCGCCGAGTGTGCAGCGCGTCCCAGGATGGCCCTTCACCCAGGTCCAATTGCAGCTCATCAAAGAGCGCGGCCATCGGATTGCTCGCGCAGACTGTTTCGCGTCCAAATGGATTCACGAGCGTGCAGACGGCTGCGGCGTTGACCGGCAGCACCTGAAGAAAAGGCTCACAGATGCTCGCGCGACTCTCGTGAGCGAGCGACAGCTGTTCCACCGCGGCACCGAAGGCCAGCCGATCAGTCACTGAGCACGCACCCAATCCGGACGCACCTGCATCGTGCGTGTCATTCGACCTCACGATCACAAGCTGTGGGAGAAATCTCTGTGGGCCCTACCGGGCTCGAACCGATGACATCCACGGTGTAAACGTGGCGCTCTACCAACTGAGCTAAAGGCCCCGGCGACGACGTTTGTCGCGGGCGTTCTCAGTATAGGTCAGAGTCGCTGCGCGATTGGCGACCCGACGGGTTCAGAGAACCGGTGCCAACTGCTCGAGCGCGGCCCGATACGACTCAATCGACCGCGCCTCGCCCGGTGCGGTGATGAAACTGGAACGGATGATGCCGCTCGGGTCGATCAGAAAAGTCGCGCGATTGGCGAAGCCCTTCTCCTCGAGAAAGACGCCATATTCCTTTGCGACGGCGCCGTGCGGCCAGAAATCCGCGACCAGGTCAAAGGTATATTTCTCCTGCTCACCAAAGGCCCGCAGGGCGTGTCGGGAGTCGACCGAAATGCCAATCAGTTCAACGCCGCCATCGTCGAACAGAGCGAGGTTGTCGCGCAACTCACACAGCTCACCGCTGCAGATTCCGGAGAAGGCCAGCGGAAAGAAGACGAGCGCGACCGACTTCGTTCCCCGGTACTGGCTGAGCTGAACGCTTTCGCCGAACTGGTTGATCAGTTTGAAGTCGGGTGCCTGGGTGTCGTTTTCGAGAGCCATAAATGCTCCTTTCCTGGTGCGCCTGCGCGCACGGATTGGCCGGTGACACACTCTAGCCCCGCAATGTGCGCGGATTCACAGACCGCGTGGATCCGTCCTCGTGAAATTTGGCTGGTGAACCCTCCGTCTGCGGACGACGAGTAAAAATCTGTAGGCTTACGTAGTGCCGCTGGTTGCAATCCAACCTGCTCATTTACGGCACGTGCCTTCGTAGTGGCGAAAGAATGCCCCCACGAAGCACCATCGCTGCATAAACCCCAAGGAGAGGTCGACTGTGACGGTCAACGACCAGGACCCATACTCTACGAACAACGCCGACTCCGATCCGGAGGAGACGGCCGAGTGGTCGCAATCCCTCGATTCGCTCGTTGCCGAACACGGTCACGAACGCGGACGCGAGATCATGCTCAGCCTGTTGAAGCGTTCGAAAGAGCTGCACCTCGGCGTTCCCATGGTGCCGACGACGGACTACATCAACACCATCGCCACGGAGAACGAACCCGACTTTCCCGGTGACGAAGACATCGAGCGCCGCTACCGCGCCTGGATTCGCTGGAACGCTGCCGTTCTGGTGCACCGCGCTCAGCGCCCCGGCATCGCTGTCGGCGGGCACATCGCGACCTATGCGTCATCCGCTGCCCTCTATGAAGTCGGGTTCAACCACTTCTTCCGCGGCCAGGATCACCCGGGCGGTGGCGACCAGATCTTCATCCAGGGACACGCCTCCCCCGGCACCTATGCTCGTGCCTTCCTCGAGGGCCGCCTGACCGAGAACCAGCTCGACGGGTTTCGCCAGGAGAAGTCGCACGCTCCCGACGGCATCTCGTCCTACCCGCACCCTCGCCTCATGCCGGAATTCTGGCAGTTCCCGACCGTGTCGATGGGGCTCGGCCCCATCAACGCCATCTACCAGGCGCAGCTCAACCGCTACGTGACCAACCGTGGCATCAAGGACGCGAGCGACCAGCAGGTCTGGGCGTTCCTCGGCGACGGCGAAATGGACGAGGTGGAAAGCCGCGGCCAGCTGCAGGTCGCAGCCAACGAAGGCCTCGACAACCTCAACTTCGTGATCAACTGCAACCTGCAGCGTCTCGACGGCCCGGTGCGCGGTAACGGCAAGATCATCCAGGAGCTGGAGAGCTTCTTCCGCGGTGCCGGCTGGAACGTCATCAAGGTGGTCTGGGGCCGCGAGTGGGACAACCTGCTCAAGAACGACGTCGACGGCGCCCTGATCAACCTCATGAACGTCACGCCCGACGGCGACTATCAGACCTACAAGGCCGAGAGCGGCGCCTACGTACGTGAGAACTTCTTTGGCCGCGACCCGCGCGCCCTCAAGCTGGTCGAACACCTGAGCGACGACGAGGTCTGGAACCTCAAGCGCGGCGGCCACGACTACCGTAAGGTCTACGCCGCGTTCAAGGCCGCATCGGAGCACAAGGGACAGCCCACCGTCATTCTGGCAAAGACGATCAAGGGCTACGGCCTCGGCCCGAGCTTCGAGGGCCGCAACGCGACCCACCAGATGAAGAAAATGACCCTCGACAACCTCAAGTCCTTCCGTGACAGCATGCACGTGCCGATCACGGATGCTCAGCTCGAGGAAAACCCGTACCTGCCGCCGTACTACTCCCCCGGCGACAAGGACGAAGCGATCGAGTACATGCACGAGCGGCGTCGTGCGCTCGGCGGCTACCTGCCGGAGCGTCGCACCCGGCACACCGCGCTCAATCTGCCTGGCGACGAGACGTACAAGGTCGCCAAAAAGGGTTCCGGAACCCAGGAAATCGCCACGACGATGTCCTTCGTGCGGCTGCTCAAGGAGCTCGTGCGGGCCAAGGACTTCGGCAACCGTATCGTTCCGATCATCCCCGACGAGGCCCGCACCTTCGGCATCGACGCGTTCTTCCCCACCGCCAAGATCTACAACCCCAACGGCCAGCACTACACGTCTGTTGACCACGCCCAGCTGCTCTCCTATAAGGAGAGTCCGCAGGGCCAGATTCTGCACGTGGGCATCAATGAAGCCGGGGCTGCCGCGGCGTTCACCAACGTGGGTACCTCGTATGCCACCCAGGGTGAACCGCTCATTCCGGTCTACGTCTTCTACTCCATGTTCGGATTCCAGCGCACCGGCGACGCCCTCTGGGCGGCCGGCGACATGATGGCCCGCGGGTTCATCATTGGAGCCACGGCCGGTCGCACCACGCTGACCGGTGAGGGGCTGCAGCACGCCGATGGTCACTCGCCGCTGCTGGCGTCGACCAACCCGGCCGTGGTCTCCTACGACCCTGCGTACGGTTACGAGATTGGCCACATCGTGCGCGCCGGACTCGATCGCATGTACGGCGGAACCCACACCGACCCGAACGTCATGTACTACATCACGGTCTACAACGAGCCGGCCGTTCAGCCGGCCGAGCCCGACGATGTCGACGTGGACGGAATCCTGCACGGTATCCACCGGGTGAGCGCATCCGCTGTGAGTGGTCCGAAGGCTCAGCTGCTGGCCTCCGGCGTCGCCGTGCCGTGGGCGCTTGAGGCGCAAAAGCTGCTCGCCGACGACTGGGGTGTGTCGGCCGATGTTTGGTCGGTCACGTCCTGGACCGAGCTTCGCCGCGATGGTCTTGCCGCCGAGGAACACAACTTCCTCAACCCCGACGACGAGCCGCGCGTTCCGTATGTCACGGCGAAGCTCGAGGGAGCAGCCGGTCCGTTCGTGGCCGTGTCCGACTTCATGCACGCCGTTCCGGATCAGATTCGGCAGTTCGTTCCGAGCGACTTTGCAACGCTCGGCGCCGACAGCTTCGGCTTCTCGGACACCCGTCCGGCGGCACGTCGATTCTTCAAGATCGACGGTCCGTCCATGGTCGTGCGCACCCTGGAGCTGCTCGCCCGTCGCGGTGAAGTTGACCGGAGCCTCGCCGGCCAGGCGATTGCCAAGTATCGCCTGCACGATGTGAACGCGGGCACCACCGGCTCTGCCGGGGGCGAGAGCTAAGAAACCGTGGCACCGGCGCCCAAGACGAAAGAGCAGACTCTCAACTGGCTGCGCACCATCTCCGGCGAGCTGTCCACCCAGACGCTCAAGCGGCTCGAGGACACGCTGTCCTGGTATGGCGATATGCCACCAGGACGGCGGTCGGCGGTCGGCCTCGTCGCCCAGGCCGGAATCACGAGTTTCATCTCGTGGTTCGACGACCCCCGGTCAACGCCGTGGATCGCCGCTGACGTCTTCGGCGCCGCCCCCCGCGAACTGCTGCGCTCGGTGAGCCTGCAGCAGACGCTGCAGCTCATTCGCGTAACGGTTGAAGTCGTCGAGGAACGGGTCAAGGACGGTGGGGAGGCCCTGCGCGAGGCCATTCTGCTCTACTCCCGGGAGATCGCTTTTGGGGCAGCGGATGTCTACGCTCGCGCCGCCGAGGCACGCGGGCTCTGGGACGCACGACTCGAAGCGCTCGTCGTCGACTCTATTCTCAGCGGGGAATATGACGACGAACTCCCCAGTCGCATCGCGGCCCTCGGCTGGCACGGCCACGGCGAGGTCTGCGTTTTGGTCGGCACGACGCCGCAAATGCTCGACGTCGACCAGCTGCGACGGGCCGCCCGGCACATGGCTGCTGACGTTTTGATCGGAGTTCAGGGCAACCGCCTCGTGCTCGTGATCGGTCGGGCCCGTCCGGCGCCGGTCGACAGCGAGGACGTCGGTACGGCCGCTGCCCTCACCTTCATGGAAATCGCCATGCAGCTCGAGCCGATCTTCGGCCCCGGCCACCTGGTGCTCGGCCACGAGGTCCCCAACCTCGTGGACGCGTCGAAAAGCGCGAAGGCCGCGCTGGCCGGTTTCGCGGTCGCTCGCTCCTGGCGCAATGCGCCTCGCCCGGTGCAGGCCGACGATCTGCTCCCCGAACGTGCCCTCGCTGGCGATCCGCTCGCCCGGGCCACGCTCATCCATCGCATCTATCGGCCACTGCAGGCCCACTCCACCGAGCTGCTCACCACGCTCTGGTGCTATCTCGACAATGGCCGCTCGCTGGAGGCGACCGCTCGCGAACTCTTCGTGCACCCGAACACCGTTCGGTATCGCCTGAAACGCGTGTCCGAGGTCATCGGCTACGACGCCACGGGAGCCCGCGAGGCACTCATTCTGCAGTCCGCGCTGATCATCGGCTCGATCAGCGACCACGACGGATCCAGCCGACGCCGCTGATCCAGCCCGGGGAAACCGGCGAATGTACTACTGTCGACAAAGCTTTCTTGGATACTTAGTGCGATCTACACATTCATTTACGTCACCAGATTGGAAGACTAACTAAGTGATCGTTGTCGTCTGCCCGGGTCAGGGCTCCCAAACTCCCGGATTCCTTGAACCCTGGCTGGCTCTGCCCGCCTTCGACGCGGGCCTCCGCCAAATTTCCGACGAGGTCGGGCTCGACCTCGTCGCCCACGGCACGGTCAGTGACGCCGACACCATTCGCGACACGGCGATCGCCCAGCCTCTGATCGTCGCTGCCGGCATCCTCACCCTCGAAGCCCTGCTGACCGATGGACGCCGCGACCGCATTGCCGGTATCGCTGGGCACTCGGTCGGCGAGCTGACCGCGGCCGCTGGCGCTGGCATCCTGACCAACGGCGAGGCCGTGCGCTTCGTGCGCGAACGGGGCCTCGCCATGCAGGCGGCTTCCGCGCTGGAGGCCACCGGTATGAGTGCCGTAATCGGGGCCGATGAGAGCGAACTGCTCGCGCGGGTCGCTGAACTGGGTCTCGAACCGGCCAACTTCAACGGGAGCGGGCAGATCGTCGTCGCCGGGGCCCTCAATGCCCTCGCGGACCTCGCCGCGACTCCCCCACACCGGGCCCGAGTCATCCCGCTGCAGGTCGCCGGTGCATTCCACACCCGGTATATGAAGCCAGCCGTCGAACGGATGACCATGGTCGCCGACTCGCTCAGCCCCGCCGATCCGACGCTCCCGATCTGGACCAACCGCGACGGCAGCCAAATGAGCGACGGCATCCATTTTGTGGATCTGCTCGTCGGTCAGGTGTCGTCGCCGGTACGGTGGGACAGGTGCATGGAGGCTTTCGCTCAAGCGGGAGTCACCGGAATCATCGAGGTGGCGCCCGCCGGCGCCCTCGTGGGGCTCGCGAAACGAGCCCTGAAAGGCGTCCCCAGCGTCGCCATCAAGACCCCGGACGACCTGCCCGCCGCCTGGGCCATGATCGACCAGCAGTCCTAACTGTGCCAGCAGTACTGAAGCACGAGAGAATGTGACGAAAGAGACAATGCCAAAGCCCACACTCCAGCAGTCCCACGGACCGCAGTACACCCGCATTCTGTCCGTGGGCGCTGCCCGCGGTGAAAACCTCGTACCCAACGACGACCTCGTTGAAGCCATCGATTCCTCGGACGAATGGATTCAGCAGCGCACCGGAATCATCACACGTGCCCGGGCCAGCCAGGACATCAGCGCCGTCGATCTCGCAACGGATGCCGCCCGCGAGGCCATCGAGAAGAGCGGCGTCGACCCGGCCCTGATCGACGCCGTTATCGTCGCCACCATCAGCAACAGCCGCCAGACCCCATCGATCGCCGCTGTCGTGGCCGACCGCGTCGGCACCAATCCGGCCGCCGCCTACGACATCAACGCGGCCTGCGCCGGCTACGCCTATGCCGTAGCCCAGGCCGACGCCCTGATTCGCACGGGGGCTGCACACTACGCGCTCGTCATCGGCGCAGAGAAGCTCTCAGACCTCGTCGACCCGACCGACCGCAGCATCTCCTTCCTCCTCGGCGACGGCGCCGGCGCCATCGTCATCGGCCCGAGCGACTACCCCGGAATCTCTACCACAGTGTGGGGCTCGGACGGCTCCAAAGCAGACGCGATCACCATGAATCACACCCTGCAGGAGTACCGTCGCGGCGAAGCCGACTGGCCCACCCTGCGTCAGGAAGGACAGACTGTCTTCCGTTGGGCCGTCTGGGACATGGCGAAGGTGGCTAAGAAGGCCCTCGAAGTCGCCGGGATCGAGAGCGCCGACCTGGCGGCGTTCATTCCGCACCAGGCCAACATGCGCATCATCGATGAGTTCGCCAAGCAGCTCAAGCTGCCGGAGTCCGTGGTCATCGCCCGCGATGTCGCCACGACCGGTAACACCTCCTCGGCTTCGATCCCTCTCGCCACCCACCGCCTGCTCGAGGAACACCCAGAGCTCAGCGGCGGACTCGCACTGCAGATCGGCTTCGGAGCCGGACTCGTGTTCGGTGCGCAAGTCGTTGTGCTGCCCTAACCTACCCACCCCCTAAACTAGGTCTCGGTCAACCGAGACACCCCTCAAGGAGAAATATCATGGCATTGTCCACCGAAGAAGTTCTGACCGGCCTGGCCGAGCTCATCAACGACGAGACCGGAATCGCAACCGACACGGTTGAACTGGGCAAGTCGTTCACCGACGACTTGGACATCGACTCCATCTCGATGATGACCATTGTCGTCAACGCAGAAGAGAAGTTCGACGTGAAGATCCCCGACGAAGAGGTCAAGAACCTCAAGACCGTCGGCGACGCCGTCGAGTTCATCGTGAAGGCCCAGGACTAGGCCCAAGCCTGAACCAGGTCGGCCGGCAAACGGCCGACCTGTTCACTGGGCTGGTGCTGGAACGCGCCGGCCCACACGTTTGTCGTTCCATGGAGAGTTGACTTATGACCAAGAAAATCGTTATCACCGGTATCGGTGCCACTACGCCGTTGGGCGGCACGGCGGTCGACACCTGGGCGGCCCTTCTGGCCGGCGAATCGGGCACCACCACCCTCGAGCAGGCCTGGGTCGCTGAAACAGCTATTCCCGTAACTTTTGCCGCACAGGCGCGCGTGAAGACCGCAGATGTGCTGCAGCGCTTTGAGGTCAAACGCCTCGACCCGTCCAGCCAGTTCGCGCTGATCGCCGGGCGCGAAGCCTGGGCCGATGCCGGCACTCCCGAGGTCGAGCCTGAGCGCCTCGCCGTGGACTGGGCCACCGGAATCGGTGGCGTGTGGACCCTGCTGGACGCGTGGGACACGCTGCGCGAACGCGGCCCGCGCCGCGTGCTGCCGATGACCGTGCCGATGCTCATGCCCAACGGCCCGGGAGCGGCCATTGGCATGGACCTGCACGCCCGTGCCGGTATCACCACGGTTGTTTCCGCCTGTGCCTCGAGCACCGAAGCTCTGGTCAACGCCTACAACCGCCTGCAGGCCGGATTGGCCGATGTCGTTATTGCTGGCGGCTCCGAAGCCGCGATTCACCCGCTGCCGATTGCCTCGTTCGCGGCGATGCACGCCCTGTCGACCCGCAACGACGACCCGGCCACCGCGAGCCGCCCGTACGATGTGACCCGCGATGGTTTCGTTCTCGGCGAGGGCGCTGCCGCCCTCGTCATCGAGACCGAAGAGCACGCCAAGGCACGTGGAGCGCACATCTACGCTGAGCTCGTCGGCGGCGTCGTCAACAGCGACGCGTACCACGTCACCGCGCCTGACCCTGAGGGAACCGCGGCTGCCCGCGCCATGGTGTCGACGGTGCAAAATGCCGGTGCGACCCTCGCTGAGGTATCCCACATCAACGCTCACGCCACGAGTACCCCGGTCGGAGACATCGCCGAGTACAACGCTCTCAAGCGAGTGTTCGGTAACCTGCTCGACGGTATCCCGGTGTCGGCCACGAAGGCATCAACCGGCCACCTGCTCGGAGGTGCCGGTGCCCTCGAGGCGTTCTTCACGGTGAAGGCTCTCGCCGAGCGCACCGCACCGCCAACGATCAACCTCACGTCGCAGGACCCGGAAATTCCACTCGACGTGGTGACCACTCCGCGGGCGCTCCCTGCCGGAGACCTGCTCGCGCTGAGCAACTCCTTCGGGTTCGGCGGGCACAACGCGGTCGTGGCATTCCGTTCCGTCTAAGTACTGCAGATGAGAATGACCCCGTCCGGATTCGGACGGGGTCATTTCTGTAAGGCGATTCGCCGAATCTGGCCGTGTTCACGGGAACAGACGTCGACTTCGTGGGATTGCCACCGGGAGTATCACCGGTCGACAGGCCACGCCATCACGGGCGAACCGCACGCATTGGGGAACCGGTCTGATCAGCCGACCTGGTGCAGCCACACCACGGCGTTCAGATCGCTGGCCTGCCGGAACGGTTCAAGCTCGTCGTCCCAGGTTTGCCCGAGGGCCAGGCGCAGCTCCCGGTGCAATTCGATCGCGTTGGCTCCGGCACGCTCCATCGCCGATCGAATGCGATCTTCCGGCACGACGACATTACCCACGCTGTCGGTCTGTGCGTGGAAGATTCCCAGCTCAGGCGTGTGCAGCCAGCGACCGCCATCCGAACCCGGTCCGGCGTCTTCGGTGACTTCAAAGCGCAACTGCTCCCACCCTCGCAGAGCGGATGCGAGTGCCGCGCCGGTACCCGGGGATCCCTCCCAGTAATATTCGGCCCGATGGGATCCGGGCAGAGCCGGTTGTTCTGACCAGGCAAAGTTGACAGCCTCGCCGAGCGCACGGCCAGCCGACCACTCGACATGCGGGCAGACGGCCCGCGGAGAGGAGTGCACAAAAAGCACCCCCCGCGCAATCCGCGTCCGACGGTTAGGTGTTGCATCCATCGTGTTTCTCCGTTCCTAGTAGGTGCGTCTTCCCCAACGACCTCGGAACGACCGCGCTTGCAACGCTGAGCTACTTTCAACTCACTGCTGTGGGCACGATGGTGAATGTGAAATTGTTCGACCGCCAGAGCGCAGCGAGCCGATAGCGCCATTATGCCCCAGCCACCTGCGCATTGACAAGCACCTGACGGGCCTTCCCGGGGCCCGGTGTAGGCGAGGCTTCGTCGGCCGCGAACGCACATCTGTGACCACCAGAGGCCGCATTGGGACAGCGCGTACGGGGAATCGTGCACAGACTCCACATTCGTTATACGGATGCGGTCGGCCCTGTTATTGCAGGTCCGGCCGCTTTTTTGTGCCCGTTTCCGGGTTTTCGTCTACCCCGGAACGGGGGGTGAACCTGAGAAAAACCCGTATTCGATTGTGACAATGCCCATAGTGGGCAATACTCATTTCACACGACGCGGCCCCCTCCACAGCCGCTCACCCGCACCCCCCGAATCCGTGCACTAGACGAAATGTGACCCATGTCCAACACTGCTTTCGCTTCACGCTCCACCCTTCGCCCCGCTGGTCGCCCGTCGCGCCGCCTGGCCCTGATCGCCGCCGCCGGCGCGTTCGCCGTCGCGTTCAGCGGCCTCGCCGTGCTGCCGGCCCAAGCCGCCACCACCACCGCCTCCGTCGCTGTCCCCGCCGGCAGCAAGGTCACCACCGACCTCGGCACCATCCCCGCCGACGCCGCCTCCGTGCAGGTCATGTTCGACACCACCGCCGCCGCCCGCACCGACATCAAAGTTCTCGTCGGCCCGGAAAACACCCAGCGCTACTACTTCACCGCCCCCACCGGCGACGGCCCCGAACGCACCTACACCGTCCCCGTCACCAGCAAATCCGACGGCACCCTCACCGTCGCCAGCGCCACCGCCAACGTCACCGTCGACATGACCATCGTCGGCTACACCGCCAAAACCGTCCCCGCACCCACCCCGGCACCCACCCCGGCACCGGCTCCTACCCCGACGCCGACGCCCACACCGACTTCGGCTCAGCCGACGGCGGGCACGCCGACCGCGACGAACACCGGTGTTCCCGCCGGCACCAGCCTGAAGGTCGTCAACGGGGACATCAACGTCACCACCCCCGGCACCGTCCTGAACGGCCTCGACGTGAGAGGCCTGATCAAAATCAGCGCCGCCAACGTCACCATCAAAAACTCCATCATCCGCGGCCGCACCATGAACGGTCCCGGCGCCCTGATCAACAACCTCGGCGGCTACAGCAACCTCGTGATCACCGACACCGAACTGTTCCCCACCGTCGCCTCACCCGACGCCAACGGCATCTACGGCTACAACTTCACCGCCACCCGCCTGAACATCCACAACGTCATCGACGGCATCCACGTCACCGGCAGCAACGTGCTCATTCAGAACAGCTGGATCCACGACCACATGCACTACCTCAACGACCCAAACCAGGGCGGATCACCCAGCCACGACGACTCCATCCAAGTACAGATCGGTAACAACGTCACAGTCACCGGCAACCGCCTCACCGACTCACACAGCGCCGCCGTGCAAATCACCCAGGACCGCGGAGTCGTCTCCAACTTCAGCTTCACCGACAACTTCGCCAACAACGGCGCCTGCACCGTCAACATCGCCGAAAAAGCCTACGGCCCACTCAAGGGAACGATCATCAAAGACAACAAATTCGGCAGAGACACCAAGGTCGCCAACTGCGCCGTGATCGCAAAAACCACCACCATCATCGACTTCCAACGCAACTACTACACCGACAACACCACCGTCGTCATCAAAAAGGGCTAACCACCAGACCAACCCCCACAGAATTCCCTTGCAGGAACACCAGGCGGGCCCCACGCACACAGCGCGGGGCCCGCCTTTCTGCGCGCCCAGACCCGCATACCCGCACCGCACACCCGTCACGCAGGTCGACTTTGACCGGCTACTTGGCCTGGGCGTAGTTGTCTACGGTGGCCACCGTGAGCATGAAGTCGACCGGAAAGTCGCCGAAGAGCAGCCGCCCCGCCGTCTCGGCGGCCGTGACGATGATCTGAGCCACAGCGTCGGCCTGCTCCGCCGGCGTGTGCACGATCACTTCGTCGTGCAGAAAGAACACCAGATGCGGTTCGGCGTCGAAGGGCGGGCGGGCCCCCGGAGCCTGCGACGTCGACCGCTCGTCGAGAGAACCGGACTCGGGGGCTGTGCCGGGGGCGGCATCCGCTTCGGAGCGGGCCGCTACCGCGCGATCGCGGGGTGCAGGGCCTGGCAAGGCCGTGAGCTCGCGGCGGATCTCGGCCATCCAGCACAGGGCCCATTCAGCGGCACTGCCCTGCACGATAAAGTTGCGGGTGAAGCGTCCCCAGTCGCGGGCCTGACTGCGGGCGCGCCGCTCATCGCTCGCTGTTGCCGCCGGATCATAGGCTTGCGCCTGGGCTTCGTGCCAACCCGGTCCCGGGATCGGCGACGATCGCCCAAGTCTGGTCGTGACGACCTCACCACGTTCTCCCGCGCGGGCGGCCGACTCGGTCAGAGCGATCGCCCGGGGATAGGCGCGGGCGAGGCGGGGCATCAGTCGACCGCTTTCCCCGGTCGTGGCGCCGTACATGGCGCCGAGCATGGCGACCTTGGCGTGGTCTCGAGTTTCGACGACGCCGCTCGACACAATTCCGGCATACAGGTCGGTTCCGCGCCCGGCCGTGGCCATGCTCGTGTCCTGTGCGAGCGCCGCGAGGATTCGCGGCTCGAGTTGGGCGGCATCGGCGACGACGAGTTTCCAGCCGTCGTCGGCGACCACGGCACCGCGAATCTGTTTGGGCAACTGCAGCGCTCCCCCACCGCGGGTGGCCCAGCGACCGGTCACGACACCTCCGGGTACGTAGTCGGGGTGGAATCGGCCGTCGATGACCCAGGATTCCATCCAGGTCCAGCCGTTGGCGCTGAGCAGCCGAGCCAGTTTCTTATACTGCAGCAACGGTTCGATGACCGGATGCTCCAGCTTCTGCAGCTCCCACCCGCGCGTGGACGTGACGTTGAGGCCCACTCGCTGCAGCGCCTTGAACAAATCCTGCGGGGAGTCAGGGTTGAGGTCCGGATCATCCAGTTCGAAACGGATGCGCTGGGCCAGCAGCTCCAGACGCTCCGGCCGTACCCCGGGCGCGACCCGCGGCCCCAGTTCCCGGGTGAGGAGCACATCGTGCACGTCGGTGCGCCAGGGCAGTCCGGCATAACGCATCTCCGCGGCTACGAGGGCACCGGCGGATTCGGCCGCCAGCAGCAGCCGCAGTCGTCCCGGTTCGCCAGCGGATGCCACGGCGTCGAGCTGGCGTCGAAACTCGCGCGCTGCGCCGGAGTCATCGGCAGCGGCACCACCGGAGCCGTCAGCGTCAAATTCATCGGCCGCGTCACCGTCGACGTCGAGGTCGAACAGCGTCGCCCGAGGTTCCGCCTCGTCGATCGGTCCCAAGCTCGCCACATCCCAGCGACCTGGTGCGGCCAGCGCGAGTGGGCTCGTCATCGTGAGGGCGGAATTCTTCAGGATCACGTGGCAGAGGCGGAGATCATGGCAACGGTCCACACGGATCCCGGCCGCGAGCAGAACGGGATAGATTCGGGCGGTGTCTTCCCAGACCCAGCGGGGCGCAGCGGCGTTTTGCCCCGCTGGCACGCGCGTTGTCGGCTCGCGGGACTTCACGAACGAGTGAAACTCGCTCATGGTGAGTCGGCGGGCAGTCTCGAGCGGGAAGCCGGCATCGTCCAGCGGGTCGACGAGCACGTCGCCCCCGCTCGCTTGCCGCACCAGAACATACACTCGTCTATTCTGCCCGGTGCCGGAGCACCCGTACCCCTCGGCTTCGCGGTGCCGACAGGTACGGGGTCTGCGAGACGACGCCTGATTGAGGACGTTATCCAGCGATCTTGTCGCCGTTGGGAGCGACAACCCACCAAACGCCGCCAACACCCTCGCCGGTGGTGTCACCGGCAGCAGCGTCGCCCGCCCAGTAGTAGAGCGGAAGCCCATTGAGGGTGACTTGCTTGGTGCCGTCGGTGCGGGTGATGACACCGACCGTGCCGGTCACACCGTCAACGGTGGGGGTGTCGGATTCGGCGATGACGGCTGGCCATTTGACGAGGCATTCGCCCTCGCAGGTACTCTTGCCGGAGTCGGCGACGTCCTTGTCGAACACATACAGGGTCATCCCGGCGGTATCGACGACGATCGTGCCGAGCGAACTGTCCGCGGTGGCCAGAGCCGGCTTGTCGGCGGCGTCACTCGTCGCACTGGATGAACTTGATGTGTCGGCAGCCGGTGCCGTCGTTCCCTGCGAGCATGCGGTCAGCGCAAGAACGCTGAGCGCAACCGCCCCGACGACGGGCCCGACCTTGAGCCAAATTCTGCTGTTCATGATTGCTTCCTTCTCTCGGTGCACGCTTTTCGAATTGGTGCGTGATGAAGTGTTGCTATTCGATGAGTGGTATCGGTGCTGTGGTGCGAGGCAGAGGGGTCCTTGGAGCTACCACGAGTTACCACGGGGAATGGTTCAGTGGCCAGAAGGATTTGTCCGACGACCTTTGCCCGCGGCAATGTCGTTAGCTTTGCGGCGTGCGGCGTATGGAAGTCGTGAGGATCGTCCCGTCCCGTTCCCGGCGGGTGTCTACTTTCTCCGGTGCAGCACACAACCCGCGCCGCCACGTCTATCTCTCGCCGCCGCAGAAGGAGCTTTCATGCTCGACCTTGTCTATCTCCTGGGCGTCTGTGCCCTGTTCGCCCTCGTCGCGTTTGTCGCCTGGGGGGTCGAGAAACTGTGATCGTGTTCTCGGTCATTGCCGCCGGTCTGACCGTGGCCGCCATCGTCTACCTGCTCGTTGCCCTAATAAAGCCGGAGTCGTTCTAATGGATAACTGGTTGGTTGCCCTGCAGGCGGCAACCGTGGCTCTGGTTCTCGCCCTCATCTATCGCCCGCTCGGTGACTACATAGCGCTCATCTACACCAGCCGGCGGAACCTGCGCATCGAGCGCGGCTTCTACCGACTGATCGGTGTCGATCCGCGCTCCGAACAGACCTGGCAATCCTATCTGCGCAGTGCGCTGGCGATCTCCTTCGTCGGAGTACTGCTGCTCTACGGCCTCCAGCGGCTGCAGGCCGTATTGCCCTACGCCCTCGGCTTTCCGGCTATCCCGGAAGGGCTCTCGTTCAATACCGCCATCTCGTTTGTCACCAACGCCAACTGGCAGTCCTACTCCCCCGACGTCACCATGGGGTATTCGGTGCAGCTTCTCGGCCTGGCCGTGCAGAACTTCGTTTCGGCCGCGGTCGGCCTGTGCGTGGCCATAGCCCTCGTGCGGGCGTTCGCTGCCGTACGGGCCGGCACGATCGGCAATTTCTGGGTGGACCTGACCCGCGGCATCCTGCGCCTGCTGTTGCCGTTGTCCATTGTGGCCGCGATCGTGCTCATCGCTGCCGGCATGATTCAGAACGTGAGCGGCTTCACAACCATCACGACCCTGAGCGGCGCGACCCAGTCGCTGCCCGGTGGGCCGGTCGCTTCACAGGAGGCGATGCGATCGCGCCGCTAGCCGAGGCCGACCGGGTGCGGAGCGCCCTGCTCGCTGCCGTCGGACATGACCTGCGTCGCCCGTTCGCGTCGGCCACCGCGGCCGTGAGCGGGCTGCGCGCCACCGACGTTGCGCTGAGCGCCGACGACCGCGCCGAGTTGCTCGCGACCGCCGACGAAAGTCTGGAATCGCTCTCGGCGCTCATCACGAACCTGCTCGATGTGAGCCGACTGCAGGCCGGCGCGCTGGCCGTGCGGCGGGGCCCGGTCGATGTGGCCGTCGTGGTTCTTCCGGCCCTCGACGAGCTCGAACTCGGTCCCGAGCAGGTCGACCTGGACCTCGGCCCCCAGCTCAGCATGGTTCTAGCCGACGCGGGGCTGTTGCAGCGGGCCATCGTGAACGTCGTGGCCAACGGCATCCGCTTTGCTCCCGCCGGAACGCGCGTGCGGATCTCGGCCAGCGAGTTCGCCGGTCAGGTGGAAATTCGAGTGACCGACCACGGACCGGGAATTCCCGCCGGGCGGCGAGCGGATGTCTTCGTACCGTTCCAGAGACTGGGCGACACCGACAACCTGACGGCTATTCCGGACGGCCCGGCCGGGGAGGAACCCAAATGAAGATTCTCATCGCCGACGACGATCCGCAAATTCTGCGCGCTCTGCGCATCACGCTCGGCGCGCGCGGCTACGAGATCATCACGGCCGGCGATGGCGCCGACGCGCTCAATGCCGTCATCGAACAGCACCCCGACCTGGTCATGCTCGACCTCGGAATGCCGCGCCTCGACGGTCTGGCCGTGATCGAGGCGGTGCGGGGGTGGAGTCAGGTGCCGATTCTCGTGGTCTCCGGCCGCACCGGGGCCGCCGACAAGGTCGACGCCCTCGACCTCGGCGCCGACGATTACGTTACGAAACCGTTCTCCATCGAGGAACTGCTCGCCCGAATCCGCGCTCTCACCCGGCGCGTGCCGTCGGTCGGCGACGAACCGGTGGTGCAGTTCGGCGCCGTCACCGTCGATCTCGCCGCCAAGCGGGTGACCGGTGCGGCATCGGAGGTCATTCGACTCGCCCCAACCGAGTGGCGCATTCTAGAAGTTCTGCTGCGCAACCCCGGCAAGCTGGTCACTCGCGAGCTCCTGCTGAGCGAGGTGTGGGGGCCCCACCACACCAACGACTCCGGCTATCTGCGGCTCTGCGTTGCGCAGCTGCGCAAGAAACTCGAGGCGGTGCCGGCGGGGAAGCCGACTCCGGCAGCGATCTCGGGAGTAACCACGATCGGGTCACCGGCCGGGAGTACGGCGGCCGTGCTCACCGTTCCGTCGTAACCGACCTTGAGAACGGCGTTAGCACCGGCATCCGCTACATACACGCCGTCATCCAAAGGAAGGCTGGCGTAGGGGTGGGTATCGACGATTCCGGCATAGGTGGCTGGGCCGGTAGGTGCCGCTGGATCGAACTGGTCGAGGCAGGACTGCGGCAGGTCGACGAACCCATAGGTGTTGACCTCGGCCGGGTTCGCCGTGCTCTCATAGGCGAAGAGATCGGCCAACGGTGCGGCCACACCGCCCGCCGGCATCGAGTACAGCGCCGATGCGGTGCGTGTTGGTCGAGTAGTAGACGGTGCCGTTACGCACGGAGACGGCCCCGAGTTCACCGCCGGGGTTGGCACTCGCAACGTCGTGCCTTCGGGACTGACCTTGGTGAGCACCCCCAGTGCGTTCTGCGAGACATAGGCTGTGCCGCCCGCCCCGACGCCCAGACTGAGCGGCAGAAACAGGCCGCTCGCCAACACTGTGGGTCCACCAAGTGTGGGAATCTTCGTCGGCGGACGTGTGCGGATCCAGGTGACTTCTCCGTTCACCGGGCTGGGTCAGACGGTGCGCGGCGCCTTCGCCAGGTTGGCCTCGAGCTCTGCGATGTTCTGACGCACGCCATAGGCGGGGCGGTCACGCTCGACGCGCCAGCTTTCGGCGAGGGGGCCGATATTGACGGTGTCGAAGCCGAATTCGTCGTAGAGCTTGGTAACGAAGGCAGAGGCATCCGCAAAGTCAGAGGACGTGGCCAGCGCGCGCCGCTCGGAGTCCCCGGTCGGGAAGGAATCCGCGGTGATGTCGGCGGCCGTGATGTGGTTAAATCCCTTGGCCACGCGAGACGTTGGCAGGTGCTTCTGCAACATGCCCGTCACGGTCGCCTGGCCATTGTCGAGGGCGTCGATGTGTCCATCGCGTTCGAAATAGTAGTTATTGGTGTCGATGACGATCTTGCCGGATAGGGGTTCGACGGGCACGTTCGCGTAGGCCTTCAGCGGCACGGTGACGACCGCCACGTCGGCGGCCTCGGCGGCCTGCGCTGCGGACCCGGCGCTCGCCTTCGGACCCAGTTCCGCCACGAGGTCTGCCAGGGTTTCCGGTCCTCGGGAATTGCTGATTACGACGTCATAGCCACTCTCAATCGCCTTTCGCGCGACCTGGCTGCCAATGTTTCCTGCACCGATGATTCCAATAGTTGTCATACTGGCGACAACGATAGCGACCCCAAAAATGTTCCCGCCGTGCGGCCGCGCGGAGAGGCGGGGTCGGCGCTGAGAAGGGAACGGTACGCAACTGATGCCTCGATTCACCACGAATTTATTGCAAAACGGCAACAACATCGGCATCGTGATCCCGGACGCGGTCGTCGCAGAACTCGGCGGCAAACGCGTTCCCGTGTTGATCACGCTCAACTGCACGTACAGCTATCGCAACACGACCGCTGTCATGGGCGGGCTCAATCTCGTGGGACTGAGTGCTGAACACCGGGCTGCCTCTGGACTCGGCGGCGGAGACGCCGTGGAGGTCACTATTGTGCGTGACGACGAGCCGCGGGAGGTCGAGGTGCCGCCGCCGCTCGCACTGGCGCTCGCGGAGGATTCCGACGCTACTGCCGCCTGGAACAGGCTGTCCTACAGCCGCCGCAAAGAATATGCTCGGGCCATCGCGGATGCGAAGGGTGACGACACCCGCGCGCGTCGCGTCGGGAAGACGATCGCCGACCTTCGCGGGGTGTCCTGAGCCCTCTGACGATCGGTTCCTGGGCGATCAGGCAACCTTTCTGTCGATGCTGGCCGTCTGCCGACTCGCGCGCGGCGTCAAGCTTGATGCCTGACCTGCGCGGGACGGCGCAGATCTGGGCGCGCGTGAAGTCGCGCTAGCCAACGGCTTTCTTGAGCAATGCCACCAGCCGATCCTGATCGGCGTTGGTCAGCTTGGTGACGGCGTAGGAGGTCGGCCAGAAATCGCCGTCGTCAAGGTGCGCGTCTGGCTGAAAGCCGATGGTGGCGTAGCGCACCTTGAACTTCGCGGCGCTCTGAAAGAACACCACCACCTTGCCATCGCCATCGGCGTAGGCCGGCATGCCGTACCAGGTCTTCCCGGCCAGATTCGTGTGGCTCGTAACCAGCGTGTGCAGGGTCTCGGCCAACTCCTTGTCTGTGCCGGTCAAGTCGGCGATTGCAGCGAGGCAGGCTGCCGCCAGGTCGGCACCGGCCTTGGCGGCCTTCTCCTCGGCCACAGCCGCCCGCATGGCTGCCTTTTCCTCTTTGCTGAAGGTGGTGCTCATGGTTTGTTCCTTTCCAGGGGCCGATCTACGCCATTTAGTGTAGGCGGCGTCTCGGACATCCGTTTTATGCGGTTGAGTGAAGAAACACGAGCGTGCGGTGCAGCGACAGCGCGGCGGCCTCCGCGTCATACGACGGCAACGAGCTGTCGGCGAAATAGTGCTGGTCTCCGGGGTAGAGAAATAGTTCCGCCGCGTCCGTCGACTCGACGAGCGCACGGGCAGCATCGATGTCACCCTCGCCAACGAAGATCGGGTCGGCGTCCATGCCGTGCACTTGTACCGGAACGTCATCCGGCCAGGCTGCGCTGAATTCGGATACTGGAACGCAGGAATAGTACAGCAGCGCCCCGCGTGCGCCCGAGCGCGTCTGCGCCAGCTTCTGGGCGGGGAGCACCCCGAGGGAGAATCCCGCATAGATCAGGTCTCCGGGTAGGCCCGCGACCGCCTGTGCGCCGCGGTCAATCAGGTCGCCGAAGCCGACCTGCTCGGCGTAGCCAACGCCCTCGTCTATGGTTTCAAAGGTACGGCCATCGAACAGGTCGGGTGTGTGAACGACATGCCCGGCCCTGCGCAGTTCGTCGGCAAAGAGGGATGTTTCCGTGTCGAGCGGTGCTCGAGGACGCATCCGCGCATTCAGCCGGGCTCCAGCCCCATGAGATGGTGCAGCTCGGCCGTGAGGCCTTCTGCTCTGCCCGCCCCCGAGCCAACGGAGCTTCGGCCGCCGACTCGACTTCTGACCCCGCAAGCAGGTCGGGTGACCACCACTTGGCGGCGGCGAGCGGTGCCGAGCGTGAGCATCCGCTCGCCTGAATCCACCCTGACGACTCTCGCTCACCTCCCCACGGTAATCTGGACCTCACCGCCATTGCATCGTGCGAGCGCGATGCCCCACCCGAGGAGTACCACATGTCTGTCGGCCTGCTTGCTGTCGTCGATGACATACTCACGGCCGCCCTCAAGGCGAGCGCAAAGACCGCGGGCGTCGTCATCGACGATGCGGCCGTCACGCCGCAGTATGTGCAGGGGCTCTCGCCGGCACGCGAACTCCATGTTGTCTGGCGCATCGCGCTGGGCAGCCTGTTCAACAAGTTCGTCATTATCATCCCGCTCGCGCTTCTTCTGTCCGCGTTCGCACCGTGGGTGTTGCCGTTTCTGCTGATCTTCGGCGGGACCTACCTATGCTTCGAAGGTGCGGAGAAAGTCACCGAATGGTTCGGCACCCATCACGTCGCCGACGAGACGGAATCCCGCGATGAGGGCAAGCTCATTTTCGGCGCAATCCGCACCGACCTCATCCTCAGCACCGAGATCATGCTGATCGCGCTGGCCAGCCTCGACCCCGACTTCGGCATCTGGATGACCCTCGGCGCCCTGGTGGTCATCGGTCTCGGCATGACCGCGCTCGTCTACGGTGCCGTCGCACTATTGGTCAAGATCGACGACATTGGCCTGGCTTTGATGGAGAACCCCGCCCGCCAGGTGCGACGTACCGGCGCACGCATCGTGGCATCGATGCCCACCGTGTTCCGTGTGATCGGCATCATTGGAACGGTCGCCATGCTCTGGGTCGGCGGCCACTTGGTCATCGCAAACCTCGCAGAGACGTTCTGGCACGGCCCCTACGACCTGCTCCATGTCGTCACGCACTCGGTCGAATCCGCCGGCCCGGCTGTCGTCTGGCTCACCGACACTGGCTTGTCGGCCGTGTTCGGCCTGACTCTCGGGCTCATCATCGCCGGGATCACTTTCGCACTGTCGGGTCTCCTAAAACGCAGTAAACCTCCCGTTACGACCAAGGAAGTCTCCACCCCGAATATCTAGCCTTCATCCGTACAGCACGCCACGTAGCGCCTGGACGGCAGTGCCGAGCTACCAAGGGGCAGGCGGCCGAGCGATAGGGTGAAGTAAACGATGCGGGGACGAGTGAACAATCTGGCGCTCCAGTTACGAGCGGCCGCGGAAAGAAACGATGCCCTGCGAGCGGATCTCGACCAGGAATTTGCCACCCTGATCGGTACCAACCGGGACGCACACGACGTGATGGACGCGCTGTGGTGGGCCGCGCATCCGTTACAGCCGACACCCGCCGGCGAGATCGACCCGGCAGTGCACCTGGTGGAGCTGCAGTCCAGTGTTTTCTCCCGCGCAGCAATGCCCGAGCCGCAGCTCGAACGCACGGAGGCTGGATCGACCGTGCGTGCGACAGCCAGCGAGCACCGACTGCGGCAGCTCACCGTGCACCTCGCTGCGCGCGCGGATGCCGTCGCCCAGTTGCTGGAACGGTTCGGTACCGATCTGACTGATGCGGGTGCCACCACGATGGCGGTCACCAAGGATCTCGCGTCCGGTGTCGCCGCTCCCCCACCCGCCGACGGATCCACGAACGCGGTCACCGATGACCGGCCGCTGGCCGGCCGAGTGCGTTGGCGTTCAATCTTGCTGGCCGCAGGGGTGGCCGCTGGCGTCTTGGGCACGCTCGGTGCCCAGGCGCTGCAGCAGGGCATCATGGCCACGTTCGAGAACGGCTCTTCGGCCACTGCCGGCCCCAGCTCAGCTGAGAACACACCCGGCGTGCTGCCGAACGAAGCGGCGGTCGGCGCCATTGCCGGGCTTTTCGACCAACCGGTCGACCCCTCGGCCGGTGAATTGGCCGACCTCGGACCGTCTTACAGCATGGTGCGACCCTCCGGACTCACGCCTCGAGGCTCCTACGGAATTTACCTGGCCCGGCTCGGTTCCGGCCCGTACTGCCTCGTGGTGCAACAGGTCGACCTCACCGCGACGAGTATCTGCGCGGCTGCCAGCGAGATTGCCGAGAACGGCCTGCGCCTCAACGCCGTGGTTTTGGGTACCCTCGACCCCGAGGCGACCGGGCCACGCGTGCTTCTCGATCTGACGGCAACATGGTTGGCCGACGGCATGGTCATGTCTAGTACCTCGCCGCACGTGCCAACAGTGTCCGCCTACGTCGCACCGTAGTCAAGCTGCCCGCTGGCTGGCTATCGCGGTAAACCGGTACGCCGCGTCTGCGTCAGCGCATCCGCTCCGCCAAAGCCACAATGATTCCCTCCGGGCCTCGCACGTACGCCAAGCGCCAGACACCCTCATACTCGCCGATGCCGCCGACCAGACTGTACCCTTCCGTGGCCAGCCGGTCGACCAGCGCTTGAAGATTCTCGACTTCGAACGACAGGCTGCGGAGCCCGAGCTCGTTGGCCATGGCGTCGGGCGATCCCGGTACGGGATGCGGTCGAACAAAACTGGAAAGCTCTACCGCCGTCCCCACTCAGGCGTCTTCAGCATGACCATTTCTGAACGTGAGTTGGGAATCGCGGTGACGATGTATATAAAGTTGCCCTCCACGAAGGTGCGGCCCTCGATCTCGAGGCCCAGTCCAACAAAGAACGCCGTCATCTGGTCGAGATCCTGAACGGTCACACCAACATGATCGAACCGCTTGATTCGCGGCATGGGCAGCCTCCAGATGTTCTTTCTGCACAGACGAAGGGAGCCTACAGCGGAATCATGACGCACAGAAGTCCGGGCGGGCGTGAACACGGTCATCCCCGGGAGGCGCGATACCCTCGGAATGGTCCAGCGCAACGTCGAGGGGCTTGATCGGATACAACGAACGGAGCTCTGTGGTTGACGCGGGCAGGCGAAGCAAGCGGATCGTCGGAGTAGCACGTCACGGGCGGCTGACACGCTCGAATCCATATGCTGCCGCCCTCAGACTGGTGGCGACCGTGCTGGCCGTTGTCGTAGCGAGCACGTCAGCGGTGGTTACGGTGGCGGTGTGGAGCTTCAGCAAGACGGTCGACGACAACGCGATCGACATCACCACGGGTGACACGGCCGCGCCCGTGCCACAGCTCGAAAGCTACGAAAACGGTTTCAACATTCTCCTGGTCGGCATCGACAACGATGCAACGCAAAGCGCGGCGTACGGTGAACGTGACGGCACTCTCAACGATGTGAACATTCTCGTGCACGTGTCTGCCGACCACAGCAACGCGGTCGTTGTGAGCATCCCCCGCGATCTCATCGTGGCGCACCCCGCCTGCACGGATGCCGCGAGCGGCACCGAGTTTTCGGCGATGGCCGCACGGCCCGTCAACGAGGCGATGTCTCGTGGCGGACTCCCCTGCGTGGTCAAAACAGTGTCCGAGTTGACCGGGCTGACCATCCCCTACGCCGGGCTGATCTCGTTCGACGGGGTCGTGCAGATGAGCGACGCCGTCGGCGGCGTTCCCATCTGCCTGAATGCAGCCATCAACGACCCCGCTGCGGGACTGGACCTGCCCTCGGGCACCAGCATCGTCGCCGGAGACACCGCGCTCGCGTTCCTGCGCAGCCGCAAGGGCGTCGGCGACCGCAGCGATCTGGCACGAATCTCCTCGCAGCAAATCTACATGGCCTCACTCATGCGCACCGTGCAGGGCAACGGAACCCTGACCAGCATCCCCACCCTGGTCAGACTAGCCAATGCTGCAGCCACCAACATTCAGTTGTCGACCTCGTTGGCCGACATCGACACGATGGTATCGATGGCCCTGGCGCTTAAGGACATCGATCTGGACCGACTGCTGTTCGTGCAATATCCCGGCACCACCGAGGATCCCGATTTTCCGGGCAAGGTCGTTCCGGTGGAATCCGTGGCCGCTGAGATGTTCACCAAACTCGCAGCCGATCAGCCCTTCACTCTCCCGGGAACGACCTCCACTCCAGAACCGACAACGGATTCCGCAGTGCCGGTCGAAACGTCAACGCCGGAACCGGGCGAAACCGCCGTCCCTGCACCAGTACCGACCGTTCAGCCGCTGGACGGTCTTACCGGCCAAACGGCGCAGGACGACTCGTGTGCCGAAGCGGCCATCAGGTGATGGCAGTCTGTCGATAGTCCGGAGCCGACACTGCGCGGCCACGCACACGTCTCGAGCCTTCCTGAAACCGAACCACGTCGCATCCGCAGAGAAATACAGCACCAGGGACTTCAGCGCGACGCTGCTCGCCTCCCCCGGCGGCGTGGTCCTTTTGTTCAGGGCCGGGCTGATCGTGCTCGCGATCAGCGCGAACACCGTTCTGGAACTCCGTCCAGACGTCTCAGCGCACCCGGGACGATGGGACATTGGCGTGATCGGCGCTCACGACGCCGATACCGGCATCTCCAAGTCCGAAGTGTTCCGGATTTGCGCCGATCTCGACGGGAAGTCGCTGTGTTTCGTGACCGGTACCTCGGCGTGACCGGGTACCCCTACGTGTTTCTCGACGCCACGTATTGCAAGGCCCGCGTCAACCACTGTGTCATCTCCCAGGCTTTGGTCGTCGCCATCGGCGTGGCCGCCGATGCGCCGCGAGGTCCTCGGCTTCGATGTCGGTGATAGCGAGACCGAGGCGTTCTGGACCAGCTTCCTCCGGTCGTTGAAGACCAGCGGTCTCGACGGCGTGAAGCTCGTCATCTCCGACGCCCACACCGGATTGAAGAAAGCCATCGGCACCGTATTCCAAGGCGCCAGTTGGCAACGCTGCCGTGTCCATCAAATGCGAAATATTCTCTCGATCGTCCCGCGGGCCAGCCAGGAAATGGTCGCCAGCGTCATCCGCACGATCTTCGCCCAGCCGGACGCCAAGCACGTTCAGGCCCAGTTCGACGAGGTCACCCGCATGCTCGAACACTCCCACCCCCAAGGTCGCCCAGATGCTCCACGACGCCCTCGCAACCGTCGACGCCAGCATCCTCACAGGGGGATTCCCGTTCCCGAACTCACTGCGGCATAATCAGAACCACTGACCTGCACGGTGTCGAGAAACTCCACCACTCAGCGGGACGTGACGATGGCGCCGCCGAGATAGGCGGTGCTGGTGCCCTTGGACTCTGCATCGGACTCAGCTTGGTCAAGACGCGTCATGCTCGAAGCCTACTGCGCTCATTCATCGTGTCTCGAAACCGCCCTAGGACTATGGGACGTGTCACCAGTCCCCCTTTTCGCCTTTCCAAATCGCCCGAATCTCGCGGCGCCGTGATTGTCATAACCAAGTCGCATAGCGTCCTGGTGGAATGACGGTACTGACTGTTAGTCCTGAAACGCTCACCAAGGGCAGATTGACGAAACGGGAGAGGCCGAGCAACGTGACCCACTCGTCAAGCGACTCCCCTGTAATCGTTAACTACTCCGAGACAACCTCGAATAGGAGCGCGAGTTCGTCGAGTTCGACGTCCCAGCCCTCTCGGTTCTGCTCAAGTCGTTCGCGACGGTAGCGGGTGCCGCCGGGGAGTGTGTCGAAGCCCGATTCGATCACCGTGACATCCGTCCCGGAACCAGCATCGGCGAGGGTGAAGCGCACGTGCGTCGAGTACTCGTCGAGCTGTTCGGCGGGGATTCCCGACCAACGGAAGCCGAACGAGCCGTCGGGCACGACCTCGGTGATTTCGATCGGGAAACTGCCGTAGTCATCCCAGTCGATGCTGCCCGTTGCACCGGGCTCGAGCGCGGCGAACCCCACACCGTCGCCAAACCACTTGACCATCACCTCGGGGTCGGTCAGCGCCTTCCACACGTGCACGCGCGAGGCTCCGATGTGCACGGTGCGGGTCACTGTGTGCCCCTTGATTCTTGCGTGATCAGACACGGTGTTTCCTTCACATTCAAGCCGAGCGCGACGGGACAGTGCCCGCAGAGCGGCACGTCAACAGGTTCTGCAAACGCACCTCATCGAGCCTACCCATGATTGCGTATCTGTTCACGGCCGGGCGAGCGCCATGAACGCGAGGGGCAACGCATCAGAGGTCGGTCCTTTGGCGCCCATGGTGCGTGTACGCCTTACGAGCTTAAACAGTCGCCAGGCGTGGTTCCCCCAGTCCAGCACTGGTATTCGGAAGAGCCCGGTTTGCTCAATCCTTTCGTTGCCATCGACTAGGAGAGCGCCCGTCGATCAACCGATTGATCCACCTGCGATATCACCGAATGGCCTAGTCGTCGATGACCGCGCGGCCTTTCCGGGTGAGAGCGGCGAGACTATCTCGCATCGACTGCACCTGAACCGGCGAGTTCCCAATCCAATCGAGGAGTTCACCGACCACTTCCACCGGTTCGCGGGTGCGGTAAGAGTGAGTCGGATTGCCGGGGAACTGCCAGTTCAGCGCCCCCGGTTGCGGCGTCCAGCGTTTCCGTCAGGTAGACATGGTTCGCTCGCCTCCCGGCTTCGAAATTCGAGTCGCGACCAGCAACTAACAGGTCGCCCAGCGCCAAGTCTGCTTTTGTCCCATGCAACAGAACACCGGGTTCGTAGACATCGAATGGTTTGGGCTCGCCGGTCATCGTCACCTCCACAACAGTTGGTAGCAGATCTGAACTCGAACCGTAGGGTCCACGACGCCGCCAGAATTCGGCGAGGTAGTCAGCGCTTGCTGTGCCCTGCTCGTATCCAGCCCGAGCAGCGAGCGGCCGAAGCGACAGATTCATCGCGTGAACACCGAACAGGTGCTCGGAGCCCTCTTCTGGAAAGATCGTTTCGACCGTGCTGCCCTCGGCGCGGAGCTCGGCGATCTGAGTGGCGAGATGCACTCCCCAGGGCAGCGGCGTCAATGATTTGCCGCCGAACGGTGACAGCACCAGCACCCGTCCGTATCCGGCGGCCAGATGAGCATTCTCGGCGTTCGATCGGTAGCCGCCGTCGATGTAGCGGATATCGTCGATTCGGTACGGAAGGCCACTGGCGCAGCTGGCGGCGACGGCATCAGTCAATTCGACTCCGCAACCGGTTGCAGCTCGACGTGCCACGGTGATTTTGCGCGCGGGCCGAGTCGAGTCCGACCCCGGGCGGAGGAGAGCCCGCCACCGATCAGCGACGGGCTCTCCTCGAGTCTCTACTTCGCGAGAAACTCGAGAACGTGCCGGTTCCATTCGTCCGTGTGCGACACGGTGAGACCGTGCGGAGCACCTTCGATCAGCACGAGTTCACTGCCGGCGATGGCCTCGTGAGTACGCTTACCGCTGACCTCAAACGGCACGATCGTGTCGGAGTCGCCGTGGATGACCAGAGTAGGCACGGTGATTTTCGTCAGGTCGTCGCGAAAATCCGTCGTCGCAAACGCGGTCGTACAGTCGAGCGTGCCCTTCGGTGACGCTATTTCTGCGATGTCGCGGTTGTAGGCAATCTGCTCGGAGCTGACCTTAGGCTTGTTGACCAACGAGGGCTTACCGGCCGTGAAGAACATTTCAAGAAATTCGTGCAGAAATGCCGGCCGGTCGCCAGTCAGGCCGTCGTGGAACCACTGAGCCAGGCCGGCGTCGACACCGCCCTCGGGGTTGTCCTCCGACTTCCAGAGATACGGAGTTACTGCGCTGGCGAAGACGAGTTTCGCCACGCGGTCGGTGCCATGAGTGCCGACGTAGCGGGCGAGCTCACCGCCGCCCATCGAGAATCCGATGAGGGTGACCTCGTGCAGGTCGAGGGTGTCGAGCACGACCTTCAGGTCCGCAGCGAACGTGTCGTAGTCGTATCCGTTCCAAGGCTGGGACGACTGGCCGAACCCGCGACGGTCATAGGTGATCACCCGGTAGCCGGCGTCCACGAGTGCGGGCACCTGGCCCTCCCACGACCTGCCACTGAGTGGCCAGCCGTGAATCAGCACGACGGGCTTACCGGCGCCTGCGTCCTCGTAATGCAGTTCGACATCGGTTTCATTTGGCGCGGGAACGGTGATGAAGGGCATGGTCTCTCCTTGAAATTGGTATGGTGCCCCGAACGTAGTCGGGATAGTTGCGGGGCGTAATCCGAGTTTGCTAGGAGAAAGCTGAGTCCTGCCCGACCTGGGGGTGCACGCGAACTCCAGGGCGAAGGCGTCGCACCGCCGTTAGCTGCCTTCCTGCCCGTGATTGAGCCGCACCGAACGAATGGCCACCAGGAGCGGATGCCGCAATCGGCTCTCAGCCGGAAAGCAGCTTCACGAAATGGCTGCGCCCGAGCGTCTTCAACACACACGCTCACGGTCGATGGGCGAAAAACGCTCGAAGGCCACTTGGCCGCCCTCGCTCAGATCGCCGGCAGCCAGCCCGACGCCGTCAACTGAGAATCACAGCGTGCGCACCGACCAGATGCCCGACCAACTCGCCGTATTGCTCGACGCGCAAGTCACCCATGGGGCTCGTCCACAACATCGTCTTGGGGCCCGTCGGTGCCTGGATCGACCTCCATGTACATGCGAATACCGGTCTCCCGCATGATCGCAAAGATGCGCTCGATCACGATGGTGTTCTTGCCGGACTCCAAACCCCAGATGTACTTCTGGTCGGTGTCCAACCTCTCCGCGAGATCGCGCTGCGTCAGACCGCTTACGAGACGGCCCCGCTGCAGCATTCGACCGAGACCCTCTGGGCCCTTCACTTCTCCACGTGCAGCCAGGACAAACTCCTTCCGACGTTCTTAAACCCTTCAGCCTGGCTGGCGGTATTATCGCCGTCGAAGCTACCGATGGCTATATGACCGTCAAATTTTCGGCAGAGGTGATCGAACCCGATCATTGGCCGGGCTGTCGCCATGGCTCTTAACGAGAGTCCTGATCAAGGCCGAACAGAATGACGCCCCGCACCGGCTGGGGCACACGACTGCGATGGAGAGCTCATCGTCCTCGCCGGAGTGGCGTTTCCTCTCGGTTTCTTGTTCTACTTTCTCACCTCTAACCTCTAACCTCTAACCCCTAACCCCTAACCTCTGGACCTTGGTCCAGCACGTCACGTATCTTGGCGATCTCCCTGCGGTGCAGGGGGTATCCGCTCGTTAACCGGAGCGTGCGACACTTCATTTGTGTCCAGAAAAGTAACTCACAAGCGGAACATCAGGCCGAACGCGTGGGGAGTGGGCCAAACAATAGCCTCGGAAGGCCGCATGGTTGAACCTCGCGTGCGTAAGAGCGCCTGGGAGGTCTTCTGGGTATTTTTGAGAATGGGATTAACATCCTTCGGGGGCCCGGTGGCACATCTCGCATATTTCCGTGAGGAGTTGGTCCAACGCCGCAGATGGCTAAGCGATAGCGATTACTCAGATCTCGTCGCGCTCGGGCAGTTCCTCCCGGGCCCTGCGTCGAGCCAGGTCGGATTCGGTCTGGGCCTGTACCGAGCAGGGCCGCTGGGGGCTATCGCCGCGTTCCTCGCTTTCACTCTCCCCTCTGCCGTCCTGATGGTGGCTTTCGGCTACGGTGCGAGCGTATTTCACGGCGAGATTGGTTCCGGGATCATCCTTGGACTCACGATCGTCGCCGTAGCGATTGTCGCTCAGGCTGTCTGGGGAATGGCACGTATGCTTACCCCCGATCCTGCTCGCGCTTCCATCGCAGTGATTGCTGTTCTCATCGCGCTTCTGCTCGCGGGACCAATGGGTCAGATCATCGCTCTTGTGGCGGGCGCGTGTGCTGGCCTGATCTGGTGCCGTGCTGGCTCCGGCACCGTGACTGAAATGATCCGATTCCCGGTCTCCCGTGCCGTCGGATGGGTTTGCCTGTCGCTCTTCGCAATCTTGCTGGTCGCGTTACCGGTTGCGGCTGCCGCGACCGAATGGGAGACGATTGAAGTGTTCGACGCGTTCTACCGGGCCGGGGCGCTGGTGTTTGGCGGCGGTCACGTCGTTTTGCCGTTGTTGCAAGCCGGAGTCCTGGATCCGGGATGGGTTTCTCCGGATCAATTTCTCACCGGATACAGCGCGGCGCAGGCGCTACCCGGCCCTTTGTTCACATTCGCTGCGTATCTCGGCACCGTCTCAGCCGTGGGCCCGGGCGGTACCGCAGGTGCCACTCTCGCCTTAATTGGTGTGTTCCTGCCAGGATTACTTGTCTTCATCGGGGTATTACCGTTCTGGAATGCGTTTCGATTGCGAGCATGGGCGCAAGCGCTCATGCGCGGCGCGAACGCTGCAGTTGTCGGTATCCTCGCCGCAGCCTTGTATGACCCAGTTTTTACAAATTCGATCACGGGTCCTGCCCCATTCGTCCTGGCTCTCTTGTGTTTCGTGCTGCTCATCGCGTGGCGCATACCGGCTTGGGCTGTCGTAGGCGTCGGTGCTGTCGGCGGGATAGTGCTTACTCTTCTGCCCGAAGAAATGCTTTAAACAGATAGCGATCCCGGCTCCAACGACGTTAGCGCCCCCCCCTTGAATGAGATTCGACACGGGGATGACTGTCTCATTCCCGCTATGACGCGGCGCGATGCCGCCGCGGTCTACTCCAACACTCGGCTTGGCTTGTGCGGCTTGAAGTTTCTTGTAACTATCTCTCGAAACAATATGGTCAATTCCGCAACCTTAAATCTCGCGTTTGATGGTCAGGTATATCTCGGCCAAAGCCGCCATGTGCATGAACGCCATACCGCGCATTCGGGTCTACGGAAGACGTGACAACCAGGGCGGGCTCCGAGTCGTTCGGGTCTCATCTGTGGCTTGGACCGTCGATCCCATCCGGCCAACGCCACTGTCCTGACAGCGGATACTGTGCAATAATCTGCGTATGAATGCAGATAAGAAGATGTGTGCGCTTGATTCTGATGGAGAGTACGTCGAGCTGGCCGTGGAAGTCTTTGCGATGCTCGCCGATGCCACACGTATCCGCATCATTCTTGCCCTCCGCGACACGGAGTTGTCGGTCAACGAGCTCGCCGAGACAGTCAACAAGTCTCAAGCGGCCGTATCCCAGCACCTCGCGAAGCTGCGGCTGGGGCGTATCGTGGCGACCCGCCGCGAGGGCACGCGGGTGTTCTACCGTCTGGCCGATGAGCATGCCCGCCAGCTCGTCGCGGATGCGATTTTCCAGGCTGAACATGCGGTCGAGGGCACACCGGCGCACCACCGGCTTCCGCTTGAGACGTCGGCTGCGGCCCACGATGCGGGCGCTCATGCTTGAGGTTCTGCGCAACCGAACGTATCGCCGGTTGTTCAGCGCGCAGATCGTGGCGTTGGTCGGCACCGGACTGCTCACCGTAGCTTTGGGCCTGCTCGCCTTCGACCTGGCCGGCGGCGACGCCGGCATCGTGCTCGGCATCGCACTGACCATCAAAATGGTCGCCTATGTCGGAATCGCGCCGGTGATCTCCGCCCTGACAGCGCACGTGCCGCGCAAGACTCTGCTGGTGTCAGCGGATGTGCTGCGCGCGATCGTCGCGCTCTGTCTGCCGTTCGTCACTGAGGCCTGGCAGATTTATGTGCTCATCTTCGTGCTGCAGGCCGCCTCGGCCACGTTCACCCCGGCATTTCAGGCCCTCATCCCGGCCGTACTTCCGAAAGAGAGCGACTACACCCGGGCGCTGTCGTTGTCTCGTTTGGCCTACGACCTCGAATCCCTCCTGAGCCCGATTCTGGCCGCCGCTCTGTTGACCGTGATCAGCTACCACTCCCTGTTCGTGGGAACTGTCGTAGGCTTCGTCGGCTCCGCCCTGCTTGTGCTCACAGCAACCCTGCCGGCACACCATGTCTCCTCTCCGACACCGTTCTGGGAGCGCCTCACCCGCGGCGCACGCGTTTTCTGGCGCACACCGCAATTGCGCGCTCTACTCGCTATGAACATGGTCGTCGCGACGTCGACCGGCATGGTCATCGTCAACACCGTCGTGCTTGTGCAAAGCCACTTCGGCCGCGCTCAGTCCGACTTCGCGATCGCCCTGGCCTGCTACGGATTCGGGTCCATGCTCGTCGCGCTCGCGCTGCCCCGGGTACTCGAGCGCTTCGCCGACCGAACCGTCATGCTGCTCGGCTGCTCTGTCTTACCAGTGGGGCTTCTGGCCCTCGCCGGCGTTGTTTCTTTGCCAACAACCACCTTGACCTGGTCTGGTCTTCTCCTGATCTGGTTCGTGCTCGGCGCCGCGACCGCGCTCATTCTGACTCCGTCGGCACGACTGTTGCGCCGCTCGTCCGACGAACCGAATCGACCGGCCGTCTTTGCTGCACAGTTCTCGCTCTCGCACGCCTGCTTCATCGTCACCTACCCTCTCGCCGGGATCCTCGGCGCCCTGCTCGGATTGGCACCCACTGCAGCGGTACTCGCCGGCATCGGAATAGTCGCAGGCATCATCGCGCTTCGTGCGTGGACAGCTCAGGCAACAACCTCATCACCGATGGACGCGCCAATCGCGGTCTGAGAGAAGGGCGCGCTGCGTGTCGTGCTGCCCGCGGAAGGGGGTGTCCAGATCCGTGGCAGTGCTTTGGTAAAACTGGCATTCAGGATTCGCTGCTCACGGTGGGGTACTCTGCGAAGGAAGACATTGGCAGTTCAGTCATGGACTGAGTGCAGAGAAGTAGGTGAAATGACGCTGAAGCGTGCGGTAGGACGGCTGTTTGCACCCGTCTCTGTGTCGCCTTTCGTCTCGTTGCTTGCTTTGGCCGCGCTGCTTTTTGCTGTTTTTGCCATTCATTCCGAGGCGACCGGGCATTCCATGCACACGCCAGCCACCGCGTCATCAAATGTTGCTGCTTCATCGGCTACCACTGAGCAATCTTCAGTGATGGGAATGACTGCTGTCATGGCCGCTCCCGTGGTCGCGGCTATCACGTCCGGAAGCCTGAACGGAATGCTTGATTGCGCTCTGCTGGCAATGACGTGCGTCCTGCTACTGACCCTCGTCGTCATGGTTTTTCTGACTCGGCTTCCGGCCACGTATCGGCGCCTGCTCGATGCCGGCAGCCACCTCTTGAACTCCTGGCGCACCAGCGCTCTGCCGGCTCAGCGCCCCAGCCTCACCCGTCTCTCCATCTGTCGCGTTTAAACCGAGAGGTAGTTCCGAGCCAGCACATGGCCTCGGAACTACGCCGTGCCCACGGCCACTCGATGTCTACAACTTATCGACGAATGGATGAACGATGCTCAAACCACGAACTTTTCTGTATGCGGCTGTGGCACTCGCGGCCACACTGACTCTCAGCTCCTGTGCCGGTGGCAGTCCCGCCACCGATTCAGTAAGCCCCTCGGCCAGCCAAACCACAGCGGCCTTCAATTCAGCGGACGTAACCTTCGCGCAGATGATGATCCCCCATCACGAGCAGGCCGTTCAAATGAGCGATGACCTCCTCGCCAAGGACGGTATCGACCAAAGCGTCACCGATCTCGCAACCGAGATCAAGGCTGCCCAGGAACCCGAGATCACGCAGCTGAAAGACTGGTTGACGGCGTGGGGCGAGGATGACAGCAGCATGTCGGGCATGGACGGCATGTCCGGCATGGGTGGCGGCTCCGACGGAATGATGTCTGACGACGACATGATGGCCTTGCAGGACGCCTCAGGAATCGAGGCCGCCACCCTGTTCCTCGAACAGATGACGGTGCACCATGAGGGCGCTGTCGCGATGGCGCAGCTCGAAGTCGATGATGGTGAGAATGCGGACGCCCAGGCGATGGCCGCCAACATTGTCAAGTCGCAGACGGCTGAAATTGCCGTCATGGCCGAGCTCCTCGCGTCGCTCTAAAGCGACACGTTCGGGGCGCGCTCTTCTTTGGAAGAGAGCGCCCGTGGAGCCCAGCCTTCGTTTCCCGAATGACCCGCAAGGACATAAGTATGCATCACCGTCACACTCCCCCTCTGGCTCACCTCGCTAGCGCGGTGATCCGTGGATAGCACCGGTCACGTCGCTACGGCGCCCCACATCTCCGGCGCCACTCCACCCATGGCGCGACGCGATCTGCGCGCCATGGAAGCCATGCTGCGGACGGGCCGATCCGGCCCATCGGAAGCTGCCCCACCCGCGAAGGTTGTTCCTCGGCAGATCCCGCTTCGCCAACGTGCTGCGGCCGGCAGCGCCATGGCGATGATCGCACTCTTCGCGATCAGCACGTCCCTGCCCGCGCTCGTGGTCAAGACGAACACGCCACAGGCCGCCGCAGCCAGCAGCGCCGCCCCGACGGACGATCTGCAAAGCGTCAGCGCCGCTGGGGCAGCATCCGTTCTCATCGAACGCGACGGATACACCATCACGGAAGCGCCCGAACCGGCCTCGTACACCGACCACGCCAGCAATGGGGAGTGGGCGAGCCTGAGCCCGGGCCAGATCAGCGATGAAGGCTGGGCCTTACCGGTTTTGGGCCGGATATCGAGCCCGTTCGGTTCTCGCCCGAACAAGCCTGTTGATGGTGTCGGCGACTTCCACAACGGAACCGACATAGCGGCACCCTGCGGCCAGCCCGTCTTCGCGGCTACAGGAGGCAAAGTTGTCACCTCGGGCTACCAGGGCTCCTACGGCAACTGGATTCTCATCGACCACGGCAACGGTGTCGAGACGGGATATGCCCACAACAGTCAGCTTCTCGTGGACTCCGGTCAGCTGGTTGTGGCCGGTGAGATCATCGCGATCGTGGGATCAACCGGTGCATCCAGCGGTTGCCACGTACATTTTGAAACACGCGTCGACGGTGAACGCATCGATGCGGAACCATTCATGAACGCTCGGGGGGTCTCTCTTGGCTAAGCACAGGACTTTCACGAGGGTCGCAGTTGTCGCGGTGACGGTATTGTCGTTACTCGGAATCGCCGGGCCTGCCCAGGCGGTTGAGTATCCGAGCTGGTCTGATGTGGAAAGTGCTCGATCGTCCGAAGCCAGCAAACAAGCGCAGGTCACGGAGTTAACCGTGCTGATCTCGGGTCTCACGACCGAAGTGGATGCCGCCCGTGCGGAAGCAGATCGGCGCGCGACCGACTATGAAGCCGCCCAAAGCGCGTTCGACGGGGCAACCTTGAGGGCGACCAACTTGCAGAATCAAGCCGATGAGGCCTCGGCCGCTGCCGTCGTCTCCGGAGAGCAGGCCGGCCGACTGGCGGCGATGCTCGCTCGCACGGGGAACAGCGATCTGTCGCTGTCCCTGTTCGTGGATGGGTCCAGCGCCAGCGACCTCCTGAATCAACTTGGCTCGATGAGCAAGCTGACGGAGCGAATGAGTCTGGTCTATGATTCCGCGGCGGCCGACCGAAATTCTGCCCGATCACTTACCGATCAGGCCCAGATCGCCCAGCAAGCGCTGGGCGAGCTGGCCGAGACGGCCCAGACCGCGCTGGCTGAGGCGATGGCCTCGAGCATTCGCGTTGAGACGGCGCTGGCCGACCAGCAAGAAGTAGCCGGAACCCTGCAGGCTCAGCTTGCAGTGCTGACGGAGGATCGAGCCGCGACAGAGGCCGACTATACCGCGGGCGAAGTAATTCGCCGAGCGGCCGAAGCTGCTGCCGCCAAAGCGCGAGCTGAACAGGTTGCGGCCGCGGCCGCGGCCGCAACAGCGAGCAGGCCTGCGGGCGGTGGCAGCACACCCAACGGACAGGGCTGGACCTTGCCCGTGTCGGGATGGATTAGCTCGGCATACGGAGCTCGCCCCAACAAACCGGTAGCCGGGGTCGGTGCGTTCCATTATGGAACCGACATCGCCGCAGGCTGCGGGAGCAACGTTTATGCCGCATCCGCTGGAACGGTCGTCTACGCAGGCTGGCTCGGCTCCTACGGCAATTGGGTTCTCATCGACCACGGTGACGGCACCCAAACCGGCTACGCACACAACAGTTCCCTCTTGGTCAGCGCCGGACAGCAGGTTTCCACCGGCGCCACCATTGCGCTCGTGGGCACGACAGGTGCGTCCTCGGGCTGCCACGTGCATTTTGAAACACGAGTCAATGGTGCCCGCGTCAATCCGCAAACCTTTATGAGCGATCGGGGAGTCTCCCTTGGTTAGATTGCCCCGTTCTCCACGCCGGTTCCTCGCCCTAACCCTGCTGCTCGTTGGCCTGGTTGCCATCACCGGTTGTTCGGCCAGCGCTTCGAACTCGGCAGCGGGGTCGCTCGTCACCGCTCCGGTTCCGAACGCCTTCGAGCACGTGCACGGCCTCGGAGCCGATCCACTGACAGGAGAGACCTATGCGGCCACGCACCATGGGGTATGGCTCGTCCCAACCGGAGTTCTTGCGGATAGCTATCTGGCGGGGGCGCCCCGACCCGATACGACGCAACCGATTCAGATAGCCGGTCTGGCGCAAGACACGATGGGCTTTACCGTCGCTGGGCCCGGTCAATTGCTGGCGTCTGGTCATCCCGATCCAACCAAACCGAGCGACTTGGCGCTTCCGAATTTGGGACTCATTTCCAGCACCGATGGCGCGAAGTCCTGGACGGCGCTCTCACTGGCGGGCGAAACAGATTTTCACGATCTAGATGCCGTCGCTCTCGAAGACGGCACCCTGCGCGTCTACGGCTACGACGCGGGTGCCGGGGCGATCGCTGTCAGCGACGATTCCGGCCTCACTTGGTCCTCTGGAGCGGTCCTCGCGCTGCGCGACCTGGCTGCGGATCCGTCCCAGGCCGATCGACTCTACGCGACAACAGCAGACGGTCTCATGATGAGCACCGATGCAGGCCGAACGTTCGCCCTAATCGTCGGCGCGCCAGCGCTCCTCCTCCTGGATGTTGTCGAAACCGACACCGACACCCAATTGGTCGGTATCGATCCGAACGGTGCGGTTTGGCGGCAGACCGCCGATACGTGGACACAAACCGGCACCACCGGCCGCATATCCGAAGCGTTCACCGTTGTCGGCGGCCCCTCCCCCTGGCTCCTCGTCGCGGATGCCGCCGGCATCGCCGCCAGCGACGATGGTGGTGTCACGTGGACCTCATTGATTTCATTGGCTGACTGACACCCACCATCTGCCGACACCAGCCATACGACCAACCTCCACCTCGTCGACTGAAGGAAACTTGATGAACTCATTCCTCGGAGTCTCTCACTGCGTCCAATTCCGACGAAATCGCTCTGGCGACGTTCACGGTCACCGGCGGCGGCATGAGCGGCGAAATGATGTCCGCCACAATCAACGGCCACGCATTTGATTCCTCCCGCGTCGACACAACCGTGCAATTCGGCAGCGTCGAAGAGTGGATGCTCAGAAATACCAGCACACTCGACCACCCCATGCACCTGCACGTCTGGCCGATGCAGATCGTCGATCGGGCCGGCCAACCGATTGAAGAAGTGATTTGGCAGGACGTCGTGGGCTAATGGTCACACCCGAGCATTCTGGCGGCGTGAAACGATGGCACGGATGACGACGGGAACCACGGAGAGCACCACGATGCCGATCAGCACGAGATCGATGTAGCGTGCGGCGAATTCGGCGACGCCCGGGATATGGGCCAGCCCGAAGCCCAGGAGCACAACCCCGGTCGTCCAGAGCACGGCGCCGATGACGTTGAATATCGTGAACACCCGTCGCGGCATTTTGCCCACGCCCGCCGCGACGGGGGCAAAGGTACGCACGACCGGCACGAAGCGGGCGATGGTGACGGCCGCCGGTCCGAACCGATCGAAGAAGCCCTGCGTTCGGGTGACGCTCGACCGGCTGAACAGGCCGGAGTCGCGCCGGTCGAAAATGCGGCGGCCCGTCGTGCGCCCGATGCGGTAGCCGAGCTGGTCGCCCAGCGCGGCTGAGACGGCGATGGCCGGGATGACGATCCAGAGCGGCTGGCTGATCACCCCGCTGAGGGTGAGCACGCCGGTGAAGACCAGAAGGGTATCGCCGGGCAGGAAGAACCCCACAAGCAAGCCTGTCTCCACGAACACGATCGCACACACGACGACGAGGCCCCAGACGCCGGCCCCTGCGATCACCGCCTGCGGATCCAGAAAACCAGAAGTAGGGAGTGCGGTGACGGTCATAGTGTTCATGCTGCAAGTCCTTTCTCTGAGTTGACTGACGACGAGCCGGGCATCCGCTGCTGCGCGAGGTGTTTAGGCGGTGGCCGTCAGTTGGGCGTTCGTGGTGCGGGCGCGGCGGGTGAGTACGACCACCAAGATGAGAATCACCGTCAGGAACAGCACACTCGTTCCCGTGGTCCCCAGCCCCAGGCCGCCATCAGCGACAGGCTGAGACAGCAGATCGCCGGTGGATGCGCCCAGCGGGCGGGTCAGGATGTAGGCGATCCAGAAGACCAGCACAGCGTTCAAGTGGAAGACGAAGTACGTCACAGCGACCAGCGCGATGGCGGCGGCGAAGACGAGCAGGGCGACGAGGAAGCCCAGGTTGAGTCCTTCGGCGACGAGGTCACCGGCCGCGGTGCCGAGGGCGAACGTGAACAACACGGCCAGCCAGTAGAACGTCTCCCGCCGGGTCGTGAAGATGGAGTGGATGGACAGGGTCTTCTCCGAGATCGCCCAGACGGTGAAGGTCGCAGCCAATGCGATGGCGAAAACGACCGTCGTTACCCACAGGGGAACGCCGAGACTGTCGGTGAGGTTATCGGTGATGAGAGTTCCCACAACGCTGATGAGCACCACGGCCAGCCAATACACAGCCGGGGTGTATTTGTGCAATCTGAATTGCACGATCAATGCGGCGACCAGCAGTACGGCCATGATGACCGACGTGATCGAAAGGCCCAAGCCGAGGTCGACGTTGAGAAAGTCCGCGGTGGTCTCCCCCACGGTCGTCGCGAGCACCTTGATCACCCAGAAGATGAGGGTCACTTCGGGCACCTTGGTCAGGATGTGCCGGATGGGCGAAACGGTCGTGGAGAGCGTTGAGGTCGTGGACAAGTGTTCCTCCTTGAGTGGGGTCGGTAGCACTAGCGAACACGGCTCCGTCTAAGACTTCTCACAGAACCGAACAATCGACACCCTTCTTCCCGGTGCGCGGTAACCCGATCGACGGCAAAGGATCAGGATGCGGCTGGCTTGGCCCGCGGGAGGGTGAGGCTGATCGCGGTGCCCGCGCCTGAGCTGTCGACGACGTGCACGGCTCCGCCGTAGCGCACCGCGATCTCCCGCACGAGGGACAGTCCGATACCGAACCCGGTGCGGGCCTCTCCGCCGCCGTCCACGGCCGTGCCGGAGCGCGCGAACCGATCGAAAATGCGGGCGGGATCGATGCCCTGGATACCGGGTCCGCGATCGCGTACGGTGACCGCCACCGTTTTCCTGGTCACGCTCACGCCGACCGTGATGATCGAGCCGGTGGGGGCGAAGCGCACCGCGTTATCGAGCAGGGCGACCACGCACCGGGTGATGCTGGAGGAGGGCACGCGCACAGGCGCGGGCTGCGGGGCATCCAGTTCGATGGTGATGTGTTTGTCGACGGCGATGAGTGCCATCGACTGCACAGCGGCGTCGACGGCACCGACCAGATCGCCGACGGTCGTGTCCGGCCCGGCCGCGCCGCCGATTTCGGCCGATTCGAGCAGGTCGTTGACAATGTGGATGAGGTCCCTCGCATCACTGCGGAGCTCCGCGACAACCGAGGCCGACGGGTCGTCGGCGGGGAGGGCGCGCTGCAGAATCTGCAGGCGGGCATCGAGCACCGCGAGCGGGGTGCGGAGTTCATGGCTGGCGTCAGCGACGAACGCCCGTTGGATGCGCAGCACGTCACCGAGAGGTTGCACGGCCCGGTGGGTGACCAGCCAGCTCAACACCCCGGCCAGAACGATCAAGGCCACGCCCAACACGGCGGCAGCGCGCAGCAGCTTGAACGCGCTGACCTGCAGATTCTCGGTGTCGGGCACCGGTTCGAACAACTCACCGGGCGAGATCTCGGACAGGATGTACACGAACACGGCCACGATGACCACCGCGACGACCGCGGCACACGCGATCGCGATGCGCGTGCCGACGAGTCGGGAGGCCCGGCGGATGGCGAGGGTGTCGCTGTCGACGACGCGGTTGCTGCGGGTCATGGTTGTCCCAGGCGGTAACCCTCACCGCGCACGGTGAGGACAATGTCGGTGTCGGTCTTGCGCCGAAGATAGTGCACGTAGGTGTCCACCGTTCCAGCGGTGTCCGCGGCGCTGAAGACGGCCTGCAGAATCTGCTGGCGGGAGAACGTGCGCTGTGGCGCATCCGCTAACAGTTTGAGCAGTTCGTTCTCTTTCACGGTGAGCAGGATGCGCCCGTCATAAGGGGAATAGATGGTGCGACTGTCGGGGTAGTACTCCCACCCGCCGACCAGCACGGTGCGGCCCTCGCCGGTGAACACTCGGCGGATGGCGCGGAGCCGGGCGAAAAGCTCGTCGAATTCGAACGGCTTGACCAGGTAGTCGTTGGCGCCGATGTCAAGCCCAGCTACCTTGTCGCTGGTCGTTCCGAGGGCGGTCAGAAGCAGGATGGGCGTAGTGACCAGTTTGCGGCGGAACGCTTCCACCACTCCGAGGCCGTCCAGCGTGGGCAGGCGCCGGTCGATGACCATCACCTCGAACTCGCCAGCCAGGCCGGCAGCCAGGCCGTCTGAGCCGTCGGCGACCAGGGTGACGTTGTAGATTTCCGTGAGCACGTCCCGGATCATTGGGCCGAGCTTGGCGTCGTCTTCGATCAGCAGCAGTCGGGCGCGGACCGTAGTTTCAGCGGGCATGCCTGACTCCTTCGTGCACGCGTCCGGCCGGGAGGAAGGATCGACGTTGGCTCCAGTGTGCCAGTAGAAGCGTCCAGGCGGCGTTCACCAACGCCACCGCGGCAAGCGAGTACACGATCGACGCCACCACATCCGACGGGTAATGCACCCCCAAATACACCCGGGACGCAGCCGTGGCGAGCACCACCACCGCGGCAGTTCCGATCACAAACGGATGCCAGCGGTGGCCAGCTGTGACGAGGATGACCCCGAGGAGGAAGCAGGCGGCGAAGCTGGTGTGTCCGCTAGGAAAGCTGAGACCGCCCGGTTCAAGAAGCAGAATGTGCGGCAGCGACGGAATGTCGGGCCGAGCCCGATGCACCAGCAGCTTGATCACGTCGGCCCCCACCGTGGGAATCATCACCACCAGCACGAAGCGAATCGCCGGCCCGGGGCGTCGGGTCACCAGCAGCACCGATCCGGCTGCCAGCAGCACGAGCACCGCGCCTGCTGCGGGGCTGAACAGCCAGTCAATGCTGAGAGCCACCGCGTCCAGCGGCGCCGTGTGGGCAATGTTCACTTGACGGAGCAGGCCCATCTCTCCGGCCGTCCACCCGACTGAAGCGCTCAGCAGCAGCCCGGTGAGGATGACGGCGAGGATGACTCCGGCGGCGGGAACAGCGGTTCGGGCGAACCGTCGGAGTGGTCGAAGGTCTGTGCTCATCCCCCTAGAGTTGCCCGGGGCGTCACAGAACCGTCTAAGAATCATTTTGCCGGGCTCGCCCGTCTTAGCGGATTCTTATACCGCCCGGCTACGGGGTGGACGGGAAGATCAGGGTGAAGCGGGTGCTCGGCTGGCGGCGTGCCAGCAGCAGTCGTCCACCCTGATCGGCGGTGAGCTGTTGTGCGAAGGCCAGACCGATCCAACTGCCCCCGTCGTACGAGACACCATGGTCGAAGATCTGGTCGGTGGCAGCGATGCCGGTTCCCTCATCGTCAACGTCGATCGCGAGTGCACCGTGCGCAGCCGGGGCACGGAGGGCCACGGTGCCCGCGCCGTGCTGCAGGGCGTTTTCGATCAGCGCATCGAGCACCTGCTCCAGCGCTGACGCCACCAGGATGACCGTGGGAAGGTCAGCGTCGATGATGACGTAGAGCCGGCGAGCGTCGCGCGCTAACGGTCCGCGCCACCGGTCGGCGGCCGCATCGAGTTGTTCGGCCGCATCGACGGGCGCTCCCGGTTGTCGGTGACGACTGAGGCCGATGATGTCGTTGATAGTGTCTTCCAGGTAGTCGGCCCGTTCGATGGCCGAGTGGATGATTTGACGCAGGTCCGAGGCCGGGTCGGCCAACCCGTTCTCCAGTAACGCGCGCAGCCCGGTCAAGGGTGTGCGCAGCTGATGCTAGGTCTGCGCGGACAGGTGCCGTTCCCTGCGGACCAGCTCGCCCAGCCGCTCGGCGGTCACGTTCAGCGCGGCATAGGCCTGATCGATCTCGGGCAGCCCCGAGGGGTGGGTGCGCACGAAGAAGTCACCACCGCCGAGGGCTAGGGAAGCGCGGGTAAGGCCCTCCATCGGATCGGTGATCATGCGGGCGAGCCGACGTGCCGTGCCGATCCCGACCAGCAATGCGGCTGCGGCCGCGACCAGCAGCACCAGCCAGGTCAGCCCCACGCGTTGCCAGAGCACGCTGATCGGCAGGGCCGCACGCACGGCACCGGTCACGGTTTCGGCCGACGCCACCGGAACGACGACGGAAATCCAGCCCCCCTCGGCCGTCTCGGCCGGTTTACCCGCAAAGGCGGCGCGCACGGCGGCATCCGCTTGCGCCGGCCCCAAGCCAACAAGGAGGGTGCCGGCCGTATAGAAGCCCAGCTGCTCACCCGGTACGGGTGCACCGATTTCGGGCTGCAGGTCATACTCCCGACCCGGCAGGGCAACGTTAGAGCCGTTGACCTGCACGGTGCGCGCGGCGGCGTTCACGCTCAACGAACCGAGCACGCGTACGTCGTCGGCCGGAACCTACTGGACCAAGCCGGAGTCTCCGTTGGCCCGGCGTAAATGCGCGCCCACGCGGGCCAGCACCTCAATGACCCGGAACGGTTTCGTGAGGTAGTCATCCGCTCCCGACTCCAGCCCAGACACCACATCCAGCTCTTCCCGATGAGCGGTCAGCAGAACGATGATCGTGGCCGGCAGCAGACTGCGAATCTCCCGGCACACACTTAACCCGTCGAGATCGGGAAGACCCAGGTCAAGCAACACCAGCTGGGGCTTGTGCGCGATCGCGGCGTTGATCCCCGCACGGCCGGTCGAAGCCCAGAAGACCGTGTGGCCACCGGCACGCAGAGCCAACTCCAAGGTCGTGGCGATGGTCACGTCGTCTTCGATGACCAACAGACGGGACATGCCCGCAGCTTATCCACTCCCGGTGGCGCGGGGTCACGGACATCGCCATGCCGTCAAAGCGTAGGCCCGGCGGATCGCACGTTGCGCTCTCGCACAGCGACCGCGGCCGGGCAACTGCGCGACCTACCAAAGTACTGAGATTCGGACTCAACGCGCGACCAACAGCCTGTTGGCGTCCACAATGACGGGCATGGCAAACATCACTCGCGCCGCGATAGCAAGTCGCGAATCGCAGAGCGATCGCGACAACGATGGCATCGTCGGCGTAACCGAGAACGGGTACGAAATCCGGAATGAGGTCGATCGGCGACAGCAAGTAGAGCAAAAGGACCGCGAGCCAGATTCGAGCCTCGATCGACACGGTTCGATCGGAGGCCAGGCGTTTGAGTAACCGGGCGACCTCGGGCGCGAGGCGCAGCAGATCACGAAGTGACGCACCGCCAGGATGCCGGCGTTGTTCGATCCAGAGAACCAGAACAAGGGCCAGCCACAGCACCAGCAATCCGCCGAGCACGCTCAGAGCCGTGGCCCACCAGGTCGTCATGAGCTGCCCCGTTCGAACGAAAGATACTGACGGCCTCGCGAGCCGCGTAATAGACGATAACGTAACCCGCGAGAGGGATGTCCCACCACTATCCGAGTGCCAGATTGAGCACCAAGCCGAGAAGTACAGCGCAAGCGAGGAGACCGTCGATGACTGTCACCCGTCCTTCGGTAACCAGGACTGGGTTGCCCAGCTTCGCGGGCCAGTCTTTTAAGTAGGTATCGTCGTCTGCCGGTTCCGTGCGGTAACGCAAGGAATTGAATTGGCGAATTGAGCCAGCCACTTGCGCCGGGAAGCTACTGGTATGACTGCTAATCAGCAGAGCGGCGCCTTTTGGTAATGGACTGTATTCCCTTGTATGCAAGAGTGCCTGCGAGGCAAAGGAGGGCAACGCCGAAAACGTAGTCGAACCATTCCGACGCATTCCCAAAAGTGAGTATCGAGAAGCTAATAATAGCGATGGCGCCGCCGAGATAGGCGGTGCTGGTGCCCTTCGACTCTGCTTCGGACTCAGCGCGGTCAAGACGTGTCATGCTCGAAGCCTACTGCGCTCATTCATCACGTTTCTTAGTCCGCTCCCAATTCAGATTCGCTGAATTTGCGAGGTCCGCCGTCGGAGACTACGGGCAGAGCCGCGACGAGTTGTTCGCAAAGGCGAATGTCGTCCTGCTTATCGAAGCCGCGCGACATCGTTCTCGACGTTCGCCTGCTTGCTTTCGCCGCTGGCGCACAGCTGCCTAAGCGTTCAGGCGTGCAGCCAACTCGTGGAGGGTGGGAACGGTGTAGTCCGGTTGCGCGAAGTAGCTCGGATAAGGGGCATCGCCTCGGTTGATCCAAGCGGTGCGGAGTCCCGCTTGGGCTGCCCCGTGGGTGTCCCAGGGGTGCACGGCGACCAGGAGCATCTCCGCCGTTTGAACCCCGAGTGCTTTCGCGGCGTAGTGATAGGCGGAACCAACGGGTTTCCACGCCGGTGCGTCCTCGACAGTGAGAAGGGTGTCAAAGTTGTCTCGAATCCCCGCCTCGGTCAGCATGGCTTGTGCCAACCGTGCCGACCCGTTGGACAAAGTCGCAAGGCGGTATCCCGAGTCCTTCAATGCCCTGACCCCGTCTGCGACGTCGGGGTGCAGTTTCAGCGTGCTGAGGCCCTCCAAGACATGGGATACGGCCTCATCGAGAGTGCACGTCAGGGCGACGCCGCGGAACAGATGATGGAGCATCTCGGTGCCTATCACGGAGAATTTCGCACTGCCGCCAGACGCGGCGAGGGCGAATCCATCCCGAAGCAAGGCTGCGAACCAAATGTGGGCCAGATAGCCCGGGGCACCGACCTCCACGAAACGACTCTCCATCGGTAACATGTCCGAGAGAGTTTCATTGACATCGAAAACGATCACTGCTGTGGCTGCATTCATGGTGGAGTCCTCAAGATTGGTCAACGCGCCGGATAGTGGGAAACGACCGATAGCGACTGGTTCACGCCGGTCTTGCATCGACCCAAACCTGAAATCGGACAAAAGAGTTGTTCGTGCTTTCCCATACGCTTCCGGCAGCGAACACGATGCGATCCACCGATCCGCCCTCATCCAGTCTACGAAAGTCTCGCCCACGCCCTAGAGCTGATCCTGTGAGGCGTGGGACGCACCGCCGGGAATTCCTCCCGTGCCTCATGGTTGTCTTTTAGACGCATCGGAATCGGCGGGTGCAATGCCGTCCGAATGACCGACGCTGAACTCAACGGAAAGAAGATCGCCCATGGACCTCAACAATCTGGATCTCACCAATCGCCGCGGAATTATCACGGGCGCGGGACAAGGCATTGGCCGGGCCATCGCCCTCGAGTTTGGTCGACGCGGTGGTCACCTCCTTCTGGTCGGCCGCCAACTGGCCACACTCACCGAAACCGCCCGCCTCGTCGCCGCCGCGGGCGGAACAACAGCGATCTTGGTCACAGACCTGACCCAGCCTGGCGCCGTTGAACGGATCGCCGCAACCGTCGCACCGTGGACCACTGTTGATCTGCTCGTCAACAATGCCGGAAATGTACGCGCGGGCCGGCTAGAAATCATCGGCGATGCGGATGTCCATTCAATGATCGATCTGAACCTCACCGCCCCGATCCTGCTCACCAAAGCACTGCTGCCGGCGCTTCGTCAGAGCGGCAAGGAACGCGGAAGTATCCTCTTGAACGTATCCAGTGGGATAGCCCTAGTCGGGATGCCGTTCTACTCGATTTACGCGGCCACGAAATCAGGATTGGCCCAGTTCGGAGAATCCTTGCGCCGAGAATTGATCGGAACGGGCGTGCACGTTGCGACCGTCTACCCCGGGGCGACCGATACCGCCATGATGACCTCGCAGAACGCTGGCGCCGAACTCGGCTGGGGCCGCCGCAGCCTGGCCGACGTCATCACCGACTTGATTGCAGCTCTGGAAGCAGGCGAGCATGAGATCAATACCGCGCCACAAGACCGCCGAGCCATGCAGGAACTCAACCTCACCGATCCTTTGGCCGTGGATGCCGCCCTCGCACCCGGCCTCGAGGCCCTCGAACTCGCGGTGCGCGACCACCGCAGCATCTAGGGGCCCGCACGAGTCCACCACGTGATTCGCGGTCACTCGCCGGGAACCTTTAGCTCGGTTTAGTCCGCGGCCGAAATAGCAAACAGTCCGACAACACTCAGGGCATATACGATGAGCACCAGAACCGAGTCGGCGCCCATCCCGAGGATTTTACGTTTGGGGCGGAACAGGATGCCGAGCAGGTAGATGAGCGTCAGCACGATGGCGATTGCGGTGAGGTAGATGTCGGAGGACTGTGCGGACGGGAGCACGGATTTTCCGGAGATGAGGGTCGCGACGAGGAACAGCACGGGGAGGAATGCGTTGCCGCCAAAAATATCGCTGATGGCGAGCTTGTAATCACCCTGCCGAACAGCGGTAAGCCCGGTGGAAATCTCGGGCAGCGACGTGGCAAGCGCGAGCACCGTGGCACCAAAGAGCACGCCAGAGAGCCCGATCTGATCTGCCATTGCGCTGCCACTCTGTTCCAGAAGAACGCCCGCGATCAGGGTCGCCAGGGCGGCGATACCGAAGATGACTGCGGACTTCACTGTGCTCGTTCCGGCCTGGGTGGCGGCGGCGACCCGCTTGGTTCGGCTGTGCCCGCGAGGCTCGAGTTGGGCATCCGGAGCTGAGCCGTTTTCGTGCCACGGCATGTTCTTGCCCGCTCGGTTCACGAGAGCGAGACTCACTACCCAAACCACAGCGATCAGCACAACGGCGGGAGTCATCCGGGCGATGACGAGCCCTTGCGGCATCTGGGTTCCGGCAATGACAATCCCGAGCACGGCAATGACGGCCGTCGCCTCAACGACGAGCGAGAGCGACGCGGCCCGGTACGTCAGCGAACGGTTTCCCTTCACTCCGAACACGTCGAGAATCACGAGAACGACGGTCTGCAGAGCAATCCCACCGAGAATGTTTCCAACAGCTATAGACAGGTCGCCGGACACGGCTGCGCTGATCGTGATGGCCAGCTCAGGAAGATTCGTTGCGACGGCGAGCAGAATGAGGCCGCCGAGGGCAGCGCCAAGGTGCAGGCGTTCCGCGATCACATCGGTGTGCTTAGTCAGCTGCACGCCCGCGATCCAGGTAGCAGCCGCCGCGCCCAGAAAGATAATGAGCAGGAGGAGAAAAGGCATGCTTCCCATCTCGCCACGCTAGCGAGGCGGCGCGGTTTTCGTTAGGGCTTATAAGCCCTGCGCATCCACCCGACTGGTGGCAGGAGACAACGGTCAGAGACGGATTTGCCGATACTTTTGGGTCAGCATGCATTTCGACCCCATCTTTGTGACCCGCAATTGACCGTCCGGGCATACTATGGCCCCGTGAACGCTGCATCGCCATCCGGAGTTGCCCGCAAAGCGCAAAGCAGCGCGCCCCTGCGCATGTTGGCTCGATTGGGATTCGCGGTCAACGGCCTGCTGCACATTCTGATCGGTTTTCTGGCCATCAGCGTGGTGTTCGGGGCCGCCGGCGGTTCGGCCGACCAATCCGGCGCTCTGGCACAGCTGGCCGCCACTCCGGGTGGAGCATTCCTGCTGTGGACGGTCGTGGTGGGCCTGTTCGCCCTCGGCCTGTGGCTGCTGATCTCGGCCTTTCTGGTGCACGGCGACCCGAAACACAAGTGGGGCCAGCGCGCCGCGAATATCGGCAAAGCTGCCGCGTACTTCTTTCTCGCCGCCACCTCCGTCACCTTTGCTCAAGGTGGCGCTACCAGTTCGGCCAGCAGCACCAGTGATGCCAGCGCGAAACTGCTCTCCTCTCCAGGTGGCGTGTTCATTTTATTCGTCGCCGGGCTGCTCGTGCTCGCCATCGGCGGCTACTTCGTCTACAAGGGTGCCGCCAAGAAATTCACAGCGGACCTTGCCATGCCGAGCGGCCCGGCCGGACAGGCCGTGATCACCCTCGGAGTCGTTGGTTACATCGCCAAGGGAATTGTGCTGGGCGTCGTCGCCGTTCTCATCCTGGTCGCGGCCCTCACCCTGGACCCGAGCAAATCCAGCGGCCTCGACGGGTCGTTGAAAACGCTGGCCGGCTTGCCGTTTGGGAGCATCATTTTGGTGGCCATCGGCATCGGCCTGATTGCCTATGGCGTCTACTGTGTCGCCAGGGCGTGGCGCGCCCGACTTTAACCGTTGTCCAGGGTCGGGGTCGATGTTCGCGTCGGAACGCCCCCTGTGTGCGGAACCGGAACGGTGTGCCGGCTGTCGAAGGCGATCACGCAGCCGACAATGATCAGCGAGAGCGACACCGAGGCCAGAACATCGCTAGCCCAGTGGTAGCCCAGATAGACCCGGCTGACCGCTGCAGCAACGATGCAGAGCACGGCGAAGGCACCAACCAGGGCTGTACCGAGACTGCCCTTCCGACGTGAAAACACCAGGTAGGCGGTGAGCAGCACGAAATCCGAGGCGCCCAATACGTGGCCGGACGGAAACGAAAACGATGGGTCCGCTCCGAACAGCATGAGATCGGTCGGCGGTCGGCTGCGATCGACGAGATGTCCGATGATCTGCGCCAGAACGACGCCGATGAGCATCGCGCCGGCCAGCACCAGCGGCCGCCAGGCATGCCGTGTCACGAAACCCCAGGTCACGGTCACGACCAGCAGAATAATCGGGAGCGCGATGGGCCCAAACAGAACGGCCAGAACGATCATCACCGCGGTGAGTCCCGGCGAGCGCAACGATGCCAACCAGTCCTGCACCGGCGCATCCAGCGAAGTCAGTCCGTTTCGTTGGATCACCGACACGAGGAGGGCGGCGAATACCAGCGTCCCCACTCCGATCAGAAGCAGCGACAAAGCTGTGCATCGGCGGCGATAATCTGCCTCCAGATATCGTCTCTCGACCACGTATTTCTCGAACCATACCCGCCACGCTGAGACTCGACCAGGCGGGTGGGCGTGCCCTCGCCCAGACGGATGCAGGCGCGCGAGTTCACGTTCGCCATCAAGTTTGGCCGCAACCGGCGCCCAGAGCACGATCGCCACACCGATTCCGAGCAGCATCGCTCCGACGGTATCGGACAGCCAGTGCGCACCGACGTAGGTGCGGCTGAGCATCATTCCGATTGTGTAGATGGTGCCAGCCACCCGCATCCACCAGAACGGGAAGAGAATCGACAAGAGCACGGCCATGACCGCCGCATTGGCCGCGTGGCCAGACGGGAACGATCCAAAATCCACGGTGACGATGATTTCTCCCGGCCGAGCCCGCCCAAACAGGTGCTTGAGCACCTGCACCAGACCACCGGTCAGCGCCGTCGCTACCAAAAAATATCCCGCACCCCACGGGCGTTTCAGCAACACCAGCAGAACAATGATCAACACCGGAATAATCAGCGTGCCCGGCCAGCCGCCGCCAATGAAGTTCAGTGCCAGCGCGACGACGGTGAAGGCAGGCGCTCGGTGCAGATCGATGAAGTTCATCCACCCGGTGTCGATACTGAAGGGCGCACCGTTGTCGCGGAACACAATGTAAGCGCCCAAGCCGACACACAGTAGTAGGGCGACGACACCGCTGATCAGCGGCCAGCGGCGGGTGACACGTTTCGCCGGTGGTGTGGCAGCAACTTCCGGATTCCCGTGGGCGTCCATGAGGTAATGGTAGATCGTCCGTAGCAAGACTACGAGGGTGAACCCGGAAAGGGAACGCGCACCGTGAGCGCCCCCGGTTCGATCCAGATTTTCAGCGCGAGGGCCGAGCCAAAGGTATCGCCGTCGAGCTCGATTTCGTGCGGCCGCTCCAGCCGGAGGACGACTTCGCGGCCCTTGATATAGCGCAGTGCCCGGACTTCCTTGGCAAGGCCCATGAATTTGCGGCCGACTTCGGTGCGGCGTAGCAGCCCATTCTCCCAGAGGATCTTGGTCGTGATTTGCACCCAGCCAACGAGGCCCCGCGGGCGCAGGAGAACCATCTCGAACATCTCGTCATCAATGGCTGCGTCGGGAAGGAGGAGCACATTTCCCGGGAGAGACCCGCAATTGCCGATGATGATCGTGTGAGCGTGAACGGAACGGTTACCCGTCCCATCGACGTTGTAGTGCAGGTGCAGCTGGTTCTGGTCGAGCATTGCGCCGCCGAGAGCGCCGACGTAGGCCAGCCACCCCACCTTGTCCTTGGCGGCATCGTTCGTGTTCGCGAGCATCGTGGCATCGAGGCCGAGCCCGGCCATGACCAGGTAGGCGTGCCGAGAAATCGACTGATCATCGCGTCGAATATCGATCAGGGGCAGGTCGATTCGGCGGTCCAGACCAGCGAAGGCCGTGCGCGCCGAACTTGCTAGGTCGTCCAGGGGAAGATTCAGATTTCGCGCCAGTAGGTTGCCGGTTACCGACGGCAGTAACGCCAACGAAGCGTCGCTGTCATACATGGCCTCGGCCACGGCCCGCACGGTGCCGTCTCCCCCGGCCGCGATGACCATGATGGCGACGGCCTGGAGCGCTTCGGCCGTCGGCCCCTGGCCCGGGTCGTCTTTCGTGGTCTCGAACCATAGTGTCGGTGCCCACCCGGCAGATTTCTCTGCGGAAGCAATCTCGGCCTTAACAGCGGCCAGGTCCACCTTCACGGGGTTGTAGACGACGGCAGCCACCCGGTGGGAAGGGGGGGCCAGATGTCGCTCGGTGCTCCGTCATGAGCGCAGCCTTTGGCTTGGTGGGTGGCCGCCTTGGCTCGATCGGATCAGGCCCGCGGATGGGAAATCGACGAGATGAAGGGAGTCTACTCGCACAGCCCCGCCCCCGCTGGCTCTAGCATCGGCGCTGGACCCGGTACAGAATAAGCGGCAGCGAAGGGTGCACCATGTCCAGCAGAAACTATTGGAGCGACGATTCGATCAACCAGCTGCGGGTGACCCCCCGGGTTCGCCCTGGCCGGTGTAGACACCCGGGCGACGCCGGGGTTTTACGGAAGAAAGAAACACGCGGCCGGGGCGGCCAAGCAAGCCGCCGGCATCCTGTCGCAACTGCAAGAGAAACTCTTTGCCAACAGCAAATCCGGCGATAATCGCAAGGTTCTGCTCGTGCTACAAGCCATGGACACGGCGGGCAAGGGTGGCATCGTGCGGCACGTGATCGGTGACCTCGATCCGCAGGGAGTCAGCCATTATGCGTTCAAAGCCCCGACCAAAGCGGAACTGACGCACGACTTTCTGTGGCGTATTCGCAAGCGCGTTCCAGCGGCAGGAATGATTGGCGTGTTCGACCGCTCCCACTATGAAGACGTGCTCATCGCGAGGGTTCACGAGCTCGCGCCTCCGGTCGAGATCAAAAAACGCTACAACCAGATCAACGCGTTCGAGCAGGAACTCGTTGACGACGACACCACCGTGATCAAGGTCATGCTGCAGATCAGCTCCACCGAGCAAAAGTCACGCCTCGGCGAGCGCCTCGACCGACCAGACAAATACTGGAATTACCACACGGTCGACGTCGACGAGCGGATGCACTGGTCGGCGTATCAGGAGGCTTTCCAGATTGCCTTGGAGCGCACGTCAACGGCGGCGGCACCTTGGTATGTCGTGCCAGCCGACCGCAAATGGTACGCCCGCCTCGTCGTGCAACACCTGCTCACCGAAGCGCTGAAGAGCATGGTTCTCACCTGGCCGACGGCCGACTTCGACGTGGAAGCCGAGAAGGTGCGCCTCTCCACCACCTGACCCAGTGGTGCCGGTGTTGGGGTCACATCGAGTCCGCAGGGACCGAAAGTGTCACGCCTGGGCCCTGTCTCAGCCACCAAGTACGACTGTGAATTTTTAGCTTGTCGTTACATCGTCTTGACGAGCCTTCCGAATCGCCGCGTCCGGTGGCGCTTCTACTCGCGCCCGAAGAAGTTGCCGAGACCGGAGAGTCCCGGTATCTCAAAATTTGATCCCAGTTCGGACAGCTGATCGCCGAGCCCCGATGTGTACTCGCCAGCTCCGCTGGCGACTCCTTCGAGTCCACCCGAGACTCCATCAAGCCCTCCGGTGAGATCAGTCAGGCCACCCTCGAATCTCCCCGCGAGGGACTCAAAATCAACGCCCAACCCGGCGGCTTGTTCCAGCAGAGGGGCGGCAACACTGCTGAGCACGGCCCCGCCGGCAACAGCTGCGAGCAACCCGCCTGCTGCACCAAGCCCGGCACCGGCGACAGCACCCATGCCCACACCAGCAATGCCGCCACGGCGACCCGACTTGGCAAACAACTTGCGGAGAAAACCGGGGTTCTTTGCTTCACCGCGCGTGGCCGACCGGGCCAGATCATCCGGGCTACTCGACGTCGGGTATTCGCCAGCCGGCAGTTCGGCGCGCAGTTGCGTATTTACTTCGTCGCGTTGCGCCGGCGTGAGCCGCGCGAACGCCTCCCGATGAACCTGTTCGAGCTGCTGTGGCTGCGCGGTATTCAGCAAGTATTCATAGCGGCCGATCACCGCACGGTCTTCAGCACTCACCGCCCGCTCGGATCTAGACACGCGCGGAGCGTTGACCGATGCCTGCGGCGCAACGTTCGCCGGGGTCCGGCTATCGCCGGTTACCTTATCGGCGGCGGTCCGCACCATTTCCCGCCAATCCGCCTTGCCGCCACCATTCGAAACGGCCTGTCCTTTCTTGTCGAGGGCCTTCGATGCCATGTTTAAAATGCGCTGGAGATTGCTCACAAAGGTCCTTCGTTTTGGATCGAAATTCCAGTGTGCGTGGGCGTCCTGAGTAAGTCCCCTAAACTCGCGGCAGACCATCGCGCAGTCGTCCACTAAAGATTGGGCCTGCGATCGTCACATTTCACATCGGAACTGGAAATTCGCGGTCATCCGGGACACCCGGGAACTACGACGCAAACCTGTCCAAGAACCTCAAGGTGCTTACCGATGCGGGCATCGTCGCGGTGGAAGGAGAGTTCACCCGAACGAAAGGATTCACGGCGGCTCACCTGGGTATTGCCCACGGTCGATGGGCGAAAAACGCTCGAGGGCCACCTGGCCGCCCTCGCTCAGATCGCCGGCAGCCAGCCCAACGCCGTCAACTGAGAATCACAGCACTCGGCGTCAGCGAGGGCGTCGCGAAGTAAATCTCTGGCGCCACCATCGGGCCTCAACGGTATCAAGGACCCGAACCATTCGAAGCTCAGGGTACCGTCCGCGACAATTCCGTGCTTTTGATAAAGGGCTTGCGCGGGGGATTCGGGTCAGCAACCCACAGGGAGATAGCCGGAAGGCGGCATAGAAGTACATATCGTACAGTTGCCACGGCTCGTCGGTGTCACTGAGCGAGGGTCCTGACATTGCGATGCCGATCGGCTTGCCATCCTGCAAAGCGGCGGCGGCAATGTTCTGTTGGTACCGCGGTTCGGTCAGGGCAGCAGTCCAAAACGGCCCACCAGAGCAGCGATCGCACGCACGCCGGTGCCACCCAAATGCAAGTCCGCGATCCGCAGTCGCTCCTCCAGGGACAAGTACCGCCCAGATACCTCTGCCACAGGAAGAGGGATCCGCCCGCCCGTTGCTTGACGCCAACGCCGTCCAGTTCGTCGATATAACCCCTCATATACTTCCGAAAGCTACACTGGAAGACGTCGAATTCACCGCCTCAATGGTCGAGTCGGGCGGTGACCGCGCCGCGGCGAGTTCGTTCAGCAGTGGCCTACTCGGGCTTGAGGATGACCTTCGTCCAACCCTTCGTGCGGTCGCCGAAGTTCTTGTAGGCGTCCACGGCTTTGCTGAGGGGGATCTCGTGGGAAACGATCCACGATGGCTTGGCCTTGCCCACGGCAATCAGGTCACGCAATTGCCGGTTGTATTTCTTCACCGGGCATTGGCCGCTGCCCATGCTTTGCCCCTTGAGCCACTGCAGGCCATAGTCAATGGCCAGCTTGCCCTGCTTGGCGTTCTCGTCGAAGCCGCCGGGATCTGCCGGCAGAAAGACGCCGACAACGCCAATGCCCCCGGTGATGCGCACGGACTGAATCAGCCGATTCAGAGTCATAGCGGGATCTTCGGTGCCCTGTGGATCGTGGGCCTGATAGCCCACGCATTCACAACCACGGTCCGCGCCGATACCCTTGGTCTGGTCCAGTACGAACTGAACCGGGTCCGTTTTTGAGTCATCAACGGCGATTGCACCGATCTGCTCGGCGAGGGCCAGCCGGTCCGGGCGTCGGTCCACAACCCAGACTTTACTCGCGCCCTTGATCGTGGCAGATAGGGCGGCCATGAGCCCGACCGGACCCGCACCGTAAATCACCACTGTGTCACCGGGGATAACGCCGGCCATTTCGGTAGCGTGGTAGCCGGTAGGGAAGATGTCCGACAGCATCACATAATCGTTTTGCTTTTCTATGGCGTCTTCACCCAGGCGCAGGCAGTTATTGTCGCCGTAGGGCACACGCAGCATTTGGGCCTGCCCGCCGGGATACGGACCCATTCCCGCGAAGCCGTAAGCGGCGCCCGCGCCGACCGGGTCCGGTTGAGTGGTCATGCAATAGTTGGTGAAACCGCGTTCGCAATTCTTGCAAAACCCGCAGGAAATATTGAACGGCAGCACGACCCGATCGCCGATCTTGACGGCGTCGACGCCGTTACCGATCTCGATGACCTCGCCCATGTTCTCGTGACCAAACGTGCGTCCCACCTCGAAATCGGTACGTCCCTCGTACATGTGCAAATCTGAACCGCAAATATTTGTCGCCGTAATGCGTACCAGAACGTCAGTGGGACGTTCGATCTTGGCATCCGGAACATCTTCAACCTTGACCGAGTTGGGCCCCTTGTAAACGCCTGCCTTCATTTCTCTTCACTCCCTGAATTTCATGACCGTGAACACGGACGGTCCGTCTTCACTTTCGGAGGTGTTCAATCGATGATTGTCCGGACAGTCTTAGACCGCGCGGAAAGTCTGCATGGCTTTGGTCTATCACGATCGCGCTTGACCCGCCACTGTGCGTTCGTACGGGGTGGCCGGCAGTGCGTTGGCCGGATCAAGAGAACCCGACTCGGCCAAAGGCGCGCATCAGGAGAAAGCAGACAGCGTCACGGAATATCGAGCTGTCGCTTGTCGCGAGGGCCGATACCCGTCCCTTCAAAGATCCACTCGGTGACGGCCTCGCCAGCGCCGTAGGCACGCAGAGCAGTGCGTTCGCGGACGCCCTCAGGAGCGACGCAGACGCGCTCCCCGGCACCTATTGGGATGGTGCTGCTGATCCGGCCCTACTCGGCCTCGCCACTGGCGGCCTTGCCTTTTCAAACGTTCGAGAGAACGCAAACAGCGTAATCTTCGACGCCCTCATCAGTTCTGGCACACGCAACCCCGGCGGCGACAGATTCGCCGACTCAGAGAATTATTTTGGGCCATCTTCGATCTACACGTGTTTCAGTGTGGTCATCAAATCTGCCTCTGAAGCGATCACCGAGTGGACCTACGTGAACGCTGATTGCGCATCGGATCTTGTCGCTACCCTGACCGATGAGGCGAAGTTCTATCCAGTGGCTGAATTCAACGGATGACAGTGGCCCGCTAGATCCGAACAACGCAGCGGAAATTGGGGGCAGGTTCACTTTCCTACCGATTGACGACCCTCATTCCTGTTCCGGAACACGACCCCTGACCGGGACTTGTGAAGGCCCTGAGTACCTGACCGGATACCCCTGCGTGCTCCTCGACGCCACGTATTGCAAGGCCCGCGTCAACCACCGCGTCATCTCCCAGGCTATGGTCGTCGCCATCGGCGTGGCCGCCGACGGGCGCCGCGAGGTTCTCGGCTTCGACGTCGGTGATAGCGAGACCGAGGCGTTCTGGACCAGCTTCCTCCGGTCGTTGAAGACCCGCGGCCTCGACGGCGTCAAACTCGTCATCTCCGACGTTCACACCGGATTGAAAAAGGCCATCGGCACCGTGTTCCAAGGCGCCAGCTGGCAACGCTGCCGCGTGCACCAAATGCGAAATATTCTCTCGATCGTGCCGCGCGCCAGCCAAGAGATGGTCGCCAGCGTCATGGTCATGGTTGGCCTGACGTTTTCTGGAACCGGTTCACCGAGTTCGCAGATGATGACCAGACCAGTCACTGACAGGCCGAAAATGTCGAACGGCAGGCGCTGAGCGCGCTCAATACCGACCGTTCCTCGTTGCTTCGGTAGGGATCGACCCTGCTCATCGGTATCCGTCGTGCTGGCAGCTTAGGTCCTCCGCTGTTCCGTTGCTACGCAGCTGGCGAGCCACCCTGTGACTCGTCAATGCGACGTTAACCTGTTCCGCTCACCCTTACCTTATGAAACATTGAGCGCGCTACCCCTGACTCTCAATCTGCTCCCCAATCTGCGTTGATCAAGGTTCGGCGAATTCCAGCAGTCGTCTTAACGAAGGGATGAATTCGTCGAACCTGGAGTGGGACTTGAGGAGAGACCACTGACCACGATCGAGGCCACCTCTTCGGGCCCAAATACCTTTTCGAGATGCGAACCCACGCGGGGCTATTCCGGATGGCCTTAGCTGGGTCTTGTCCGCCGCAATTCTTCGCGTGGGGTTTCGGCCACCTCGTCCTCCCACTCGTCCATGTCGGTCGCACGCGTCAGCGGCTGCGGATAGCCCATGCGATGACTGCGATGACCAGGAGGACGGCGCCTACCCAGAGCAGGAACTGCAAGGCCTGAATGAAACCAACGACCAGCAGCAGCTAATGGCGACGATGACGAAAATTTTCATGTAATGCTCCTTTAGCGTGGTGAGAAACAGCGACGCTACGTGGGTCTGGGGCAACGATGCGAAAGTCACAATGTCCTGGCATCAGGGCATCGCAACTAGTCATCCGTCGCCGGACTTTCGAGGCGGGAGAGGAGGGCTGCGAGCGCCCGGGCGATATCCATCGCGATGGATATCGCGGCGCCCATCGACGTCGCCGGAGTGGAGTCCTTTCTGTCGTCAAGCTCGGCCATGAGGGACGCAAGCGCATCCGCGGCGGCGGAGTGCGCCGTCAGATCCGTATTTCCCGAATCCCAATCACGCAGCGCCGCAGCCATCGCGTCAAGGGCCAGGCTCACCGACGGGCGCAAGTCCTCTCTCAGTTCCACCTTGATCGGGGTGCCCCACACTGCCCCGGCCAATACCTCCGTGAGATCCCTCACGTGAAAGGCGATGGTTTCGAGCGCGGCCAGGTCCTCGTAGTCGGCGCTCAGGTTTCGGTGGCGGTGGATTCGAGCCCGCGGATTGACTTTGCGGCTTTCGTCGGCCTGCTGCAGCGCAGTTCGCAGCCCGCTGGAAAGGTTGATGAGCGAGTCTTTGCGCGACGCCCAGCCGTCCCGCTCCGGTGGCCAGTGCTCGGCGAGGGCTTCGGCGACCTCGGATAGGTGATCGGCCAGCGCTGAGCGATAGTTCGAGAGCTTCTGGCCCACGCCATTGAGGTTTAGCGCGGGAAAGACCAACATGTTGACCAGGAGCCCGATGACGATGCCGAGGCTGATTTGCACGATGTAGCCAATGGAGTAGGAGTCCGCGTCGGGGCCGCCCACTATCAGCACGAATAAAACCGTCACCGGTATGTATTCGCGGTTGTTGCCGAACCACCCTGTCGCGGCGATCAGCGCGCCAATGCCGACGGCGACCGAAATCGTCACCACGTTCGGCTGGCTGAGAACGAGCACAGCCGCGGCGAGCACGATTCCGACTGCGAGACTGCCGAGGGTCTGCAGAGCATTCCGAACCGAACCCATGAGCGTGGGATACATGCTCACAAGGGCGCCGAGCGGTGCGTAGTAGGGGTAATTGTCGGCGACCCCGGGCAAGTGCGGAGCGATTGACCATGAAATGCCGACGGCTACTGCGGCTTTGCCGGCCTGCAACATGCGCGACCTGGTTATCTGCGATTTCAGCTGCCACGCCGTGTGTGTAACTGATGCCAGCGTGGTGCCTGTCATTATAGTTCCATTCAATCACGGTGCCCACCGGGCGTATGTTGCTTCGTTACGGTACTGACCGAACCGGAGAATTTCCCGGCAATGCACTCCGTTCGAGTTGCCCGGTCATCGTTGTAGGTCGGTTGACAACAAATATCTGCGAATTCTCGAACCGCACCGCTCAGCTCGCCCCCAGCACGGGAGAATGAGCCCGTGACCGCACCGAAAGAAACGGCCCCGCAGCTTTCGGCATCCGTCGGAACCTCCTACGGCCCGACGATTCAGAGTGCGCACTCTGTCGCCTACATCGAGATTTTCTTCGACCTCATCTCCATCCTCGCGCTGACCCAGCTCTCCCGGCATCTCTTTGACAACCAGTCGTTGATCGGTTGCCCTTGAATCCGCCGTGCTCGAGCTCGCTTCTGGTGGATTTGGATCTACACGACCTGGGCGACCAACTGGCTCGACCCGGTGCGATTGCCCGTACGCGGCGCGATCATCGGCCTCGTGATGAGTCCGTCCATCTACGAGTCGTTCGGTGACCGGGGCGCTGGTCTTAACCGTCTCCTATGTCACCTTGCAGCTCGAACGCACCGGGTTCGTGTTGCTGGCGGTCGCCCGGCACGACAGGGCGCTGCATCACACCCACCTGCGGATATTCGTCTGGATCCCGGTCGCCGGGAACTTATGGAGTATCGGCGCCCTTCGTTCGCTCGAATGGCGACTACCGCTCTGGGGCATCGCCCTGGCCACCGAATACCTCTCCGCCAGCCTAAGTGTCCGCGCGCCCGGTCTGGGAAAATCCACCGCAGACGACTGGGACATCTCCGGCGCCCACATCGCCGAGCGGAGCGTCCTATGAGTAATCCTCGCCCTCGGGGAGTCCTTCCTCTTCACCGGTTTCGCATTCATCGACCAGGACATATGACGTGACGGCGTCCTCGGCCTGCTCGTCGCCTTCGTCACCGCCGTCACCATGAGGTGGCTGTACTTGGATCACGGCGAGCGCGTCGGGAGCAGGGCCATCGCGTCGGTATCGAAGCCCGGCTGACTCGCCCGACTCGCCTATACGTATGTGTACGCGATCATCATCGCGGGGATTGTGCTGAGCTCCGCAGCCGACAAGAAAAGGGTGAAGCATAGGAACCGCACTCGCGAGAGCAGTCCAGCCCACCCGCGCGTCCATCTGGCTTTGTCGAGCCCCGGGTTTGGTGAAGGCTCGGTTAGACCCGTCCATGCCGGTCCAATCCGCGAGACGATCGCAAGTATCAGGAAAAGCTACGACCTCCTCGACGTCATGCAGCCCTCAGACAACGAAGAGCGTCAGTGGATCATTCACGCCGAAACCGTTCCGGAGCTCCGCCACGCCCCGAAACGGCTACTCGATCCGCAGTCTCAAGTGAAGACACTCACGCCACCTGGACCAACCAACAGTCCCACGACGATGAGCACAATACCCCAGAGAATCTGGCGTCGAAATAGCGCGACAATGCCTGCAATAACAAGGACTACCGCAATGATCCAGAGAATTGTTGCCATGGTGCTGCTCCATTTCATTCAGCGCCGACGGGCCGTACGCCCACAGCGGTTTTCGATCTGTTAAAGCGAACGTACCCCCGCTCGATCTCTGACCACTGTGTTTTTCCAGAATGTCGTGGAGGTGAGACTCTGTCATCATCTGTTCGCGGCCATGCGAAACGACCAAGAGAACCCAGGCACGGTCACGTCCCGCTGAGTGGTGGAGTTTCTTAACATCGTGCGGGACGTGACCTAACGGCTAGCGCTTGGTGGCGTCGTCACGTCCCAGAGTCTCGTCAGCAGGTTGATCTGGCAGTAACCCGAGGACGCGCGCCCGGCGGTAGAAGGTCGCTCCGGACATTCTAAGATCGAGCGCGACCTGCGCCGCTGTCTCTCCACCGTTTATGAGCCGGTGGGCGTTTCGGATTTCACTGTCGGTAATGAGTCTCGGTCGCCCGCCCAGATTTTTTCCGGCGGCGCGGCGCTTGATGATCGAGTCGACTACGCGCTCTCGCTTGATTTCGTGATCCATTTGACCGGGCGCCGCCATGATCGTGAACAGCATGGACCCCATCGGTGTCGCGGTGTCGCGGTGTCGACGTCGTCGCCGCCCAGGTTGAGCACCCTCAGGCCGGCACCGCGGGCGCGGAGCTCTTCGGCGAAAGCGAGCATGTTCTGCGTCGATCGCCCGAGCCGGTCCAGAGCCGTGATGACGAGAGTGTCGCCCGCCTCGAGGGCGTCAAGCGCGCGATCGAAGCAGGGCCGCGATGTGCGAGCTCCTGAGATCTCATGGTCGACGTAGACGTCATCACGCCGGACGCCAGCGGCGAGGATATCGACTTGCTGTCGGTCGGTGGATTGCTGACGCGTCGAGACGCGCGCGTAGCCGATCAGTTGGCCCTGCCCCCCATTGAGTGGACACCTCACAAGAGAGAATGTTCACATGGGAAAGACACGCAGGGAGTTCGCTCCTGGGTACAAAGACGAGGCCGTAAAGCTCGTGATCAACACCGGCAGGGCGATAGCGACCGTGGCCCGCGAACTCGGCATCAACGAGGCATCGCCGGGCCGGTGGGTCAGCGCATTCAAGGCCCGTAACGACACCGCTGGTTTGATTCGCCTTGACAAATTCAGCGAACATGATTGGCTCGTAGTACGTGACAATTTCCGGCACAGAGTTCGACCGTGAAAGGAGGTGGCTCGTGAGCCACCACGCCGTGATCAACCCCGCCACAGGTGAGACTATCAAGACGTACCCCCAGATTTCGAGTGATGAACTCGAGCAGGTCATCGCAACGGCGGATGAGGCTCACTACGGCTGGTCTCGGAACTCTTCCGTCGACGAGCGAGCCGCACTCCTGCGGAAGGTCGGTGAATTGCATGAGGAACGCCGCGATCAACTGGCGGCCGTAATCGTGCGCGAGATGGGCAAGCCCGTCGATCAAGCGCTCGGCGAGGTCGACTATGCCGCCAACATTTACCGGTACTACGCCGACAACGCGCAGGAATTTCTGAAGGACGAACCAATCACCCTGCTCGGCGGAGAGGGTTCCGCGTTCATGCGCTCCAGTTCTGTGGGTGTGCTCATTGGCGTCATGCCGTGGAATTTCCCGTATTACCAGGTTGCGCGCTTCGCTGCACCGAACCTCATGACGGGCAACACGATCATCCTCAAGCATGCGTCGCAGTGCCCGGAGTCGGCCGCGGCGATTGAGCAAATCTTTCACGACGCAGGCTTCCCGGTCGGCGCCTATACCAATGTGTACGCGGACAGCGAGCAGGTCGCCACGATCATCGCCGACCCGCGGGTACAGGGCGTCTCCCTCACCGGTTCGGAGGGCGCCGGCGCGGCCGTTGCCGAGGTCGCCGGTCGCCACCTCAAGAAGGTCGTGCTGGAGCTGGGCGGGTCAGACCCGTTCATTTTGCTGAGCACCGACGACATGGCCGCCGCAGTGGATGCCGCCGTCGCCGGTCGCCTCCGCAATGGCGGACAGGCCTGCGACGCCGCCAAACGATTCATCGTGATCGATGGACTTTACGATGAGTTCACGGAGAAGTTCACCGCCGCTATCCTGGCGTGCTCTCCCAGCGATCCGACCGTCCCCGGGGCAGACTACGGACCCATTTCGTCCCTCGCCGCGGCGGAGCATCTCGAGGAGCAGGTCGAGCGCGCAGTCGCGCAGGGAGCGACCCTGGCGACCACGGGCAAACGGTCTGGCACCTTCTACCCATCGGCTGTGCTCACCGACGTCACGCGAGACAACGACACCTACCACGAGGAGTTCTTCGGCCCCGTAGCGTTCGTCTACCGGGCAGCCTCAGAAAATGAAGCTGTCGCCCTCGCAAACGACACTCCCTTTGGGCTGGGCTCCTATCTGTTCACGACCGATCCCGAGCAGGCCCTTCGGGTCGCCGACCGCATCGAAGCTGGCATGGTCTTCGTCAACCTCGTCGATGCCGGCAGCGCAGAGCTACCGTTCGGCGGAGTGAAAAGAAGCGGCTTCGGGCGCGAACTCGGACGCTTCGGTGCCAGCGAGTTCGTGAACAAGAAACTCATTCGCATCGGCTGACACATAGACGAAATCCTCAGCCGACGCGGTAAAGACCGTTCAGTTGCCGATCGTGCCGTGTGCCGACCCAAACGCGACCCTTCAGCTAGTGAGTCCGTACAATGCTGCCGTCTTCGTACTCGAAGAGAATCTCTCCACCTTCTGGGCCAAACTGCATATCTAGGCAACATTGATGCGTGAGCCGCGCGAGATGGTGTCTGCTGTGTTCTGTGGTGCTAGATGCTGCGGTGGTCGCGGACCGCGAGTTCCAGGGATTCGAGGCCTGGTGCGAGGGCGGCATCCACGGCCATCGGGTCGGTGATGTTGAGTTGTTGCATCTCGCGACGACCTTCTGGTGCCGTGTTGATTTCGTGCTCGCCGGCCTCGAGGGCAGTTATCAGGTCGGTGATGACGTCGTCGAGTGGTCGGCGTCCCCAACCGAGTTCGGCGCCGGCGGTCTGCGAGGTCATCATCGCGGTGTCGGTAGCGCCGGGGTACACGGTCGCAACATGTACGCCCGTTCCGGTCAACTCGCGGCGGAGTGACTCGCCGAACTGTGAAATACCCGATTTCGTTGCCGCACAGACCGAATAGAACGGCATCCCCACGAGCGCAATTCCGCTGGAAATGTTCAAAATGATGCTCCCGCTCTCCGTCGCGCTCTGTCGAAGCGCGGGAAGCAAGGTCTTGGTCAACAGAATCGGGGCGGTGAGGTTCAGATCGATCATCGAGTGGACGTCCGCATTGCTGGTCAATTCGAGCCGGCCCGCCCACACATTCCCGGCGTTATTGACGAGGAGGTCGACGGTGCTCCACGAAGCGACTGCGTGTGCGATTCGTTCAACAGCGCCGCTCTGAGTGAGGTCCTCGACGAGGATCTCGGTGGTTCCGCCTTCGGCGGCAACGAGACGTGCGGTTTCGGTCAATGTAGCGAGCTGGCGCCCAACTAAAAGGAGATGTCCTCCTCGTCGTCCGAATTCGAGCGCAAGTGCCCGACCAATGCCCTGCCCGGCGCCCGTGATGATTCCGCGTCGGTTGTTGAGATTCAGACTGTTCAGGTACATCAGGCACGGTCGAAAGCGGTGGATTTCACGGCCGCCGACATGGCCGCCTGGAATCACGGATGGCAACCACTCCGTAAGGAACGGGTATCGGCACGCGGCGCTGAAGTTCCGGATCCTGGCAGGCGGCGGTGATGACATTGACATCAGCCAGTGTCGGCGCCTGCAAAATCAGCCGATCGGTACTGAGTTTGAACTTGTCCATTTTCCACACTATCGGTTGACCATGCCGCCGATTTAGGAACCCGTTTGCGGTCTGTTCGACATCGCAGTACCTGAGGCGTCAGGCGCTGATGTCATCCCACTCGAGCGGGGTCGTCGTTCCCGACTCCCAATCCCGTCGCAAAATTGCGTAGCCGAAGGAGGCCATGGGGACGCGACCCGCAACCGGCCACCCGTCGCGGTAGCAAGCTTCCTGAATAAAGCCGGCACGTATGAAGGTCCTTCGCATCGCGATGTTGTCGGAGCGGGTGTTTCCCTCGAATCGATTGACCTCGGGCATCGACGAGAAGACGTGAGTCGTCAGCGCGTTGAGGACCGGCGACCCGAGGCTGCGCCGGCGATATTTGGCTGCCAGACGCAGATCGAACAGCGGCGCTCCGTCGGTCAGGTCATCGAGAACCGCGTATCCGACGCGGCCCAGCGTGTCGACGTTGATCCAGAAACCGGCGTGGTCCGGCCCCTCGAAGCGTCCCCCAGAAATTCGATCCTCGACCTCGCCAATAGTCAGTCTGCCGCCGCCGTGGAACGGAAAATCGTTTCCTGTCAGGAAGCGAATCAGCTCATCCCGGTCCCCCGGCAGATTCATGGGGACCAGGTCAATTTCCATGGAACGAGCCTATCGGCTAGACATCAGGCGGCAGACGAAGCTCCTACGCACAGCGAGCGGTGCCTCGGAACAACGCCTTTAAGGCTTACTCACGATCTACTGAAGCAGCTTCTCGAAAACGATATTGACCGGGGTGAACCCCTCTGCCTCGAAGAATCCATGAGCGTGCGTGTTGAATTGCCAAGAATCAAGGCGGAGCGTCGTAACGGCCAATTCGCCAGCGAGTTTCACGGCAGCGTGCATGAGCTGTCGACCTACACCGGAGGATTGTTGCTCCAACTCGACAGCGATGTGGTGGATGTACAGGATTGAGGAAGCCACCTTGAACGGGTTGGCAGCACGAGTGGCGTGTTCGGCGAGGAGATAGCCGACCGCGACATGGGCATCCGTTTCTGCGAGGAGGATATGACTGCCATCTGAAAAGCGGGCGCGAAAGAAATCGTGCAATGCGTCGCCGGATGGTTCGACGAACAAGTCCGGTCGGCCAGCCGCATGCATCTTCTGAATACCGAGCTCCAGCAGTACCAAGGCGACCAAGTCATGCCCCGTTGCGGGCCGAACGGTCGTTGGCGCTCCGGAGCGGTTCATGGCTACAACGATAGGCGGAGAACGTGATCCAGGCCGGTGAACAGTGCCGCACGGGCAGCTTCCAAAGCGCGCGCCGCAAATTGCAGGGAGGCGCGGCCAGCAATCTGAACGAGGTTTGCGGCCAACCCACCTGAAGCGACGGGTGGTCGTATGCGTGCGGCCCATCCGGGAGGGATTTCCGGCCAGATGGGGGCAAGCGATAGGCGCCGCACGCGGTGACGCCCACTACAGTTTCCATTCCAGACTTGCCATTACGCCAGCGTATCGAAGCCGCTGACCCGGACCCGCCCATAGGCTTCAGAGCATGATCGAGCCTGACGACACGAGCGCTGCCCGCGCGGCATACGACACCGTTGCGGTGGACTACGACGAACTGCTCCGAGACGAGCTGGCGGGCAAGCCCCATGATCGCGCCCAGCTCGCGGCCTTTGCTGAACTCGTCCAGGCCGACGGAAACGGGTCTGTTGCCGACATCGGGTGTGGCCCCGGTCGGATAACGGCGCATCTTCACGATCTCGGTCTTCAGGTGTTTGGGATTGACCTCTCGCCGGAAATGATCGCGGTCGCGCGACAGGCTCACCCCTCGCTTCAGTTCTTAGAGGGAACGATGGAAGCGCTCGATCTCGCCGACGACACTCTAGGCGGCATTGTTGCGTGGTACTCAATCATTCACACGCCGCCAGAACGACTGCCTCTGGTGTTCGCCGAATTTGCTCGCGTACTCGTCGCCGGCGGGTACCTGCTGCTCGCGTTCCAAGCCGGCGACGAGCCACGGCACCTAGCGCACGCTTATGGCCACGACATCGATCTCATGGCGTATCGGTTGCCGCCTGATCGCATCGTCGACCTGTTGGCCGCGGCGGGACTGGCCGTGCAGAGTCAGCTCGTACGCGCACCGGACCAATCGGAGAAAACTCCCCAAGCCTTCCTCCTGGCACGCAAACGTTAATTTATAACGTTCTTAGGCCGCTGAGTCAGTACGCGCAGGAAATATCGGAGGTCGTCGATGAGGAGTTCTGGCTCTTCGAGGGCGGCGAAGCGGCCGCCGCGGTCTTCGATGTCGGTCCAGCGCACGATTGTGTAGGCTTAAATCTATTCTGAGCGATGCCGACATCGTGAGCGAATTGGATCGCAGCTGTCGGGACTCCGGAGTTCGCTGGCGCGGCACCCCAAGAGTTCTGGGCGTAGCCGACGTACGCGGACGAGCCCCCACTACCGGTGAACCAGTACAGCGAGGCGTTTGCCAGGATCCACTCGCGTCCGAGGATCTCATCGGGCAGCTTCTCGACCGGCCAGGTCCAAGCCCGGAATTTGTCGAACATCCAGGCCAACTGCGCAACTGGTGAGTCGGTTAGGGCTATGCCGAGGAGACCGGGCCGGGTTGATTGGATGGCGATGTAGCCGCACTCGTCGTTCATGAACGTGCCGACGCGCTTCAGCCAGTCCTGGTCAAGCTGGCTCATCGCATTCCGCGCCGTGTTGACGATCTGGCCCGGGAAGCTAATGCTTCGCTGACGTGAACGCCGATCACCCGGTCGGGTGCAACGCGGACGATTTCTGGGGAGATGGTGGCGCCGAGGTCACCGCCATGGACCGCGAAGTTCTCGTAGCCGGCGCAAGAAGAAGTAGCTGCGGGCCGTGGCGGCCAGAATGCATTCAAACATGGTGCGGCCTTTGAGACGTTCGGCAACAAGAACCTGAAAGGACTGAACGTCGTGCCATCGCAACGAGAGACAGCGCGTAATAGAGGTTGTCTACCAAGACTGTAGAACCGGATGCCCGCAGGCAAAAGAGCCGCGCAGACCATTTCAGAGCAGTTGCTCCCGCTGGCCCCGTAGCTGTTGTCGCGGGGTTGGTCGTGACGCCAAGGGCACCAGCTCGTCGATCCGGTCGAGGATCTCCGACGCAGCACCATATCGGCCGCGGGCAGCTGCGGCGACGGCCCCCAATGCCGCGTGCTCCTAGGATGGGGGCATGAAGACGGTTGCGGTGTACAGCACCAAGGGCGGGGTCGGCAAAACAACGGCAGCCGTCAATCTGGCCTGGGAGGCGTCTCGGGAGTGCCGGGTACTGCTCTGGGATCTCGACCCGCAGGGTGCCTCAACCTATGTGCTCAATGTAAAGCCGAGGGTCAAGGGCGGCGTGAACTCCCTCATTCGAGGGAAGACCGAGATGGATGCCGCGATCCGATCTACCGTCTACGAAAATCTCGCCGTACTGCCAGCAGACGAAACTTACCGAGATTTGGATCTGGTCCTGGACGCGGCGAAGAAGTCCACGCACCGTATTGCCAAGGCGCTTGAATCGGTCGCAAGAGAATATGACGTCGTGATCCTGGACTGCCCGCCCGGGGAATCCCGTGTCGCCGAGAACGCGCTGCACGCCGCCGACCTCGTCGTTTTGCCCCTCGTTCCGTCGCCGCTCTCGCTTCGGTCACTGGCCCAAGTCAACGAGATCATCGCGGATTCCGACAGTCCCCCCAAGGTCTTTGCATTCCTGTCGATGGTGGACCGCCGCAAACTTTCGCACCGCGCTGCTGCCGAGACTCTGCCGCGTGAATATCCGCAGGTGATCGACCTCGTGGTCCCCGCGACCGTTGTGATCGAGCGGATGGGTTCAGAGCGCGCCCCGGTCGGATCGTACGCTCCCGACACCGAGGCGGCCCGCGTGTTCGCGGAACTTTGGGAGTATGTTCGCACCTCGTCCAAGGTCAAACGGGCAGCACCGTCAAAATTGCGTGCGCGCTAACATCACAGCCAAGCGCGCATCGAGATGCTCTCGTGCAGCGCCGAATGTATGAATCGCCGTGCACATCGCCGTGTAATCAGCATTGTGGAGAAACGGCGGACTGCCGCGACCTAGGGGAGGTGCGGAGATGGCCCAGACTGAGAAGAACAAAACAACGTCCGTTTCGACCAACAGCATGCAGAAGCAAGCCAAGAAGGCCTTAGTACGCGCCGAGAAATCGGTGCAGGCCGCCCGCGAAGCCGTCGCCCACGCCAGCGCGAAGTTGCGCAAAGAGGCGCAGGCCTTGTCGAAGCAGACGCAGAAGTTAGCGACGAAACAGGAAAAAGCAGCAGGCAAGATTGCCGCCGCCACAGAAACAGCCCGGGAACAGGCCTCGACCATAAAAAAATCGAACCGTCCGGCCCTGCCGACACCAGCGCCGGTCCGTCCCACAAAAGTTGCGGCGCAGACTCTGACCGAGCAACGCGGACATCCGCGGGGCTTCAGCGGGACGAACGGTTCCTGTCATCGAGAACAGGACCATATCCTCGGCGATCAAGGTAATCCGCGGGTGAACTGCACCCGATGAATCGCTGAGGATTTCTTAGCCGCGAACCGCGGTCGCTCACCCTGACATTACGCCACGTGCGGGGCTGTGTATGGCGCTGGGCGTCGTTCGGCGCGCAGCTGGGACCGCGCTGCGTGTTCCACGAGCACGGGAATGAAGTCCCGGATGGGCTTATCGTCGAGCGAGGCGTGGCACGCCGACACGACGGATTTGACCCGACCTGTCGGAAGATCGGCGTACCTGACCTCGAGCCGACGCACCACATCGTCGACCGCATTCTTCTCCTGCTTTGAGTCCATATCTCATTGTGACCGTCTTTCCGTGTCGATTCGAACCAGATCCATCCCCTAAAAGGGGTGAAGAACCTCAATGGCGTTGAATAGCCTGCGGCCCCAGGGGGTGCAATCTACTCCAAGGGTGATCGCCCTACGGCTCCACCGATAGCCAGGCTATGGTCTGGCTCGTACCGACCGCGCGCAGCTCGAGTATTCTCGACCTGACGAGGACTTCTTCGGTCTAGAGGCCTCCGTTCTCTCGAAATAGCAGGACTGACTTCGGCCTGTTTCGAGGCAATAAACGTTGAATAAACGTGCGTGCGTCAAATCTCACCGCGAACGGCCATCGCGACCCGGCGAATTTCCGAGATCAAGCACGGCCGAAATTCTAAAAGACCGCCCGAATGTCGTCAAGAGTGCACGTTGACTCTTAGAAAACCTCCGCGTTACTATATTCATTGCTGACGATTTTCAATCGCGTTAACAGCTTGCACCGCATCGGCGCGAATGGCGTCGGGATGCCCGACTTCGAGAAAGCCTGGGTCGCAGCCCACAACACTCCTGGCTGCGCCGGCACGTTCCTGTGTGAATATTCGGCCTTCACGCTGTTGGTCATTGACGAGTAGCGGCTGGACTGGCCAGTGGAATCGAAACGCGACACGCTGCTGGGTCGACGGGCTTCTGCACTCAGTATCAGCAGAAGGGCTGACACCAGCGCCTCGGCCCCGGAGTTCATACAGGCGCGATCATGGCCCGGATCATCCACAACACGGTCTGCGTGGTAACCCGCCCTCTCCTCTTGAGCCGCCTTGAAATAGACCCAGCCGCACCCAGCGGCCCTGTGGCCCTGTGGCCCTGTGGCCCTGTGGCCCGAAAATATGCACCCGCGCCGCCGCCCAGACCGGGGAGAGCCATGGTTCTTTTCCCCTAGGACCAACGTTCATCGCGACCACGACGACGGCGAAAGCTGCGACGACCGTTGCAGTACCCAGCGAGCGACAACACCATCAGACGTGAGTCCGCTCAAGCGCTCCGGGGGGCTGCCCGCAAGGGCGCGCGCACGGGGGTCGCCCACAAACCGGCCAGTCGTACCGCTCGAAGGGCGGTGAAAAGTTCGGCCGCCTGCACGGGTTTGGCTACGGAACGCCCGGTCATCTCGGTTATCCGCCCCAGTCGGTGAAGTACCGTATTTCGGTGGCAATGAAGTTGCTTGCCGCACTCGGCGGTCGAACCGTCGGTGGTGAACCAGCATTCAAGCGTGTCCAGAAGCACGCGGGCATCGTCTGGATCAAGGTCAGCCAGCCCGCCGAGAACGCCATCGCGGAGTTCGGCAGCGTATGCGGGTTGAGACACGAGAATGGTATCGATCGGGGCCGCGCCGTAGAGATGCACTCCCACCGCGGCGGGGGCGATGCAACGCATGGCCAAAAGCGCTTGTCGCACCGCGACAGGCGCGCGCTCGAGGGCTTGTATCGGCAGGCTCACCCCGATTCGTGAACTGACGGTTCCGACCAGTGCGTGCGCGGCGGCGGAAGGGTGCGCACCCGCCACACTTCCGAGCAGGCCCAGATACTCACCTTTCCACGGAGCCCAGGCGGAGCTGACCCCCATCCCCCGCAGTCGGTCGGTTATGGCGGGAATTGGGTCATCGTCTGAGTGCCGCATCTCAACGGCAAGAACGACGAATGTTGCCTCCTTGGGAAGGCCAAGAGCACGAACCGCTCGACCGGCATCCCCCGAGAACTCGCCTTCCAGAATCGCGAGCAGCACGACGTTCTTGCTCTGCTGGTCTTTGCGTTCCCGTTCGTCGACGACCTCTCGGTACGTCTCCGCGGCGGCGTTCGAGTACCGGTCGATAATGCCCCATACTCCGGATGACGCGGTGAGCAGCGCTGTAGCGTGTTCGGGCGTCGTCGCCTTCGCCATCAACGCGTCCCACAGGTGCAGACCGGCAAGCCGGTATGCGTGCAGGAGACTCGCCATGGGGATGCCGTGCTCCGCTTTCACGCGGCCGGCATGGCGGGGTGCGGCGAGCGAGTCGTTGATGCCGAGGAGGCACTGCAGGATCGCCTCGAGGTTGTCATGCACGATACCTTCGAGCACACCGGCGCCGAGCACGCTCTCGGCGTAGTCGTGCTCGCCGTTGATGATCTGGGCAACGATGCTGTCTGATAACTCGCCGACCGAGTCGATCATGCCCGAGAAGAGCTCGCGAGCGCCGTCCACCATGACATCCTGGGTCGGCATGCTCAGCGGCGCTTCATTGCGTTCCATTTGCACAGTGTAATCCGGTGACTCTTGCGTTTGGTTGTGCGGCCGCACAATGCACAGTTCCGAAATCGCGGCGGCGGCCCATCGCTATCGCTGACGGTGGAGCCGAGACTAGCCTGACACCGCAACCCGGAATCCGGGTCGCCGTCAGGCAACAATCAAAGGAGATTGATGACTACCACCGATCCGATGTCGAGGACACAGCCCATTCGGGCCCTCGACCAGCAGCAGCGCGACCAACTCGACGCCGCCATCATCGAACTGGCCTCGGGTGCCAAGCGCTGGGCCAGCACCCCACTTTCCGAACGAGCCGCATTACTGGGAGCTGTGCACGCAGCCATGACGGGGGCCGCTCAGGAATGGGCGGAGACTGCCGCTGCGATCAAGGGACTAGACCCGTCATCACAGCTCGTCGGGGAAGAGTGGATCTCCGGCCCGTATGCCAGCCTTTCAGGCGCCGGTACCCTCGCTCAGTCCATCGCAGCCCTCGCTGCGGGGAGGAGCCCCCTTGCCAGCAGCCGCTTCGGAACGGCTCCCGGCGGTCGCGTCATCGTCCCGGTACTTCCGACCAACGGGTACGAGTGGTTGCTGCTGCACGGATTCAGCGCTGAGATCTGGATGGCTCCTGGCCGCTCTCCCGAGGAGGTACGGGCCAGCGCTGGCCTCGGTGAGCTCACGCCGACAACGTCGGGCGGAGTGGGACTCGTGCTCGGCGCCGGCAATATCACGTCGATTCCGCCGCTCGACGTGCTGTACGAGATCGTCGCGAACAACCGGTCGGTGCTGCTCAAACTCAACCCGGTCATGGCTGGAATGAAATCCGTTTTCAATAAGGCTCTCGCCCCCCTGATCAAAATCGGAGTGCTTCGTATCGTGCAGGGCGCCGGCGACGTCGGTGCGTATCTCACGCAGCACGATGGCATCGCGCACGTGCACATCACCGGGAGTGCGGCAACACACGATGCCATCGTCTGGGGAACGGGCGCGGATGCCGCGAGCCGCAAAGCAACGGGCACCCCGTTACTAGGCAAACCGATCACCAGCGAACTCGGCGGAGTATCGCCCATCATTGTGCTTCCGAGCGCATGGACGAAGCATGACCTGCGCTATCAGGCCGAGCATGTCGTTACTCAGCGCCTGCACAACGGCGGATACAACTGCATTGCCGGCCAAGTGGTTGTCGTCAGCAGCAACTGGCCCCAGAAGGAAGCGTTCCTCGCCGAACTCCGACGGGCACTGGCGGCAGCACCTCAACGCCCCGCCTGGTACCCCGGCAGCGATGGGCGCATGAGAGCCGCATCGGCCGCGTATCCGACCGCCGAGCGGATGGGCCAAGACGGCTGCCGCCTGCTGATCGATGTCACAGCCGAAGACGACGCATCGAACGTGATCACCACGGAATATTTCTCCCCGGTGCTGGGCGTTGTCGAAGTGCCGGGCACGGGGCAAGCCTTCCTCGACGCCGCCGTCACGCTGGCCAATGACGAGTTCGTCGGCACCCTCGGTGCGAATCTCATTGTCGAGCCCAAGGTCATCCGGCAGCTCGGAACCGGGTTCCTCGAGTCCATTGCACGCCTGCGCTACGGCACGATCGCCATCAATGCGTGGACCGGCCTCGGCTTCCTCACAGCAACCGCGTCGTGGGGCGCCTTCCCCGGTGCCACCATCGACAACGTGCAGAGTGGCATTGGAACCGTGCACAACGCGCTGCTCATCGATCGGCCCGAGCGCACGATCGTTCGCGGCCCGTTCCGGCCGTTTCCGCGATCGTTCGCACACGGAGAATTCACTCTGTTCCCGAAGCCGCCGTGGTTCGTGCAGGCGCGTTCCGCCGCGACGACCGGACGTCGTCTCGCGGGTTTCGCGGCCAAGCCGTCATGGCTGAAGATGCCCGCCATCTTCCTGGCGGCATTCCGGGCCTGACCCTCCGGTCATCCCGCACGCTCCCCCATACTCATCCCCAGCCAGAAGGCGAGCCGCCGTGTTCACCAGTCCCTTTCCCGACGTCGAAATCCCCAATCTCAGCGTCTTTGACCATCTCTTCGGTTCACTCGAAGTCGCATCCGCGAACCACATTGCCCTCGTCGACGGGGCGACCCGTGAGACCACCACGTACGGCGAGTTGGTGCGCCAGATCGAAGCAGTTGCGGGGGCACTCGCCGCTCGTGGCATCGGTGTGGGTAGCGTCGTGGCGCTGCACTCCCCGAACCGACCCGCTTTCGCCGTGGCGTTCCATGGCATTCTGCGAGCTGGCGCCACGGCGACGACCGTCAACGCACTGTCGACGGCCGGTGAGATGGCCACGCAGCTGGCCGACTCCAAAGCGGTAGCCATCATCGCAGCGGATATGCTGTTCGCCGTCTCTGCGGAAGCCGGCGATCTCGCCGGTGTGGCAGCAGACAACATCATCAGTATCGGGGAGGTCAGCGGGAGCACGAGTCTGGCCGAGCTGATCGCCGAGGCGCATCCCGCGCCCGAGGTACATTTCGATCCGGCAACGCACCTGGCCGTGCTGCCATACAGTTCGGGCACGACGGGCAAGGCCAAGGGCGTCATGCTCACCCACCGCAATCTCGTGGCCAATGTTGCGCAGTCGGCACCCATCATCGGCGTGAGCGCCGATGATCGCGTTCTGGCTGTGCTGCCGTTCTTCCACATCTACGGCATGACGGTGTTGCTCAACATCTCTCTGGCACAACGAAGCACCCTCGTGACCATGGCACGATTCGATCTGACTGATTTCCTCAGTCTCATCCAGTCCGAGCGCATCACCTACGTCTTCATCGCTCCTCCCATCGCGGTGGCGCTTGCGAAGCATCCGCTGGTGAGCGAATTTGACCTGTCGAGCCTGCGCACGGTGTTCTCGGGGGCGGCGCCCCTGGACGGCATCGTCGGCGGCGCTGTTGCCGAGCGGCTGAACTGCGAGGTTCTCCAAGGTTATGGAATGACCGAGATGAGCCCGGTATCGCATGCTTCACCCCGAGGTCGAACCGATATTCCCCTGAACTCGGTCGGTCTGACGGTGCCAAACGTGCAGTGCCGTATCGTTGACCCGCTCACCGGAGACGACATCGAGATCCCGGCCGTGGGCGTGAGTGAGCCCGGCGAATTGCTGTGCCGCGGCCCGAACATCATGGTGGGCTACCTCGGAAACGATGAAGCAACCCGGGCGACCATCGACGCCGACGGTTTTCTGCAAACCGGCGATATCGCAACGGTGAGCTCCGAGGGGTACGTGACTGTCGTTGACCGACTCAAAGAGCTCATCAAATACAAGGGATATCAGGTCGCGCCCGCAGAGCTTGAGTCGTTGTTGCTGGGGCATCCCCAAATCGCCGACGCCGCAGTCATCGGTGTGATCGACGCGGATGGTGAAGAGGTGCCGAAAGCATTCCTGAGACTGCAACCGGAGGCCACGCTCACCGGGGAGGACATCATGATCTGGGTCGCCGATCGGGTAGCCCCGCATAAGAAGGTTCGACAGGTGGAAATGATCGACTTCATCCCGAAGTCGGCGTCAGGCAAGATCCTGCGCAAGGATCTGCGGTCAAAAGGAGCGCTCGTATGAGTACCAACACTGAAGAATTCGACTACATCGTCGTCGGTGCCGGATCGGCCGGAGCAGCTGTCGCAGCTCGACTCACCGAAGACGCGAGCATCTCCGTTCTGCTGCTCGAAGCCGGTGGTGTCGACGATAAGCAGGAAATCGTCATCCCGGCCGCGTTCCCGAAGCTGTTCAAGTCCGATGCCGACTGGAACTACCAGACCGAGCCGCAGGCCGAGCTAACGGGGAGGTCGATCTACTGGCCACGTGGCAAGGTGCTCGGCGGCTCATCCTCCCTGAACGCCATGATGTGGGTGCGCGGATTCGCTGCCGACTATGACAACTGGGCAAGGCTCGCCGGGGACGGCTGGTCGTACGAGGCGCTCCTGCCGTATTTCCGCAAGGCGGAGGCAGTGGAGGGCAACAGCGATCCCGACCAGGGCACGGACGGCGCGAATTCGATCTCGCACCAACGCAGCCCTCGATCGCATACCGCAACCTTTCTTGAGGCTGCCGCCGAGGTCGGAATGCCCCTCGTCGCGCCGAACTCGGCAAACCCGGAAGGGGTCAGTCAAACGATGGTGAGCCAGCGTGGCGGCATGCGGCACAACACGTCGGCCGCCTACCTTGCGCCGGCAGCCGAGCGCTCCAACCTGCTCGTTCGTACCGGGGCACACGCCACTCGCGTGCTGTTCGACGGAACCCGGGCTGTCGGTGTCGAGTACCTCAGCGAGGGCACCCCGACCTCGGTCTTCGCGCGCCGCGAGATCGTGCTGAGCGGCGGAGCGGTGAACACACCGCAGTTGCTCATGCTGTCGGGCATCGGCGATGCGACGCACCTCCGCTCCCTCGGAATCACCGTGCTCGTCGATGCTCCCGAGGTCGGATTGAACATGCGCGACCACCTGTTCGCGGCGCTGGCAGTCGAGACCGACGATGACACCCTCTTCGGTGCCGAGACCGAGGAGCAGCTCAACGACTTCGTCTCGCAGCAGCGCGGCATGCTCACCTCCAACGTTGCGGAGGCGTACGGTTTCGTCAAGACCGACCCATCGCTCGCCTTCCCCGACATCGAGGTGCTCTTCGCCGCCGTGCCGTATATCGGTGAGGGGCTTGTGGCCGCGCCGCGGCACGGCGTCAGTGTCGGCGCTATTCTGCTGCGGCCCAAGAGCCTCGGAACCGTGCGACTCGCCTCCGCCGATCCGCTCGCGAAACCGCTGATCGATCCGAATTACCTGGGCGATCCGAACGGAGAAGATCGTGACACCTTGCTCGCGGGCCTCGGCGTGTGCGAGCGCATTCTTGCCGCCACGGCGTTCGCTCCAACGCGGACTGACGGCAAGTTCATCCAACCCGCCGGGTCGGATGCTCAGACCGCGGCCGAGCGTGATGCCACGGTGATCAATGAGTTCTCGCAGACGCTCTACCACCCGACGAGCACCGCTCGCATGGGATCGGATGCTGGATCGGTGGTCGACCCGGAGTTGCGTGTGCGCGGCGTGCAGGGACTTCGCATCGCCGACGCGTCTATCATTCCGGAGATCATCCGGGGGCACACGAATGCTCCATCCATCATCATCGGAGAGAAGGCGGCCGATCTTCTGCGCGCATCGGTGCCGACCAGAGTGGAAGCGGCTTCAGTTCATTGAGGTGAGTCCGGCGGCGAGGATCGCGCGGCAGCGCGCATCCACCCGGCGCAGGATCACGGTCGCGGCGAGAGTCTCCCTCGCGACCGGCGGTGGCGCGAATGAGAGGCTGGTCAGCGATGTTTGCGAACAGATTGGGCTTCATCCGCACGCATTCCGTTCCCTGTTCCCTACCGATGATGTGCTGTTGGATGCGGTGAATGATCTCCTCGTTGAGGAGTGTGCGCAACGACTTCGAGGTGGGGTTTCAGCGTTCACCCCGAAAGGTGTTGGTGTGATTCTCGACACCTGGGAGCGATCCTTTGAAGCTTGGCTTCTCGACGGGTATACCGAGTCGAACTTCTCCGAGTCCCCCTATATTGCCAGAACACTGCCTGCGCTGCTAGAGCAGGTCAGCGAAAGGCGGTCGTAGTCGAGTAAAACCGCGAGGTGGCAACGATGATGCCTGTCCAGATCGGAAGCGTGCATTTATCGCGCCCAGCCATGCGCTCGCTACTTTCCGGTGGCAGCGGGCCCGTGACCCTCCGGTGGATTGCTTGACTCCAGAATCGCACTCTTGCGCCGTCCCCAGCGGATGAAAAGCCCCAGAGCCACGACGATCCCAACCACAACGAGAACCTGGACCACCACCCAGAAGATCCACCAAAAAAGAGCACTGAATTCCATTTCGACCACCCCTCGATTCGCGGACACCTGAGCGCCCTACCCAGCGCGACCCTAGGCCCGGGTTGTCGTTCGAGGCAGTACGCCGTCGAGTGCCTGGCCAGGAGAGAGCATCCCGAGCATCTCGTTTGACGGACCTCCTACGGGAATGGCCCCGCGAAGACGGGGCTTAGCGGCCCGCGTTGACAAGAAAGTCGCGTTTGCCCCGTCCATTAGAATCCCGCCTGGCTCTTACGCAACAACCATTCCAAGCTGACGAGATCTTGGACACCCGGTATCTCTGCGTAACGTTGGACCATGAGTGGCTCGCGCAGACGCACCAATCAACGTAGTGAGCCACGCCGCCGGGGAGGGTACAGTTTTGCTGCGGTGGTCCTCTCCCCCGCGATTCATCCGTGATTCGAGTGCAGGCAAACCCCTTCGTCTACGATCCGTGGGTGCTCTACCAACAGGGGATGATCACCGCGCCGAACATCGTGCTGGCCGGCATCGTCGGCTCCGGAAAATCATCACTGGCGAAGTCGCTCTACACGCGCTCACTCCCCTTCGGCCGCCGCGTGTACGTGCCGGGCGATCCGAAGGGCGAGCACACCGCCGTGGCCGAGGCCGTCGGTGGCAAGGCGATCATCCTCGGCCACGGACTGCGCAACCGGCTGAACCCGCTCGACGAAGGCCACCGGGCAGCATCCGTTTCGGATGCTGAGTGGTCGGCGCAGCTGGCCGCCCGGCGTCGCGACCTGATCGGAGCCCTCGCCGAGACCGTGCTCGATCGACCGCTCAGCCCGCTCGAGCACACCGCGATCGACCTCGCTCTGGCCGATGCCGTTCGCAGCGCCGAGGTACCGATCCTGCCGATGGTGGTCGATCGCATCCTCTCCCCCAATCCCGAGGACGACGAGGGCCGCCTCGCCGCCGACGGACGCCTCGTCGGGCACGCGCTGCGCCGGTTGGTCGCTGGCGACCTGGCCGGGCTCTTCGACGGACCCTCCACCGTGCGTTTCGACCCGTCGCTGCCGATGGTCTCGCTCGACCTGTCACGGGTCGCTGAGAACTCGACCCTTATTTCCGTGCTTATGACGTGCTCATCGGCATGGATGGAATCCGCCCTCGCCGATCCGGCGGGCGGCCAGCGCTGGGTCATCTACGACGAGGCCTGGCGGCTCATGGCGTATCCGGCCCTGCTGCGCCGAATGGATGCCCAATGGCGGCTCGCCCGCCACTTCGGCATCGCCAACATGCTGATCTTCCACAAGCTCAGCGACCTCGACAACGTCGGCGACTCCGGATCCGCCATGCGCGCGCTCGCGTCGTCACTGCTGGCCAACGCGGAAACACGCATCGTGTACCGGCAGGAACCGGACCAGCTCGGATCCACGGTGAGCGCGCTCGGCTTGAGCCGGACCGAGCAGAAACTGTTGCCCGCACTCGGCACCGGGCAGGGGCTGTGGCGGGTGAAAGATCGCAGCTTTGTGGTTCAGCATCAGCTGCATCCTGATGAGCTCGCGGCGTTTGATACCACGGCCCGGATGACGTCTGGGCAATAGCTGCGCACTTTGTAGTGATTGAAGAAACCTGGTCATGGAACGAGAGACGCGAATGATGCTCGCCGGACTACCCGTCCCCGCGCCGTGTGCGCCTCCTTTTCCTCCGGCCTCCGCTCCCACCCCTACGCGACGCCTCAGCCATCTGAATTGATAAGCGGATGACCACTCAAAGACCTCAGTCCGACCTCGGTGATGAGCTGACCAACCTCGGTATTGGACTCCTGATCGGTGCGGCAGTGTTGTCCCTGCTACTTCGTGGCTCGGGTGCTGTCGCGGCCTGGGCAACTGGGACCGCGCAGCCCACCGGCGGAGCGGAGACCGGGCTCGCCGTGCTCCTCGACCCAGGCAACCCGGCCGCAGCGCTGCGGGCATCGAATCTGAACCCGGTCGCATACTGGGTGACGACGATTTTGCTGGTGGGGCTGGCATCCGCCTTGGCGTTTGCGTTGTGGCATATGTTCAGGGGCGTCACGACGAAGGCCGACCCGTACCGCATCGCGGGCATAGCGACCCGGGCCGAGGTCGCGCGTGCCGCGTCGCATTCGGCCATCATGAAACGTGCGGTGCACCTTCGACCGTCGCTCGCGAAGGCCAGCCCGAGCGATGTCGGTTACCGGATCGGGCGATCGCGCAATACTGCGGTGTGGGCGAGCGTCGAGGACTCGATCCTGGTCATCGGCCCACCGCGTTCCGGGAAGGGGGCGCATATCGTGATCAATGCCATTCTCGACGCTCCTGGTCCGGTGGTGACTACCTCCACCCGCCCAGACAATCTCACGACCACGCTACGTGCGCGGCAACGGATGGGACCCGTTGCGGTATTTGATCCGCAGCAGTTGGCCGCGGGCGTGCCGGTAGGGCTGCGGTGGTCGCCGATTCGGGGCTGCGAGGATCCGCTCACGGCGATGATCCGCGCGGCCGGGCTCGCCGCAGGGACCGGACTGGCCGCGGGTGGTGTCGACGGCGGCGGATTCTGGGAAGCCAAGACCCGCACGGCCCTGCAGTCGATGCTGCACACGGCCGCGCTCGACCACTGCTCGCCAGCTGACCTCTTTCGGTGGACCCTCGACCCGGCCGCCGCCCACGATGCAGTCTCCATACTGTTGAGCACGCCGGGCGCGGCCACCGGCTGGGGCGACTCCCTCCGCGCCACGCTCGAAGCCGACCCGCGCACACGCGACTCATCTGGCAGGGAGTCTCTCTTTCACTGGGCGCTTTGGCCGACCCACGCGTATTGGATGCAGTGTCACCGCCGGAGGGCGAGGGCTTCGACCCCGAAGGGTTCCTACGCAGCAACGGGACGCTGTTTCTTCTAGCGACCGGCGCGGGATCGAACAACTCCGCCGCTCTCGTGTCGGCCTTCGTCGAGGACCTCGTCGAGACTGCCCGCCGCCTCGCCGCCCGAAGCGCCGGTGCGCGGCTCGACCCGCCGCTGCTGCTGGCGCTCGATGAGATCGGCAACCTCGCGCCACTCCCCTCGCTCCCCACGCTTATGGCTGAGGGCGGCGGCACCGGCATTACCACCATGCCCGTGCTGCAGTCACTCGCCCAGGCGCGCACGAAGTGGAGCGACAACGCCGCTGGCACAATCTGGGACTCCTCGATCGTCAAGATCGTGCTCGGGGGTGGATCCAATTCTCGGGACCTGCACGATCTCTCGACTTTGATCGGTGACCGCGACGAGCTGACCGACTCGACGACGATCGGCGATCGCGGCTCACGGTCCTCGCAGCGCTCGATCCGACGAGTGCCGATCATGCCGCCCGACACGATCCGCACTCTGCCGTTCGGCACCGGTTTGATAATGCTCCGCGCCGCCCCGCCGATCATCGCGAGCCTGCAGATGTGGACCACCCGCGCCGACGCGAAGGAGCTGCGCACGAACCGTGAGGAAATCGAAGGGTTGATGCGGGCGCCCACTCGGCATGTGCCCGAACCCGAGCAGGTCAACCCTTCTGCGTGAGATTGTGCCCTACAAATCACGGTCGCCCAGGCCCGGTATTAGAAAGAAGATTGGCCCAATTCCGGCGCGGCACGGATATCTTCATTGATAGGTGCGAGCGAGCCTAAATGATTCGTCGCAAATCGTGAGGTAAGTATGTTCTATGAGAGATAACGGCGACCTTGAAACAGCATTAGATGCAGAAGCCCCGACGGACCGGGCAAATATCGCGCTGTTTGGCGCGACTGGTGCAGGGAAATCGACGCTGCTCAACGCAATCTTCGGAGCGCCTATGGCTAAGACGGGCGTCGGCGACCCGGTTACGGTGACCACCGAGCTGTTCGTGAATGAGGCAGGGACTCTTGCAATCTATGACGGTGCCGGTGTCGAGATCGGCGAGAGATCTCCCTTCCGTGACATAGGCCGACGCATCTCCCGTAACCGCAGGGGAGATATTGACGCCGCTATTCACGTCGCCTGGTACTGCGTGAACAGCCAAACCGGTCGACTAGAGAAAGGTCAGCGGCGCATCATTGAGGACGTGGCGGCGCTGGGAATTCCCGTCGTTCTCGTCTTGACCAAAGTAAGCGTCCGCGAAGGAGTCGTCGATCCAGCAGCGGTCGAGCTCGCGGACGCGATCGAAGCGATGGAGCTTCCAATCGTTACAGGTCGACCAATAGCGACCGCCGCTGTGGTGGATAAATTCAACAGCGTGGACCAGTACGGGCTCGACACCCTTCTGGACACCACCTATCGTGTTGTCCCGGCGGCGCAGAAAATCGCACTCGCAGCGGCACAGCGGTTCGATCTCTCGATCAAAGCCCGATACGCGCGGTCCTGGATAGCCGGGGCCGTTGCGTTCGCAGGTGGTGTCGGCGCATCGCCGATCCCGCTCGCGGACGCGGCGCTGCTCGTCCCGGCGCAAGCCGCGATGATGGCCAAGATTGCCTCAATCTACGGCATTCCGAAAGCCAAGGCGGCCAAACTGGTCGGCTCCACGACCGTACTGGCGGCCGCCGGCGGAAAGGTTGCTGCGGCAAACTTGTTCAAGCTCGTGCCGGGCGTTGGTCTAGTTATCTCGGCCGGCGTTGCCGCCACAATTACAGCTGTGCTTGGCGAGAGTTGGCGCATCACAACGGAGCGAATTTTCATAGGCAAGCTCGATCTCGACGATGCCGATCAACTCGCGGACCTCGCGAGGATATTCACGAGAAATGTGAAGAACGGCACTCGAGCACAGGAGACGACGACAGTCCCGTCCGTGTAACCCGTCGCTGGTTGACACGCGCTGGACCGTTCTACGAGGACAGTCCTGCGGCCACGGAAATTGCGAGGCTTCCTGAACAGTCGCCTCACGCAGACGTTCTTGTCGACGGTTGATCGCAGCTTAGCCCGGGGTCAGGACGCAGAACTCATTTCCCTCGGGGTCGGTTAGCACGACTCACGTAGCCGCACACGTTACGACGACAAATAAGCCTCTGACCAAGAGAAGTAAACCCAGAAGGTCTCTCGAAACCCAGTAACCCCAGAGAACCACCGCCATACCGGCATCGGGCTGAACACCCCGGCCGACGTCCACTACGGCCTCGCCGCAGGCAAAGCCCTCGAACGCTCAGGGATCCTCGCTGCGGCCCGCGCTCAGCATCCGAAGCGATTCAGCAAAGCTCGGGACCCCAAGATCCTCACTCTTCACGAGACCGGCTGGATCAACAAACCCGCCGAAGAAGTCGAGGCAAGAACGGGGACGAAACTAGCCGCCTGAACGCAGGCTAGCCTCCGTCACCTTGACAAATTCCGCTGGGGCGCAGCTCCCACGCTTCGCGAAGTGAATGCCGAGAGTGTCTCTTTCGCAGATGCAGACTGGAGGCACGATACCCAGAGGGTTCTCTCGACCGTGCTTGCACCGCACAGCGGACGTCGCGCCTATGCCGACAGGCTCGGGTCGGCGGGCATCCAGCCATCGATTTTGAGCAGGCGTGCAGCATTGGCACCAAAGATGTTCTGCAGATCGCTCGGTGTCATACCCATCTCCCAGCAGATCCTGAGCTGATCGACGAGGTAGCGCCTGGCGAAGCCTCGCGGAAACCACGAGGAGTCCGAGCCGAAGACGATGCGCTCCGAGCCCATAGTTTCATAAAAGCGTCGAAACAGATCGTCGAGGGTGAGCTTGCTCGCCATGTAGCGCACCCACTGGTTCGACCCCGAAGTATCGACGACTACGTTGGGGCATGCCCACATGAGAAACAACACTTCTTGCACATGTTGAATGCCGAAATGCGGGATGACGAACGTAATTTCGGGGTACCGCTTGGCGACAGCCTCGAGCCATGCCGGATTGCTGAACTCATTGTGGGCGATACCGCCTGCCGAGCCGCAGTGCCCGAAGTGAATGACGATCGGAACACCGTTCCGGGCTGCAACCCGCCATACCGCGTCGTCGGTGGAGTCGATGCGCTCAGACATCAGGGGAGCGAAGAGTTTCAAACCGACCAAACCGTGCTCCACAATGGCGGTTTCAAAAGCCTGGGCTGCCCCGGGGGCGTACGGATCTTTCATGGCCGCCATTCCAGTAAATCGATGGGGCGCGTGCGCCACAAGTTCGTGCATTTTGGCGTCTCCGCCAGCGGTCACGAAATTGGCGTGTTCCACCGAGTGCGCACTCAGTTCGGCCACCCAGCGATCAGCCTCAGCCTGCCAACCGTGATCGTGTTCGGCACCCTCGGGGTCTGCAAAATCCCACGAACGTCGCCACCGTGCTGAGGTCGCGGCGGTCGCCGTCGTCACGGCACGCTGCCCAGCGCTATCGCCCTCGCCGCAATCAGAAAACTGTCCTCCCGCCAGGCTTCGGGTGAGTTCATCGTGATTCATGCGAAAGTGCACGTGAAAATCCACCACCGAAAGGCCCTGCACGGTGGGCCGCCCAGACAGCTCGGTGGGTTTCATAACACGCTCCGGTTCACGCAATAGTGGGTTCCAGTTGAATCAGTGCTCGGTCTGTCTCCGTGCTGCCCACTAACTGCGTGGCATAACGAACGGCTTGTCGAAGGGACTGCTGCAGGTCGCTGCCGCCGGCGATGGAGATCAAAAAGGCCGCATTGAACCCGTCGCCGGCACCGGTTGAATCGACCACTGCTGTTGGCAACGCGACCTCTTCAATCCACAGGCCAGCCGGGGTCGCCAATGACGCTCCTCGAGCTCCACATTTGACAGCAACAATTGTGTTCGTCTGTGCTGCAAGTTGCAGGGCCGCCGGCCGCACTTCAGCTTCGCCAGTCAACCCGAGCAATTCATCTTCATTAGGCAGAAACACATCTACGCCGGCCAAGGCCTCAACCACTTCGGCGCATACGTCGTTCGTCCAGCCTTGTGGCGGCCAACCCGTGTCGAGAACGGTTTCGGCACCCCTCGTTCGAGCGCGCTCAAAGAGTGCGGTGACCGCCTGGCCGCGCAGGCCAGGGAGCAGAAAATAGCCGGCGAGAACAACAAAGCGGGCATTGAGTACGTCGGAGGGCACATCGACGGTCGTCATGTTTTTCATTGCGCCCATCGACGAGAGAAAGGCACGATCTTGTCCGACCGACTCGACCGCCACAGTGATCGCGCTGGGTTCCAGATCATCACGAATGAACACAAGCTGCAGGTTGGGGTCACACAACTCTGTTTCGAGCAGGGTGGTCGAAGCATCGTTTCCGACTCGGCTCACCAGGGTGGTTTTCTGGCCCAGACCTGCACAGCGGATGGCGAGGTTGCCTGCCGACCCGCCCACTCGCATGGTGATGCTCGGCACGATACGTTCCGTACCCGGCGCGGGAAGGTCGCGTGTATCTGCGACCATGATGTCGAGGTTGGTGTTACCGATCACGGCAAAACGTGAGTTCACCACGTGTCTGATCTGACGGCGGCCTGCACCAAGTCGAGAAGTCTCCGGCGTGCGGCGTCAATGTGGGTTCGGCGCTCGGCGCTCTCGGCAGAGGCGGAAGCGGCGCGAAGCGATGACTCCTTTGCGGTCGCCATAACCGCCTCACGGCCGGGGCCCCCAAGCTGGGAACGGTTCAACACGGAATTGGGGTTGACACCCGCTTTCAGGGTGAGGTCGACTAGGGCGTCGGTAACGGGGATGTTGGCCCGCTCAAATGCCGCCGTCACGTCAGTGGTCGTCCACGTAATGGGGTCGGCGGCCGCTACAAGGTCCCCCACAACGTGGTGAGCGCTACGCCACGCAATACCCTCAGCGGCGAGAGCCTCGGCAACCGCGGTCGTTGTTGCGCCCGACTTAACGATTTGTTCGGCACTTGGCAGTTCCAGCACGCGAAAGCTTTCGAAGAGCCCGTCTACCAAACGAACAAAGCGAACCACGCGTTCTCCGGACCGCCAGAGGTGCTTCTGCACATCTGTGGTGGCATTGTTGGAGTCTTCGTACCAGGAGGAACCGATATTGGCATAGGTCGCGGCCATATCGGCCGCAGTCGCCCCAGCCATTGACACGAGATGTTCGAGCACCACCGGGTTCTTTTTCTGCGGCATAATCGATGACCCTTGCGTGAACGCGGTGGGTGTTTCCACCCAACGAAACGTCATCCACTCCAGAAGTACGCGCGCCCAGCGTGCTCCGGTAGCAGTGACGCGACCGTGCACGGCGGCCAGACGCATAAAGTGTTCCGCGCCGGCGACGGCCTCATAGCTCGAGGTGAATGACCGGTCGAATCCGAGAAGTTCACCCACCAGTGCAGAATCAATGTTGAGGTCGGTTCCAGCGAAAGCTGCGGAACCCAGCGGTGAAATGTTCAGTTCGTCGTACACACTCAGCATCTCGTCGGCCTGGCTCAGCAGGGCTTCAGAGAGGCCGGCCAGAACGTGCCCAATCGTCGTGGGCTGCGCTGGGCGGCGGTGGGTGAAGCCAATGATCACGGCGTCCGCGGTGTCAGCTGCGAGTCGGGCGGCATCCGCTGCGGTCTGCACGACGAGATCAATCTGGTCGAGTAGTTGACGGCGCAGGACCATGCGAAAGGCACCCGCATCGAGGTCGTTACGACTGCGGGCGAGCTGCACATCAAGCTCGGCTGTTGAGATGTCGCAGGCGATGGCTAGCTGCTGCTCGAAGTAATAGTAGGGGTCCTCAACGCTGCCGTCGAAGACGAACTCCTGCGTTTCGGTCGTGGTTTGCTTCCACAGTTCGAGAAGCCCGGTAAGAAGCTGCACCCCCCGCTCCTTTGGTAAGACGCCCTGCCGCGACAGCATGAACACGTGGGCGAGGCTCGCTTCCACCATGGGTGGATAAATGAATTGCGCCGATTCCATAAATGCATCACGCAAGTGGTTGTCCCAGTAGATCGACAGGTCGGCGTTATCTTTGAGGGCAGTTCGGTGAGTAGTAGTCATGTCAGTCATGAGCTTTCTGTGTCGTCATACGTGTTGAGGGGTATCAACTGCTACGTATTCATTACGGGAAGTGGAAGCGCTGTTCTGGTCGCCACTTTCTGTCGCAGACCGCGTTGGCCGCGTGGTTTCTCCAGTCGCTGGGCGATGATCAATACGATCACGATAAGTACCATTTGCAGCGTTCCGTAGGCGGCCGCAGTACCAAACTCATTGGAGTAGATGCGGTTGTAAATCTCGACCGAGACGGGTGCAAATCGTGCGGGGTAGATCACAACGGATGCAACATACTCGCCAAAACCCTGAATGAACGCCATCAGGGCGCCAGCCAGAATTCCGCGAGACATGAGCGGCACGGTGATTGTGCGAATAGCGCGCAGGGTATCGGCGCCAAGGTTGCGGGCGGCCTCCTCAAGCGATGGATCAATTTGGGCCAGGGCGGCGTTGGCCGATCGAAACACCAGCGGGAGAAAGCGCACGAAGTAGGCGACCGGCAAGATCCACAGCGAACCGATGAGCACCTGCCCGAGGTTAAACGGGGTGGGGCTGGCGAAGGCGGTCACCAGGTTCACGCCAATAACCGTGCCGGGCAGCGCCCAGGGAATCATCACCATCACATCGAGCAGGCCCTTGCCCGGCCCGCTCCAGCGGGTGACGACGAAGGCGGCAAGAACCCCCACCAACACGCAGCCCACCATTCCCAACAGCGCCATCTGGGTGCTGACCAAAATGGGATGCAGTGACTCGGGGTCGGCAAAAATTTTGGCAAAGTTACCGAGCGTGTACTCCGGCGGCAAAATTTGGATGGTCCAGCTGCCGTCTACTGTAAAGGCCAGCAGGGCGATGGTGGCGGCCGGGGCCATGAGGATGACCACGATAATCAGCGAGCCGATGGCGGCCACCGACCGCGGGATAAAGCCTTGAATAAGGGTCAGCGACTGCGGGGTGCCCTTGGAAAGGCTGCGGTACACGCGACGGTTTTGGTACCAGCGCATAATGAGCAAAAACAAGATGGAGACGACCGACAGCACCACCGATTGTGCTGCGGCGGTGGAGTAGGCACCACTCGTGCGGGAGGCGACGATTTGCATGGTGAGCGTTTGCACGTTGTAAAACTGGGGCGCGGTAAAGGAGGCCATCGACACCATAAATGTGAGCAGCGCGCCCGAGACCAGCGCCGGTGTGAGCATGGGTAAAATAACGGTTCGCCACATGCGAATGCGGGAGGCGCCGAGGTTGAGGGAGGCTTCTTCCAGCGAGGCATCGGAGCCGCTCAACGCCGATGACACGGCCAGATAGAAGTAGGGATACATGGTGAGGCTGTGCACCAAAATCACGCCGGCTACACCGTTGGCCGAGACGGCTGCGGCATCCGCTCCAAAATAGGCGGCAAGAAAGCGCGGAATGATGCCGCTTTCGGCGTAGAGAAAGTAGAAAGACACTGCGCCAATTAGTGGCGGCAACGCCATGGGCAGCAGGGCGAAGATGCGTAGCACCTGGCGGCCCGGAAAGTCGAACCGGGTGAGCAGTACGGCCAGTCCAGTGCCAATAACGCAGGTGGTGAACACGGAGACCAGAGAGATGCCCACCGAGAGGCCGAGCGCTTTGCCCGAGCTGCCGCTAATAAAGCCGCCGTAGGCTTCGCCGCCGCCCTCGGCGCTGGTTATGGCTGTGGCCAGCATGGGAAAGACAATGTATACGAGCAGAACCAGAATGAGTGGTATTGAGATCCAGTACACAAACCGGTCTGAGGAGGTGAGCCCCGAGCGGCGCTGGGAGAGGCGCTGCATCAGCGTCATGGGTGCACCATCCACACCAGGCCCTGGGCCGGTGCCATCGCTACTTTATCTCCCGGGTCGGCGCGGTTGAGGGCGCCGGGCACCGAGACCACCAGAGTCTGACCGTGCCAGTCCACTTCGTAAATATTTACAGCACCAGTGAACTCGGCGGTGAGTACGCGCCCGGTGAGCTCATGGCTCCCCACAGTTACCGGGTTCACGGTGAGGCTGATGGCTTCAGGCCGCAGGGACACGGCGGTGGTCATACCTACCGTGGCGCTGGCTGAGGCCGTATCGGCCACAATGGGCGCCTTGAGTATGGTGCCGTCGCCGAGGCGAACCACTACTGTGTCGCTTTCAATCGCCACGACCTCACTCGTGAAGACGTTGGAGCGGCCAATGAACCGGGCCACAAAGGCCGTGGCGGGGCGATGGTACACGTCTCGTGGGCTGGCAACCTGGTGAACTTCGCCGGCCTCAAGCACAGCAATGCGGTCGCTCATTGACATCGCTTCGGCTTGATCGTGAGTAACGTACAGGCAGGTAATTCCGGCCTCTTTCTGCGTGGCACGAATCTCAGTGCGGGTTTCTTCGCGCAGTTTGGCGTCGAGGTTAGAGAGGGGTTCGTCGAGCAATAACACCGAGGGGCGAATAACAAGCGCCCGGGCCAGGGCCACGCGCTGCTGTTGGCCCCCTGAGAGCATGTCGATACGGCGGTCACCGTAACCGTCGAGGCCTACCTGGCTGAGCGCTGTGTCAATGCGAGAGTGTTTTTGGGCCGCGGTCACCTTTCGTGCGTTCAAGCCATACGACACGTTACCGGCCACGGTGAGGTGGGGAAAGAGAGCGTAGTTCTGAAATACCATGCCGGTGTTTCTTCGGTTGGGCGCGGCGTTGGTTACGTCGGTATCGTCAAAAAGGATGCGGCCACCAGTTGGCTGCACAAAACCAGCCACCATACGCAGTGTGGTCGACTTGCCGCAGCCCGAGGGGCCGAGCAGGGTGAAAAGTTCCCCTTCCGCAATGTTTAGGGTGAGTCCGGCAACCGACGGCGCTACCCCGGGGTAGGTCTTGCTGATGTTGTCGAGTAAAACGCGTGTCATTTCGGCTCCGCCGGCGTCGTTGGTGGCAGTGCGATGGGCGAGAGTGTCGCCCAGCGCTATCGGTTGTTAGTTCTGGCCCTTAATGTTGGTGGCCCAGTAGTCAATCCAGGCGGTCTCGTTTTCCGCTACGCGAGACCAGTCCACATCCATTTCCTTCAGGTTGAGGTCGGCCAGCCAGGAGGGCTCGGTGGCCAACTCAATCGAGGGAATCTGAAAGTAGGTTTCCGCCAGCGTGGTCTGGGTGGGTTCACTCAGCAGAAACTCCAGAAAGGCGTCTGCGCCAGCCGATGACGGGCCGTCGGCGATTTTGGCCACGCCGTCTACCAGCATGGGCGCACCCGAGGTGGGAACAACAGCGGTGTATGGGGCGTTTTGCTGTTCAATCTGCAGCATCACATCCTGCAGGTTCCACGCTGTCACCGCTGCTTCTTGGCGAGTGAGGCGCAGGTACAGGTCGGTGGGGTTGGCCGCGTACACCTTGGTGTTGGCGTCGAGGGCGCGCAGCCAGTCGTAGCCGGCCTCGGGGCTGCCGGCCTCATCAAATCTCTGATCGATCATGGCGGAGTAGATGCTGCGCATGGTTCCGCTGGCGGCCACATCGCGAATAGCAATCTGGTCGTTCAGCGCCGGGGCAATGAGATCGTCCCAGTCTTTGGGGGCGTCGGCGGCGCTGAGCATGTCGTGGTTGTACACGATCACCTCGGCAAGTTTCATCTCTCCCACCCAGAGTCCGTCGGCGTCGCGAGACGCCGCGGGTACGGCATCGATCACAGACTGCGGTGCTGCCGAGAGCACCCCGTCGGAGGCCGCCTGCTGCATCTGCTGGCTCGTGCCACCCCACCAGATATCACCCCGCGGGTTGGTCTTTTCGGCTCGAATACGCTCGAGAGCTTCTTGGGCGCCCAGGGTGAGCACCTCAACGTTGCCCTCAAAATCGGGGTTAGCGGCCACAAAATCGGCCACGACCGAGTCGGCCAGGCCCTTGTCACGTGCGGTGTAAATGGTGAGCGTGTTGCCGCCCGCCGAATCACCCGAGTCGTCTTGCGGTGTGGCGCCGAGTCCACAGCCGGTGAGCCCCAGCGTAAGGGCAACACCACCGGCAAAAATGGCGGTGCGAAGTCGAGGTGAATGCATGATTATCTCCTTTGGTAAACATTCGGTGCAGAAATCAGGTGGTCGGTTAACGCTGGAGTTCTCCGCGAGACGGTGCTGCTGACAGTGCAGAGGACAAAAGATCGGCGGCTTTGGTCAGCACCGTGGCCACGGCGCCGTGCAGCATGGATCGCTCGCCGAGGGTGGCAAATTTTACGTCGGTGGGAGAGGGCACACCGGTGAGAACGCGTTCGATGAGTAGCGTTCGCGCCGGCTCATCAAGGTGAACGGCATCTCCCGAGAAGATCACTCGTTGCGGGTTCGTCACGCACACACACACCACGGCGGCGTAGGCCCAGGCGCTGACTGCCTCGTGCAACAGGGCGACGGCGGGCGCGTCGGTGCGCGAGCAGAGGTCGGCTATAGGGTTGCCGGGGTCGAGGGCATGTCCGCGCTCACGCGCTTGCAGTTCTATTCCACCGGTGCTCCACCGGGCCTCGAACTCGCCGCGTTCGCTGCGGTGTGCCGATCCGGGGCCGTAGGGCAGAAAACCAATTTCTCCCGCCGAACGTGAGGAGCCATCGAGTACGCGAGCGCCAATAACTATCGTTGCGCCAATACCTTCCTCAATATGGATGACCGTCAGGTCGTCTACGCCATTGCCGGCGCCAGCCTGGCGCTCGCCGAGGGCAATGAGGTTTACGTCGTTTTCCACCGTCACCGGCAGGAGCACCAGCTCGGCGATCGCATCGGCGAGAACAACGTGGGAAACCGCGCCGAAGGCAGGTGCCAGCGTGGCTGAGCCGTCTCGCCCCACCACACCGGGGAGGGCGAGCACCACGCGCGAGGGTGGGAGCTTGGCCCGTGCGGTGAGTTCGGCGATGGCCGCCGTGGCGTCAATCAGCGGCTGCTCCGCATTAAAATCGCGTTCTACGCTGTCGATGAGGGTGGCATTGAGGTCGACGAGCTGGGCCCACACCCGGTTGGCGCGCACGCCCACCACGGCAATGGTGATGGAGGTGCGGTCAAATTCAATGAGGGTGCGCGGGCGACCGCCGTTGGACTCAACCTGGCCCACAACGCGCACAAAGCCGGCCGCTGAGAGGTCGTGAATAATGCCGGTGACCGTTGAGGGGCTGTAGCCGGTCAGTGCTGCTAGTTCGGTGCGTGCCAGGGGGCCTTTCGCCAGCAGGGTGGCAAAGATGGCTTCTACCCGAATCTGGCGGAGGGCGTCGCGGCCAGACGGGGCGGGAGCCTGCAGCAGAAACGACATACTTACTTTTTACAGTGAATAAAGTAAGTATGCAAGGATTTTTGCATAAATGGTGGTGTGCTGGGTGCACCTCCCAGTGAGCGCGGACCACCGAGGTCCACCCAACAGGAGGTCAAGTCCCATGGCACTTCACACCCAGCAATCGCTGTCCGGGTTCATCGCTTCAGATCCGCAGCAATCCCTGACCGAAAACGGCGACACCCGCTTCTACGCGCGCATCGGCCAGCCTTACTTCCTCCGCGAAGACAACGGCAACTTCACCGCGCTTGAGCCGACCTTCCACGACCTCGTCGCCTACCGTGCCACCGCCGATCGGGCGCTCACCCTTTTTGCTAAGGGTGACAGCTTCGTCGCCGAAGGCTACGTGCGCACCTTTCAAGTCCTGCGCGACGGTGACGCCATCCTGCGCGAAGAGTTCGTCGCCAAGAAGATCGGCCATGACCTCGCGCGCACTAACTATCAGGTGGACCGAGCTCATCGCTATGCTTCGGACAGCGCACAGGCCGCGCACACGGCACTCGTCCACGAGACAGAAGCGGCTCACGCCGGATCAGGGCGGTGAAGCAGCAATGGTACGGTCCCTGGTGGAGTGGGCATCCGGTGATCACGACGACGCTTTCGGAGCGAACTCGTTGGACGACCTCGACGGCCCTCTCACGGCCGAGCCGCCGCATCCAATCAATTGGAACCTGCTCAGCGCCGACGACGCCGAAGCCGAATGGATCGAACTCAACCGCTGGGTGAACTGGCTGCGACGCACCTACGGCCTGCCAGCATCCGTCGTACCACCGTTCTGGCATCGACACCCCGAACTCGTCTGGGAACTCAGCGCGCTCCACCTGCACTGGCTCGGCGCCTACGACCCGACCAGCACGGCTCCGCCCCGTTCGGCTGGCATCGCGACTTCGCTGATGCCCGCCAGCGGCTCCGCGACTGGGTCGCAATCTCGGGCACGCGGCTGGAGCGCGACCGGCCGACTCGGCAGACCGCTTGGCCGGGCGAACCGCCGGTCGGCACGGTCGAAGACCTGGTCATCGGCGACCGCAACGAGGACTTCGTGCAGTTCGTCGTCGACGACGTCGCCAAGCGGCGTAAGGCCGAGGCCAGCTTTTATGCCCCCGTTGATTCCGGCTGACTTAAAGAGCTCCGACCGGCGCAGGCAGAATCGTCCACGGATGCTGTCGTCTGAAAAGCAGGGACGGCGTTTAGGAGGCGCACGGAGCCTACATCGGCGCGAACGACTCGCAGCACAATTGCGAGGATGCTAAGGAGCCGCCACCCATCTGAGCATGGCGGCTCCGTCTGTCGAATCAGCCTGCGAACAGGGCTGTAATGGCCGGCACAGTCAGCACCGCAACGTAGTAGCCCATGAACTGCACGCCCGTGTGCATACTGAAAATTTTGTTCAGCAATCCACCAACGAGACCAATGGTGATCGCAACGAACAACGCAATAATCCCGCCTTCGTAGAGGCAGATCACAGCGATGAGCCCAGCGAAGGCTCCGATGATCGCTTCGTGCGAAACCTTCCGCATGATCCACGATGCCGCGCGGTGCGCTTGCGTCATCGCGAACGGATATGTAACGACTAGTCCGATGAGAACTGCTGCTAAACCAATGACCAGGAACTGCCACGGGTCCAGCATGTCGTGCAGGTTGTTCGTCGCACCGGTCTCGGCGTTGAGGGTGAAAACCGGTGGTGCATTGAACAACGGGTTTGCCGGTCCTGCAGCCATCGGTGACAGCGGAAGGCCGATCGCAATGAGCGGGATGAGGGTTTCGGCAATGTAGGTCGACTCTGTCGTTCCGTTCTTCACTGCCATCATGGTCGTGAGGCGCTGGTAGCCATTCTTGATCCGACGGCCAAACAGCTCACCCATCATCACGGTCATCGCTACGGGCGAGAACACGAACGTCGCGCTTGAAACTACGGCGGCTCCGGCAGTACTGCCCAGCTGGGCGCGATCCAGAACTCGCAACGGATTGGGCATCCGTCCCTTCCAGGTGCGCACATCCGCTGCCAGCTCAAATGTACGCGGCGCGTCCCGCTTGAGCGTCGCGCGACCGGCGGGGCTCGCTGCGAGAAAAAGGTCTGCGATCAGGGGCCCGATGGCAATGCCCAGGAAGAAGCTGATCGACAGCCCCTTGCCGAGCGCGTCGATCGCAAAGTTCTGCAAACCGACCACGATGAGAACAAAAGGGAGAAGGGCGATCAGTGCTGCCCAACGGCCCTTCGACAGTACAGCGATGAGCCCGGCGGCCGCGAAGAACAGCCAAGGAGCAACGGCACCGATCTGACCCGAGAACGGCGTGATCACCCAGGCGAAGAAGACGGCCATCGGGACTGCGATGACGGCTGCTACCGCGCCGCCGGAAATCGCTTTGCGCAGTGCGATGTGCGGAACTCCGAGTTCACGGAGCATTTGCGCATCGCGCAGCAGTGGCGCCGCCATGGTGTCGCCTGGTATGCCGAGGAGCGTGGTTGGAATCGCATGCGTGATGTGCTTTGCCGAGATCGCCGCCATGAAGAAGGCGAAGACACCTTCCGGTGGGACGCCAACGAGAATGACCAGGAGGGTCAGTGGCGCGATGGTCGCCGTTTCATCGGTGCCGGAAACCAGTCCGAGGAGGCCGAAGACAACCGCACCAATGACCGCCATGCCGAGCGCCCAGAGCGCAGGTTCAAGAAAGCTCTCCATTACTGAGCCTCGACTTTGGTTGCATTGCGCTGGTTCTTCTCGTGCTGGGCGCGGAGGTCCTCATACAGACCGAGCTCCTTCACCTCAGCCAAGGCCGACGGTGAAAGCTCGTCGGGATTGCCGAGCAAACCCATCTCCTCTTCGATTGCGTCCATCGCCGCCTCGCGGGACCCCGTGTGAGCTGTGCCGATCTGAATGATGCGCTTGGGTTTGAACAGACGAGCTGCGACCACGGCTGCGAGCACGCAGGCGCCGAGCCCGGCGACGAGGGCGTAGGAGTGCGCAAGTACGTCACCTCCGGTCAAGACATCGAATCCCCAGTCCGCCAGGAGGTAGATGGGGACGGCAATGCCGATACCCAGACCGATGGAGCCGACCAAATGTCGGCTGTCCACTGTGTCCCCCCACACCTCCAAATAGTGTTGTGCCATTGCTAAGGTTCCTTTCGTTATCGCGTCAGCGCCATTGCGACTCGAGACGTTGTGGGCTTTGCGAGAGCATGTGACAACCATGCGCTCGTCTCAGTTAGTGCATCGAGATCGATGCCCGACCGGATGCCGAGCCCGTTCAGCATCCAGACAAGATCGTCAGTTGCGAGATTTCCGGTCGCGGACTTTGCGAAGGGGCATCCACCCACGCCGCCCGCAGCGGCGTCAAAGATGCGCACACCTTCCTCAAGTCCCGCATAGACGTTCGCGAGAGCCATGCCGTAGGTGTCATGCAAATGCAAGGCGAGCGAGGACGTTAGTACACCCGCACCAACGAGTGACCTGACGAGATGCTTGACCTGCCCCGGCGTAGCCACACCGATGGTGTCGCCGAGGGAAAGGTCTTCGATACCCCATGATCGCATTGCGACCGCAAGCCGCAGGACATCTTCGACGGGAACAGATCCCTCCCATGGATCTCCGAACACCATGGACAAGTAGCCGCGGACGCGAACGCCGTCGGCCTTTGCCCGCGCGACGACATTCTGGACGGACTGCTCCATCCGCTCGCGTGACGCGCCGAGGTTCCCTTGCGAGAACGACTCGGTAACGCTGAGGAAGACCGCGATGTCAGATGCCCCAGCTTCGCGGGCGAGTTCGTATCCGCGCACGTTGGGCACGAGGACCGGTGTGCGAACGGGCAGATCCTTCACGCGCTCGAAGACCTCTGCCGAATCGGCCATTTGCGGCACGCGATCGGTGCGCACAAAACTACCGACCTCGATGACCGACGCGCCAGCTCGAGCGAGGCGCTGGATGAGCTCAACCTTCGTGTCGACATCGACAAGAGTCTTCTCGGCCTGGAGCCCATCGCGCGGGGCGACTTCCCAGATCTCAACCTCGTCTGTCAGCCCCTCCAGCCGGGAAACTGTTGGCAGGCCTAACTCACGTGCGGTGGTCATTCTGAGGCACGAAGCTCAGCGAGCACCGTGACCGCGATATCGGAGCGAACCGCACGCCGCGCGACCAGAGCAGCAGCGACAGCATCCACTTCCGCACCCACTGCACCGGCGGCGACTGCAACGTTGCGCGCGTGCAGGCCCATGTGACCGCGCTGGATGCCTTCAGCGGCGAGAGCACGAACCGCGGCAACGTTCTGCAACAACCCCACGGCGGTAATGATCTCGGCGAGTTCGCGCGCAGTGGACACTTCTGTCATTGCGACAGCAGCCCGGGCGGCGGGATGCGATTTGGTCGCTCCCCCGACGAGGCCAACCGCCATCGGAAGCTCCAATGTGGCCACGAGGTTTCCATCGGCGTCTTGCTCAAAGCGCGACAAGGCACGATACTGCCCATCGCGTGCAGCGTAGGAGTGAGCTCCGGCCTCAACGGCGCGCGTGTCATTGCCGGTCGCTAGCGCGACGGCGGAGATGCCGTTCATGATCCCCTTGTTATGCGTAGCCGCACGGTACGGGTCGTCGTAGGCAAGATTGGCGCCGGTGACCATGTTCGCCACGACCTCCGATCCGCCGATCTCATAAGGGTGGATGGCTACACGCGCACGGGTAATGCGCAGGTCAGCAAGATTGGTCAAGATGCGCAGTAGCGATCGGCCCCGCGCGATCTCCGCGAGGCGCGGCGCGATGGCCTCGGCCATCGTGTTGACGGCGTTTGCGCCCATGGCGTCGCCGACATTTACGACGAGGTGTACGACGAGGTGGTCGTCAAGAATGCCGTGAATCGTGCGAACGAGGAGGTCTCGCGCACCACCACCCACCTGGACGAGCATGGGATCTTGCTCGTTCGCAAGGGCAAGGATCTCATCCCTCGCCTCGAGAATACGTGCACGCGCACCCTGCGGGTCGGCGATGTCGAGCAGCTGCACCTGGGCTTGCATGAGCGGCTCGGTTGAAGTGGTGACGATGCCGCCGAAACGCCGTGCCATCCGGGCAATGTTTGAAACCGCAGCGACGACGGAGGGCTCCTCCGTGGCCATCGGCACGAGCACGTCGCGGCCGTTGACAATAACGTTGGTCGCCACTCCGACCGGGATCCCGATCTGACCGATGACATTTTCAATCATCCGGTCTGCTTGCTCAATGCTGAGGCCATCGCACGCCAGAGGCGACAAGTCGATATCACCGCCGATCGCCTCGGCGACGGCTGCCCGCCGCTCGTCGACGCTGATATTGCGGAGTCCGCTGAGTCGAGATGTACTAGCCACGTTGCTGTCCTTCCGGGTGACGACTTCGTCACCAATTCAGCAAGCTAACCATCCGGCGAAAACCCCGGCGAGGTCCGTATCAGACATATTTCACCCTTTGCTCATGTCCAATTCATGACTTGCAGCCGTCTTGGCTGCGGCCAATCAGCTTTCTGAGGCCTGCCGGGCAACTTGCCGGGCGCGCTCAATCCGCACGGCCAGCTCCAGTCGGAACCGTGCCTCGGGTCGGTCGGGGTCCTCATCGAGGAGCGCGCGAAGGCGCTGCATCCGCTGCTTAACAGTATTCAGATGGACGTGCAAAGTGCGTGCTGCCGAGGCCAGTGACCAGCGCTCATCGAACAGCACCGCGAGGGTGTCCAGCAAGGCCGAACCGTGCGTACTGTCCCACGCGATTACCGGCGCGAGCATGCTGTCGACGAATGCAGCGATTCGACCGCCGTCGCCTTCAAAAAGAAGACTGTACGGTGCCAGGGTTGCCGCATCGATCACGCCGCTGTTGAGGCCAAGGCCGCGGGCGAGCTGGACCGTCTGCCAAACCGCGGGAGCCGCGACGGCCGCTTCTTCCAACGATGCCCGACCCGATGCAACAACCAACCCCGATCCAGGACCAGCGAAGTCCCCAACCTCTCGCGCCGTCGCCAGCGCTTCGGTTCCTTCAGCCTCCCGCACGGTCAGCCTGGGGGCCAGCACTGTGACGCCGAGGGGAGCCGTTGCCACCAGCCAGTCGGTACGAATACGCAGGCGAGCGAGAAGGCGAGGACGCTCGTCAGGATCGCAAGGAAGGGCCACCATCACCCACGATCGGTCGACCGGGTAACCACGCGCAGCAGCACGACGCAGGCCCGTAACGCGATTTGCCGACCCCTCCAGGACTTCCGTGGCAACCTCGCCTCGCACCCATTCCTCAGCATCGGCGAGGGCGTTACGGCGCAGCATGACGAGCGCAGCCGTGAGTGCCGACCGCTCCACCGTGCGACGTTCAACCGGCGTGAGCGGATGCTCACCTCGCGCAATAAGCATGGATTCCGATCGCGAAGTCGCGGCGATAATAGAGACGACGAGTTCGATCCCCCCGGTTGGTATGACGACGCTGCGCCCGCTTACCGCTGCCTCAGCGGCCGCAGCCCGCAAAATTGGATCAGCGAACGGATCGTTTTCCACAGATCGCAACACTCCCCCATCGGAGACAAGAGTGACGTCACGCCCGAGCGCCTCCGTGAGCGCGCCCACAACGGCTTCCGAATCATGACCATCCACGACGAGTTGCGTTAGCTCTCCGTGCAAGCTCGCAGCCCACTCGGCCTCTCTCTGACGCGATGCGGCTTCAGCCGTGGCATCCGTCGCCTGCCGCAGCAGTTGCGCGAGGTGTAGAACTAGAGCCGCATGTGCAGCGAACGCGGACAGGAGCGCGATCTCGTCAAGTCGAAACGCGTGCGGCGAACGGGTGGCCGCAAAGAGCACGCCCAGAACCTTGCCCTTAACGACCAGAGGCGCACCGAGCAGCCCACGCAGCTGTTCCTCACCGACGACCTCGTCGATCGTGGGGTCGTGCGGCACAGCGGTATGAGTTGAATAGTCTTCAACCCATTGCGGGTGCTGCGTACGTACGGCCAGGCTCGCAACTCCGACGCCTGCGGGCACCACCATTCCAAAGAATCGCGGTGAAATCGTGCCCGTCGCCGCGCGCACATACAACTCGTCTCGGACTGGTTCGTAGACGGAAAGATAGGTGACGTCGACCTTCATAAGCTCGTGAGCGCGGTCGACGATGCGTTGAAGCATGAGGTCGGCGTCGGGGATGGCAAGAAGGTCACGCGTTGACGACATCACACCGCGAAGTTCGGCACTTCGCTGGCGAAGGGCATCGACCCGCAGCGCGAGATCGGTCAATGCAATCGCCGCTTCGCCATCTCCGGCTAAGACGACCCGGATCTCCTCGGGATCGACCGTGGTGCCGTCGACGACGGATCGAATGATTCGAGCGAGCTCAGATGCCATGGGTCTATTCTCGCTGGTGGTGCGTGCCGGGCTTGCGAGTCCTCAACCGATGAACCTGTTGCCCTTACCTAGGTTGCACGATTGGCAGAGAGTTTGAAGATTCTCCACTACCGTGCGGCCATCAAGACTCACCGGGAGGATGTGATCGATGTGCAATGTCGCATCTGCCGCCGACGCCCCGCACATACGGCACCGAAAACCATCGCGTTTCAAGATTTTCGTCCTGAGTCCGGGAGTCATCAGGGTTCGCTCACGCTGACGCAACGCTGCGGTTGTCGACTGGCGCGATCAGGTGTCCTGAGCGGCCGCAAGTCCCTGCCGAAGTTGATCGAAATCCCACTCGAGACGACGGGCATAGGTCTTCTCCCCCTTGGGACTCGTGTACCTCACCGTCGTGCCAACGTTTGCCGCCGGAGTTGGAAAGTTCAATTTCATATGATTAAACAATTTCCGCTCGATCGCCGCGAATCGCTCCTCGCTAACGCGCGGATCGCTGCTCCTGCCCAGGAGCCTGTACTCCAGCGCTTCGAAGTCGTGACGGTAGGTGGCGAACAATTTTGTCGCCTCAATCCGCAAGCGGATCTCCTGCTCAATCCACAATTCGTCATCCAGGACGTTCGAACTCATAAGTGCAGACAGATCAAATCGATCAAACTTGGTCTTGGAATCTACCGACACCCTGTAGTTGAGGCCTATGGGAGAGTACGTGATGATTGACGGCCGAAAGCGCGAGTTCAAGTCATCGAGCTGCACTAGCGCCTCACTCGCCCCGCTCACAAGTCGCCGTCGCCTGAGGACGAGCAAAGCCACGATTAGGACGAGTGAAAACGCGACAAGAGTCACGACTGACACAAGGGGCAAGACGGAGATTAGGGCACCGGTCACGTCCCCCGTTTTCAAGAAGTCGAGGGGACGGGCACCCCCCGCAGAATCATCGAGTGCTTCAAACATGGTCAATATTCCCCCGGCAAGTCCATTCACTTGATCAGGCCCAGTTTACGGGCGCGCCTACGACCCGGTGTCATCTTCAATGGGGTCGGATACCCCGCGTTCAGGGGTAGACTCGCTCTACGAGCTCTGCTCCGCGCGGTCAGCAATTCCCGTTAGCTTAGGAAGATCGGGGGTTCTTGAGACTTCGGCAGGATACTCGTGTCCGCGGTTGCACCGCCCGTGCGACCAATTAGAAGGTCGTTGAAAGGCTGCGCTCCGATGCCAGCCAACATCATGACGTTATGAAGGCGGAGCCAACCGCTGCATAACCTCGGCCGGCTCCGACTTCACCCTACGGTCCGGCTCGGCATAGTGCGCCTTCGTCGTCGACGTGGAGGTGTGTCCGAGCATGTCGGCCGCCGCCTGCATTCCCAGCTCGTTGGCGAGCAACGTCGCGCCCGTTCGGCGAAAGGAGTGCGGCGTGATGTTCAGGCCCTCGAGTCCGGCATTTCGGAGGATCTCCCGGAACGTGCGCCTGACGTTGTATGGCGCGAGTGGGGTGCCCACCCTCGAGTAGAAGATCAGGTGCTCCGCGTCCTCCGGATCGAGCAGTGCCAAACGCTGGCGGATTACCTCGACCGCAAAAGGCGGCATGCCAATCACGCGGTTCGACTCGTGGGTCTTGGGATGCTCCTGACGGTGCACGCCGGCCTTGTTGTGCACGACGAGCGTGCCGCTGATGTGCACCCGCGGCGGGTCGGCGTCCAGGTCGACGTCGCACTGGCGAATGGCGAGCGCCTCTCCGATGCGGGTGGCGGTGCCGAGCATCACCTCGATGATGTCTCGCACCTGGCCGTCGGACCGCGGCCCCATTCGGCCGTCCTCCGTGCGCCATTCGCGCGCTGCGAGACGAATCGCAGCGATCTGCTCTGTCGTGAGCGCCTTCGGAGTGTGTGGGGGCTTCTTCATCCGCGACGTCTCTTTCATGGGATTGCGCGGAATGATCTCCCGCCGCACCGCGAAGGCCAGGATCATACCGAGCAGCGTCCGGGAGTGCTTCGCTCTCGGGTACGACTGCGCTCGCTGCTGCCTCAGGAAGAGCTCGATCCTCCCAACGGTCACTTCTCGAATCGTGAAGTTCTCGAAGAAGGGCAAGACCAGTACGCGCAGGTAGGTGTCTTTCGTACCCTGCGAGCGGTCAACGTCGAGCATCACGTCCTCCATCCAGGCCGCAGCCAGCGCCAGGAATGGTGAGCTCGCCGTGAGCAAGTCGCCGCTACCGCCGGCTCGTAGGCGCGCCGCTAGGTCCGACTTGAGTGCTGCCTGTGCGGCGTTACGACTCGAGCCGGTCGCGGTCACCTTGCGCGTCTGACCGTCCCAGTCGCGGAATCGAGTCACGGAGCGAAAAATCCCAAGACTGACCTGTTGAGTCGTAATGGCACCGAACGTGCTGATCGGGAGCCGAGGGCGTCCGGCCATCAGCGTCTGTCCCCGTGGGCGGTGGATGGTTCGGGCTCGTGGAGGCCGTCCAGCCATCGCACCACGTCGGAAACGCGGTAGCGGATCTCTCGGCCGACTCGAATTCCAGAGGGGCCACGGCCGCCGGCACGCAGGTCGTAGATTGCCTGCGCTTGCACACCGAGATATTCGGCGAGCTCGCTTGTCGTTAAAACCGGCTCAAGACCGAGCCCGAAGTGTCGTTCGCTGTCCATAACCCATAGGTAATCGAGGTCACTCCAGATGACTCGAATTGGGTCGTGCACCTTCTCTGTGAACACCCGGAAAAGGCGGAAATTTTTGAATAAACGGTTAATATACGGATAGTGCGTCAAGTCTTGCCCTTTCGGTACAGACAAGAAGCCCTGATCAGATCAAATTTACAGTAGGGCGGCCGGGACTTGAACCCGGGACCGACGGATTATGAGTCCGCTGCTCTAACCAGCTGAGCTACCGCCCCAAAAGGCACAACCAACGGTTGTACCAACACATATTACTCGGGCGACTGCGACGAGGCCCCATTGGGGACCAGATCGCTCACCGGCTCCCCACGATACAGGCATTCGAATGTGTTCAACGTTCGCTTGATGTCGTGCGCGGCAATGAGCTTGAGTGACTCTCGCTTGAGCTCCGCCAGGCGATCCGGCGGCGCGGTGAGAACCACGGTCAGCTTGTCGGCCAGATCCTGCGCGTCGCTCGGCTTGAATAGGTACCCGTTCGCCTCATCGTGCACGAGGTGCGGCAGCGCCATGGCATCCGCCGCGACAATGGGCAGTCCGGAGGCCATCGCCTCCATCGTGGCGATACTCTGCAGCTCGGCGACAGAGGGCATGGCAAACACCGTGGCGCGCGAATAGGCGGCGCGCAGCTCGTCATCCGTCACGTAACCGGTGAACGTGACACGCGAGCGGATGCCGAGGGTGTCGGCCAGGTGCTCCAGGTTGCGTTTCTGATCGCCCCCGCCGACGATTTCAATTTGAGCATCGAGATCGGCGGACAGCAGCGCTGCAGCCTGAAGTAGGACGTCGATCTGCTTCTCACCGGTGACGCGACCGACGAAGAGGATGCGGTTCTCGGTGCGCGGCTCAAAATTCGGTGCGTAGTTGTCGGCATCGATCCCGCAGGAGATGGCGTATACCCCGGTGAGGCCGGTGTATTTCTCAAGAAACTGGGCGGCGCGGCGGGTCGGAGTCGTGACCGCTGCGGCGCGCCCGAAGGTGCGGCGGGCTGCCCGCCACGCAGCCTTGATGACTCGATCCTGCAAACCGACCGGAACGAGGGAGAACTTCACCATGTTCTCCGGCATGAAGTGGTTGGTGCCGACCAAGCGGATGTTGCGCTTCGCCGCCTCGATGGACACACCACGCCCCACGTTGATATGCGACTGAAAGTGCACGACATCGGGGTGGAACGAATCGAGAATGCGCCGGCTTTCGCCGCGAATCAGCCAAGGCAGGGCGAATCGCAGCCAGTCGTGCGGGTACCAGCGCCAGCTGTGCAGGCGGTGCACCACCATGGCCTGGCCCTCGTGCATCTCAGTCCAGCTGCCGTGCTTGCGCGACGCGGCCGGCGCCATAATCTGCACTTCGTGGCCGCGGGCGACGAGGCCAGCAGCGAGCCGCTCGGCAAATCGTGCCGCACCGTTCACATCGGGTGCAAACGTGTCGGCCGCAATGAGCACGCGAATCCGAGGTTTCTCGGTCGGCGCATCCGTCGCGCTCTCGGGCGCATCGCCCGGAGTCGGGCTGCTCAGCAAGTCGGTCGAATCTGACAAGTGGAGTGGTCCCTACGTTGTTGGGCCGGGGATCATCGTCCGGCAGGATATCTCGGGTGCGCGCGGCAAGAAATGACGCTGCGCACTCGAACCCTATTCTAAACCGTGCCACCCGCGCGGCGCCCCGCACCGTGGCGGCCGAAATTCGCAGGAAGTCAGCGATCGAGTTGTGGGTGGTAGCGCGCGAGCAGGAAGACGCCCCAAATGGCGATCGCGCCGGCAACGACGAAGGCGATTGCGGCTGCGGGTGGGGCTTGGCTGGCTTCACCCAGCACAACGATTCCGATTCCCACCGCGACGAGCGGGTCGACGACGGTGAGCCCGGCAATGACCAGATCGGGCGGTCCGGACGCGTAGGCGTTTTGCACGAAGTAGGCCCCGAGCGCTGCGGCCAACAGCAGGCCGAGCACACAGGTGAGGGTCAGCCACTCGAAGTTGCCGTGCTGGGTGCGGTTGATCACGACCTTTGCGAGGGTGGCGACGAATCCGTACAGCACACCGGCGCCGAGAATGTAAAAGATCGCCTGGGACCGTCGGCGCAGAAACCCAAAGGCGAGCCCAAAGGCCAGCAGTACGGCCGCTAGCACGAAGAGGATGGTCACCAGGTTTTGGTCGGTGACCGGCTTGTCGACTGCGGTGAACGCGGCAACGGTGACGAACAGGCCGACCCCGCCCACGCACATCGAGATGGCGATAATGCTGGCCCGATTGAGTTTGACTTTGCTGACTCTCGCGTTCAGCACGGCGGTGATCACGAGGGCGACTGCCCCGAGCGGCTGCACGACGATGATGGGGGCGAAGGCGAGGCTGGTCAGTTGGAACACGATGGCCAGGCCGAGCATGAGCGAACCGAATACCCACGACGGCCGAGCCAGCAGCAGGGTCAGCTGGCGTGCGTTGAGTCCGCCGGTGACCTCTTCGGTGCGCGCCTCGACTTTGGTGACGCCACGGTGCTGGAATTGAGCGCCGAGGGAGAGAAAAACCGCACCGACCAAGGCCAGCGGAATTCCGATGGCCTGACGTGGATCGATAGCGATTTCTGTCGCCAGATCGGTTAGGTCGGAGGTCACTTGATGACCCTATCGACAAGCTTGCCGATATTCTGGAGAAATGGCCGTACGCGCGATAGTAATTTCAGGTGACCCCGTTCTCCACTCCCCCGCAGCTCCCGTCGTCGATTTCGACGATAGTTTGCGCGAATTGGTTCGAGACATGTTCGAGACGATGGATGCCGCGCCGGGGGTCGGTCTCGCCGCCACTCAGGTGGGGGTTGGGCTACGCATTTTCACCTACAGCTACCAGGACGACGACGAGGTATCGTGGCGCGGCGTTGCGATCAACCCCGAACTGTGGATCACGCCGGTGTCGGCCGCGCCCGTCGATGACGAAGATGTCGACGAAGACGAAGGCTGCCTGTCATTTCCGGGCGAGCGTTTTCCCCTGAAGCGATCCCAGTCCGCCATTCTGCGGGCCGTTGATGCCGAGCAGCAACCCTTCGAGATTCGAGCTGATGGCTGGCTCGCCCGCATCTTCCAGCACGAATACGACCACCTCGACGGCACGCTCTATGTGGATCGCCTGGAGCACGTCTACGCGAAAATGGCGGCCAAGGTCGAACGCAAGAAGAGTTGGGGCGTGCCCGGCCTGAGCTGGACCCCCGGCATCGACGACCTCGAGGGCTAGCTAGATCAGCGCGCGCAGCCCCGCGGCGACCAGCGCCGCCACGATCACGACCACGATGAACGGCGTTTTGATCGCGAACAGCCCGGCCGCCACGATCACGGCGGGAATGCGAGCGTCCACGGTGAGTGCCTGCCCGCTGCCGAGCGTCTGCACGGCAATCAGCGCCGCCAGCAGCGCCACCGTCAGCAGGTCGGCGATGCGCGACGGCGTGGGCTTCTGCAACAGGGCCGGCGGCACGAGATAGCCGGCCAGCTTGAGCGCGAGCACGGCGATGGAAGCCGCAATAATGATCTGCCACAGGGTCATGAGCGCAACTTCGTTCGAGCGGATGCCCAGCCGGGCACGGTCGGCCCGCCCAGCCAGTTGAACAGTCCGACCACGACCGCCACGAGGGCGGCGACCAGCACGGGCAGACCCGGCATGAGCACGGGGGTGAGCGTGGCGGCGACGACCGCAGCCGCGACGGCCACCGCGACCGCCTGCATCCGCTTGAGGCGGGGCCAGAGCAGGCCGACGAACGCGGCCGCTGCTGCAGCGTCGAGCCCGTATGCCCGGGTATCGCCGAGGGCATCGCCGATCAGTGCGCCGATCAGGGTGGTCGCGTTCCAGCCTATGAAGACCGCCACGCCGGTGACCCAGAAGCCGACCCGGCGGCTGTGCGGTGTCGGCTGGGCGAGAGCGACCGCGGTTGATTCGTCAATCGTGATCCACCCGGCGGCCAGGCGTTTCCAGAGGCCGGTGCCGACGATCGGTGCGGTACGCATGCCGTAGATGCCGTTGCGCACACCGAGCAGCGCTGCGCTCGCGATGGCTGCCGGGCCGGCGGCGACCCCACCGGCAGCGAGCACGCCGATGAGGGCGAATTGCGAGCCCCCGGAGAACATGACGATGCTAATGAAACTGGTCTGCCAGATGTCGAGCCCCGCGGCGACCGAAAGTGCACCGAACGACACCCCATAGGCAGCGGTCGCGAGCCCCACGGCCAGACCTTCACGAACGGCCAGGCGTTGCTGGCGTGTCTCGTCGTCGGGGTGGGTCGCAGGCACGGTGAGGAGGGGTGCCCGGGGTCACCGGGTGAGGTCGACGCCGTGCACGCCGTTGTGAAAGCGAAGTGACGGGAACACAGCCGAAACCGAGAAACCCAGACCGGGCACCGTTCCGGCGTTGAACACGCCGCCGAACAGCTGGGCGCGCTCCCGCATCTGCGTGATGCCGGGGCCGGCAATGCTCTCGCTGAGGGCTTTGAGGTCGTCCTCGATCGTGTACGGGGTGCGTGCGGCTTGCTCGCCGGAATCCTTGCCGTCCCGACGGGCTGCAGCACGGATGCCGTCGTCGTCGACGAGCAGCTGCAGGCCGTCGCGGGTCCAGGTGAACGACACGCGAGCTTCGGTACCGACGCCGCCGTGCTTGAGCGCGTTGGAGAGGGCACTCTGCAGAATGCGGAAGATTGCGAGCTCGGCGCCCGCCTTGAGTGCGAAGCGTTCGCCCGATTCGATGAAACTCACCACGAGCCCGGCGTCGCGCATCACCCGAAACAGGTCACGGGTCGACTGCGGGCCGGGCTGGAGCGCGCCGACGGTCTCGCCCTCGCGCACGATGGTCAGCACGCGGCGCATGTCGGCGAGAGCCACCCGGCCGTCATCGACGAGCGCCGTGGCAGCGCGCACAGCCGTCGACGGGTCGCTCTCGGCGGTGTAGCGGGCACCCTCGGCGCGGGTGATAAGGCGGGCGATGGTGAGCACGGCGCCATCCTGCAGCTCGCGGATGATGGCCAAGCGTCCCTGCTGCTCGGCGAGCGAGAGCTCCAGTTCGATGCGCACGCGTTCGGCGGCATTGCGGTCGAACAGTACCCGGCGTGAGCGAATTAGCGAGATGGCCCACAGCACGAGCAGCGCCCCGGAGAGTACGCCGAGTGCTGGTACCAGAAGTTGCGAGAAATCCACTGCTGACCGCCGTCTCGTGTGCCAAGCCCGGCGCACTGTCGAAATTGGAAGAACCTTTTTTGTCGGCACAAAACGAACCGACAAAAAAGGCCACCCGGGGTGGAGCCCTGAGTGGCCTTTCGCTCCCCGACTTGGACTCGAACCAAGAACCTGCGCATTAACAGTGCGCTGCTCTGCCAATTGAGCTATCGAGGAATGCTTGAACAGCGTTGCTACTTTACCAAGGTTTCTTGCCTGTCCCAAACCACGTCGACTGCCGATCGGCTCTGACGTGCCCGATTTGCCAGTTCAAAGGCCCTGCATCCCCCGAAAGGTGGGCCGCTTGCAACTAATGAGCAGTCTGACGCGCCAAAAGCCGGTCGGGCGTGTCGGGCCGGCCGCGACCGATCGCGCATCAAGCGGATGCGATCGGTCGCAACCGGCGATCAGCTCGCGGCTGCGGCATCCGTTTCATCGTCGCTGGCGGTGGCTGCGGCAGTGTCGGTTGCAGCGCTTGCGGGATGCTGCAGGGCGGCGGCTAGTCCGCGCACGTAGGGATGCCACGGGTCTCGAAAGACGTCGTCGATGGTGCCGAGGCCGACGAGCACGCCCTGATGCATGACACCGATGCGGTTGGCCACCCGCTGCAGCACAGCCAGGTCGTGACTGATGACGAGAGCCGAGAACGACCGTTCCTGCTGTAATTCGCTGATCAGGTCGATAACCGCGTCGCGCACCAGTACGTCAACGCCTGCTGTGGGCTCATCAGCGATCAACAGCGCCGGACCGAACACGAGCGCACGGGCCAGCGCCACACGCTGTCGCTGGCCGCTGGAGAGCTCGTAAGGGTATTGTCCTAGAACCGTCAGGGGCAGGCGCACCGCGTCGATCATGGTGGCCACCTGGGCGCCGAGGGCGCGACGGTTGTAGCGTCGATCGCGTTCCAGCACGGGCTCAGCGACGATCTCGGCCACCGTCATGGTCGACGGCAGGGTATCGGCAGCGTCCTGGGCCAGCAGCCCGACCCCGAACGTGAGCCGGGCCAGCTTGCGCTTGCTGATGCGGCGCAGGCCGAACCCCAGCACGGTCGCGTCTCCCCCGGTGATCTGCGGACGGATGCCGGTCACGTCGCTCACAAAAGCGTTACCGGAGAGCACCCGGGCCACGGTGCTCTTGCCGGAACCGCTCTCGCCGAGCAGCCCCACCACCTCACCGGGCTCGATGCGCAGGGTGAACCCGTGCACCGCGACAAACGCCGGGCTGGCACCGTGGGGTGGGTATTCGATGGTCAGATCGCTGGTCTGGATTGGGGGAACGGATACCGCGCCATGCCTCATACGGACTATCCCGCCGCCCGCAGAATGCGGAGTTCGTTCCGGCGCAGCGCCTGGGCAGCCGGATCCGGAACCGGCAGCGAGGCGAGGAGACGCTGGGTGTAGGCATCCTTCGGGGCACCGAGCACCTCAGCACCGGTACCTTCCTCGACCAGTTTCCCCTTATACAGCACGGCAATGCGGTCGGCGAGAATGTCGACGACCGCGAGGTCGTGGCTAATGAACAGGGCTGCGAAGCCGAACTCCCTCTGGAGTTCGGCGAAGAGCTCGAGCACCTTGGCCTGCACCGACACGTCGAGCGCGCTGGTGGGCTCGTCGGCGATCAGCAGACTCGGTTCCAGCGCGAGGCCGCGGGCGAGGCTGGCACGCTGGCGCTGACCACCGCTGAGCTCGTGCGGGTATCGGTCGCCGTAGGCGCGCGGCAGCTGCACCGCCTCGAGCAGTTCGTTGACCCGCTTACGGGCGGCCCCGGCGTTGGCGGCGCGCCCGTGCACGACGAGCGGTTCGGCGACGCACTCGGCGATCGTGAGAAGCGGGTTGAAGCTTGACGCCGGGTCTTGAAAGACGAAGCCGATGTCGCTGCGCACCTTCTTGAAGGCGCGTTCCTTGAATCCGTTCATCTCGTGCCCGAGCACACTCAGGGAACCATCAGTCACCCGGGTGAGTCCGGCCATGGCACGGCCAATCGTGGTCTTGCCCGATCCGCTCTCGCCGACCAGACCGAGCACTTCGCCAGAGCGGATGACGAAACTCACGCCGTCGACGGCGGTGAAACCGGGTTTCCCCAACCGGCCCGGGTACTGGATCTTCAGGTTGTCGGCCACGACGACCGGGGGTTCGGCTGCCCAGCCGGGTTCGCGGGACAGAGCGCGCTGGGTCGCGCGAATGGTGCCCTGGCCGACGTGGGGCACCGAGCCGAGCAGTCGCTTGGTGTAGTCGTGTCGCGGTGTTGAGAAGAGTTCGTGCACAGGCGCTTCCTCCACGATCTTGCCCTCGTACATGACGACGACGCGGTCGGCGAGGTCAGCGACGACGCCCATGTTGTGCGTGATGAGCACGATGGCGGTGCCGAATTCATCGCGGCAACGGCGCAGCAGGTCGAGGATCTCGGCCTGCACCGTCACATCCAACGCGGTGGTCGGTTCGTCGGCCACGATCAGCCCAGGGTCGAGCACGAGTGCCATGGCGATAACCACGCGCTGCTTCTGGCCGCCGGAGAACTGGTGCGGGTAGTAGTCGACACGGCTCTGCGGGTCGGGGATGCCGACGCGACCGAGAATCTCAATGGCCTTCGCGCGGGCTTCCTTGCGGCTGAACTCACCGTGGGCGCGAATACCCTCGGCGATCTGCCAACCGACGGTGAACACGGGGTTCAGGGCCGTAGACGGCTCCTGGAACACCATGGAAACATCCGTTCCCCGCAGTTGGCGCAACTTTTGCTTGCTCACCGCGAGAACGTCGTTGGAATCAGAACCGTCCTTGCTGCTGAGGATGACGGTACCGTGCGCGGTTGCCGTTTCTGGCAGCAACCCGAGGATGGTCTTGGCCGTGACGCTCTTGCCGCTGCCGCTCTCCCCCACGATGGCGAGAATCTCGCCCGGAGCAACCCGCAGGGTCACCCCGTCGACTGCTTTGACGGCACCACCGTCGGTGGCAAACGTGACATTGAGGTTGTCGATGCGAACGACGTCGGGAAGGGACTGAGCGCTCATTATTTGGCCTCAAATGGGTCGTCGTTCGGGTGCGGGTTGTCGGCTGGAGCGTCGGGTTCGAGCCCCTCGATTCCTCCGGGGCCGGCGGACAGGGTTCCACCGGCAACAACGCTCGTTGCGGCGACGACTCCGGCGGTTTTGCCAGGAGCACGTCGACTGCGCAGGCGCGGGTCGGCGAGGTCGTTGAGGCTTTCACCAACGAGGGTGATGCCGAGAACCACGAGAACAATTGCCAGACCTGGGAACAGGCTCGTCCACCAGATGCCGCTGGTCACGTCGGACAGTGACTTGTTCAGGTCATAGCCCCACTCGGCGGCCGACGACGGTTCGATGCCGAAGCCGATGAAGCCGAGTCCCGCGAGGGTCAGGAGTGCCTCAGAGGCATTGAGCGTGAAGATCAGCGGCAGGGTGCGGGTGGCATTACGCAGTACGTGACGAAACATGATACGCCCGTTGCTGGCACCGAGAACGCGGGCCGACTCCACGTAGGCTTCCGCCTTGATGCGCACGGTCTCAGCACGAATCACCCGGAAGTACTGCGGGATGAAGACCACGGTGATCGAGATCGCGGCGGCGAAAATTCCGCCCCACAGACCGGATCGGCCACCGGAGATGACAATGCCCATGACGATCGCGAGCAGCAGGGCCGGAAAGGCATAGACGGCGTCGCAGATGACCACGAGTACCCGGTCGAGCCAGCCGCCGAAGTAACCGGAGACGAGACCCAGGCCCACGCCGGCGAAAATCGACAGCACGACAGCGATGACCATCACGGTGATCGCGGTCTGCGACCCCCAGATGACACGGGAGAGCACGTCGTAACCACCGACGGTGGTGCCCAGAAAGTGAGCGCCGCCCGGTGACTGCTGGGCGCCGAACGTTCCGTTCGCATCGCGGAGCTGGCTAAAGCCGTAAGGCGCCAGGAGCGGGGCGAAGATCGCGGTCAGGATGAAGATTCCAGTGATCACGAGGCCGACGACGAGCATGCCTCGTTGCAGCCCAACGCTCTGCCGGAGCTGGTGTATGACGGGCAGTCGTGTCCACAGTGGCGCTTTGGGGGCGTGGGTGGTTTCAGTGAGCGTTGTCATGGTCAGTACCTCACTCGCGGGTCGATGAGCGCGGCGATGATGTCCACGATGAAGTTGGACAGGGCCACGATCACGGCGAGAAGGGCAACAATTCCCTGCACCGCTACGAAGTCACGGGCCTTGATGAATTCGATGAGCATGAAACCCAGGCCCTTCCATTCGAAGGTGGTTTCGGTCAGCACGGCTCCGCCCAACAACAGCGCCACCTGCAATCCGATGACGGTGATGATCGGAATCAGCGCGGGCCGATAGGCGTGCTTGCTGACCAGACGGAATTCATTCACTCCCCGGGAGCGAGCGGCATTGACGTAGTCCGTGCCGAGGGTTCCGATGACGTTGGTGCGCACGAGTCGCAGGAACACTCCGGCCGTCAGGAGTCCGAGCGCTAACGCGGGAAGCACGGCGTGCAGCAGAACGTCACCCAGTACGGCGGGATCGCCCGTCTTGATTGCGTCGATCAGATAGATACCGGTCTTGTCCGGAAGAAACTGCATCTGCAATTCGGAACCGACGGTGGCTCGGCCGGCAACGGGTAAGGCCTTGAGCCAAACCGCGAAGACGAGCTTGAGAAGTAACCCGGCGAAAAATACCGGGGTGGCGTAGCAGAGGATGGCGAACACGCGGAGAAAGGCATCCGGTGCTTTGTCGCGCCAGTACGCAGCGACCATACCGAGTGGGATTCCGACGATGAAGGCTACGATGAGTGCGTAGAACACGAGCTCGGCCGTCGCGGATCCGTAGGTGAGCAGGACTTCAGACACGGGACGATTCGTGCTGATGGTCGTGCCGAAGTTGCCGGTGAAGACCTGGCCGAGGTATTCGAAGTATTGAATAATAATCGGTCGGTCGTAGCCGGCTTCGTGAATGAGTACGGCAAGCTGATCCGGGCCGAGCTTGCCGCCGAGAGCGGCGGTGATCGGGTCTCCGGTCGTACGCATGAGCCAGAACACCATCGACACCAGGATGAAAATGGTGGGGAAGATGAGCAGGAAGCGTATGAGAAGGTAACGGCCTATTCCACCGCCCGGGCTGGATTTCTTCTTGGGAACACGCCCGGCCGCCGGTACGGGCGGCTTCATCGCCACAGTGGTCATTACTACCTCACAATTGCAAAAAGAATCGGGGGCATCCAGCGATCGTGTCGCTGAACACCCCCGGTGATCAAACTAGAGAAAACTCTAGTCGCTGTACGGTCTAGCCCTTAGCCAGCGCGCCGTAACGGAACTTGAAGGAGGCATCAAGTGTGTCCCCGGTCCCGGTGATGTCTGTTCCGGTGACGGCAACCTGGGCGCCCTGGAGAAGCGGCACGGTCGAGAGCTGCGCCGCAACCTTGTCCTGGATCTCCTCGATGAGCGCGGTACGCTCTGCGGCGTCGGTGGTGACGGCCTGCTTCTGGATCAGGGCAGTAACGTCGGCGTCGTCGTAGTGGTTCTTGAGGAAGTTGCCCTCGGCGAAGAACGGGGCCAGGTAGTTGTCAGCGTCGGAGTAGTCCGGGAACCAGCCGAGCTGGTAAGCGGGGTACACGTCTGCTACGCGGTCCTTGGAGTACTGCACCCACTCGGTCGACTGCAGGCTAACCGTGAACAGGCCGGAGGCATCCAGCTGGTCTTTGATCAGCGCATATTCGTCGCTCGAACCGGGGCCGTAGTGGTCGGCGTTGTACTGAAGGTTGAGTGCGATCGGCGTGGTCACGCCGGCTGCGGCGAGGTCAGCCTTGGCCTTTTCGACGTCCGGCCCGCCCTTGCCGTCTCCGTAGAGACCCTTGAGCGATTCGGTGGCACCGGTCATTCCGGCGGGAACGTAGGAGTACAGCGGGGTGTAGGTGCCCTTGTAGACCTGATCGGCGAGCTCGGCGCGATCAACAACGTCGGCGACTGCGGCACGAACGGCGAGGGCCTTGGCCGGGTCGGCGTCAGCGGTCGTCGTGCCGAAAGGCTGCGTATTGAAGTTGAAGGTGATGTAGCGGATTTCTCCACCGGGGCCGTCAACGACCTTGACAGCGTCGTTGCCGCGCAGGTCGTCAATGTCGGTCGCGGAGAGGCTGCGCCATGCGACGTCGATGTTGCCTTCCTGCACGTCGAGCTTCAGATTCGAAGCGTCGGTGTAGTACTTGACGTTGATGACATCCGTCTTGGCAGCGCCAAGCAGACCTTCGTAGCCCTCGTACGCCTTGTAGGAGAGGAGGTTGTTGAAGTCGTAGCTCGTCAGCACGTACTGGCCGGCAAAGGCCTCAGCGGCAACGATGTCATCGTCGGAGGTGACCTCCGTTGCGGAGAAGGAGTCTTCATCCACGATCACGCCAGCGGGGCTGGACAGAATTTGCGGGAAGATCTGGTCGTTCCCGGCTTTGAGCGTGAAGACGACGGTCGTGTCATCCACAGCAGCAGTGCTGTCGAGGTTGTAGAGCAGCGACGACGGGCCGGTATCGGCCGCGATCGCCAGCTGGCGGTCGAAGCTGAACTTGACGTCAGAGGCGGTGAGTGCGTTGCCGTTGGCCCATTTGAGGTCGGGCTTGAGGGTGACGGTGTATTCCGTGGGCGCTGTGAACTCGGCGCTGACGGCGATGTCGGGTTCGACATCCGCTGTTCCGAATTTGCTGCTCATGAGGAATGGGAAGACCTGGGTCTGCACCGAAAAAGAGCCGTTGTCATAGGAGCCGGCCGGGTCGAGCGTGGTTACCTTGTCGGTCGTGCCGATCGTGATCGGGCCGCCGGTGGCCGCCGGTGTGGTGTTACCGCCGGAAGCGCACCCGGAAAGAACCAGTGCGGCGACCGCGAGTCCGGTTGTGGCAACGAGAGCACGCTTGCCGTTAGTGAATGCGGATGTCATATCCGTCGTCCTCTTCCTGTAGAAGTCTCATGAACCGGAACACCCAAAAAATGGGCATAACTTTTCATTGCTGTTAGGTAAGAATTAGCACAGAATTCGCAGGTAGCCACGCTCAGCCGCAGCTTCTTTACATATCTGCAACAAAGTCGGGCTCATATGTTGCAGTCTGAAATTCAGTGCTCAGATGTTGCTTCGAGTGTGCGCGCCAGCGGGTGTGCTATTCGTCGCGAAGGGCTCGGCGCTCGGCTTCGACCCGCACGAGTTCACGCTGGAGGGTGCGGTACATCTCGGTGTCGTCGGCATCCGCTCGCTGCAGGCGACCGAGTAATTCGGCTTTGAGCCTCAGTAGGTCCTTGTCGATGAGCACGATCGTGATATCGCGCACGTAGCGGGCGACGTCTTTCTCAGTGCGCTCGGGCAGGTTCGCCATGGCGAGTTCCTGCACGAGGTTCTTGAAACCGTCCGGCACCTCGGCGACGACCCGCTCGAGCCAGTCCGCCGCCTCGAAGTGCGACAGACTCGCGGCAATCGCATCGCGAACGACCGCGAGGGAGGTATTAGCGAAGGAGGTCTGCACCGCACTGTCGAGAATGTCCCGGCCGATCAGCGTGGGTCGCTGCAGCATGGCCATGAGGCCGTCGCGTTCGAGCCTCGTGACCGGATCGGTGGGCAGTTCGACCAGCGAGAACGGACGTTCCGGCACGACTTCGATCACGCCGCCGTGCCGGGGCGCGTTCGGCCCGCCGCTCGCCGATGCGCGTGCGCCGGACTGGGCATTCGTCACCGCTTTGGCGACGTCGCCCATGTCGACGCCGAGCATGCGGGAGAGTTCCCGGGTGTAGCCGGGTCGCAGCACCGGGTCGCGAATCTCGCCGACGACGGGGGCGGCGGCGCGCAGGGCGGCCGTTCGGCCCTCGACGGTGTCGAGGTTGTACTGGGAGAGAATCTGTCGAATCATGAACTCGAACATGGGCTTCTTCGAGTCGACCAGGCGACGCACGGCGTCATCACCGCGCTGCAGGCGCAGGTCGCAGGGGTCGAGGCCTTCCGGCCCCACGGCCACGTAGGTCTGGGCGGAGAAGCGCTGTTCCTCGCTGAAGGCGCGCATGGCGGCTTTTTGACCGGCGGCATCTGGGTCGAAGGTGAAGACGACCTCGCCGACGCCCGAGTCGTCACCGAGCACGCGGCGCAGCACCTTGATGTGGTCAACGCCGAACGACGTACCGCAGGTTGCGACGGCCGTGGTGATGCCGGCCAGGTGGCAGGCCATGACGTCGGTGTAGCCCTCGACCACGACGACCTGGTGGCTGCGGGAAATGTCACGCTTGGCGAGGTCGAGTCCGTAGAGCACCTGGGCCTTGTGGTACACCGGCGACTCCGGGGTGTTGAGGTATTTCGGGCCTTTATCGTCGTCGAGCAGTTTGCGGGCGCCGAAGCCGATGGTCTGCCCGGTGATGTCGCGAATGGGCCAGACCAGGCGGCCCCGAAAGCGGTCGTAGATGCCGCTGGATCCCTCGCGGCTCGAGACCAGGCCGGCGAGGGTGAGCTCGTCGGTGGTGAAACCTCGACCGCGCAGGTGGTTGGTCAGTTCGTCCCAGCTCTTCGGAGCGAAGCCGACTCCGAACCGGGTTGCCGCTGCGGCGTCGAAGCCGCGCTGGCCGAGGAAGGCCCGGCCGACCTCGGCACCGGCGCGGCCGAGCTGTTCGATGAAGAAATCGGATGCCGTCTGGTTGGCAGCGAGCAGGCGGGCACGGTTGCCGTGGTCGGGGGCGGCGCCGGAGCCGTCTTCGTAGTGCAGGTCGAGGCCGACCCGGCCGGCCAGGCGTTCGACGGCTTCGCTGAAGCTGACATGGTCCATCTTCTGCAGAAAGGAATAGACGTCGCCGCTCTCGCCGCAGCCGAAGCAGTGGTAGAAACCGACCTGCGGGCGCACGTGAAAGCTGGGGCTGCGTTCGTCGTGGAAGGGGCAGAGACCCTTCATCGAGCCGACACCGGCAGACTTCAGGGTGACGTAGTCACCGATGATGTCGGCGATATTGGTGCGGGCCTTGACCTCTTCGATGTCACTTTGTCGAATCAGTCCAGCCATATCTGAATTCTATCTTCTCGGTCTGACAGGCTTCGTTCACCAGTGGGTCTTGTATGTGGCTGTTCCTGAGATGGGCGGCAGGGACGGGACATCCGCTCCGCGCTCAGACATTGAGTATTTGCGGGGACCACCGCGAGGAGCGTGCGGCGACCCCCGCAAACGCTCAAAACTCGCCACCCCGCGGAAATCCCGTCTCCGCCACAGTCCAGAACGAGTTTGGCGCCGGGCCCATGTTGTGACCCTGGGCCCAGTTTATAAACTGGGCCCAGGGACGGGGCCCGGGCCCCGTCCACAGTAAAGGCGGAGCGGGGGCGGGGCTAGCCCTGGACCAGGCGCTCGTACCAGGCCAGGGCGGATTGGTCGGTCAGACTTGCCACCTGGTCGACGATGACACGCTTGCGGGCGGCATCGTCGGCGGCAGCGTGCCAGTCCTCGCGGAAGCCGGGGTCGAGGTGTTCGTCACCGGAGTCGTGCAGGGTCTGGGCGAGCAGGGTGAGCACCTGACGCTGCTGCACGTAAATGGGCTTGCGGGTATTGCGGGTCATGACGAAGGCCGCGACGATGCCCTTGAGTACCGCGATTTCGGCCTGGATCTCGCGGGGCACGATTACATTGGCCCCGAAGCGCAGCATGTTCGCGCCCGGGTGCGCCTCCTTGGTGGCATGCACGGCGGCACCGCTGAACCGACCGATGAGCTGGCTCGTGAGGTTCTTGAGGTGGCCCTGGTCGCGGCGCCCGGCCGTCCACGAGTCCATCCAGACATCGAGCGAGTCGAGCCGGTTGAACGCCGCCGCGAGGTCGTCTGCACTGGTTTCGTCGCCGATCCATTCCGACATGGTCGCGAGGAGTTCGTCGTGGTCGGTGCGGCTGCTCAGGGCCGCGACGTCGACGTAGCCGTTGACAATGGCATCCTCGAAGTCGTGCACGCTGTAGGCGATGTCGTCGGAGAGGTCCATTACCTGCGCTTCGATGCAGAGCTGGCGGTCGGGGGCTCCCTCGCGCAGCCACTCGAACGCGGCAATGTCGTCCTGGTAGAACCCGAACTTGGCACGCCCGCTCGGGTCATAGACCGAGGAACCCTCCGGCCAGGGGTACTTGCAGCTGGCGTCGAGGCTCGCCCGGGTGAGGTTGAGGCCATAGCTGTGACCGTCGGGCCCGAATACCTTGGGCTCGAGCCTGGTGAGCAGGCGCAGGGTCTGAGCATTTCCCTCGAACCCGCCGATGTCTTCCGACCACAGGCTGAGTGCCTTCTCACCGTTGTGGCCAAAGGGCGGATGCCCGATGTCGTGTGCCAGGCAGGCGGTATCGACGATGTCGGGGTCGACGTTCAGGCGCGAGGCGATCTCCCGCCCCACCTGGGCGACCTCGAGCGAGTGAGTCAGCCGGTTGCGGGCAAAGTCGAGCCCCGCCGTGGGGCTGAGCACCTGCGTCTTGGCCGCAAGGCGGCGCAGAGCGCTCGAGTGCAGTAGGCGTGCCCGGTCGCGGGCAAAGTCGCTGCGCCTGGAGTAGTGCTCTTCGGGAAACCAACGGGCCTCGTCGTTCTCGCTGTATCCGTTTGAGTTAGCCACCGCTGGTGTCCCCTTCGCCCTCGGTCAAATTCACTCGCTCCGCACCGAAAAGATCCTGCGATTCGAGCCAGTGCTCCGGCAGAGACGGCTTCTTCGGTGTTCCCGCCCGACCGCGCGGGCCCTCGACATCTGCTCCCGGGTAGGGCAACGAGGCGTCAAGGGTGCCGAGCAGGTCGTCGAGCTGCGCGAGGGTCTGCACCATGGCCAGGCTGGCCCGCAGGTCGCCGCCCACCGGGTAGCCCTTGAAGTACCAGGCAACGTGCTTGCGAATGTCGCGGCAGGCGCGGTCTTCGCTGTCGAAGTATTCGGTGAGGAGTTCGGCGTGGCGGCGGAACGCGTTGATGACCTGGCCGAGGCCGGGTTCGGCCTTGAGTTCCTGCCCGCGGAAGGCCGCGGCGAGATCCCCGAACAGCCACGGACGGCCGAGACAGCCGCGCCCGACGACGACGCCGTCGCATCCGGTCTCGCGCACCATGCGCAGGGCGTCATCGGCTGACCAAATGTCGCCGTTGCCGAGCACCGGTACGTCGCTGATGGCGTTCTTGAGCTTCTCGATGGCCGACCAGTCGGCGTGGCCGGAGTAGAACTCCGCAGCCGTTCGCCCGTGCAGCGCGATGGAGGCGACGCCGGCTCCGGCGGCAGCCTTACCGGCCTCGATGTAGGTGAGGTGGTCGGCGTCGATGCCCTTGCGCATTTTCACGGTCAACGGAACCGCGCCGGCGGCGGTGACAGCGGCTTCGACGATCTGACGAAACAGGCCGATCTTCCACGGCAGGGCCGCTCCCCCGCCCTTACGGGTGACTTTGGGTACCGGGCAGCCGAAGTTGAGGTCGATGTGATCGGCGCGGTCTTCGGAGACGAGCATGGTCACCGCTTCGGAGACGGTCTTAGGGTCAACGCCGTAGAGCTGAATGGAGCGGGTGGTTTCACTCTCGTGGTGGGTGATCAGCCGCATCGTCTCGGCGTTGCGTTCAACGAGCGCGCGTGAGGTGATCATTTCGCTGACGAACAGTCCGGCGCCGTATTCGCGGCAGAGCCTGCGGAACGCCGTATTGGTGATGCCGGCCATCGGAGCGAGCACCACGGGCACGTCGAGGGTGAGCGGACCGATTCGCAGCGGTCCGGTCGGCGCCACCTGGTCGACAGGTGGGCCGACAGTGCGGGTGGGTAAGGTCATGTTGCGTCAATTCTCCCAGAAAGCGAGGCATGCTTCGAATCGTTGGCAGAACGGATGCCGCAGCCCACGCAGAAACGCAGCTGTCGCGCCTGGTGACCAGGCCTGCGGCAGCTGCGTTCGTGTTGAAATGAGTTCAAATTAGCTGCAGCAGCCGCCACCGCAGCAGGAGCCGGCGGCCTCGTCGGTCGCAGCGGGGGCGCCCAGGAGCTCAATGGTGGGACGGCCGGCAGCGTCGGTGAAGACGGGCGGCGTGGTGGCGATGGTGTCAGTCATGAGTTATCTCCTGAATCAATTAGGTGGATCGGTGAAAGTCTTACCCGTCAGGCTACGCGATGCGGCTGAGTATCGTTGCTACGCGGAAGCAGCGCCGGTGGAAGTATTCGTGGAAGCATCCTTCGAACGGTCGGCGCGAGCCTGGTCGAGGGCCTGGGCGAACGCCGTCGGGTCCTGCGCGCCCGAGATGCCGTAGCGGCCGTCGATGACGAAGAACGGAACGCCCTGGATGCCGTAGGCACCGGCCTGCGCGACGTCCGCTTTGACCGCGGCGAGGTGCTCGTGGGCGGTCAGTGACCGCACGACGTCGGCCCGGTCGAGTCCGATCTCCGCGGCCAGGTCGGCGAGGTCTTCGACCCGGCCCACATGGCGGCCGTCGATGAAGTAGGCCTTGAGCAGGCGTTCCATCATGTCGAGCTGGCGGCCGTGCGCCTTGGCGTAGTGCAACAATTCGTGCGAGATGACGGTGTTGGTCTGGTGCACCGAGTCCCAGTCGTAGTCGAGGCCGACGCTCGCGGCGATCTCGGTGACGTTGGCGAGCATCTGCTTCACCTGATCGGCCGGCATCCCCTTGTGTTGGCTGAGATAGTCGACCGTGTTTCCGACAAAATCGACTGGGGTGTCGGGTGAGAGCTCGAAGCTGTGGTACTCAACCTCGACGGCGCCGTCGAACAGGGCCGCTCCGGCTTCAAACTTGCGTTTGCCGATGTAACACCAGGGGCACTGCACATCGCTCCAGATATCGACCTTGATCGGGTCGGAGCTCGTGGGGGCAGAAATGTCGGTAGTAGTTGTGTCAGTCACACTCGGGCCAACGGGGCCCTGCGCTCGTGTATTCCCCGCAGGGAATATTGGCAGGCGGCATTCAGGACGTTGGGGCGTCGACCGCTCCGCCGTAGCGTCGGTTGCGCGAGGCGAACAGTTCGACTGCTCGCCAGAGGTCGACCCGGGTGAAGTCCGGCCACAAGGTGTCGAGAAAGACCATCTCGGCGTAGGCGCTCTGCCAGAGCAGAAAGTTGCTCGTGCGTTGCTCCCCCGAGCTGCGCACGAACAGGTCTACGTCGGGGAGTTCGGGCACATAGAGCTGCTTCGCGATGGCCTTCTCGGTGATGCCCGACGGCTTCAGCCTGCCGGCGGCGACGTCCTCGGCCAGCGCGCGCACGGCATCCGCTATTTCGGTGCGTCCGCCGTAATTCACGCACATGGTGAGGGTGAGTACGTCGTTGCCAGCAGTGAGCTTCTCGGCGAATTGCAGTTCGTTGATGACGGATGCCCACAGCTTCGGCTTGCGCCCCGCCCACCGAATTCGCACGCCCCACTCGTTGAGCTGATCGCGGCGGCGATGCAGGACGTCACGGTTGAAGCCCATGAGAAAACGCACCTCGTCGGGCGAGCGCTTCCAGTTCTCGGTGGAGAAGGCGTAGACGCTGAGGTGTTTGACGCCGATCTGGATGGCGCCGGCCACGACGTCGAGCAGGGCGGCCTCGCCGGCTTTGTGCCCCTCGATGCGGGTGAGGCCCTGGCCATTGGCCCAGCGGCCGTTGCCGTCCATGACGACGGCGACGTGCTCAGGCACGACCTTGCGGGCCAGATCGGGCGGGTAGAGGCCGGTCCAGTCGAGCGGTTTGAATGGAACGGAATCTTTGTGAGTGGCACCCTTGAAGCCGAAGAGGCTCGCCATCATCGGGCGACGTGTTCCAGCGAGCGAAGCCCGCGGCCCAGGTGCCACTGCGTGTAGGCGGCGACGACGCCGGCCGCCTGGCTTTGGGTACGTTCGGGGCTCGCGCTCGCGTGTTCCCAGTCGCCGGTGAGCAGAGCGCTGAGCAGGGCGATCGTCGCAGCGTCGAGCCGGGGCGAACCGGGAGGGGCGCAGTCATCGCAGACGAGGCCGCCCATCTGCACGACCATGGCACTGTGTTGACCCCCGATGCCGAGTTCGCCGAGGGCGCCGCAGCGGGCACAGTCCTCAAAGCTCGGCGCCCAGCCTGCCATCGACACGGCGCGCAAGAGATAGGAGTTGAGGGTGAGGTGGGAGCCGTGTTCCTGGCGGGACAACGATCGCAGGGCGCCGACCAACAGCAGGTACTGCTGCAGCGACCCCTCTGATTCGGTGAGTTTGTCGGCGGTTTCGACCATGACGCTCGCGGCGGTGTAACTGCCGTAGTCGGCGGTGATCAGGGCGCCGTAGGAGCCGAGCGACTCTGCCTGGGTGATGATGTCGAGGCTTCGGCCCTCGTAGAGCTGCACGTCGGCGACCATGAACGGTTCGAGCCGGGCGCCGAATTTGGACCCGGTACGCCGCACGCCCTTGGCGACAGCGCGCACCTTGCCGTGCGCTCGGGTGAGCATGGTGACGATGCGGTCGGCTTCACCCAGCTTGTGGGTGCGCAGCACCACGGCTTCATCTCGGTAGACAGGCACAGGTAATTATCCCACCCCGTTGCTGTAAGTACGGTCACGGCTGACCTCCCCTACAAAACGGATGCTCATTTAGCCCTGAAATTTTGTCACTAGTCTGCCTTGGCTCTGGTTTTTCGGGCCGGACGGGGGGACACTTAAGGTCACCTAGTCCCCCGTGGTATGGAGGTTTTCATGAAACCAGTCCAGGGCAGCCTGCCCGACATTATGCCCGTGCTTTCACGCGGCAAACACCGCACTCCGAAGAGCGGCGCCTGCTTCATGGAATTCGCCTCCTACCTCGCCGGCGAGTCCTGGAGTGACCACCCCGCCTGCACCCATCCGGTGCTCGCCTCGCTTGCTCGCATGGTCAATGACTGCAGTTCCGACGACGCCAGGTCGCGGCTCGCACTGCTGATTCCGTCAGTCATCGGGCTGACCGGTTCCGATAAGCGCGTTGAGGTTGCTGTTGCCCTGCGCGCCGGGTGCGAAGCGCTTCCAGTGGCGAGTCTGGAACGCCAGCGCGCGCTCGCGGTGGGCGTGCTGACCTGCGAGCGGAACGCATCCGGTCTTGATCTGGCGTTGGCCGAGCGGATGCGCCCGCTCATTCGGGCCGCTCTCGATGAAGCACCGGATGCCGAACGTTGGGCGCGTGACTTCATCGGGGGTGTGCATTCCTGGTCGCACACCAAGTTCACTCCGCGCACGGCCGACACGATTATTCGCGTTGCGGTGCAGGGTATCGGTGAGGCCTGCATTGCCGACCCGGACGCCCGGCTGTACACCCTGTTGGACCACGCGATCAACGATTGCCGCGCCCTGCTCGGTGCACGTAGCACGGATCGCGCGATGCACCTGCCCGCCCTGGCCTGATCAGGGCAAACGATCACACTAACCCCTGCACAGACCAACACCAGGCCGCACCCGGATGGTGCAACGATAGCCCAGAACCGAACTGACGGTTCTGGGCTTTCGTGTTGGTGCGAAAAGTGGATGCTGCTAAACGGCGGCCAGCTCCAGGTCGCTGATCTCGGCCCGGATTCCCCGGTTGACCGCAGACACCACCGACTTCAGCGAGGCAGTGGAGATGTCCGCGTCGATGCCGACGCCCCAGTACCTCTTGCCGTTCACGTCGAGCTCGACGTAGGCGGCCGCCTGCGCGTCGCCACCGGCGGAAAGCGCGTGCTCGACATAGTCGTACAGGGTGATGGCGATGCCACGCTCCGCCATCACTCCGAGGAACGCGTTGATCGGGCCGTTGCCGGACCCGGTGGCCTGCGCCACGGTGTCGCCGTCGCGCAGTTCGACGGCGAGATCCACCGTGCCGGTCAGATCGCTCGAGGTACGGGTGGAGTGCAGTTCGAACCGACCCCACTTGGATTCGGGGTTCTTGATCGCCGCTGGCAGGTACTCATCGTTGAAGATGTCCCAGATCTGCTCGCTCGTGACCTCGCCACCTTCGGCGTCGGTCTTGGCCTGCACGACGCCGGAGAATTCGATCTGCAGCTTGCGCGGCAGGTCGAGGGCGTGGTCGGTCTTGAGCAGGTAGGCGACGCCGCCCTTGCCCGACTGCGAGTTCACCCGAATCACGGCCTCGTAGCTGCGACCCAGGTCCTTGGGGTCGATCGGCAGGTAGGGAACGGCCCAGACCAGGTCGTTGACGGTGCAGCCCTGCTTGGCGGCGTCGGCATCCATTGCTTCGAAGCCCTTTTTGATGGCATCCTGGTGCGAGCCGCTGAACGCGGTGAAGACCAGGTCGCCAGCCCACGGGTTGCGTTCGGGTACCGGCAACTGGTTGCAGTACTCGGCGGTGCGCTTGATCTCGTCGATGTTGCTGAAGTCGATCTGCGGGTCGATTCCCTGCGTGAACAGGTTGACGCCGAGCGCGACGAGGTCCACGTTGCCGGTGCGCTCGCCGTTACCGAACAGGCAGCCCTCGATGCGGTCGGCACCGGCCAGGTAGCCGAGCTCGGCAGCGGCGATGGCGGTTCCGCGGTCGTTGTGCGGGTGCAAGGAGATGAGAATATTCTCGCGCTGGGTCAGGTGACGGCCCATCCACTCAATGGAATCGGCGTACACGTTGGGCGTGGCCATTTCGACCGTGGCCGGCAGGTTGACGATGACCTTGCGCTCCGGAGTGGGCTCCAGAATTTCGACGACCTGGTTGGTGATGTCGACGGCGAAGTCGAGCTCGGTGCCGGTGAAGCTCTCCGGCGAGTACTCGTAGTAGATGGTCGTGCCGGGAATGGTCGACTCCATCTGCTTGCAGAGGCGCGCGCCGTACAGGGCCAGGTCGACGATGCCCTGCTTCTGTTCGCGAAAGACAACCTCGCGCTGCAGGATGCTGGTGGAATTATAGAGGTGCACAATGGCCTGCTTGGCACCGGTGATCGACTCATAGGTGCGCTTGATCAGGTGCTCGCGGGCCTGGGTCAACACCTGGATGGTGACGTCATCGGGGATCGCGTTCTCGTCGATCAGGCTGCGCACGAAGTCGAAGTCGGTCTGGCTCGCCGAGGGAAAGCCCACCTCGATCTCCTTGTAGCCCATGCGCACGAGCAGATCGAACATGATGCGCTTGCGCTCGGGGCTCATCGGGTCGATGAGCGACTGGTTGCCGTCACGCAGGTCGACCGCGCACCAGCGCGGAGCAACCGTGATGTGCTTGCTCGGCCAGGTACGGTCGGGCAAGTCAACGGCGAACTGCTCGTGGTACGGGCGGTAGCGGTGGATCGGCAGTGTGGATGCGGTCTGATTGTTCTTCATGGTCCTGTTTCCTCGTGGGTGTCGTACAGCCAACGACGAACGCCGCGACGAGGGAGGCCTTTAGATTAGGACTCGTCGCGGCAGCTAAGGAGGAGCGCACCGTTCAACACATTTTCAGGCTAGCACCGTTTGGCAGCGCTGATACGACCGTTACTGGCACCGCCTCGGCCATCGGATGCTACTGGCTCAGCCCGCGCATCAAGGTGACGACCTCCCGCATCGACAGACTCGGCAGGTAGGCACGGGCCAGGGCCAACCCGATCTCCGGCAGTGCGACCGGGTCGGGAAAAGCCATGAAAACGGGCGCGAACTCCGGCTGGAACTTACGTTTGAACGCGAGCAGCGACCGAAACCCGTACACCGGTTCGAGCGTGCGCCCGAGGTATTCGAGCAGTCGATCGGCCACTCCGCCCGGCCGGGGCCCGGCAGCCGGGGCGAGCGGCGCTATGGACAGGCTGAGAAACTCGATCTGCGCACTCTGCTGCATCCGCTCGGCCGTTTGGGCGATCAGAAATTCCATCACCCCGTTGATGCTGTCCGGGCGGCGCCGCATGAAGTCGAGGGTGTAGCCCACAATTTCACCGGCGTGGTAGGTCGGCAGCCAGCTGGTGACGGCGTGCACGCGCTCTGCATCGTCGACGGCGAGCATGAGCCGCACGGCGGGGTCGCGCAGTTCGTCGAGGCCGCCGAGGGTGAACCCCAGTTCGGGGAGTTCTTTCTCTTGAACCCACTGCTCCGAGATTTCGGCGATCTGCGCTGCCTGCGCCAGCGACAGCGCCCGGTAGCTGGTCCAGACCGCCCGCACACCGGCGCGGTCGGCCCGATTGACGGATGAGCGGATGTCCTGCCACTTCTTTCCGGTGGTGTTCCAGACGCTCGGATTGAGCAGTGTCTCCTCCCCCACCTGCATGGTGTGCCAGCCCATCGCGTTGAAGACCGGGTGCCAGCTCTCATGCAGGCTGTAAAACACCGGCACCCAACCGTGGTCGTCGCACATGCGGGCAAAGAAGGCCACGGCCTCAGCGGCCTCGGAGGGCGGTCCGACCGGTTCCGACGTGGTGATGGCGATGCCGTTGACCACGCGATAGGCGATCGCCGTACGCCCACTCGCGGTGAACCAGAGGGAATTACCGGTCCAGGTCGTCATGAACCCGAGCGATCCGCCGCCGTGGTCGGCGAGCAGGGTGCGTAGCCGCTCCGGCGCGTCGGCGGTCGGGCCGACCGACGCGCTCCGCAGGCAGAGGATCGCCCCGACGAAGACAACGATCCAGAATGCCGCACCGACACCGTCGTACAGGGCGGTGGCAAGCGGGTCGGCCGGAAGAAAAGACACCCGCTCCAGGCGCAGGAACCCGACCGGAATGAAGCGCTCCGGCACGTCCGCGAGCAGGTCGAGCAGCGTGACGGCTGGGCGAAAATGGTCGCGGAGCAGCCATCCGATGCCGATGTAGAACGCGGCGAGTGCAGCGAGGCTACCCAAAGTCACGAGCACGAACCGACGTCGCACGCCGGTGCGGGAGGCAACCGGAAAACGGCGCAGATGGCCGAGGATAACGAGGGCAACGGCGAGCGGCACGAGCACCGACACCACGAGGATGAGCGTGACCTCCCAGTACCGGCCGGATTGCCACTGCCAGACGTAGGCCTGCCCGGACATCGGCAGCAGCCCGTAATACCAGGCGGCGAGCAGGGCCAGCCCGGTGTTGATGGTGATCGCCAGCCACGCGGCGAACCGCCGTCCGCGGGACAGCCCGAACGCGGCAACGACGAGGGTGAGTAACGGCAGCAGGCTGACCAGCACCGGGCCGGCCCCGCCGATGCGTTCAAGGCTGAGTTCCTGCACGCACTGCCGGGTCACGTCACCCAGCAGACAGCGGTCGACGACCTCCCCGGCCGTAGGTACGTCCTGGCTGAGCAGCATACCGAGCGGCGCGAGCAGACCGAACCGGGCACCGGAGAAGATGGTGATGACCGGTCCGACCGCGACCATGCCGACGATGGCGGACAGCAGCGTGCGAGTTTCGTGGTCGGAGCTGCGCCGCCACGACGTGACACGCAGCGGCGGGCGCCACAGCCAGCCGACGCCGAGCCCGACGACCGCGGCCAGCATCCGGTAGAGGTCGGAGGGCTGGCCTGAATACAGCACGAGCACGAGTACCGTCGACAGGCCGAGCACCCGAATACGCCGCCGCCAGAGCGGCCCGGCGAAGTAACTGGCCGCCAGGGCACTGCCGAACATGGGAGTGAAGGGGTCGATCGACCACAACTCGCTCACGCCGCGCGACCACATCTCGCCGCCGGCCACGCCGAGGTATTGGGCGCCGAGGCCGATTCCGGCACCGAGAATCGACGTGATCAGAAAGGCGATGACGGTGCGCCGGGTTCCCATCAGTCGTTCGGCGAATCCCAGCAGAACCAGCGCACCGGCCAGCGCCAACAACAACTCGGCACCGTTGTCGACGAAGAACACCGAGGTGAGCGGCGACCACCAGTGTCCGCGGTCGATGACCGACTCGTAGCCGGTTCCGAAAAGGAGACGGATGCCCCGCGACGGCCCCGAAATCACCCCGCTGACCAGCGCGACGAGCAGAAGGACGATCGCGAACGCGACCGCGAACGGCCGCTGCGCGGCCAACCCGCGGAAGGAGGTCACGGCCGAGCGCGTTCGCGATGGGCGCGTGGCCAGGTCCACCCGGATGCGCTTGGCCGGTTCGTGCGCGATCCGTTCGCCGGTCATCGTGTCATCGCCACCACGTGCGGAGCGAGCAGCCCCGTTCGGGCGGCGATGATGGGCAGGGCCGTGGTCCATGCGTAGTCGACGGTGTGCCAGTCGTGGGCTGTGCCCGATGATTCGAAGAGGCGACTGTCGACGCCGGCGCGCTGGGCAGCATCCGCTACCGCGCGAACCCTCGGCAGAAAGCGCAGGTCACTGTCACCGACCACAAAAATCGCGGCGAGATCGACATAGGGTGCGTGGGCGGCGAGAATGGCTGATGGTGCTGCCGCGGCATACGAAGCGGCACTGCCGTCGAAACCGGCTGCCACCGTGTGCGCCTCGCTTCCGTTGCTGGGAACGAGCTCTCCCGCGATGTCCAAAATCGTACCGTAGAGCTGCGGGTGCGCCGCGCCGAGTTGAATTGAACACGTACCGCCCTGGGAGAACCCGGCGATGGTCCAGCCCAGGGGCTGGCCGACCACGTGCAGGTGCGCGCGGATCCAGGTGGGAACATCGACGGTGAGGTAGCTGGCCGCGTTGCCCAGTTTCGAGTCCACGCACATCGGATTGTTGTCGGGCGCGCCGAGCTGGTCGGGAACCACGACGATGGGGGCGAGGCCGGAGTGCGCCTGGGCATACCGGTCGAGAATGCGGGCCAGGCCGCCGGCCGTGAACACGTCGCTCGGGCTGCCGGGTTGGCCGGACAGCATCTCGACCACGGGAAGCGCCGGCGGGTTGGTTGCCGTCGCTGCGGGCGGAAGATAGACCAGGGCGGGTCGTGCGGCGAACCCGGAGACCGTCGCCGGGATGGTGACGGTGCCGACGATTCCGTCGCCCGTGCTGGTCGTCGTACCGGCCGCGAGAGTGTCGCTGCGAGCCGTCGCCAGAGCCTGGTCGAGCTGCGGAAAACTAGCCAGACCGAGAGCTACTCGTAGCGTGGGAAATTGGCCGACGTCGGCGTTGATCCCAGCCGCGGCGCTGAGCAGGCAGAGCGGCAGAGCGCACATAGCGACGACGCGTCGCCACCGAACCTGGCCGCGCAGATTCAGCAGCACAATGGCGACGCTGGCACCCAGTGCTTCGGTCCAGAGCCGGGTGCCGATCGACAGCGACACGCCCCAGGGATCCCAGACGTCGCTGACCAGCCAGGCCAGAAGCCAACCGGCGGCTGCCCCGACGACGGCACCGATGACGGTCATGACCGCGCGACGCACGCCCGTCGGACCGAGCAACACGAGCAGCAGTACAAGACCGGTGACGCCATAGAGCGCTGCGAGGAGGGGTGCGTCGATGAGGTTGAGATCGAGCGGGTTAATGTCCGAGAGCAGCGAGTTCATCCAGAGCCTCCGAGACCACTCTGGCACCACCGGCAGGTTCGTAGACGGGCATCGCTGAGTTATCAGCCAGTGCCCGGAAAAGTCATGGCTGGCTGACAGCCCGCTCCCAGCCTGCAAGCGGATGCCGCGCCTGCCGGTCGCGGGACGGGCGCGCCTACTCCCCGACCATCGGCGCATGCTCTGCTGGCTGAGCGTCGCTGCGCCAGCTCTTAGCGCAGGTCCCGTAATCGATCAGTGATGCTGTTTTCTTCACCCGCACGTCGCTCATAGGTGACGGCGATGATAAGAAGCACGGCACCGACGACGGCCAGGGTGATCCACCACGGCATCGACTCGATCCCCCGACCGATCTGCACTAGGAACACGAGAACGTTTTCGAGCGGAAGCACGATGATTCCGATCAGGAACGGGGCCGCGAGCCTGCGACTCGAGCCGATCAGAATTGCGACGAGCGCAATGATGATCACGAGGATCGCCCGCCAGGTCTGCGGGTCAGTGAAGGTGGCCGTGACCGAAGCCGACAGAAGGGCCACGATTCCGGGGGCGAGCAGGGGCCAGGAGCCGTTCCAGCCGGCCGGCCAGCTACTGATGGTGCCTCTCGTGCTGGCATCGACTGGATGCACGCGCGCGGCATCCGCTCGCGCACCATTCAGCACCATGGCGCCGGCCGCCAGCAGAAAGAGGCCAAGCGGCAGCGAGAACCATTCGACGCGCAGGTCTCGCGGACTCCACGCCACGATCGCCGTGACGAACGCGATGGCGAAGACGAACCACACGGGTGGCAGGCTCGTTGTTCGGGTGCGCAGCCGCCAGGCGATGACGACGACGGTCACGAGGTAGGCGAGCATGAGAGCCCACATCATCCAGATTGTGAACCAATCGCGCTCGATCGATGACCAGGTGGCGACCGCGACGAACGCCGCCGGGGGCGCATAGAGCCAGCGAGTGCGGGCCCACCGCGACCCCTCCGGCGCGACCCTGCGGATGGCGCCCGCGCCGAGGGCCGCCGGCAGTGCTCCGGCCAGGCCGATTCCGAAGCAGAGCAGAACGAGCGGCACACCTCCGGTCAGGATCGGGTCGGCACCGAAACCAAATCTGACCCCCTGAATCGCGCCGGCCGCCCCGGCGGCAATCGCTACGCCCAGGGTTGGAATCTGCAGCGCTCGGAGCAGTTCGGCACGCACCGAAGAGCCTCGGCCGAGCACACGGCCGACGCCAAACAGGAGCCACGATGCGACGACGAGCCCATAGCCACGCCACGAAGCCAGGGCGGCAGCCCCGGTGCCGGATACCGCCAGCATCACCAGGATCGGTGCGAGGGCCACGACGAGGCCCAACGCGTAGAGCGGCACGGCGCGGGAACCTCGTGCGGTAAGGATCAGGCCGACAATTGCGGCGGCCAGGGCCGGCGGGAGCAGGTATGGTTCGAGCGCGCTGATTTCGGCGAGGGCCCACAGGCACCAGAGTGCGCCGGTGAATGAGGCGGCGGCGACCCACCACCCGTAGCGGCGTTTCGCCCAGAAAGCTGTGGCTGCCGTGCCGAGCCCGAGGATGACCAGCACGATGAAGGTCGTCGGCAGCCCGGCAGCGACGCGTACGAGCGCCAGCTGGACCGCGATCACCGCGGTCAGCAGGGTCGACGATTCAATCGCGATCCGGGCCGCCGCGGTATCCCTCGACCCAATCCCCCGCAGGCCCAGCATCGACTCAATCAGGCCGGTGCTCGGGAGCACGATAGCAACAATGGCCGCGATCACCGGCAGCGTCACCGGAGACGCGCTGCCAAGGAGCACTTGCGCGCCGAGGCAGATCACCACGACGGCAAGAGCAGGAACGAGGAGGCCGGCGGCGATCGTGCGGAGCACGATTCCGAGGCCCGCGCGTCGAGTATTGAGGAGGGTGAGTGCCAGTAGGAAGATGAGGGCGGTGGAGAGGGCTGTCCAGCCGCTGCGCTCAAAGAGCACCTGCGCAACGCCGATCATGAACGGCACGATCGTCACGACCAGAATCGCGTACCAGGCCGGAGGCCCGACCCGTCGCAGGAAGGTTGCGGCAATCGCGCCGAGCGAGCCGAGCGATGTGGTCAGGCAGAGCACGGCGATGGTGCCGAGGCCCAGTTGGTCGAGTGCAATCGCGACGATGACGAGCGCGTAGGCATAACCCGCGCCGACGTGCAGAAACCGTATCCCGGGCGGCACGGTCTGCGCAATGACGGCGATGGTCGCGACGATAGCGATGCCAGCCCAGACGGTGGCACCATCATCGGCCGAGGAGAATATAACGGCCAGCAGCACCGCGAAATGGATGCCCAGCACGAGTGGCAGCCGCATTCTCAGGGCGGCACTGCGCAGGCGCGGAACGGCGACGAGCGCACTGCTCGTTGCCACGGCCAGGCACAGGGCGATCGTGATGCGCGACCAGAGCGGCAAGATGGGCTGACAGGCAAAGACCAGCCCGGCGAGGGCGGCGAGCCAGATCGCTAGTGATCCGGTCCACGCTGCCAGCTTCGGGGTAGCATCCGTTTTCGCGGTATCACCGCGACTGGTTAGCACCGAGAACGCTCCGAGTCCGGCCGACATAGCACCCAGTCCGAGCACAACGGCGAGAAAGCCGTGCGCGGGCATGAGGCCGATCGCACCGAGGTCCGAGCCGCTCAGTGAGCCGAGTACCGTTGCGGCCCCGATCAGCACGGCGGAGAGAACGGGCACGAGCACGCTCACCCCCGCAATGGCGAATGCACCACCCAGGAATGCTCGGCGGTCGAGGGCGCGGGCTCTCGGAGCACACCCCTGGAGCACGAGCAGTGCGGCGGCACCCGCTGCGGGAGCGACGGCCTGGTACCACTCGCCCGCGCCGTGCGCGCCGAGGTCGAGGGCGAAGGGCAGGCTGACAGCGGCGGCCATCGCGGCAACGCCCGTGACGGCGCTCCAGAACAACTTGGCCACCTGCCGAATCGTGAGCAGGGCGAGCAGGGCGACACCGGTCAGCACTGCGGTAATCGTCAGCCAGTATTCGGTTGTGGTGGTGAACTCAATGAACCCGATCTGGGCCAGCACGATGCCGGTCGCGACGATTTGGATCGTCGCAAGCGTCATCCGCTCAAACCGGAGGAGCCCATTAAATCGCTGCGCCAGCATCGGTGTCGTCCTGAACAGGGCGAGCGCGACGAAGGCCACTCCGAGGTGTCCCAGGGTCGCCGCCAGTGTCGATTCGCCCGCGTAGCCCAGCATCGCTGGAGCGAGAGTGAGTCCGGCGAGCGAGATCCAGAGCCAGCCGCGAATGCGCGCGAGCGTCGACACCATGACCATGACACCGCCACTGAAGAGTGTTCCGGCGGCGGCGAGCACCCACGGGCTAACCCCGCTGGGCGCCAGTTCCGAGAACGCGTAGACGTCGAGGGCCACGAAGACCATCCCGAGGCCGCCGACGGCTTCGGCCGAGAATTGCAGCTTGCGGCGGGCCAGCAGCCACGCGCCGCCGAGGAAGAGGACGGTGATCAGCCCGACGATCACGCTGCGCAGGGCGTGATCTTTGAGGTCGGGGTTGAAGAAGGTGAAGACGACCGCGGAGACGGCGAACAGTCCAGCGCCCGCGATGGCCAGCACGGACTGCACCGTCGCGCTCGACCGACGGCCCGCAGTGGCCGAAGCGCCCGCGCCAGGTTGCGCGGGCATCCGTTGTGGAATCGGTGCCGGCGTCGGCACGGCGCTGTCTTCGGCGTCGATCGCACGGGGCGGATGCGACACGAGGACAAGTGCCTCTTGTCGTGCCACGAGCGCCGCGGCGGCCGCCTCCGAAGCTGACCAGAGTTCTGCCGCCAGAACACCGACGAGTTCGGCACCGCAATTGCGACAGGGGCTGTCGGGCAGCGCGACCGCGCAGACGGGGCACGACGTGCGGTCGAGCAGATGGCGAATCGCGACGTCGTTCCAAGGCTGAACAGCTCGCGGCATGCTCATGACCCCGCCACCGCTGACTTTGCTTCTGCGGCGCCGTCATCTTCAGGCACCCACATGAAGATGTCGCCGGGTTGGCAGTCGAGCACACGGCAGATGGCGTCGAGGGTGGAGAAGCGCACGGCCTTCGCCCGGCCGTTCTTGAGCACGGAAACATTCGCCGGTGTGATGTCGATCGCTGCGGCGAAGTCGGCGACCGATATCTTCTTCTTAGCCAGTTCGACGTCGAGGTTGATCACGATGGGCATCAGACCACTTCCGCCAGGTCGCGTTCGAGTTGGGAAGCCTGATGGAGGAGCCCGCGCATCACCACGATCATCAAGGCCAGTCCCGAGCCGACGACGATTCCGAGCGAGCACAGCATGATGACCGAGGGCGAGGCAACACTGGCGACCGCCAGGGTGATGAAAGACCCGAGGATGAGGAGGGTCGCCAGCGCGACCAGGCCAAGGATGATATTGACATACCTGAACGCGTTTTCCCTGAAAATGATGGATGCCCGCACCAGCGATAGCAGCCGCCACACGCAGACGAGCGCGACCTGCACGCAGAGCACGAACCCCACCGTGACCATGATCCCGGGCACCTGGAGATACTCGAGTGGGGGAGATTTTTCGACCATCTGCTGCGCGACCGCTGGGATCACAAAGACCTGGCACGCCAGAAGCAGTGTGATCAGCACGAAGATGAGTGTTTTCAGGGTGACGATCGCCGAGCGATGCATGTGAATCCTATCGTTTATCGGTGTGAATCTATCGATAAACAATATACACACATTCTTGCGAGCGACACGAGCACGGGCATACTCCGCGACCGAAATTCACCGCCGGGACAGCGTGCGCATGCACAGCCCCTAGGCTTCAGAGATGCCGGATACCGTCGAGGACCCTGTTCACGACGCTGAGCTGGCTGTTTTCGAGCGTAAGTCGTTAGCCCTGGATGCGGCGGCGGCCGGAGGGTTACCGGGCGCGTTCCAATCATTTCGCCTGGGCGGCCTGCGGGCGAGCATCGCAACGGCCGATCAATACGGATTTCTCAACACTGTCGAGGGCCTGAACGAACATTCCGTCGAGCACCTGCCTGAGGTTCTGAACCGATTCGCGAACCGACACCAAATAACCATTATCGCAACATCGCCGCCGCAGGCGCTCAACGACCGGATGTTCGACCAGGGTTACGAGCTCGCCCCCGTGCGTCCCATTGCCGTCCTGCGTGTGGGAGCAATCCGCCCGGACGGCACGGACCGGAACCAGTGGGAGATACGCGAAGTCTCTTCCGCCCCGGATGCAGCACTCTTCGCGGACCTACTCGACGCTGGGTACGCGGCAACGGACAACGTGCGATCGCTGATCCGAACGGAACACGCCCTTCCGATGGTTCGAGCATTCATCGCTTTCCGTAACGGCGAGCCCCTCGCCGCTGCGGCCATGTCCGTGCAGAATGCCGTCGCGGTGCTCGGCGGGGCGTCCACACTCCCGGCAGCACGAGACGCTGGAGCCCAAAGCGCCCTCCTCGGGCACCGAATCCGCGTCGCAAGAGCTCTCGGCTGTCCCCTGGCTGCGGCCACCGCGGCTCCCAGATCACCGAGCGTTCGAAACCTGGCCAGATTGGGATTCACCATCGTCGAACGCACGGCCTGGCGCGTGAAAAGTACGACCAGCGACTAAGAGAATCCTGGTCGCCGGCGGAGCCGTCAGCAACGCGTGGATAGGATCGCGGCTGCGACGAAGTCGCGATCAGGGTGCTGCGTCGGTCGCCACAGCGCGGCGAGCAAGCCAGACCACCGAGGTCGCGCCCATGACGGTCAACAGCAAAACGACCACGGCCGGGTCCGTGCCTCCGCTCTGCGCGACGGTTCGCCCGACGACAGCGCTCGCCAACGTGGCGGCCACCGCTGTTGCAATAGCCTCGACCAGGATCATCGCCGTGGCGGCGCGCAGCAGATTTCTCAGCTGACGCAGCATGAGCATCTTGCGCAATGGGCTTCGATACGTGACGGGCGACATATCGCCGAAAGGCTTCCGTGCCATCACGTTTATCCCCCCAGATCGATCGTGCCCGCCCTCGCAGGCTACTGCAACCCGGACGTCGCCCGCCGTCTCAACGTGTCACGGACGACCGTGCAATAGCGATCTCGGTGCCTACTTTCATGCAGCAGGCCGGTGCGGGAGCTTCCAGCACGGTCCTCGCCGGGGACGTGCCGGCTCTCAAAACATTTCTTTGGGTATTCTTTGCCGGATTCGGTCGATTTCGGGCATATAGGCGTGATTTTTCCTCGGGAATGTCGGTGGTCGGGTGTTGAGTTGAATCATGAACATCATGGCGATGGAGCTCGCCCGGGCAGCAGCGGCCGTCGCCGCGCTCGGTAGTTCCAGCGCTCAGTTCAGCACCCTGACAGATGCGCAGGTGCTCGCCGCTCGCGGTCCGATCGCCGACCTCCTGCGACTGAGCAACACGGCGGCGGCCCTTCTGGCCGGCACGATCGCGCACCGGTCCCGCCCGGAGTTGGGCCAGTCGGGCCTGGCCGCTCGGCACGGGTTTCGTACCCCGACGCTGATGGTGCAAGACGCCACCGGACTCAGCCGTATGGAGGCCGGCCGACTGCTGGCCGTCGGCGTCCTCATGAACGAAACCGAAACCGCGGAACGACGGGCGGAAGAAGCCGCTCGGGAAGCCGAGCGGGTCGCGCAGGCGACCGCCGACGCCCTCGCGGACGCCGAGCGCGCCGCCGAGCTGGACGCCGTTCGAGAGGCGGAGCGCGCGGCGGCGTGGGCGACGCTGCACCCCGACTTGCCGCCACTGCCCGTGGCCGCGCCCCGCCCGGTACTACCCATGGCAACCGTGGATCCGGTGGAGCCGGTGGTGGTGCCGTGGCAGGCACCGATTCTGCACGCTGTCACCGCCGGCACATTCTCGCCCGGCGTCGGCGACGCCCTGCTGCGAGGTCTGGGCACACTGGATCAGGCCATCACAGCCGAGAAACTCGCCGCCGCTCTCCGAGTGTTGCTGGTCGAGGTACCAGGCATGCACACCGAGCAGGCCTACAAGCGGGCGCGGCGCATGCGCGACGACCTCGACGCCGCAGGCATCCAGGCCAGGGAAAAGCAGGCCCGCGACGACACGACCTGGTCGTTGTGGCGGCGAGCCGACGGCATGGTGACCCTGCACGCCCTGTTGGCACCCGAGCAGGGCGAAATGTGGATGGCAACCTACGACGCCCTGACCAGCCCGCGACGCGGCGGCGTGCGGTTCGTCGACCCCGAACGCGCCGCCTGGGCACAGCGCGTCAAGGACGACCCGCGCACCCTCGACCAAATCGCCGCGGATTCCTTCACCCAACTGCTCAAACTCGGCGCCGACGCCGACCCGAACACCATGTTTGGCGGACGCCGCCCGGTCGTGCAGATCATCGTCACCGAACCCGACCGCCCCACCACCATTGCTGACCCAGCAGCCGACACAACGGCGGCACCGGCAGCCGGCCCGGCAGCCGGCCCGACAGCTGGCCCGGCCCGCACTGCCCCGGCCCCTGCGGCTGGCCCGACCCCCGCGGCTGAAACCACGAAAAGCGGCACGACGCAGAGCGGCACTTCCGGGAGCCGAAGCGCCACATCAGCCTTCGGCTACCTCGAAGGCAACCCCGCTCCGGTGTCCGCGGAGACGATCGACCGGCACCTCTGCGACACCGGATACCTCGGAATCCTGTTCAGTCAGTCCGGGCAACCCCTCAACGTCGGACGAGACGAACGTCTCTTCAACCGTGAACAACGCCGAGCCCTCGCCGCGCGCGACGGCGGATGCCGCTGGCCCGGCTGCGACCAACCACCATCGTGGACAGAAGCTCACCATATAAAAATGTGGTCTGATCAGGGACCTTCCAACATCAATTTCGCCATCTCACTGTGTGCACACCATCACATGCTGCTGCACAACCGACACTGGACGATCCATCTCCAGAACGACCAGTACTGGCTACAACCCCCGATCGAAATCGAACCCGAACAAACGCTGATCGCCCTACCCAGCAAGAATCCACTCATGGCCGAACACCTCCGGCTCGACCAGCTTCTACCGACGCCCCCGGGGCAGACACCGCAGACAGCCACCCGTCACGGGATGGCGGTCTCGCCCAACTCGCCCAACGAAACGGAGACGACCCGAGACCGGGTCGCCCGCACAACGACTACCGAAACTGAACTTTCACGGTGTCCGATGCCCGGCATCCTGCCACTGGTGCCGCTGCCAGCCGGGCATGACGCGGGTGGGTGCGGTCTCGATCACTCGTTCTTCGCGCCTCGACCAGCGCGGTACTGACGGCTACCGAAGAGCTGTTAGAAGCCGAGGCGGCCGAGCTGCTTCGGGTCGCGCTGCCATTCCTTGGCGATCTTCACCCGCAACGAGAGAAACACACGCTTGCCGACGAGCGGTTCGATCTGCTTGCGGGCGCGGGTACCGACATCCTTGAGCCGGCTGCCCGACTTGCCAATGATGATGCCCTTCTGGCTGTCGCGCTCGACGAACAGGTTGGCGTAGATCTCGACCAGTTCCTGGTCGTCGCGCTCGATGATGTCATCGATGGTGACGGCGATGGAGTGCGGCAGCTCGTCGGTGACGCCCTCGAGGGCGGCCTCGCGGATGAATTCAGAGATGCGGGACTCGAGGGTCTCGTCGGTGACGGCGTCGGCCGGGTAGAGGGGGGCATCCGCGTGTGGCAGCAGACGCAGCAGCTCGGTGGCGAGGGTATCCAGCTGGATCCGGCTGGTCGAGGAGATCGGCACGATCGCCTCCCAGTCCCGCAACTGTGAAACAGCGAGCAGCTGATTGGCGACGTTGGTCTTGGAGGACGCATCAATCTTTGTGACGATGGCGACCTTTTTGGCCCGTGGGAAGGCATCCAGTTGTTCATTGATGAACTTATCGCCCGGGCCGATCGGCTCGTTGGCCGGGATGCACAGGCCGATCACGTCGACGCCGGCCAGGGTGGCGGTGACGAGGCTGTTGAGGCGCTCACCGAGCAGGGTGCGCGGGCGGTGGATGCCGGGGGTATCCACCAGAATAAGCTGGCCGTTCTTCTGGTGCACGATGCCGCGGATGGCCCGGCGGGTGGTCTGCGGCTTCGACGACGTGATCGCGACCTTCTCCCCCACCAGCGCGTTCGTCAGGGTGGACTTACCCACGTTGGGGCGTCCCACAAACGAGACGAATCCCGCTCGGTAATCGGCAGGGTGTGCCGGTGTAGCTTCGGTCATGACCGTTCTCCTTCATCATCAGACGCTGTGCTTGTGCTGCTGGTGTTAGCAGTCGGTACCGTGAGGAATGCGGTCTGCGCATCAATCAAAGCTTCATCGCGTTCCACCAGCACGGTGCTGATGCGTCTGCGCCGGCCTTCGGTGCGTTCAGCGGTGAGATTGAGTCCACTGACCGACGCGACCGAGCCGGCCACGGGCAATCGCCCGAGGGCTTTGGCCAGCAGGCCGCCCACCGAGTCGACGTCGTCGTCGTCGAGTTCCAGGTCGAACAGCTCACCCAGTTCGTCGACCGGCAGTCGGGCGCTCACCCGAAAATGGCCGTCGCCGAGGTCTTCGACCTCGACCACGTCACGGTCGTACTCGTCGGAGATATCGCCGACGAGCTCCTCGATCAGGTCTTCGAGGGTGACCAGGCCGGCGATTCCGCCGTACTCGTCGACGACCATGGCCAGGTGGTTGGACTCCAGCTGCATCTGTCGCAGCATGTCGTCGGCCTTCTTCGACTCGGGCACGAACACGGCCGGCCTGGCCAGGTCGGCCACGGTGAGCTGCAGCGCGTTGATCGGCCGCTCGAACACCAGCCGTGCCACGTCACGCAGGTACAGGATGCCGGCAACGTCGTCGACCTCGCCGTCCAGCACGGGCACCCGCGAAGTGCCGCTGCTCAGGAATAGGCCCATGGCCGCGTCGATGGTGGCGTCGGCGTCGATGGTGATCATGTCGGTACGCGGAATCATCACCTCACGCACGACCGTCTCGCTGAATTCGAAGATGGAGTGGATGAGCTCGCGGTCATCTTCCTCGATCACGTCCAACTCGGTAGCCTCGTCGACCATGCTGAGCAGCTGGTCTTCGGAGGTGAAGGTGGCCAGTTTGGTACGCCCAGGTGTGACCCGGTTGCCGAGGGCGACAAGGGCATTGGCTACGGGTCCGAGCAGCACGCGGGCGACGTGCACGAGCAGTGCGGTCGCGGTCAGCAAATTAACCGGATGCGCGCGGCCCACGCTGCGCGGGCTCGCCCCGACCAACACGAACGAAACCGAGGTCATGATGAGCGCGGACAGCAGAAGTGCCAGCCAGAGGGCATCGATCGTGGTTGCAAAGACCAGCGTCACCAGCACGGCCGCGGTGGTCTCGGCGGTGATCCGAATGAAGTTGATCGCGTTCAGGTGCGCGCCGGTGTCGTCGGCGATGGCCTGGAGCGACCGTTTGGCGCGATGATTCGCCACCAGGCTCGCGATGTCGGCCCGGGACTGGGTCGTGATCGCGGCATCAACGGCGGCCATGAGCCCGGCGAACACCACCAGGATGACCGCCGCATAAATAAACCACACGTGGAGCATCAGTGGCGTTGTCGTTCCTGCATGGCGAAGCCGATGAGAATGTCGCGTTGAATGCCGAACATTTCCTTTTCTTCGTCGGGTTCGGCGTGGTCGAAGCCGAGCAGGTGCAGCACGCCGTGGGTGGTCAGCAACAGCAGCTCGTCGAGGGTGCTGTGGCCGGCGGTTTCCGCCTGTTCCTTGGCGACCTGCGGGCAGAGCACGATATCGCCGAGCAGACCCGGCGGGGTCTCCTGTTCCTCGGTTCCGGGGCGAAGTTCGTCCATGGGAAAGCTCAGCACGTCGGTGGGGCCGGGCTCGTCCATCCACTGCACGTGCAGTTGTTCCATCGCGCCCTCATCCACGAGCACGATGGCGAGTTCGGCGTCGGCGTGCACGTGCATGGTGTCGAGCGCGAAGGCAGCGAGGCGCTGGATGGCCGCCTCATCGACCGGGTTGGCCGACTCGTTGTTGATTTCGATGCTCAACTGGAACTCCGTTTCGGGTTGCGACCGGCGGCGCTGGCGCGCTGGGGACCGCGATTAACAAATTCACGCGCTTCGGCGCTCTCCTGGCGGAGGGCCTGCTTTTTCTCGTCGTACTCGGTGTAGGCGTCGACAATGCGGCCGACGAGCGAGTGACGCACCACGTCGGCGCTGCTCAAATAGGCGAAGTGGATGTCGTCGATCCCGTCGAGAACGCGGGTGACCAGTTTGAGACCGCTCGTGCCGGCCGGCAGGTCGATCTGGGTGACGTCGCCGGTGATGACCATCTTCGAACCGAAGCCGAGCCGGGTCAGGAACATCTTCATCTGCTCCGGCGTTGTGTTCTGGGCTTCGTCGAGCACGACGAAGCTTGCGTTGAGGGTACGCCCGCGCATGTAAGCGAGCGGTGCGACCTCGATGGTTCCGGCGGCGAGCAGCTTCGGGATGAGTTCGGGGTCGAGCATCTCACCGAGCGCGTCGTAGAGCGGCCGCAGGTAGGGGTCGATTTTGTCGGTCAGGGTGCCGGGCAGAAAACCGAGCCGTTCGCCGGCCTCGACGGCGGGCCGGGTCAAAATGATGCGCTCGACCTCCTTATTTTGCAGGGCGCGCACCGCCTTCGCCATGGCGAGGTAGGTCTTGCCGGTTCCGGCCGGGCCGATACCGAACACGATGGTGTTCTCGTCGATGGCGTCGACGTAATCCTTCTGGCCGATCGATTTAGCCCGAATGCTCTTGTTGCGCGCCGTGAGGATGGGGGCACCGAGCTGGGCGGAGGGGCTCACGGAGCTGTCGGCGGCAAGCATCCGTGCCGAGGTGGCGACCTCGGTTTCGCCGAGGTCGTGGCCGGCGCGAAGGGCACGTTGCAGTTCCTCGATCAGGCGGCGCACGGCTTCCACATCATCGGCTGAGCCGCCCAGGGTGACGTCGTTGCCGCGCACGTGCACGTCAACGTTGGGGTACTCGGCCTCGATGGTGCTCAGGAAGCGGTCTTCAGGGCCGAGCAGGCGCACCATGGCGACGCCATCGACGGTGAAACGCAATTCAGAGTGTGCCAAGCGAGTCCTCCCCGAGATGGTCGGTCAGTTCCGGGCTGCCCATGACGTGAGCGTGCACGTGAAAGACGGTCTGGCCGGCGGCCGCACCGGTGTTGAAGACGAGACGGAACTGCCCGTTGGTGCGCTCCGCGGCGATCTGCTCGGCCACGGCTACGAGTTCAGCGAGCAGGGCCGAGTTTCCGGCGGCGAGCTCGACCACGTTCTGGTACTGCGGGTCTTTGGTGGTGACGACGACGTGCACCGGTGCTTTCGGGGCGATGTCGAGGAACGCGATGATGTGCTCGGTCTCGGCGACAATCGTCGCCGGAATCTCACGCGCGATGATGCGGCTGAAAATGGACGGCTGGGAACCGGAAGAAGACATGCCTCTATCTTAAGCGGCGCTACCAGCGGCCGAGCGTCGCGTTGAGGATGGCGAGAGCGGCTGGTCCGGCGGTCGACGTGCGCAGCACGGTGTCGCCAAGGCGCACCTGGGTGGCGCCGGCCTGCTCCAGCAGGAGCAGTTCGGCCGGGGAAATTCCGCCCTCGGGGCCGACGACGAGCAGAATGTCGCGGTCGTCGGTGGGCGGGGCGACCTCGGTGAGGCGACCGGTCGCGGTCGGGTCGAGAAGCAGCATCCGTGTCGTGACGGCCAGCAGGGCCAGCTGTTTGGTGCTGGCGAGCGGCGCGACGCCCGGCAGCCAGGCGCGAATCGACTGTTTGCTGGCCTCGCGCACGATCGTGCTCCAACGGTCGTGGCCCTTGGCGACTTTGGCGCCCTCCCACTTGGTGATGGAGCGCGCGGCGGCCCAGGGAATGACGCCGTCGACGCCGAGTTCGGTGGCGGCCTGAATGGCCAGTTCGTCACGGTCACCCTTGGCCAGGGCCTGCACCAAGCGGATGCGCGGCGTCGCCGCCGCCGTCTCGCTCGCCTCGTCGACGCGCAGGGTCAACACCGCGGCGTCGGCCGTCAGCACCGTTCCCTCGAGCAACAACCCGGCCCCATTACCCAGGCGGAGCCGGTCCCCTGGACGAACCCGGCTGACCGTGACCGCGTGCCGTGCTTCGGCGCCGTCGACAGAAACGACCTGCCCCGGGCGACACTGCGCCGCCCGGAGCGTTTCCTGCAGGTAGAAATGTGCCACGTTAGCCGAGGAACCGGTCGCGCAGCTTGGCGAACAAACCCTGCTGGTACTGGCTCAGGGTGGGTGCGGGGGCTGAATACCGGGCGGCGAACTGTTCGATCAGGTCGCGTTCCTTGTGGTCGAGCTTGGTCGGCGTGAGTACGTGGATGCCGATCTTGAGGTCGCCACGACCGCTGCCGCGCAGCTTGGTGATGCCGCGGTCCTTGATAGTGAGTACCTCTGAGCTTTGCGAACCGGGGCGAATCTCCACCTCGATGTCACCGTCGAGGGCCTTCACGGTGACGCTCGTGCCGAGAATGGCACTGGTCATTGGCACGTCGAGCGAGCACATCAGGTCGTCGCCATCACGGCTGAACACGTCGTGGTGGCGCACCTTCATCTCGAGGTAGAGGTCGCCGTTCGGGCCGGCCGCCGGGCCGGCCTCACCGCTCCCGGGCATCTGCAGGCGCAGGCCGGTGTCAACGCCGGCCGGGATGTCGACCGGAACCGTGCGGCGGGCGCGCACGCGGCCCTGGCCGGAACAGGTCATGCACGGCGTGGCGATGATGGTGCCGTAGCCGCGGCAGGATCCGCACGGGCTCGACGTCATGACGTTACCGAGCAGGGAGCGCACTGCGCGCTGGATGCTCCCGGTGCCGTGGCAGATATCACAGGTGATCGGTGACGTGCCGGGCGCGCAGCACGAGCCCTTGCAGGTGTCGCAGACGATCGCGGTGTCGACCTCGAGGTCGCGGTGCGTGCCGAAGATGACCTCGTCGAGGTCGAGCTCGACCCGAATGAGTGCATCCTGGCCGCGTTCGCGGCGGGAGCGCGGGCCGCGGCTGCTGCCGCCTCCCCCACCGAAGAAGGTCTCAAAGATGTCACCGAAGTTGCCGAAGTTCTGCCCGTCGAAGCCGCCGTTCTGGCCGCCGCCCTGGTCGTACTTCTGGCGCTGTTTCGCGTCACTCAGCACGTCGTAGGCGTGCGTGATGCTCTTGAACCGTTCCGACGCCTCGGCGCCGGGGTTCACGTCGGGGTGCAGTTCGCGGGCCAGGCGACGGTACGCCTTCTTGATTTGATCGGTGGTCGCGTCGCGGTCAACGCCCAGCGCTTCGTAGTGGTCAGCCAAAGGTGGCTCTCCTTGAGTTGTGATGGTTGTTCGAAATGATGAAGAGGCCGCCGGGCGGCCCAAGCTCTAGGTCTCGCCGAGCAGGCGAGACAGGTAACGTGCGACGGCGCGCACCGCCGCCATGTTGTTGGAATAGTCCATGCGAGTCGGCCCGAGCACGCCCAGACGGGCCAGGTTGCCGTTGGCCGTATAGCCGCTGGTCAGCACGCTCGCCTCCGGTAGCCCGAAGGCCGCGTTCTCGCGGCCGATACTCACCGATACGCCGTGCTGGTCGGTCTCCATCTCGCCGAACAGGCGCAACAGCACCACCTGCTCTTCGATGGCCTCGAGCACCGGGTAGATGCTGCCCGAGAAGTCCTCTTCGGTGCGAACGAGGTTGGCCGCACCAGCCATGACGAGCTTGTCCTGCCGGTTGGAACCGACTTGGTCGGCGAGGGTGCTCGTGATGAGGTCGACGATCGGCTGCAACGCTGGTGACCCCGGCCAGACGCTGGCGGCGAGGGCAGCGGATGCCTCGGCCATGCCGAGCCCGACCACGGCAACATTGAGACGGGCACGCACCTCGCCGAGTGTCTGCTCGTCGAGCGCGCGCGGCAGATCGATCACGCGCTGTTCGACGCCACCGGAATCGGTGATCAGTACCGACAGGATGCGGGTTTCGGTCAGCGGTACGAACTCGATGTGGCGAACCTTGGCGCGCGACAGAGAGGGGTATTGCACGAGCGCAACCTGGTGGGTCAGCTGCGAGAGCAGCCGCACACTGCGCACGAGCACCTCGTCGAGGTCGGCGGAGTGGCCGAGGAACGTTTCGATGGCCTGACGCTGTGCCGGGGTGAGTGGACGCAGATCAGCGAGGTGGTCGACGAAAACGCGGTACCCCTTGTCGGTGGGTATACGACCGGAGGAAGTGTGCGGTGCCGCGATGAGCTCTTCTTCTTCGAGCAGGGCCATATCGTTGCGAATGGTGGCGGCGGAGACGCCGAAGGAGTGCCGGTCCACGATGGATTTGGAGCCGACGGGTTCACGGGAGGCAACGTAGTCCTGCACGATCACGCGCAGAACATCGAGGCCACGGTCGGAAACCATTGCACCCGCCTTCCTGATTCTTGAGGTAGAGCTTCGGCCCAACGGATGCCGCTCGCCTCGCGCGCCCTGGGCACCCTGGAACGCAGGTTTGCCGGCACGCCGTTGGCACTCGCATCCACTGACTGCCAATCCTATCGCGACCGGCCGGGTTCCGGCTGAGTACACCCATTGCCAGTACCCCGAAGTGAGCGTTTAATTACCGGTATACGCTCCCACCTCTTTGAGCGAAAGGCACGATCATGAGCGATCCACAGGCACAACCTCCCGGTGATTCCAACTACCGTGAGCCCAACGTCGGCCAGCCGCAATATGGCCAACCGCCGAACAGCCAGCCCGGTGCAAGTCCCTATTCCACGCCGGTCGTGGCGGCCCCGCTCTCGGAGGCCGACGATCGCCAGTGGGCTTCGCTGGCACACCTCGGCGGCATCCTGAGTTTTCTTCCGTCCCTGATCATTTGGCTGGTCTTCAAGGACCGAGGGCGCTTCACCAACACCGAGGCGAAGGAGGCACTGAACTTTCAGATCACCCTGCTGATCGCCTATGTCGCGATCACCGTGGTGTCGACGCTCCTCGCCCTGGTCACGTTCGGCATTGGCGGGCTGCTCGCGGGCCTGGGCTGGATCGTCTGGCTGGCCGGGGTCATCTTCTCGATCATGGGATTTGTACAGGCCAAGGACGGAAAGAATTACCGGTACCCGTTCGCGCTGCGCCTGATCAAGTAGCGCCTCCTGGCTCCGACCGGCGGCGGGGCGATTAGTCTGGAGGTCACTGGCACCGCCGTGCCAGTGACCGGCCGTACAGCGAGAGGCCCTCATGTCTGAGCAGAATCCGTACCAGTCCACCCCCGCCACCCCGATGAGCCCCGCGGACGAGAAGTTGTGGGCGACGCTGATCCACGTCGGTGGGATTATCTTCAGCGCGGCAGCCCTGGGTTTCGTGCCGGCCCTCATCGGCTACCTCATGCTGCGAGATCGCGGACCGTTCATCCGCGCGCACACCGCGACCGCCCTGAACTTTCAGATCTCCCTCTTGATTTACGTGGCGGTACTCGTTCCGATCACGATTGTCACGATCGGCATCGGCGGCATTCTCTACATACCGCTCGCGATCGTGGCTGTCGTGTTCATGATTCTGGCGGCGCTGGCCGCGAACCGTGGACAGGGTTACACCTACCCACTCACGATCAAGTTCGTCAGCTAAGCCCCGCTTTAGTCGCTCAGCTCTAGTCGCTCAGCCGCCGCACCACGGCGTCGGCCAGCAGCCGTCCGCGCAGGGTCAGTTCGATGGTCCCGGCGAGGGCCGCTTTCGCGTTGATGAGTTCGTCGGCGATAAGGCTGGCCACCTCGATCCGGCCCGCAGCAGACAGCGACGCCACCGGAATTCCGGTGCGGATGCGGCTCTGCAGCAGGATGCGTTCGAGCTCGCGGGTGGGCGCGTCGAGCGTCTCGCGGCCGGCGGCCGGGGACAGGCCGCCGAGCATCCGTTCGGAATAGGCGGCCGGATGCTTCACGTTCCACCAGCGCACCCCGCCGACGTGGCTGTGTGCGCCGGGGCCGACGCCCCACCAGTCCTGGCCGGTCCAGTAGGCGAGGTTGTGGCGGGAGCGGTGCGCGTCGCTCGTGGCCCAGTTGCTGACCTCGTACCAGTCGTACCCGGCGGCGGCGAGAAGCTCGTCGGCCAGTTCGTAGAAGTCGGCCTGCTGGTCGTCGTCGGTCGGCGCGATCTCGCCGCGGCGAATCTGCCGAGCCAGCTTGGTGCCGTCTTCGACGATGAGCGAATACGCGCTCAGGTGGTCTGGGTGCAGGCTGAGCGCCTGCTCGAGGCTGGCGCGCCAGTCGGCCAGCGACTCCCCCGGCGTGCCGTAGATGAGGTCAAGGCTCACATCGAGCCCGGCGGCCCGGGCCCACTCGACCACGAGCGGAACCCTCTCGGGATCGTGGGTGCGCTCGAGCGTCGCGAGCACGTGCGGCACAGCCGACTGCATGCCGAAGGACACCCTGGTGAATCCGGCATCGGCGAGGGCACCGAGGTAGGCGGCGTCGACCGAGTCGGGGTTGGCCTCGGTGGTGACTTCGGCCCCGGCGGCCAGGCCCCACAGGTCGCGCACTGCACTGAGCATCTTCGCGAGGTCGGTCACCGGCAGCAGCGTTGGCGTACCTCCGCCGAAGAACACGGTGGCGACGGAGCGTTTGGGAACGCCCGATGCGGTCAGGATGCGCCCGGCCGCTTCGACCTCGAGCACGGCCTGGCTGGCGTAGTCGCTCTGCTTGACGCCGCGCAGTTCGGTCGCGGTGTAGGTGTTGAAGTCGCAGTAGCCGCAGCGCACTCGGCAGAACGGCACGTGCAGGTACACGCCGAAATCGCGCACGAAGGCGTCAACGGCCGCCGACGCGGGAAGGAGGCCATCGTCGGGTGCGGGATCGCCGACGGGGTGGGGTCCGGCCATGGGTGGTGCTCCAGTACGTTCTATTTGATGGCGCCGACGGGGTGCAACGCCCGCAGGTAGAGCCGGGTGAATTTGGCCTGCTGAAAGCGCAGCACCGGCCAGGCCAGCCGGTAATACCAGGTGCTGGCCCGCGAGAACGAGCGAATGGTCAGCCAGACCGAGTCGTCTTCCCGGTGCTCGACGATGAAGGATTCCTCGCCGCTTTCCGGGTGACCGGCCATGGTGCCGTAGGCGAACCCGATGCGGGCCGCCTCGTCGATCACGTAGACGACGCGGACCGGCGCGGTGACGCGGAACAGCCACACCTTCATTTTCAGCGTCGCCGTCATGCCGTTGGCGATGTACGGGGTGCCGTCATCGGCAAAGGTCGCTTCGTTGACCGGATGCTGCTGGCCGACCGCCGGGGCGCCGTCGGGCCCAAAGGTCACCGGCGTGTACTGCACGCCGGTGCCGTTTTCGAGGTCGGTCACCTCCATGCCGCTGCCCCGCTGGATTCCCCAGGTCATCAGCAACTTGGTCGCGGCCTCGAACCGATCCTGGGAGCTGCCGAGCTTCACGCTCTGCTCCATCGGGCGGTAGCCTCTCGGCGGATAGCTCATCAGGTCGGGCGCGAGCGTGCCGCCGATGGCAGCGTAGCTGACGGCGGCGTCGGTGAAGGTGGTTCTGCGCATCCGCTCTACTTCTTGTCTTTGGTCTCGATATCGCCGCTCAGAGCGGCGATGAAGGCTTCCTGGGGAACTTCAACCCGGCCGACCATTTTCATGCGCTTCTTGCCCTCTTTCTGCTTCTCGAGCAGCTTGCGCTTGCGCGAGATGTCACCGCCGTAGCACTTGGCGAGCACGTCCTTGCGCATCGCCGAGATGCTTTCACGGGCGATGATGTGGGCACCGATCGCGGCCTGGATGGGCACCTCGAATTGCTGGCGCGGAATAAGCTTGCGCAGGCGCCCGGTCATGAGCGCTCCGTAGGCGTAGGCCTTGTCGCGGTGCACGATGGCACTGAAGGCGTCGACCTGCTCGCCCTGCAGTAGAATATCGACCTTCACCAGGTCGGCTTCCTGCTCGCCGGAGGGCTCATAGTCGAGCGAGGCGTAGCCGGCGGTGCGGCCCTTGAGCATGTCGAAGAAGTCGAACACGATCTCACCGAGCGGCATCGAATAGCGAATCTCGACCCGGTCTTCGCCGAGGTATTCCATGCCGAGCAGGGTGCCGCGGCGACTCTGACACAGTTCCATGATGACGCCGACGTAGTCTTTCGGCGCGAGAATGGCCGCCTTCACCATGGGTTCGAGCACCTTGGCGATCTTGCCGGTGGGGTATTCGCTCGGGTTGGTCACCGTGATGGTGCGCTTGTCGTCGGTGGTGACCTCGTAGGGCACGCTCGGCGCGGTCGTGATGAGGTCGATGTTGAATTCGCGTTCGAGACGCTCGGTGATGATTTCCAGGTGCAGCAGTCCGAGAAACCCGCAGCGAAAACCGAAACCGAGCGCAACGGATGTCTCCGGCTCGTACCCGAGACTGGCGTCAGACAGCTTGAGCTTGTCGAGGGCCTCGCGCAACGCCGGGTAGTCACTGCCGTCGATCGGGTACAGGCCGGAGAACACCATGGGCTGAGGTTCGTCGTAGCCGGGCAGGGCGTCGGTGGCGGGGCGCACGGCGGTCGTGATGGTGTCGCCGACCTTGGACTGGCGCACGTCTTTCACGCCGGTGATCAGGTAGCCGACCTCGCCGACGCGCAGGCCCTTGCTCTCCACCGGTTCCGGCGAGATGACGCCGATCTCGAGGATCTCGTGGGTCGCCTTGGTCGACATCATCTGAATTTTTTCGTGGGCCTTCAGGTGCCCGTCAATCATGCGCACGTAGGTGACGACGCCGCGGTAGCTGTCGTAGACCGAGTCGAAGATCATGGCGCGGGCGGCGGCATCCGGGTTGCCTTTCGGCGCCGGAATCATGGTGGTGGCGAGGTCGAGCAGTTCCTCGACGCCGGCGCCGGTCTTACCGGAGACGCGCAACACGTCTTCCGAGCGCCCGCCGATGAGGCTCGCGAGTTCGCGGGCGTACTTCTCGGGGTCGGCGGCCGGCAGGTCGATCTTGTTGAGCACGGGAATGATCGTGAGGTCGTTCTCGAGGGCGAGGTAAAGGTTGGCGAGGGTTTGGGCTTCGATGCCCTGGGCCGCGTCAACCAGCAGAATGGCGCCCTCGCAGGCGGCGAGACTGCGGGAGACCTCGTAGGTGAAGTCGACGTGACCGGGGGTGTCGATCATGTTCAGCGCGTAGGTAACGCCGTCCAGCTCCCACGGCATGCGCACGGCCTGGCTCTTGATGGTGATGCCGCGTTCACGCTCGATATCCATGCGGTCCAGGTACTGGGCCCGCATGGAACGCTCGTCGACGACGCCGGTGATCTGCAGCATGCGGTCGGCGAGCGTCGACTTGCCATGGTCGATGTGGGCGATGATGCAGAAGTTGCGGATGAACTCGGGGGCCGTGGCGGCCGGTTCCAGCGCGTGAAGGGCTCTCGGTGACATAGTTCGTCCATTGTCCCATGCTCGGAGCGGTTGTACCGTCTCTGCGCTCGGTCACCGCTCGGAGATCTACCGGAACGACTGACACCGGCCCGTTCGTCCACCCGGCCGTCACCGACCGCAAGCTGATGCTCGCCGGGGCGCGGGCCACCTGCTCGGCCCGCGCCCCGGCATCCGTTCTGCTGGTCAGGCCTGGGCCGTTTCGCTGCCCGGGGTCTGCCATTGTCCATCCCGGAAGATGACCGCCGACGGGCGAATCTCGACGACGCCGTAGAGGGCCGCCGAACACTGCCGCGCCCAGCCGATGGCGGCGTCGAGGTCGGGCATCGAGTGACTACGCGTAGGCGTCAAAGGCCTTGCGACCCCATTCCATGGCCGCTTCGTCAACCTGGGCGTCGCCGGCTTCCTGGCTCAGGACGAGCAATGAACACTGCAGGGTGGTTTCCCTTCTGATCATTTGATAGTGACACCGACATGACGATCGAGACAGGCCGGAATCGACACTCCTGCTCAAGAAAAATTAGGCGCGGTTGGCTCGCTCGACGACCTGGCCGAAGCCGTCGCTGTAGCGGTAGACCGGGGTGCCGGCAATGAGCACGAGTTCGGCGCGCGAACCGAGGTCGAGCGGGTCGCCCGACCAGATCACGACGTCGGCGTCGAGGCCGACGCTGAGGGAGCCGACCCGGCTGTCGAGCCCGAGGATGACGGCCGGGTTGACGGTGAGAGCCTCGAGCGCGGTCTGCACCGGCAGTCCCTCCTTCACAGCGAGGGACGCCTGGTGCACGAGAAAGTTCACCGGAACGACGGGGTGGTCGGTCGTGATGGCGACGAGCACGCCGGCGGCGGCGAGCACGGCGAGGTTGCCGATCGCCCTGTCGCGGAGTTCCACCTTGGTACGCGCGGTGAGCATGGGTCCGAAGATGACCGGAATCTTCTTCTCGGCCAGCACGTCGGCGATCTTGTGGCCCTCGGTGCCGTGATTGATCACGAGGCGGTAGCCGAATTCTTCGGCTAAACGGATGGCCGTGACAATGTCGTCGTGGCGGTGCACGTGCTGGTCCCAGGCCAGTTCGCCGGAGAGCACCCGGGCGAGGGCCTCCTTGCCGAGGTCGCGGGTGAAGGTGTCGCCCTTCTCGGCGGCGGCATCGCGCGCCGTCACATAGTTCTGGGCGTCGACGAAGGCCTGCCGAATGATCAGGCTCACGCCGAGGCGGGTGCTCGGGGTCTGCTTCTTGTCGCCGTAGACCCGCTTCGGGTTCTCGCCGAGGGCGCTCTTGATGCTCACCGAGTCGCTGATCACCTGCTCGTCGATGGTGCGACCGCCCCAGCTCTTGATCGCGACCGACTGGCCGCCGATCGGGTTGCCGGAGCCGGGCTTGACGACGACCGTGGTGACTCCGCCGGAGAGTGCGTCACGAAAACCTTCGTCGTCAATGTTGATGGCGTCGATGGCGCGAACCGCGGCCATATTCGGGCCGGTCATCTCGTTGGTGTCATCGCCGGCCCATCCATTTGCCTCTTCGTGGATACCAACGTGCCCATGCGCTTCGATGAAGCCGGGAAGCACCCATTTGCCGGTCGCGTCGATGATTCGCGCGGCGGGCGGAACGGTCAGGTCGGCGCCGATCGCGGTGATCTTGCCGTTCTCAATCAGCACTGTGCCGTTCGGGATGGGGTCGCCGACAACCGGTACGACGTGGGCGTTGATGATGGCGGCCAGGGTGGACGCGGGAGCAATAGTCATGGTTCTACCCTAAACATGGTGCTTGGAAGCCCGGCGGCCCGATCGAGGATCGCCAGGCGTCCTGCGTCCCGGCGGTGCCCAGCCGACTGTGGCCGCGGCTGACTAGGCTCACGCCATGGAGATTCCCGCGGCCCGTGTGCCGGTTCTGCTCGTGCACGGCATTCGCGCGTCGGCCACGATGTGGCGTTTTCAGGAGCACAAGCTGCGGGCAGCCGGGTATCCGGTGCTGGCGATCGATTTGCCCGGTCACGGGCAGCGCATGAATGAGCCCTTCACAGTGTCGGCCGCGCTCGCCGCCATCGACGCCGGGGTGGAGGCGCTCGGTGGCCGGGTGCTGCTCGTGGGACTGTCGCTCGGCGGTTATTACGCCGTGGCTTACGCTGCCCGACACCCCGACCGCGTGGCCGGACTCGTCGCCGCCGGTTGCAGCGCCGTTCCGAAAGGCCCGCTGCTTCAGGGGTATCGACTGCTGGCCCGTTCAATTCATCGCCTGCCCGATCGAGGGCTGTGGCTGCACGAAACCATGGCGCGCCGGCTTCTGCCCGCGGCGGGCGCGCGCGATGTACTCGCCGGCGGAGCGGCGCTCGACGTAATGGATGCCGGGCTGCGCGCGACCTCGACGCTGACTCCTCTGACGAGCCTGGCGGCGTATCCGGGCCCGATCTGGCTGGTCAACGGTGCCCTCGATCATTTTCGGCTGAACGAACGGCGCTTTCTCGCGGCCTGCCGAAACGGGGAGGTCGTTGTGGTGCCGGGGGCGACGCACCTGTCGAGCCTGGCCCAGCCGGAGCGGTTCACGGCGATCCTGCTGCGGGTCGCCGAGCAAGTGTGGCGGGCGGACTGAGGCTGCGGCATCCGCTCGCAGTGGTGGACGTGGGGCGGGCCGACCTGCGACTATCGAGTGATGGACATCCGCTATCCCCGACCACTCGTTGCCGGCGACCTGATCGGAGTTACGGCGCCGTCGAGCGGTGTCCCCGAACGGCTTCGGGCGCGGCTGGACTTCGCGATTCAGGGGTTGAAGGACCAGGGATTCCAGGTTGATGTCGGTGAGTGTCTGGACGGCGCGACCCATATCAGCGCGCCGGTGGAGCAGCGCGCCGCCGAGTTCATGCGGATGCTCCTCGACCCACGAGTGCGCGCTATCGTGCCGCCCTGGGGCGGCGAGACGGCGATCGATCTCATCGCGCACCTGGATTTCGATGCCATCGCCGCCGCTGATCCAACCTGGATCGTCGGCTATTCGGACATCTCCACGCTGCTCACGCCGATCACGCTCCTCACCGGAATGGCCACCATTCACGGCAGCAACCTCATGGATACGCCCTATGCGACACCGGCGTCCCTGGTGCACTGGCTCGAGATCGCACGACAGCCCGTTGGCGCGTCCTTTCGCCAGTCGTCGCCGAATGTACACCGCCTGAACGACCGGGATGATTGGTCTGCCGACCCTGACGTCACCGAGCAGGCCTGGAACGGCCGCGGCCGGTGGGCGCGCCTCGACGCTGGCACCGGCCCCGTCGATGTAACCGGGCGATTGATCGGCGGCTGCATCGAAACGATGGCCAACCTCGCCGGAACGCGCTACGCCGACATGTCCCGCTTGCGCGGAGAAACGGATATCGCCACCCTCGTCTACATCGAGGCCGCCGGTGACGAGGCGACCGCCATCTGCCGATACCTGCACGGGATGCGACTGGCCGGCTTCTTCGACGGAGCGGCCGCCGTGCTCGTGGGCCGGACCGGAGCGAAGGACTCCCCCACGCTGACGCAGTTGGAGGCCGTGCTGGACGCCCTGGGTACGCTCGGTCTTCCCATCATCGGAAACGTCGAATGCGGGCACGTCCCGCCGCAATTGCCCATCGTCAACGGAGCACTTGGCCGGCTAGTCTTCACGGAGACTGAGCAGTTTCTGCAGCAGTCCCTGCGGTAGCGCGGCATCGGCATGGGTGCGCCCGATACGGGCAGTCGCTACGGTAAGCCGGCGTAGCGCGCACCCATATCGGGGGCGGTCATCCGCTCACGAGGTATTCGCGCGCGGAGGCGCAGTCGGTTTGGGGGTCGGGACGATTGCTGGTAGCGTTAGCGGTTGGCTTGCGTGTTGGGTCCCACCCCGCACGATTTTTGCCGTTCGAGCGCCCTCTACCGCTTTCGCGGCTGTCCATACAAAATCTAACGAAAGCGTAAAAACGTGGCAAATATCAAGTCGCAGATCAAGCGAATTGGCACCAACAAGAAGGCCCAGGAGCGCAACAAGGCCGTTAAGAGCGAGTTCAAGTCCGCGATTCGCGCGACTCGCACCGCGATTGCCGCTGGCGACAAGGATAAGGCCGTCGTCGGTCTCGCCTTTGCTTCCAAGAAGCTCGACAAGGCCGTCAGCAAGGGTGTTATCCACCAGAACCAGGCTGCGAACAAGAAGTCGGCCATCGCGAAGGCCGTTTCCGCACTCGTCTGATCCGTTCTGGCTCCACCCGCACGTCGGTAACCGCGTCGGCTCGCACAGAGCGGATGCCGCCCCTCGTCGCACAGAAAACCCCCGCCATCATGGCGGGGGTTTTCTGCACTCAGTCGAGCCCGGCCGGTTCAACCCGCACCCGAACGAACCCGACCGGTGACCGCTGTGCGCTCGTGCGACACACCCCGAATGATCCTGCTGGCGGCGAGCGGGATGGTGCGAGCGACCCCACTAGACTGACGCGGTGAAGAGCACCCCACCGGCCAGTTTGATCCCCGATAGCAGCGGCCCCCATCGACGCGCACACGCTCGGTTTCTGGCCGCGCTGCTTTGCACCGCCGCCCTCGCCGTTGCCGTGTGGCTGGCACTCAACACGGGCGAAGATGTTTCCGGCGCTACTCGCACCCAGCTGTTCCTCGCACTGGCCTCGATCGCGCTTCTACTTATTGGAATCACGTTCTACCTTGCGGCATCGATTGCCACTGCCCGCTCGATCAGCTCGGATTTGGAAGTCGACCGGGCAGCGCGAACGATTCGACGCATTCGCTCGCTGTCGGGGTTCGGTGCCGTGTTCGCTATCGCTGCCGTGATGGCGATTGCCGGACTCGGGGCGCTGCGCATTCTGGCACCCCCGGCCGAACGACCAGTCTCGGTGCAGTTCTCCGAGGTCACCGGCCGGGTGCAGCTGGAGTACTGCCCGAGCCTGCCGTCCTCGTTCGAGGCCCTGGCCAAACCGACCGATCTGGCCAGTTCGTCAACCCTGCTGCCGGTGTGGGTTGCCAGCCGGGTCTGTGGCAACCCGAGCTTTCAGCACGGAGTCTGGCTCTACCTGAACCGCTCCACCATCACGGTCGCGGACGCCGACGACCGCTGAGGGAAAAGAACCGGATTACTCCTCGCCGCGACGGGCGATGACGCCGATCAGACGTTCGAGGGCGAAGACCGGGTCGCGCCCGGCACCCTTCACCGCGGCATCCGTTTCGGCCAGCATGAGGATGCAGCGCGCCAGACCCTCATCGCTCCAGCCGCGCAGGTCTTTTTGCGCGCGTTCCACCTGCCACGGAGCGAGGCCGAACTGAGCGCCGAGCTGCGCCGACCCGCCCCTGGCGCCGAATACCTTGGCCATGGTGCGGATCTTCATGGCGAACGCCGCGACGATCGGTACCGGATCCGCCCCGGAACTCAGCGCGTGCCGCAGGGTGACCAGCGCCTCACCGTTGCGACCGGCAATGGCCCAGTCGGCGACCTTGAAGGCGTTCGTTTCTACCCGACCGCCGTAGTACCGGTCGACCGTGGTCTCGGTGACCTCGCTGGTCGCATCCGAAATGAGCTGCTGGCAGGCGGCCGAGAGTTCGGCCAAGTCGTCGGAGAAGGCCGCGACGAGCTGACGCAGCGCGCTGGCCGTGACGCGCTTGCCCGCCGCCTTGAACTCGTTGGTCGCGAATTCGTACTTCTCGGTGTCTTTCTTCAGCTCGGTGCAGACGATTTCGATGGCACCGCCGAGTCCGCTGCGAATGGTATCGAGCAGCTTCTTGCCGCGCACTCCCCCACCGTGCCGCAGCACGACATAGGTGTCGTCGGCCGGGTTCTCGAGGTAGTCGAGCGCTTCAGCCATAAAAGTGTCGCTGCACTTCTCGACGTTGCTGACCCGAATCAGGCGGGGCTCACCGAACAGCGACGGGCTCGCCAGGGTGAGCAGCTCACCGGGCGCATAGCTGTCGGCCTGCACATCGCTGATTTCCAGGCTGGGGTCTTCCAGCTTGAGAAAGTCGCGCAGCTGGCGGATGGATCGCTCGGCGAGGAACGTTTCGGTGCCGGAGACGAGCACGATCGGTGCCGGACGCACCTGATGCCAGCCCAACTGGGGAATGACGGTGCCCTTATTGGGGCGGGCCGGGGCAGCCTTTCCGGACCGGGAACCGGTCGTGGCGGGTCGTGCGGCCAAAGCGATCTCCTTGGGTTTCGTGCGGCTGTCGACCAAGCCTATCCCGCACCACCGACGCTCTCGGCAGCCGGCGTGGGGTTCGCCGGCGGACCATGGTCGGCGACCTTCTCGGTCCAGAGCACGAGCGTGCCGCCCGGCCCCGGAGCGACCACCGCTATCCCCTCCCGATCGGTGCGCACCGACAGCGTGCCCACCGAAGCGAGAATATTCAGCAGTTTCTCGGTCGGATGCCCATAGGTGTTCTTCACCCCCACCGAGATCAGCCCCACCCGCGCCCGCAGCTCCGCATACAGTTCGGGGCTTTGATCGGCCGAGCCGTGATGCGCGACCTTCACCACATCGACCCGGCCGGGCGATGATGCGCGACGCAGGCCATCCTGCGCCTCCTGCCCGAGATCGCCGAGAAAGATAGAACGGATGCCCCGCCCGTCGAACATGATCGTGACACTTCCCGGGTTGCCCACCTGCATCGTCGTCGCTCCCCGAATAGGCCAGAGAATGTTCCAGGTGAGGCTGCCCAGGTTACCGGAATCGCCGCGCGCGGCCTGCCGAACGGCGGCACCGCCCGCGGCGAGCCGCTCGTGCAGGCTTACGTCCTGGGCATTCTCCGGCACGCCGACCAGCGCGGTGTCCACCCGTCCGATCACGGCGTCGACTCCGCCGATGTGATCGAGGTCGTAGTGAGTGAGCACGAGTAGGTTGATGCGACTGATGCCGAGGGTGCCGAGGCAGGCGGAAAGTAGTTTAGGGTCCGGCCCGACGTCGACGAGTCCGTACTGATCGCCGTCCCGCACGACGACGGCGTCACCCTGGCCGATGTCGCAGGCGGCGATCTGCCAGTCGGGCGGGAAGGAGACGACACGGCCGATGCCGGTTCCGATGAGCGACCCGGCGTAACCGCCCAGGCCGATGAGTAGCACGACCAGTACCGCGGCCGGCCAGCGGGCCGGAGTGGCGGCCCGGCCACGCAGCACGACCACGAAAGTGAGCACCGTGACGACCGCGAGCAACAGCACGCCGGGTGCACCGCCGGGCCAGGGCAGCCGGGTGCCGGGCAGCATCGACACCGTCTGGGCGACCGCGGCGATCCAGGCCGACGGCAGCCAGGCCACGGCGAGCAGGCCCGCGGCAACGCCCGGCAGGAGCGGCAACATCAGGCAGGCGATCAGCCCGACCACCGTCGCAATCGGCGCGGCCGGACCGGCGAGAATGTTCGCAGGAACTCCGTACAGCGGCAGGCTTGGGTTCAGCAGAATCAGCACGGGCTGGCAGGCCAGTTGGGCGGCCAGGGGAATCGCGATGATCGCGGCGAGTGCAGACGGCATCCACTGGGCCAGAACGCGTGCGAGGGGACCGGCGAGGAGTAACAGCCCGGCCGTTGCGAGTACCGAGAGTGCGAAACCGTAGTTGCGGGCCAGCCACGGATCGCTCACCAACAGGGCGATGACAACGACGAGCAAGGTCGGCAGGCCGCGCCCTGGGCGACCGGCACCGATCGAGACCAGGGTGAGAGTGGCCATGACCGCCGAGCGCAGCACGCTCGGCTCCGGTGTGACCAGGATGGTGAAACCGAGCAGGGTCAGCAGCGACAATGCGATGCGCCAGGAACGACGCAGCCGGAGGTAGCCACCGAGCAGCATGATGGAGGCGATGACGATGGCACAATTAGCTCCGGATACCGCGGTGAGGTGGCTGAGTGAGCTGGTTTTCATCGCGGTATCCAGGCCGGGGCTGACCGCGCTCGTGTCACCGATAGCCAGGCCGGGCAGCAGGTTTCCCCCGTCGCCGGCGAGGCTCGTCGCCGCTGTCTTGAACCGGGCCCGCAACTCGTTGGCCCACTGCAACCACCACGGCGGCGGGGCGACACCGCGCGCCGTTTCGTTCACAAACAGCAGGGCGACCGTGGCATCGCCCGGTTCGGTCGTGCGCAGCGTGCCGCGCACCACGAGGCTCGAACCGATCTCTGGTTCAGCCCCGCTCCGGGACGCTTCGGCAAAGACCACGACCGGGCTCGAGACGGGCGTGGTCTCGCCCCGGCTCTCAAGCTGCGTGAGCGTGGCCTTAAAGCGTACCCGCCCCGAAGTTCCGCTGCCGATGAACGCCTTGGCCGCCACCGGAACTGACCACACGGTGATGGTGGCCGTGATCGTCGCGTGCGATTCGGCAGCGCCCCGCACCTCGGATGGCAGTCGCACCGGTGCCCAGACACCGACGGCGGTGGCCACGAGCGCGGCGCCGGTACAGCAGAGCACCAGGGTGCCACCGAGGGTCTGCCACCGCCCGGCCCGCGGCGCCCCCGGCCACTGGCCGCGCCGCGGCATCCGACTGAGGACGAGTAGGGCGGTGCAGCCGCCGGCGAGCAGCCAGAGCGTCACAGCAACGACCCCGACCGCCTCGGGAGTTCCAATCAGGAGGCCGGCCGTCAGCCATACGGCGAGGGCCGGAACCGCCAGCCGCAGGTCGAGGCTCATACCGTGATGAGGTCTTTGAGAGCCTCGAAGGTTTTGTCACCAATCCCGGTGACGTCGCGGAGCCCATCGACGCTGGCGAACCGGCCGTTCTTGGTGCGGTAGTCGATGATGCGCTGCGCCATAGTAGGGCCGATGCGGGGCAGGGAATCCAAGTCGGCCACCGTGGCCGTGTTGAGGTTCACCTTGGCCGCTGGGGCACCACCCCCGCCGCCTCCTCCGGTCCCGCCTGCCGCCGGGAGCGCCGGTGGCACCTCGCCCTGCCGGGGAACGTAGAACTGTTCGCCATCACCGACGATGCGGGCCAGGTTCACTCCGGCCGGATCGGCCTCGGCGGTCAAACCGCCGGCAGCGGCAATCGCATCCATCACCCGGGCACCATCGTGCAGCTGGAACAGTCCGGGCTGGGCCACTGCTCCGAGGACGTGCACGAAAATGATGGCGCCGCCCCCGCCAGCGCCCGCGCCGGTATCGGTAGGTGCCGGACTCGCACCCGCGTCGAACGGCGCAAAGGTTGAGGTCGAACCCGACGGAATCGATACCGATCCCGTACCGACCGTGCGCTGACCGGCCTGCTGGCCGATGGCCGACACGATGACGGCCACGACGAGGGCGAGCAGCAGCAACACAACGGCCGCACCGACGCCGACCCGAAGGCGGGGGCGCCCGCGGGCAGCGGGGGCGAGGCGCTCCAGGTCGAAGGGGGAACGGTCGGGCTGCATGATGGCAGGCTAGGCCGCGCGCAGAATCCACTTGCCGCCGGTCACCCGATCTGTGCACAGCCCGGCCAAGGGCAGCCCTGTGGAGAAGGCCCTGACCGGTCAGGCCGGATCGACCGGGGCCGGTATGTCGCTGACCGCTACGGGCGAGTGACGAACGAGACGAGCTTCGGCACGCGCACGATCACCTTGATGATCTCGCGATCACCGATCGATCGGATGACCGCGGCCGCGTCCCGCGCCATTTTCTCGAGGTCTTCGCTGGAGATTTTCGGCGAGACTTCGAGAAGGGTGCGCATCTTGCCGTCCACCTGAACGACCGCCGTCACCGACTCCTGCACGAGCAGGGTCTGTTCGGCCTTGCGCCACGGCACGAGGGCGATGCACGGCTCGTAGCCGAGGTGAGCCCACATGTCCTCAGCTGTGTAGGGGGCGAACAGGTTCAGCGCCATGGCGGTGGCCTCGGCGGCTTCGCGCACGGCGGCATCCGCCGGCCCGGCGCCGGTGTCGATGACCTTGCGGGTGGCGTTGACCAGTTCCATCAGTCGAGCGACGACCACGTTGAACTTGAACGATTCGACCAGGCCAGGCGCATCGGAGAGGAAGCGGTGGGTGACGCGGCGCAGGGTGAGGTCGCCCGTCTTCCATTCCACGTCGGGGGCACTGGTGACGTCGCGGGCAACGCGCCAGGCGCGGGCCAGAAACTTGGCCGAGCCGACCGGGGACACGTCGGACCAGTCGATATCGTCTTCCGGCGGGCCGGCGAAGGCCATCGTCAGGCGAACGGCGTCGACGCCGTGGCGTTCGATTTCCTCGGTGAAGTAGACCAGGTTGCCCTTACTCTTACTCATCTTGGCGCCGTCGAGAATGACCATGCCCTGGTTGAGCAGCGCGGTAAACGGCTCGGTGAAGCTCACATAGCCCTCATCAAACAGAAACTTTGTGATGAAGCGCGCGTATAGCAGATGCAAAATGGCGTGCTCGACACCGCCGACATACTGGTCGACCGGCGCCCACTTCTCGGCCTCCTTCGGGTCGAAGGCCTTGGTGTCGTCCTGCGGGTTCAGGAACCGGAGGAAGTACCAGGAGCTGTCGACGAAGGTGTCCAGGGTGTCGGCATCGCGGCGGGCTGGCGTGCCGTCGATCGGGTTGGGCACATTGACCCAGTCGGTCGCTCCGCCGAGCGGTGAGGTGCCCCGCGGCTTCAGGTCGAGGCCCTCAGCGGGCGGCAGCAGCACCGGCAGCTGGTCTTCGGGCACCGGGATCTCGGTGCCGTCGGCGCCATGGATGATCGGGATCGGAGCGCCCCAGTAGCGCTGGCGGGAGACCAGCCAGTCGCGCAGACGATAGTTTTTGGCCGCGCGGCCCAAGCCGTCGGCGGCGAGCTGCTCGACGATGCGCTTGATCGCGGTGATCTTGCTCAGGCCGTTGAGCGGGCCCGAGTTGATCAGCCGGCCTTCACCGGCCAAGGCGATGCCGGTGCTGAGCGGGTCGAGCGAGGGCAGCTCCTCGGTGCCGTCGATCATGCCCTGGGTGATCACCGGGATCATGCCGGTGGCCGGAGAATTGGTGTCGACGACGACCCGCACGGGCAGGTCGAACGCGCGGGCGAAGTCGAGGTCGCGCTGGTCGTGCGCCGGCACGGCCATGATCGCCCCGGTGCCGTAATCGGCCAGCACGTAGTCGGCCGCCCAGATGGGCAGGCGTTCGCCGTTGACCGGGTTGGTCGCGTAGCGGCCGAGGAACACGCCGGTCTTGGGCCGGTCGGTGGCCTGACGTTCGATCTCGGTACTGCGCTGCACCTGCACGAGGTACTCCTGGAAGCCTTCCTGCACCGCAGGTGAGGAGTCGGCCACCAGTTCGGCGGCGAGATCCGAATCGGGGGCGACGACCATGAAAGTCGCGCCGAACAGCGTATCGGGCCTGGTCGTGAACACGGTGACGCGCTCGGTGCGGCCCTCGATCGCAAAGTCGACATCCGCTCCGATGGAGCGGCCGATCCAGTTGCGCTGCATGTTGAGCACCTTGGCCGGCCAGGTGCCCTCGAGCTGGTTGAGGTCATCCAACAGGCGGTCGGCGTAGTCGGTGATCTTGAAGTACCACTGGGTGAGCTTCTTCTTGACCACGACGGCGCCACTGCGGTCGCTCGTGCCGTCGGCCAGCACCTGCTCGTTGGCGAGCACGGTCTGGTCGATCGGGTCCCAGTTGACCCAGCTGTCCTTGCGGTAGGCCAGGCCCTTCTTGTAGAGCTGCAGGAACAGCCACTGGGTCCACTTGTAGTACTCGGGGTCGCTCGTGTGCAGTTCGCGATCCCAGTCGAAGCTGGTCGCGTAGAGCTTCATGCTTTTCTTCTGCTGCGCGATGTTGTCGTAGGTCCAGCCGCGCGGGTCGATGCCGCGCTTGATGGCGGCGTTCTCGGCGGGTAGCCCGAAGGAGTCCCAGCCGATCGGGTGCAGCACGTTGAAGCCCTGGTGGCGCCAGTAGCGGGCGACGACGTCTCCGAGCGCGTAGACCTCGGCGTGGCCCATGTGCAGGTCGCCCGAGGGGTACGGGAACATGTCGAGCACGAATTTGCGCGGACGGGTGTCACCCTCGCCGCTCGTCTTGAACGGGGCCAACTCTTCCCAGATGGGTTGCCACTTCGCCTGGATCGCCGCGAAGTCGTACACTTCTTCGCTGCTCTCATCGCGCGCGTCAATGCGTAGGCTTTCGTGCTCGTGTGCCACGTGACTCTCATTCATTGCAGGGGTTGAACATGATCGATGCAGGAGCATTCGCTCGGGCGCACGCGCGACGAAGCGCACGTGTACAAGGTCTAGATTACTAGGGCCAGGCGACACCGAGGCTCGCAAGCAGGGCGGCCGCCTTGATTCGGGTCTCCTCGATCTCGTCGGCGGCGTTGGAGAGGGCCGTGATTCCGCCGCCCGTGCCGATGCTGGCCCAGCACGAATCGAGCACGATACTGCGGATGACGATGGCCAGGTCGGCGACGCCGCCGTGCCCGACATAGCCGAACGCCCCGGAGTAGACGCCCCGCGGCCCGGTCTCCAGCGAGTCCAGAATGGTCATCGCGCTCCGCTTCGGTGCGCCCGTCATGGACCCGGCCGGAAAGCACGCTTGGATGGCGTCGACCACCGTGACGCCCGGTGACAGAAGCGCTTCGATGGTGCTGACCAGCTGGTGCACGTGTGGGTAGCTCTCCACCGCGAGCAGGCTGGACACCGCCACGGTGCCGAGCTCGGCGATGCGTCCGAGGTCGTTGCGCATGAGATCGACGATCATCAGGTTCTCGGCACGTTCCTTGTCGCTCTGGGCAAGTTCGACTTTCAGCCGCTCGTCCTCGTCGGGCTCCTTCGAGCGCGGCCTCGTGCCCTTGATCGGCTTGGTACGCACGCGTCGATCCCGGCCCACGTGCAAAAACTGCTCCGGACTCGCGCTGAGCAGCGCCAGGTCACCGAAGCGCAGCACGCCGCCGTGGTGGCTGGGGCTGCCGGCCCGCAGCACGTCGTAGGTCTCGATCGGGTGCCACTGGCCCGGCACCCGAATCTCATTGGTCAGGCACAACTGGTATGCGTCGCCATCGTGGATGGCCGACAAACAGGTCTCGATCAGCGCGGCATACTCGGTTTCGTCGTGCCTCCAGTGCGGTGAAGCGGCGGATGCCCGGGGTACGGCCGCGCGGGCCGCCGCCGGCCCGCGCGGGCTCGCCGCCAGTGCTGCGGCGGTCTGGTCGAACCACTCGGTCACGACCGAGCTGAGATCGGCCGAACTCGAATCATCCGCGCCCCGGCTCGCCACAAGCGTCACGGTGCGGGAGTCGTGGTCGAACCGGATCATCCGGTCGACCTCCAGCAGGGCAGCATCCGGGTAGCGCGATTCGTGCACGGGCGTGCCGACAGTGTGCGCGCCGAGTTCGTAGCCGAGCCAGCCGACCCAGCCGAGGTCGAACCCCTCGATCCCAGAGAGGCTCGACGTTTCATCATCGGCCAGGTCGCGGCGGAGGAACTCGAAAACGGTCTCGTGTGTGACGACCGGCGGCGCAGCATCCGCTGGAAAGACGGACGTGACCGTTCCCTCGATCACCGACGCGATCACGAACCGGGAGCGGGGCGAGGCTGCGCCGAGGTAGCTGACACCGGTGCGAGCGCCCGGGCCGGCATCGAGCCAGAACGCGTAGGGAGCGTCGGAATAGAGGGCCGCAAAAGCCGTCGCGGGGTCCGTCCAGCTGCTTAGGAGTCTGCTCTGCACGGGGCCGGTCACCAGAACAGCCTAGCTTTGCGGGGTGCCCGTACCCGAAGGCGGCCAGCGCGACTTGTTGAATCGCGCCGAGCACGTAGGCTGGGCGAAATGAATGACATCCTCACGTGGATCCTCGACACCGTCTCCGGCGTCGACCCGGTCATTCGAACGCTTCTGGCCTTTTTGGGCATGCTCCTGGAGACTTCGGTGCTGGTGGGACTTGTCGTTCCCGGCGACACGATCGTCATTGTGGCCAGCACGGCGGTCGACGGCCCGGTCGAGTTCATCACGCTTGTAGCGGCCGTGATCGTCGGCGCCCTGGCCGGGGAAAGCATCGGCTTTGCCCTCGGACATCACTTCGGACCGTTCATTCGCGGCAGCAGATTCGGCCGACGTATCGGCGAACCTAACTGGATTCGCGCCGAGAATTACCTCGACCGGCGCGGCGGTGTCGCCGTGTTCATCTCCCGATTTCTTCCGGTGCTGCACTCACTGATTCCGGTCACCGTCGGCGCGAGCCGCATGCGCTACCGAACCTTCATGGCCTGGACCGTGCCGGCCTGCGTCATCTGGTCCCTCGCCTATGTCAGCGTGGGGTCGGCGGCGGCCGGCGGTTACCGCGAGCTGAGCGGCCGGCTGCACTTCGCCGGCTACCTGTTCGTCGGCGTGATCGCGCTGTTCGTCCTGGCGGTGTTCCTGATCAAGAAGTGGCTGCACCGACGCGAACAGCGCCACATGGACTGACGTCTTATCGGCCCGGCAGGGTCACCCGCGCTGTTACGAGCTCGTCCGGTACGGGGGTGTGCGAAATGAGCAGCACGGCACGGTGCGCGTCGGCGGCGGCCGTCAGAATGTCGCGCACGAGGGCATCCGCCCCCGCACTGTCGACGTTGGCCGTGGGCTCGTCGACGATAAGCACCGGAAAATCGGCCAGCAGGGCCCGGGCGAGGGCGATGCGCTGGGCCTGTCCACCGGAGACGAGCGCGCCGCGCTCGCCCACACGGGCCTCGAGTCCGCCGCGCTGGGCAGCCCACACGGCCAGGCCGACGCGGGCGAGCACAGCCTCGAGTTCGGCGTCAGTGGCCGTGTCGCGGGCGAACAGCAAATTCTGACGGATGCTGTCGTCAAACAACCAGGGTCGCTGCTCGCACAGTCCGACCACGCGTCGCACCTCATCCTGGGCCAGCAGGCGCGCCTCGACCCCGTTCAGCCGGTAGGAACCGGTGTAATCCAGAAAGCGCACGAGCGTCTGGGCGAGAGTCGTCTTGCCGGCGCCGCTTGGGCCGGCAAGGTGCACGCGGTCCCCCGGCGCGAGTCGCAGGCTCACGCCGGCCACAGCAGCGTCGACCTGGCCGGGCCAGCGCGCGCCTAGATCGGTCAGTTCCAGTACGACCGGGCCGAGGGCCTGGTCGGGAGAAAAAAGCTCCTGCGGGTTCACCACGTCGACGGGAATTTCGGCGGGCACAGCCTGCGGAACGACGTCGGCGACGCGACGCGCGCTGACCCGGACCTGACGCCAGGCCCCGGCCGCGAGGGGAATCATGCCGAACACCTCGAACACGGCCATCGGCACGAGCACGGCGACGACGAGGGTGGGCACGAGCAGGTCCGGGCTGAGCAGCCCACCCCCGCGCTCGAGCGCTGGGATCCCGAAGTAGAGCGCGCCGAGCGTTGCTGCTCCGGCGAACAGGGCCACGACGGCGGACTGCACGCCCACCCCGGCCGACCGGCGCAGCGTGGCGCGCCGCAGGCGCTCATCGGTGCGTGCGAGCTGCGCCAGGCGCGGGCTGAGGGCGTCGAAGGCGGTGAGCACATCGAGGTTCAGGGCGATTTCGAGCACTTCGTCGGCGAGGGCACCGCGGAGCGGGGCGAGCTCGCGGTCGGCCCGAGCGGCCAAGCTGCGAGGCAGCACGGTTCCGAGCACCCCGGCCAGGAACAGGCAGACGAGCAGGGTGAGGCCGGCCAGCGGAAGGATCAGCCAGATGCCGATCACGCTGAGCCCCGCGGTGACGCCGGCCACCAGCAGGGGCTGTAGGACGCGCAGTGGGAGGTCCTGCAGGTCGTCGACGTCACGCACCAGGCGGGTCAGCAGGTCGCCGCGACCGGTGCTCGCCAAGCCCGCCGGTGCTACCGGAACGATGCGGCGAAAGATGCCCAGCCGCAGTTCGGCCAGCTGCCGGAAGGCAGCATCGTGGCTGGTCAGGCGTTCCAGGTAGCGCAGCACGGAGCGAAAGATGGCGAATGCGCGCACGCCCACGACGGCCAGGCCGAGAAACGCCAGCGAGGGCATCTCGGCCGCGCGGGTGATCAGCCAGGCTGAGCAGGCGAGCAGCGCCACGGCCATGACGGCGCTCCCGATGCCGGCCAGCAGCCCGGGGGCAAACCAGCGCGGGCGCGGCTGGGCGAGGCGCAGCACGTCGCGGGAAGCCGTGGTGACGTCAGACATGGATGAGCTCCTGCAATTCGATCACGTGGTCTGCGGCAGCGACGACGGCCGGCCGGTGACTGACGACGATCACGACGCGTCCCTGGTCGGCGAGGTGGCGGAGGCCGGCCAGCAGTCCGGCTTCGGCGTCGGAGTCGAGCGCTGAGCTCGGTTCGTCGAGAATCAGCACGTGGCACTCGGTCGCCAGCGCACGGTAGATGGCGCGGGCCGCTCCGACGCGTTGCGCCTGGCCGCCGGAGAGCCCGTCGCCGTTCACCCCGAGAACGTTGCTGGGCAACACCTCGGCGGCTCCCGCCCAGTCGAGGGCCTGCACGATCAGGCCGGGTTCAGCGGATGCCGCCCCCAGCGCCACATTCTCGGCCACCGTTCCGCGGAACAGGCCCGGTCGCTGGCCGGCCCAGGCCAGCCAGGGGCGCGGCGCGCCGGCCGTGACGGCAACGCCGCCGAGCGTGAGGGCGCCGGTGTACGGCACGAAGCCGAGCAGGGCGGCTACGAGGGTCGACTTGCCGACCCCGCTGACTCCGCGCAGCACGCTCAGCTGGCCGGGGGCAAAATCCGCGTGCAACTGGTGGATCACCACGGAGTCGCCCCGCCGAACGGTGACACCCGCCAGACGAAGGGCGCCGGCTGCCTGCCCGAGTTGACCAGCGTGGGGTGCTGCGAGACCGGCGCCGGCCGCGGCATCCGCTGTCGAGACAGTCGCGACCGTCGCGATGGAGTCATCGTCGAGAATGGTGAACAGCTCTTCGGCGGCCGCGAGCCCGTCGGCGGCAGCGTGAAACTGTGCGCCCACCTGGCGCAGCGGCAGAAACGCCTCCGGGGCGAGGAGCAGAACGAACAGACCGACGCCGAGCAGCAGGGCACCGTCGATGAGCCGCAGGCCGATCGACACGGCGAGGAGGGCGACCGAGAGGCTCGCGGCGAGTTCGAGCACGAAGCCGCTGAGGAACGAGACGCGCAGCACCTTCATGGTGCGGGTGCGATATTCCTCGGTAATGGAACGGATCCGGTCGAACTGGCGTCGTTCCCGACCGTAGATCTTGAGGGTGCCGAGGCCCCCGACCACGTCCAGAAATCCGGTGGAGAGGCGCTGCAGCGCCTGCCATTGTTCCTGCTGCACCGACTGGGTGACCTTGCCGATGAGAATCATGAAGACGGGAATCAGCGGAATCACGATGATGACCGTGAGGCCGCTCGCGAGGTCTTGCCAGAGGATGACCGCGATCAGGATCGGTGTGGCGATCATGGTCAGCAACAGTTGCGGCAGGTAGCGGGCGAAGTAGTTGTCGAGGGCGTCGAGACCGGTCGTGACGACGGTCGACAGGCGAGCGCTCTGCTGGGAGGCGACCCAGTCGGGGCCGCGTTCGGCAAGCTTGGTCATGACGCGGGCCCGCAGTTGGCTCTTGACCTGGGCGGCACCGCGGTTGGCCGCCACTTCGAGCAGCCAGATGAGCACCGAGCGCAGCACAACGACCCCGGCGAGGGCGGCCAGGGTCGGCATGATCGTGCTCAGGGGCTCCCCCGCGACCGTGAGCGTGATCGCCCGGGTCAGCAGCCAGGCGAACGCGATGACGACGAGGGTTTGCGCGAAGCCCAGCAGCGCGCCGATCAGAAGAAATCGGCGCGCTGCGTGGGCGTAACGAAGAAGGCGAGGATCGAGGGGGCGCACTGGCTCAGTCTGCCACAGCGCTAGTGTACGGCGACCTCAATCTGCGCCCGGCCGATGCGCTTGCGGAACACCCAGTAGGTCCAGCCCTGGTAGAGCAGGATGACGGGCATCCCGATCAGTGCGGTCCAGCTCATCACACCGAGCGTGTAGGTCGATGAGGAGGCGTTCGTGATGGTCAGGCTGTTCGCCGCGTCGTTGCTGGCCGGCATGACGTCGGGAAACAGCGAGGCGAACAGGGTGAGCACGGCGAGACCGATCGTGGCGGCCATCAGGCCGAACGCGAGCCGTTCGGCACCGCGCAGGTTGGCCAGGAAGGAGGCGATCAGCGCCACAGCGGCCAGAGCGGCGAAGATAGCGGATGCCACGGTGCCATATGCGAAGGTTGTCCAAACCAGGAAGCTGGCCGCGACCACTATCGTCACGATTCCGGCCTTGGTGGCGAGCTTTCGCGCCCGAACCCGAATGTCGCCCTCGGTCTTGAGCGAGACGAAGACGACCCCGTGCATGAAGAACAGCAGCAGCGTGGTGACGCCGCCGAGCAGGGCGTACGGGTTCAGCAGGTCGAAGAAGGTGCCGATGTAGTCGTGGTTGGCGTCGAGTTTGACGCCCCGCACGACGTTGGCGAAGGCGACACCCCAGAGCAGCGCCGGAACGGCCGAACCGACGATGATCATGCCGTCGAACCATTTCTTCCAGGTGGATTCGGGGCGCTGGTGGCGGTATTCAAACGACACACCGCGCAGAATCAGTGCAACGAGAATGAGCAGCAGAGCCAAGTAGAAGCCGCTGAACATGGTCGCGTACCACTCGGGGAACGCTGCGAAGAGTGAGGCGCCGGCGACGATGACCCAGGTTTCGTTGAGGTCCCAGACCGGGCCGATGGTGTTGATGAGAACGCGGCGATCGGTGTCGTCCTTGCCGAGAAATGGCAGGGACATTCCGACCCCGAAGTCGAAGCCATCGAGCACGAAGTACCCGATGAACAACGCAGCGATGATCCAGAACCAGAGAATTGTGAGATCCATTGTGTATTCCTGTTAGTAGACCGTGGCAGCGTGCGTGACTGCGCCGGATTCGGCGTCGGGTACCGGTGCATCGTCCGGGCCTTTCTGAACGGCCTTGAGGATGAGTCGGAACTCGACTACTGCGAGAATTCCGTAGAGCAGGGTGAAGGCGATCAGCGAGATCAGAATCTCCACGCCGCTGACGCCGGGCGAGACGCCGTCTTCGGTTTTGAGCATTCCGAACACGAGCCAGGGTTGGCGACCCATTTCGGTGAACACCCAGCCGACGCTCATCGCGAGCAGGGAGAAAGGGAAGCTCCAGATCGCGACCTTCCATACCCAGGTGCGCTTCGGGCTGCGCCCCTTGCGGGTCAGCCACAGGCCGACGACGGCAACGAGCATGTGCGCGAGACCGAGGCCGATCATCCAGCGGAACGCCCAGTAGGTTATCCAGATGGTCGGGGTGTAGTCGCCGGGGCCGTACAGGGTGACGTACTGCGACTGCAGGTTGTTGATGCCCTCGACCGTGCCGTCAAAGGTGTGGGTCGATAGAAAGGAGAGCAGGTAGGGAACGCGCACGGAGAACAACTCGTGCACGCCGTCCGGCGTACCAAGGGTGAAGATGGAGAAGCTCGCGTTGGCACCGGTCGCCGTGTGGTACAGCGCTTCGGCAGCGGCCATCTTCATCGGCTGGGCCTCAACCATGGCCAGGCCCAGCTGGTCTCCGGCGAGTGTCGTGAGCACGCCGGCGATGACCATCATCCAGAGGCCGAACTTGAGCGCCGGACGCATGGTGTCGAGGTGTTGGTTGCGGTACAGGTGCCAGGCGGCTACCGAGATGATGAGTCCGGCCGAGACCATGAAGCAGGCGAAAATCGTGTGCGGGAAGGCGGCGAGGGCAATGGGGTTGGTGAGCAGTTCCCAGATGCTGGTGAGTTCGGCACGCCCCTTTTCCTCGTTGATCGTGTAGGCGATCGGGTTCTGCATGAAGGCATTCGCGGCGAGGATGAAGTAGGCCGACGCGATCGAACCGATCGCGGTGAGCCAGATCGTGGCGAGGTGAATCTTCTTGGGTAGTTTGTCCCAGCCGAAGATCCAGAGGCCGACGAACGTAGCTTCGAGGAAGAAGGCGACAATCCCCTCGAAGGCGAGCGGAGCGCCAAAGACGTCACCGACGAAACGCGAGTAGTCCGACCAGTTCATACCGAACTGAAATTCCTGCACGATGCCAGTCACGACGCCCATGGCGAAGTTGATCAGAAAGATCTTGCCGACGAAATGCGTCAGCTGCAGATATTTAGCCTTGTCGGTACGCACCCAGGCCGTTTGAAAGATCGCGACCGTGAGGGCCAGACCGATCGTGAGCGGGACGAAAAGAAAGTGATACACGGTCGTGAGACCGAATTGCCACCGTGATAGGAGTAAAGGATCCAACCACTCGTTCATATGCCCTCCAGCATTATTGTGCAGCGTCCATTTTTCTACGCTACGTAGAAGATTACTCTTCTACACTGTGTAGAAATCACAGTTTCGCGACGTAATATTAACCACATGGGAAATTTGGGTGTGCTCGAACGGTTAATGATGGATATCCTGTGGGACTCCACGGCACCGTTGACAGCGAACGAACTCAAGGATGCTCTGCTGCGGCCCGCAGTTTCAGCCACGCCGGGCAAGCCGCTGGCGACGACGACCGTTTTGACGGTGTTGTCCCGGCTGGAAACGAAGGCATTCGTCACGCGCGATCGCAGCGTGCGTCCGCACGCCTATTCCGCCGTGATGACCCGCGCCGAACACACCGCTGGCCTCATGCACGAGGTGCTCGGGCAGGTGCCCGATCGCCAGGCAGCCCTGGCCCGGTTCATCGGCTCCGTTTCGCCGCAGGAAGCTGAGACCCTGCGGCACCTCCTCGGCGTTGCGCCGTCCGACAATGCCTGACACTGCGTGCCTGACGCTGCGTCCCTGACCACCCGACCACGCGCGTGACCATCGCCGCCCTGCTCCTGGGTACCATCGCCGTGCTGCTGGCCGGGCCCGTTCCGCTCCTGCTGGGGCGGTCGCGCTGGCCCGCGCGCTCCCCCGGCGTGGCACTGGTGCTCTGGCAGGCCATCGCGTTGTCCGGCGGCATGTCCATGATCGGGTCACTGCTGCTCTACGGCCTGACCCCATTCGGCACCACCCTTGCCCAGAGTCTGGTCGCACTCGGCGGCAACCTCACGGCCGGCACGCTTCCCGATGGAACGAGCTTCACCCACATGCTCGCCATCGGCGCGGCCATTCTGCTCGGTGGCCACCTCCTGCTCAACCTGCTCGCGACGTTCGTCCGCGCCGAGCGGCAGCGCCGACATCACCACACCCTCATTGCCCTGCTCAGCGATCCCCTGCACGGTCAGCCTGGCATGCGGGTCATCGACCATCCGGCGCCAGTCGCCTACTGCCTGCCCGGGGCCGGGCACTCGGCGACGGTACTCTCCAATGGCCTGCTCCGGCTGCTCGACGCCGACCAGGTGCGTGCCGTGATCGCGCACGAGCAGGCGCACCTCGTACAGCAGCACCACCTGGTCTTGCTCGCTTTCAAAAGCTGGCACAGCGCGCTGCCGTGGTTCCCCATCGCCAACCGCGCCGAAAACGCCGTCGCCCTGCTGGTCGAGATGCTCGCCGACGATCATGCCCGCCGCATCGTTGACGACCAGACCCTGGCCCGTGCGATCGCTCTCGTCGGTTTCACCCTGGCCGGCGCTACTCCCCCACCAGACAAAGAAGCGGATGCTGCGGCGCAAGCCGCCGCATCCGCTTCAGACCGTAACCTGGAACTCGAGGTAGAACCCGAGCACCCGGCGCACCAGATCCTGCCGCGAGTGGCGCGGCTGGTTAATCCAACCGTGCCGCTGCACTACACGGCCACGGCCGGAGCACTCACCGTGTCGGCGGTGCTCCTGGTCGGGCCGGCGCTCATCCTGTTCGGTGCCTAGAACTGCCGCAACTAGATCAGCTTTGCCTTGGTCAGCCAGGCCGTCGCGATCTTGTCCGCCGAGAGCTGGTCGTTCTTGCTCTGGGCGTTCAGGTCAACGAGGGTGTCTGCCGTCAGCGCGGCACTGACCTTGTTGAGGATCGCTGCCGCACTGTCGTCGATCTTCCTGGAGACGACCGGCACGACGTTGTCCGGGAAGAACAGTCCGTCGGGGTCGGAGAGGGCGACCAGGTTGTTGGTCTTGATGTTCGGGTCGGCCGTGTAAATGTTGGCGAGCTGGATATCACCGTCGACCAGGGCCTTGACGGTCAGCGGTCCGCCGCTGTCCTCGACCGGTACGAACCCCGCGATGCTGATGCCGTACTTGTCCTTCAGTGCAGTCGGCCCGTACGGCCGGGTCTCGAGCTCCGAGTTGCCGCCGACGGTGATCGGTTCGGTGACGTTGGTCAGGGAAGCGATATCGGTGAGGTCGTACTTGCTCGCGAAGTCGGCGGTGACCGTCCAGGAGTTCTGGTCTGAGGCATCGGCCTGGTCGAGAACCCGCAGGTCGTCGGGCAAGGCGGTCTGGAGCTCAGCGTAGGTCGCGTCGCTGGAGCCGCCGACGGCGGCCTTGTCGAGGGCCTGCAGCAAGCTGCCGGTGTACTCGGGGAACACGTCGATCTTGCCGGCCTCGATATCGGGCAGGTAGACCTCGCGCTGGCCGATCTGGAACTGTCGGTCAACGGTGAAACCGCCGGCCTCGAGCGCCTGGGAGTAGATCTCGGCGATGATCTCGTTGGAGTAGTACGCCTGCGAGCCGACCACGATGGTGGAGCCGCCGGCGCTACTCGATGGTTCCGCCAGGGGGTCCCCCGACGCACACCCTGCAAGGGCTACGACGGCCCCAACCGCGACCACGCCGATGAGCGTGAGCCGGCCTCTATTCGCTGTGAACATGACTGTTTCCTTCCTCGATGGTGGATTCCATCACCGGGCGGGATCGGGATGACCCGTCACGGATATCTATGGGGAGTCCCGCTGTGACGCCGCGGGGAACAACCAATTTTTGCACGAGAGCGAACACGCCCTCCAGCACGATCGCCAACAAGATCACCAGGATCGAACCGCCGAGCATCTCGCCGTAGTCGCGAATTCGCAGTCCCTCAAAGAGGTACCGACCGAGGCCGAAATTAGCGATGTAGGCGGCCAGAGTAGCCGTGGCCACCACCTGCAGGGTTGCCGAGCGAAGCCCTCCGATGAGCAGGGGCAGCCCGAGCGGCAGCTCGACCTTCAGCACGATCTGGGCCTCGGACATGCCCACGGCCCGTGCGGCATCGATGATCTTGCGATCAATTGCCTCGAAACCGGTATATGCACCAGCAAGAATGGGCGGGATGGCAAGCACGGTCAAGGCCACGTACGGGGCGTTCAGGCCGATGCCCACCCAGAGGGCCACCAGGGTGAGCAGGCCCAGGGTAGGAATGGCTCTGAATGCGCCCGACAGTGCCACGGCCAGTCCGCGGCCGCGACCGGTATGGCCGATCAAAAAGCCGGTCGGTACGGCAATCAGCGCGGCGACGAGCAGGGTCACGAGCGTGAACAGCAGGTGCTGGGCGAGGCGGGTAGGAATCCCGCCGGCGCCGACCCAGTTTGCGGGATCGACCAGCCAGGCCAGGGTTTCGGTCAGAAAGCTCACGTGGTGACCTCCTGTCGCGCGACAGCACCGGGTCGAGCGACGACGCCGATCGCGCTGCGCCTGGTCCACGGCATCAGCAGTCGCCCGATCAGAACGAGCACGGCGTCGAGGGCCAGGGCCAGCAGCACGGTGGCAAGGATACCCGCGATGATCTCCGCCTGGATTCCCCGTTGAAACCCGTCGGTGAACAGGCTGCCGAGGCTCTGGGCGCCGATCACGGCGCCGACCGTGGCCAGGCTCACCGTGCTGACCGCTACGACGCGCAGCCCGGCCAGCAGCACGGGGCCGGCCAGCGGCAGCTCAACCTGCCAAAATGACGTCCAGCCGGAAAAGCCGACGGCGGTCGCGGACTGCTGCACGTCGCGGTCGACGGAACCGAGACCATCCGCTACCACCCGCACCATCAGAGCCACCCCGTAGAGGGTCAGCGCGATGATGAGGTTCAACGGCGAGCGGATGCTGGTACCCACGATAAAGGGCAGCACGATGAACAGCGGCAGCGACGGAATTGCGTAGAGCACTCCGACCGTGGTGAGGATCACCGCCCGGCTCGCCCGATACCGGTGAGCCAGCCAACCGAACGGGAGGGCGATGAGGAAACTGAGAATGATCGAGGGCACGCTGAGGATGAGGTGATCGAACGTGCGATCCCAAATGAGGTCCAGATTCGACCAGATCCAGGTCACCGCGAATCCCCACCCTGCGCCGAAGCACCCGGTCCGCGAGGGCCGGCCTTTGACTCTGAGCTGACAGTTGACGGCGACGCTGAAGGGCCGGAGCCTACGAGAACGCCGGCCAGACGACCGGTCTCGTCAACCACGATGTCGCCATCGCCGTGGTTCTCGAGGTGCAGGGATCGCTTGCCGCGATCGGCGCCGACAAACGTTGCCACGAACTCGTCAATGGGGTTCGCCAGGATCTCCGCGGGTGAGCCGACCTGGGCTACCTTGCCGCCGGTGCGCAGAATGACCACCTGATCGCCGAGCAGAAAGGCCTCGTCAATATCGTGGGTGACGAAGACCACGGTCTTGCCCAATTCCCGTTGCAATCGCAGCAGTTCCTGCTGCAGTTCGGCGCGCACGATCGGGTCCACCGCACCGAATGGCTCGTCCATGAGCAGAATATTGGGGTTGACGGCGAGGCCGCGCGCCACGCCGACGCGTTGCTGCTGGCCACCGGAGAGCTGGCTGGGATACCGGTTGGCGAGTAAACGGTCCAGTCCCACCGTGTCGAGCAGCGCGAGCGCTTCGTCACGGGCCTTCTTCTTGGCCATTCCGCGCAGCATCGGCACCGTGGCGACGTTGTCGATGACCCTGCGGTGGGGAAGCAGCCCTGAGTTCTGCATAACGTAGCCGATGCCGCGCCGCAGCTTGACCGGCTCGAGGGTACCGATATCGGCTCCGTCGATCTCGATCGACCCGCTGGTCGGATCAACCATGCGGTTGATCATGCGCAGCAGGGTTGTTTTTCCCGACCCGGACGTTCCGACGAGCACGGTGGTCTTGTGCGAGGGCAGAACGAGGCTGAAATCATCGACGGCAAGGGTGCCGTCGGGGAACCGTTTCGTCACCGAGTGGAATTCAATCATCCTGGTGGCTCGCTCCTCGCATCAGTTCAGGTCGGGTCAACACAAACCAGATGCTAAGCCAATCACTATTCGAAGCGACAGGCAAAACGCTGGCTCACAAAAGATTTATCCAACAGCGAACACGCGAGGCCCACAAACCCAAAAAAGCCGGGCGACCCAGTGGGTCGCCCGGCGTGTGACGCCCGTTAGGACGCGGTTGCCAGCAGGTTCAGTGCTTGCGGGCCGTAGAAACGATCGAGGTAGTCGCGCAGAACCAGGCGGCACTCGGCGATGAAACGCTCGTCACCGAGCGGATCGGTGTGGAAGGCGCGGGCGAGCAGCGCGTCGGCCATCTCGACGGCGACTTCGAGTCGAAAAATCAGGGCCTCGCCGGCCGGCAGATCGAACTCGTTGACGAGCACGTCAGCCAGGCGGCGGGCGAAGAAGTCGGCATCCGCTACCGCGTCGGCGGCGGGAGCGGCGTCGCGGTCGTCGAAGTTCACGATACGAAAGCCTGGTTCGGAGCGGTACAGGCCGACAAAAGCCGTCACGACGCAGTCCACCGCGTCCCACCAGGAGGTGAGGGTGCTAGCGCCGAGCTCATCGACCACGCGCTGCCGAAAGCGCACCACGGCACGCTCGTGCAGGGCGTGCAGTACAGCAACCCGATCCGGGTAGTAGCGATACACCGTTCCGATGGATGCACCGGCGCGTTCCGCGATCATCGCGGTCGTGATGCGGTCGAAACCGACCTCGTCCACAACGGCGGCGGCCGCATCGAGCAAACCGGACAGACGTGCAGCGCTGCGCTGCTGAATCGGCTCGGTGCGCACTTGCTGAAGTGCTGCACCGGTCTCTTCACCCAATAGGCCACCAAGTGACATTTATCCCCCTTGAAGATAAGTCACCATACTACGGGGTAAAACCCCTTTTCCACAGGGTTGATCGGGGGATGCACAGCAAATATGGCAGAATGAGAGGGTGCCAGAGTCCCTAGACGCCACGCCGAGTGCGCCAAGTCCCGAGCGAATCATGCACCGTGCGGCCCGTATCGAAGACTGGCTGCACGACCGTCGGGAGCATTCCGCTCGTCGCCGCGGCTACCAGCCCACCGTCATCCCCTACACCGGCTACGGCTCGACCGCCTGGGTTCGCATCCTCTGCCGGGTACTTCTGGCCAAGCCGGAAAAGCCGGCGAAGCGTACCAAGCGCCCCCGAGCGGATGGCCGCGACGCCGGTATTCGAGGCTGGCGCAGCTTCACGAGCGTGCCGGTCAACGACGTCACCGTCACGATTGAGATCGACGGCCAGACGCATCGGGTGCAGGCGGATCGCGGCGGCGTCGTCGACACCGTCGTACCGGTATCCCTGCCTGCCGGCTGGCACGTGGCCCGGCTACACACCGAGTTCTCCGCCGTGGCCGAAGCGCCACTCTTCATCGTGGCCCCCACGGTCGGCTACGGCGTCGTCTCCGATGTCGACGACACGGTGATGGTCACCACGCTTCCCCGCCCGTTGCTGGCCGCCTGGAACACGTTCGTGCTCGACGAGCATGCCCGGGTTCCGACCCCGGGGATGGCCGTGTTCCTGGAACGCCTGGCGTCGTTCACGCCCGGCGCCCCGGTCATCTATCTCTCCACCGGTGCCTGGAACGTAGCACCGACCCTGTCGCGTTTTCTCTCCCGCAACCTGTATCCGGCCGGGGCACTGCTGCTGACCGACTGGGGACCGACGCACGACCGCTGGTTCCGCAGCGGCAGCGCACATAAGCGGGACAACCTGCGCCGCCTCGCCGAACAGTTTCCCGACATGCGCTGGATTCTGATCGGCGACGACGGCCAGCACGACGAAGCCATTTACAGCGACTTTCAACGCGACTATCCGGGCAGCGTCGCGGCCGTGGCCATCCGTCAGCTGTCCCCGAGCGAGGCGGTGCTGGCCGGCGGGCGCTCGCGCGACGCCGTGCTGATCGACGGCAGCCCCGAGGCCCCGTGGGTCTACGGGCCGGACGGCTCCAGCCTCGCCAACCAGCTCGTCGCGCACGGCCTGCTCTAGCCCGGCTGATGGGCGCCCGGTCAGCTCGTGATGCTCTGATCCATGCTCATGCGGCGCAGCACCAGGTTTTCCACGACCTGCGCCAGGCCGTAGAGCGTGAGGGACACGATGGTGATCACCACGACGGATGCCCACACCTCCGAGTTCTGCACCTTGGCGACGGCGGCGACAATCGAGTTGCCGAGGCCCTGGCCGGTCGTGAGCCACTCGGCCAGCAACGCTCCGGTGATGGCGCCGGGCACCGAGATCTTCACCGCGGCGAAGAACGAGGGCAGGGAGCTCGGCAGGGCCACCTTGCGCAGCGTCGTGAAGGCGCTGCCACCGTAGACGGTGATCACGTCGCTGATCTGGGGTGACGAGGAGCGCAGCCCGAAGGCGATGTTCACGAGTGCCGGGAACAGCACCACGATGGCGCCCATGACCACGGCGGTGGTGAGTCCGCGCCCCGTGATGAGGCTGATGACGGGCACGAGTGCCACGAGTGGCACCGAGCGCAGCAGCAGGGCGATCGGCATGAGGGCGTGCTCGATGCCCCGGGACAGGGTGAAGATCACGGCCAGCAGCAGGGCACAGGTGAGTCCGGCGACGAATCCGAGAAATGCGTCACTCAGGGTCACGACGAGGTTGCCGAGGACCATGGCCCGATTGTCGGCGGCTTCGGGAACGGTGGCGAGCCACTTCCAGACGTCGAGGGGTCCCTTGGCCAAAAACGGCGACACGTCCAGCAGCAGGAGCAGGCCCTGCCACGCGACGAGTACGAGAACGAGGGTGATAAGCCCGGTCAGCAGGCCGCGCGCCACCGTCAGGAGCGCCACGCGTGCAAAACTCATCGGCTGCTCCGCCCGGTCGTCCACGGGGTGGCGAAACGCAGGATGACGGCAAAGATCGCGTAGCCGAGACCCGCCGTGACCCCGGCGACGAGCGCGAGGCTCCAGACCCGGTCGACGTTGGCCGTTGAACCGGCCACGAGCATGGCGATTCCCAGCCCGCGGCTGACACCGCCGAGGTACTCGCCCAGGATGGCTCCGATGAACGCCGCCGGTGCGGCGATCTGCAGCGCGGTCAGCACGCTCGGCAGTCCGGCGATCAGGCGCACCTTGCGAAGCTGGGTGAACTTGCTGCCGCCGTAGACGGTGATGAGGTCGAGGCTGGCGGCATCCGCTGCCTTGAGACCGACCAGTGAGCCGATGACGGTCGTAAAGAACACCGACATCGCGGCGAGAAAGACGGCTGTACCGGCCGGATCGCCCGCGCTCGGTGCCCCGATCACGATGTAGGCGATCGGGCCAATGGCGACGATGGGAATGCAATAGGTGATCACGGCGATCTGCATCGCGATCTTCTCGATGCGCGGCAGCAGCAGCACGAGGGCGGCGAGGGCCAGGGCTAGTCCGTTGCCCCAGGCAAAGCCGATCAGCGCTTCGAGCACGGTGACACTGACGTGGGACAGGTAGAACGCCGGGCCGTCGCTGACGAGCTGCACGACCACGTCCAACGGGGTGGGCACCGCGCCTCCGGGCATGGAACCAACCTCGGCGAAAACCGTGACCGCGCCCAGCCACCACAGGGCGATGACGATCGCGCCGCCGATCAGGCCGGTCGCCCAGGCGGGCAGGGCGCGCAGCGAACCTCGGATCACTGGTCGGCGCCCGGCGCGGCGGCATCACTAAACAGCAGGTCGGAGGCTCGGTCGTGCAGCGCGTGGAACTCGGGCGAACGCATCATCTCGGGCAATCGGGGCCGCGGAAGGTCGACGTCGATGACTTCCTTGACGCGGCCGGGCCTGGCGCTCATGACCGCGACGTGGTCGGAGAGGAAGATGGCTTCGGCGATGCCGTGGGTGACCATGAGGGTCGTGGCCGGCTTCTGGGTCCAGATGCGCAGCAGCTCGAGGTTGAGTCGCTGCCGGGTCATATCGTCGAGGGCCCCGAACGGCTCATCGAGCAGCAGCACAGAGGGCTTGAGCACGAGCGACCGAGCGATCGACACGCGCTGCTTCATGCCGCCGGAAAGCTGCGCCGGCTTGGCTTTCTCGAAGCCCGTGAGGCCGACGAGGGCGATCAGTTCGTCGATGTAGGCCTCGTCGACGGGAACGCGGGCGACCTCGAACGGGAGGCGGATATTCGAGCGCACGCTGCGCCAGGGCAGCAGCGCTGAATCCTGGAAGGCGATGCCAAGCTGGTGTCCCTGCCGAAGTTGCTGGGGGCTCTTGCCGTCGACCCTGGTGGTGCCGCTCGTGGGCTGTTCCAGGCCGGCCAGAATACGCAGGATGGTCGATTTTCCACAGCCCGAGGGACCGAGCAGGGAGAGAAAACTGCCCTTGTCGGTGTGCAGGTTGGCGTTGTCGAGGGCGACGACATCTCTGCGCCCGACCGCGAAGACCTTGTGCAGCTGGGAGATGTGCAGGCCGGTGCCCGACGCTTCGCCCCCGGCACCGCGCTCCGTCACCGAGTCACGAATTCCGGCATCAGTACTACTCACGTGGTTCGCTCCTTGGCGCTGGCAGATCTGCACGGCTGGCGGGTCTGCGTGGTATTTCGGGCAGGTGCCTATTTTAGGTTCCACCCGGGCATCCGCTGAAACGCTCGATGCGTTCTGGCGGATGCCCGGCCGGCCGGGCGCCACTGCTACTTGCTGTAGGCCAGCAGGTCCGGGTTCTCGGCGTAGACCTCGTCGAGCAGGGTCATGTCAAACAGCTGGCTCGCGGTGATGGTGAGGCCCGTCGCGGCGAGGGTATCGATGCTCTGCTGCTGCAGTTCCTTACTGATCGAGAACAGGCCGTTGGCCACGGTGTCCGCGCTCACGACGAGGTCGGCGGATTGGATCTCGGCCTGACGGGTCTCCTTCTCGATGGTCAGCTCGAAGGTCGGGCCGTAGGTGTCGACGGTGAGCTTCGCGGCGGCATCCGGGTCGTTGATGGCGTCGGTCCAGCCGCGAATCTCGGCGACGAGCAGGGCCTTGAGCTTCTCGCGGTCGTTCGTGATGGCATCGTCGGTGACCGTGAGGGTCTCGGCGACGAACGGCAGGCCGAAGTCGGCCAGCGGCAGGTTGACCGGGCCCAGGCCCTTGAGCTCGGCGTCGATGGATTCGTTGGTGAGGTAGGAGAACCAGCCATCGACCTCGCCGTTGAACAGCGGGGTCGGGTCGTACTGCACCGGGAGGGTGGTCAGGGACTTCTCATCGATATCGTTGACCTTGAGGAAGGCTTCCCACAGGCTCAGGTTGCTCGCCTGCACGCCGATCGTCTTGCCCTTAAGGTCGTCAAGGGTGGCAATGTTGCCCTTGTCGGCGAGCGACAGGATGGTGAAGGGGTTCTTCTGGTAGGTGGCGCCGATGATCTTCAGCGGCGCGCCCTCGTTGGCGATGATGGTGCCGGTGGAGATCGCATTGCCGATGCCCATGTCGGCATTGCCCGAGATGACGGCGGCTTCGATCGAGGCGGGGCCCTCGATCATGTCGACATTGTCGAGTCCGGCCTCGGTGAAGTAGCCGTTCTTGTCGGCGAGGTACTCGCCCATGAATTCGGCGTTCTTGATCCAGCTGAACTGAATGCTCGCGTCACCGAACGATGCCGCGGCACCATCGGCTCCCACTTTCGCGTCGTCACTGCCCGCACAGGCAGCAAGCGAGAGGGCCAGCACGGCCGCGACCGCGACACCGCGCACGACCCGGGTTGCCGTTCGACGATAGAAAGAGCCTCTGGATGGGGTCATTGCGGGGTTCCTCTCGAGGGTGCAAGGGCTCTGTGGGATTACAGCAGCTGTGGTACTGAAACGCGGGCTGACGGGAATTGTTGCGAGTGGAGAACGCCCGGAAATGGCAGTCTAGGCGTGTCATATATCAGTTCGAGTTCAACTTTGTTTCGAACGGATGTCGGAAAAAGGAGGATAGCCTCCACTAGACCAATTCTGCGGGCTCTGCTAGCGGCCGGTTCCGGCCAGGATGCGGTCGAGTCCGCGGTTGATCTGGCGCGCCCAGAGCGGACCGCGGTAGAGGAACGCCGTGTAGCCCTGCACGAGGGTTGCTCCGGCCGCGAGGCGCTCGGCGACCTGGGCCGCTGTGTCCACTCCGCCGACCGAGATGACGCAGAAATCGGCCGGGACGACGGCGCGGATCTGCAGGAGAATGGCCAGTGACCTCGCGTGCAGCGGGGCGCCGGACAGTCCGCCGTCTCCGGCGGCGATGACGGTGGCGGCATCCGTTTTCAGTCCGGTGCGGGAGATCGTGGTATTTGTGGCGATGATGCCGTCGAGGCCGAGGTCGACGGCGAGGGTCGCGATGCGGGCGACCTCCTCATCACTCAGGTCGGGCGCGATCTTCACGAGCAGCGGCGTGGCACCGGCGGCACCCTTGACCGCGGTGAGCAGCGGCGCGAGCTGGTCGAGCTCCTGCAGTCCGCGCAGGCCCGGGGTGTTGGGTGAGCTCACGTTGACCACGAGATAGTCGGCGAGGGCGGCGAGGGTCCGGGCGCTCTGCAGGTAGTCGGCCGTGGCGCTCTCGACGGCCGTGACGCGGCTCTTGCCGATGTTGATGCCGAGCACCGGGCGATGCGGCGCAGCGCGAATTCGCCTCAGCCGGGCGACGGCCGCAGCGGCGCCGTGGTTGTTGAAGCCCATGCGGTTGATGACGGCACGATCGGCCACGAGCCGAAACAGGCGCGGTGTGGGGTTGCCCGGCTGGGCGACGGCGGTGAGCGTACCGACCTCGACGTGGCCGAAGCCGAGCTGGCCGAGGCCGAGCACGGCCTCGCCGTCCTTGTCGAAACCGGCCGCGACGCCGAAAGGAGAAGTGAAGTGCAGGCCGAGGGTGTCGACCCCGAGGTCGGTGCGCGGGCGGGTGAAACGGTGCACCAAGCGACCGATGCCGAGCGTCGGCAGCAGCCGGATGACGGTGAAGGCGAGGTGGTGGGCACGCTCGGGATCCAGTCGGGTGAGCACATACTTGAAGAACAGCGGATACATCGAGCCCTGGGCCTTACGCTTTCGAGGAACTGGTGGCGGCGGACGCGTCCACGGCATCCGCTGTCTTGAGGCTGTTCGAGCGGGCCGTATGCTCGGTGCGCAGCTGGGTGATGGCCGCTTCGAAGTCGTCGAGGGAGTCGAAGCCCTGGTAGACGCTCGCGAATCGCAGGTAGGCGACCTCGTCGAGGTCACGCAGGGGCGGCAGGATTGCGAGGCCGATGTCGTTGGCGTCGACCTGGGAGGCGCCGGTCTGGCGAATGGTTTCTTCGACCTTCTGGGCGAGCATGGCGAGGTCGGAGTCGGTGACCGGTCGGCCCTGGCACGCCTTACGCACGCCGGAGACGATCTTCTCGCGGCTGAACGGCTCGACCACGCCGCTGCGCTTGATGATGTTCAGGCTCGCGGTCTCGGTGGTGCTGAAGCGACGGCCGCACTCCGGGCACTGCCGCCGACGGCGAATCGAGAGCCCGTCGTCGCTCGTGCGTGAGTCGACGACTCGGGAATCGGGGTGGCGACAGAACGGGCAGAACATTGTGCCTCCAGCCTAGCGGACTGCGCCCCTGAGGTTCGCGAGAGCGGGAATTATGTTGCTTCGGTTGGGCTGAAGTTACGAAATTCCCGCTCTCGCGGAATGGGGCTCACTCGAAGCGAGCGGTGACCGCGTCTCCGTGCGCGGGCAGCGCTTCGGCGTCGGAGAGCGCACGGATGTGACCGGCGACGGCTTCGAGCGCCGCACGGTCGTAGCGCACGACCTGCTGCGGCCGCAAAAACGTATAGGCGCCGAGGCCGGAGGAGAACCGGGCCGCTCCCGCGGTCGGCAGCACGTGGTTGGAACCGGCAACATAGTCGCCGAGGCTCACCGGCGAATACGGGCCGAGAAAAATAGCTCCGGCGTTCTCGATTTCGGCCAGCACGGCGTCGGGATCACTCGTCTGGATCTCGAGGTGTTCCGGTGCGAAGGCGTTGCTGAAACCGGCCGCGACGTGCAGGTTATCGACGAGCACGATGGCCGACTGGCGGCCGCCGAGCGCCGCCGTCACTCGCTCACTGTGGGTAGTGGATGCCGCCAGCACGGCCAGGCGCGCCGCCACGGCATCGGCGAGTTCGATCGAATCGGTCACCAGCACGGTGGCGGCGAGCTCGTCGTGCTCGGCCTGGCTCACCAGGTCGGCGGCGACGAGCAGCGGGTCGGCCGCGGCATCCGCTATCACGAGGATATCGGTGGGTCCGGCCTCGGAGTCGATGCCGGCCTGCCCACGGATGAGCCGCTTCGCGGCGGCCACGTACACGTTGCCGGGGCCGGTGACGATCTGCACGGGTTCGAGGCCGATGTCGGGGACGCCGTAGGCGAGGGCGCCGATGGCACCGGCGCCGCCCATCGCGTAGATCTCGTCGACGCCGAGCAGGCCGGCGACGGCGAGGATGGTGGGGTGCACACGGCCGTCGAAGTGACTCTGCGGCGGTGAGGCGAGCGCGATCGAACGCACCCCGGAGACCTGAGCGGGCACGACGTTCATCACCACGCTCGACGGGTAGACGGCCTTGCCGCCGGGAACGTAGAGTCCGACCCGGTTCACCGGCTGCCAGCGCTGGGTGACGGTGGCTCCGGCCTCGATCGTGGTCGTCACGTGCGGCGGCACCTGCGCAGCACTGGCCAGACGCACCCTGCGTATGGTCTCGGTGATGGCGGTGCGCACGTCCGGGTCGAGCCCGGCGACCGCGTCGGCAATGTGGCTGGCTGGAACGCGCACCTGGCCCGGGCGCACCCGGTCGAGGCGTTCGGCCTGGTCGAGCAGGGCGGCTCCGCCCCGCGCTCGCACATCGGCGATCAGCTCGGCCGCGATATCGGCGGCGACGGCCACGCTGGTCAGGGCGCGGGGAACGGAGGCCAGGAGCGCGGCCGGTGTGGGCTCGCTTCCGCGAAGGTCAATAGTCTGGATCATCGTGATCCAGCCTATCCGTCCATGAGGCGTAACACTCAGCGCGCGGGAATAGGCTGAGGTTGAAACAGATTGTTGGTTGAGTATGCAAAGCAACGTTGAACCCCCACTGACTACTCTCCCGGCAGCCCCACCGCTGGCCGCCGACCCCAATGCGCCCGACGACCTTGCCGCGTTCAAACACGCGTTCCGCCGCCACGCTGCCGGCGTCGCAGCGATCACGACACTCGCGCCCGACGGCAGCCCCGTCGGGTTCACGGCCACCTCCCTGGCCTCGCTGTCGGCGGTTCCGCCACTCGCAACGTTCAACATGGCCAGGTCGGCCAGCTCGTGGGCTGCGATCGCCGCAGCCGACCGCGTGGCCATCCACATGTTGGGTGCCCACAACCGGGCCATCGCCGAGAAGCTCGCCGGCCCGCACGCAGAACGTTTCGTCGGCGATCACTGGCAGCCTGGCCCGTACGGGCTGCCCGTGTTGACCGGGGTGACCAGCTGGATGCTCGGCCGCGTTGTCGAACGGGTTTCGGTGCACAACAACGCCGTCGTGGTCGTGCAGATCGAGGGCGGCGGCATGGGCACCGACGACGAGGCCCTGCTCTACCACGAGCGCACCTACCGGGTTCCGGGCGCCGCTGTCTAGACCAGCCCGGCCACCGCGCGGACCGCAGGGGCAACTCTGGCGCGAGATGCCACTTTCGGCCCTATCGTCCGCGCGAGACGACACCATCGGCCCCTCGACGAGCTCCCAAGGGGCCGAAGCTGTCGTCTCGCGGCGGGGCGGGACTCCCCTGAGCCTGGACATACTTTAGACAAGAGCCACTGCATGCTCGAGGAGCGCGGCCGTTACTTCTTGCCGGCCAGCTTCTCGGCAGCCTTGCGACGACGGCGTTCAACCTCGGCCACCGCCGCCTCCGCCGGAGTCGGCGCCGTTCCGCCAAGGTGCGCCGGCTGCCACCACTGGCCGGTACCCGGCACCGAATACTCCGCCTGCACGGCATCAACCAGGGCCTGCAGGGTGTCGTGGAGCCGTAGCGTGGTATCCGCGACGTCGTCGTCAACGCGGCCAGCGGCATCCGCTGAAAAAGGTTCCCCAAAACGGATGCTGACCGGCACGCCGATCCGCTCTCTCAGCGTCGAACGATGGTTCTTGGTCATGAGCCGATGCCCGCCCCACACCGCCACCGGAATGATCGGCACGTTCGCGGCCAGTGCCATGCGCACGGCACCGGTCTTGAGCTCCCTCACGGTGAACGAGGCGTTGACACCTCCCTCGGGAAAGACTCCCAGCAGTTCGCCGGCGCGCAGGGCCTCGACGGCCTGCGCGTAGGCCGCGCCGCCGCTCTCCATGTCGACCGAGATGTGCTTCATGCCGCGCAGCAGGGGCCCGACCAGCTTCTGGTCGAAGGCGCCCTTCTTGGCCATGAACCGGATATGGCGGCGGTTGTGCAGCCAAGTCACCCACTCGACCAAGGCGAAGTCCAGGTACCCGAAGTGGGTGATCGCCAGCACGGCGCCGCCACTCGCCGGCAGCTGCTCGAGCCCGGTGACAGTGCGGCGCACCCGAAGCAGGCCGAACAGGGCTCGCCCGGCTCCGATGGCGGCCTGGTAGATCGGCTCTCGCTTGTGCATGCTGCCAGCCTAGGCTCGCATCCTGTCAGTCATCTGCGGTCTGCGGTGACGAAATCCGGTCCGAGGATCAGGTCAGGCAGTTCGGGCCGAGAATGCTCTTGAGTTCGCCGAACAGGTCGGCGCTCACTTTCACCCGGTGCGGCAGCTCGAACACCCGGGCCACATCCCCCTTGACCAGTTTGAGCCGTACCTCGGCGTCGCCGGCGTGGCGCTTGAGAATCTCACCGAGCGCACTTACCGTGTCGGTCGTCGCACGGGCCTCCCCCACGGTGATCGAGACCATGCTCTGGTCTGAACCCTGCCCGAGCTCCGGCTGGAACACGCTGAACGCGTGCAGGTTCATGCCGTCGTCGCGCAGGCTCACCCGCCCGCGCACCACGACGACCGAGTCGCTGATCAGTTCCGGCGCGAACTCGAGGTAGGCCTTGCCCATGAACATCGCGGTGATCTCACCGCCGAAGTCCTCGACCTGGATCATGCCGTACTGGTTGCCCGACTTCTTCGCGATGCGATGCTGCACGCTCGTGATCAGGCCGGCCACGGTCACCGTGTCGCCGTCCTCGGTCGACTCTGAGGCGATCAGGTCGGCGATCGTGGTGCTGGCATGCTTGGCGAGCGGGATCTCCAACCCGGCGAGCGGATGGTCGGACACGTAGAGCCCGAGCATGTCGCGTTCGTAGGCGAGCTTCTCCTTCTTGCTCCATTCCGGCCGGTCCGGCACCTGCTCAGTGTCCTGCGGTTCGTCGAACAGGCTGTCGAAGTCGAACCCGATGTTGCCGTTGCTCTCTTCGCGCTTGATCTTGACGGCCGATTCGACGGCGGATTCGTGAATCTCAACCATGCCGCGCCGGGTCGCGCCGAGCGAATCGAACGCCCCGGCCTTGACCAGAGATTCGATCGTGCGCTTGTTGGCGACCGGAAGCGGCACCTTGCGCAGAAAGTCGTGGAACGACTCGAAGCGCCCCTTCTCCTCGCGGGCACCGCGAATGGCCTCGACCACGTTGAAGCCCACGTTGCGCACGGCACCCAAACCAAAACGGATGTCCGTGCCAACGGCCGCGAAGAACCCGATCGACTCGTTCACGTCGGGCGCCAGCACCTGGATGCCCATGCGGCGGCACTCGTTGAGGTAGAGCGCGAGCTTGTCGCGGGAGTCACCGACGCTCGTGAGCAGGGCGGCCATGTATTCGGCCGGGTAGACGGCCTTGAGGTACGCGGTCCAGTAGGAGAGCACGCCGTAGGCGGCGGAGTGTGCCTTGTTGAAGGCGTAGTCGGAGAATGGCAGCAGGATATTCCAGACCGTGGTGACGGCGTCCATTGAATAGCCGCGGTCCTGCATGCCCTTGGAGAAGCCCTCGAACTGCTTGTCCAGCTCGGACTTCTTCTTCTTACCCATGGCGCGGCGCAGCAGGTCGGCTTCACCGAGCGTGAAGCCGGCGAGCACCTGCGCGATCGACATGACCTGCTCCTGGTAGACGATCAGGCCGTAGGTGTTGCCGATGACATCTTTCAGGGCTTCCTCAAGCTCTGCATGGATCGGGATGATCTCCTGCACGCCGGTCTTCCGCAGCGCGTAGTTGGTGTGCGAGTTGGCGCCCATGGGCCCCGGGCGGTACAGCGCGATGACGGCCGAGATGTCTTCGAAGTTGTCGGGTTTCATCAGCCGCAGCAGGGCGCGCATCGGCCCGCCGTCAAGCTGGAACACGCCGAGGGTGTCGCCGCGGGCGAGCAGTTCGTACGCGGCGGGGTCTTCCAGGCCTAGGTCTTCGAGTACGGGTCGGTGGCCGCGGTTCACGGCGATGTTGTCGAGGGTGTCGTCGATGATGGTGAGGTTGCGCAGCCCGAGGAAGTCCATCTTGATCAGTCCGAGCGCTTCGGAGGCGGGGTAGTCGAATTGCGTTACCACCTGGCCATCCGCTTCACGTTTCATGATCGGGATGATGTCGATCAAAGGGTCGCTCGACATGATCACGCCGGCGGCGTGCACGCCCCACTGGCGCTTGAGATTCTCCAGGCCGAGGGCGGTGTCGAAGACGGTGCGGGCCTCGGGGTCGCTTTCGATCACGGCCCGAAAGTCGGCTGCTTCGCGGTAGCGCGGGTGGTCTTTGTCGAACATACCGGTCAGTGGCACGTCCTTGCCCATGATCGCCGGCGGCATGGCCTTGGTGAGCTTGTCGCCCATGCCGAACGGAAAGCCGAGCACGCGGGAGGCGTCTTTCAGGGCCTGCTTGGCCTTGATCGTGCCGTAGGTGACGATCTGGGCGACGCGTTCCTCGCCGTACTTCTCGGTGACGTATTTGATGACCTCACCGCGGCGACGCTCGTCGAAGTCGACGTCGAAGTCGGGCATGGAGACGCGGTCGGGGTTCAAGAACCGTTCGAAGATGAGGCCGTGCACGAGCGGGTCGAGGTCGGTGATGCCCATCGCGTAGGCGACCATCGAGCCGGCACCCGAACCACGGCCGGGGCCGACACGGATTCCCTGCTGCTTGGACCACATGATGAAGTCGGCGACGACCAGAAAGTAGCCGGGGAATCCCATCTGCACGATGATGCCGATTTCGTAGTCGGCACGCTTTCGCACATCTGCGGGGATGCCCTTCGGGTAGCGCTTGGCCAGCCCGATCTCGTTCTCCTTGATGAACCAGCTTTCCTCGTTCTCACCCTCCGGGCAGGGAAAACGGGGCATGTAGTTGGCTTGGGTGTTGAATTCCACCTCGCAGCGCTCGGCGATGAGCAGCGTGTTGTCGCAGGACTCGGGGTGGTCCCGAAACAGGTGCCTCATCTGAGCGGCCGTCTTCAGGTAGAACTCGTTGGAGTCGAACTTGAACCGGTTCGGGTCGTCGAGGGTCGATGCCGACTGCACGCAGAGCAGAGCGGCGTGCGCGGTGGCGTCGTGCGCGTGGGTGTAGTGCAGGTCGTTGCTGGCCAGCAGCGGCAAGTCGAGCTCCTTGGCCAGCTTGAGCAGGTCGGTCATGGTGCGGCGTTCGATGTCGATGCCGTGGTCCATGATCTCGCAGAAGAAATTCTCCTTGCCGAAGATGTCCTGAAAATCGCCGGCGGCTTTCTTGGCTTCCTCGTACTGACCGAGGCGCAGGCGGGTCTGCACTTCGCCACCGACGCATCCGGTCGTGCCGATCAAGCCTTTGGAGAACTGGCTGAGCAGCTCGCGGTCCATGCGCGGTTTGAAGTAGTAGCCCTCGAGGCTCGCCTTCGACGAGAGCCGGAACAGGTTGTGCATGCCCGCCGTGTTCTCGGAGAGCAACGTCATGTGGGTGTACGAGCCGGCGCCACCCACGTCGTCACGGTTCTGCCCGCTCGTGCCCCAGCGCACCCGGGTCTTGTCGCGACGATCGGTGCCGGGCGTGATGTACGCCTCGGTGCCGATGATCGGCTTGATGCCGGCGTCGGTCGCGCTCTTCCAAAAGTCGAAGGCGCCGAACACGTTGCCGTGGTCGGTGATCGCGACCGCCGGCATCCCCTGCTCCACCGCAGCTTTGATCAGGGGTTTCACCCGGGCGGCGCCGTCGAGCATGGAATATTCGCTGTGCACGTGCAGGTGGACGAAATTGTCAGTGGCACTGACCGGGTTACTCACAGGGACTCCGACGAGTTGGTGAAACGATTAGGGACGAGTCGGCCTCGGTCAGTCTCCGCGCAGCACCGCGAGGGCGTGCGAGAGGTCGGCCGGGTAGTCGGCGTTGTAGGTGACCCACTCGTGACTGTCCGGGTGAGTGAACGCCAACTGTTTAGCGTGCAGCCACTGGCGTTTGAGACCAAGCCGGGCGGTGATCGACGGATCGGCTCCGTACATGGCGTCACCGACGCACGGATGCCGTTGGGCCGTCATGTGCACCCGAATCTGGTGGGTGCGCCCCGTCTCCAGGTGCACCTCGAGAAGGGAACCGTAGGGGAAGGCTTCGAGGGTCTCGTAGTGGGTGATCGAGGGCTTGCCGTCGGCCATGACCGCGAACTTCCAGTCCGACCGCGGGTGGCGGCCGATCGGGGCGTCGATGGTGCCGGCAAGTGGGTCGGGGTGGCCTTGCACGACCGTGTGGTAGATCTTCTCGACCTCGCGGTCGTGGAACGCCTTCTTGAGTGCAACATAGGCCGTCTCCGACTTGGCGACGACCATGAGACCGCTCGTGCCGACGTCGAGGCGGTGCACGATGCCCGCGCGCTCGGCGGCACCGGAGGTGGCGATGCGAAAACCCGCAGCGGCGAGGGCCCCGGGTACGGTCGGCCCGGTCCAGCCGACGCTCGCGTGCGCGGCGACACCGGCCGGCTTGTTGATCACGATGATGCTCTCATCGTCGTGCACAACGGTGAGGTCGGGAACGGCGATGGGGATGATGCGGAGTGGCTGTTTGGGCTGCCAGGTCACTTCGATCCAACTGCCGGCCCGCAAACGTTCGGACTTGCCCACCACGGTGCCGTCGAGCACGACTCCGCCGGCCTCGGACACCTCGGCAGCGAAGCTGCGGGAAAAACCGAACAGCTTGGCCAGGCCGGCGTCGACGCGCACTCCTTCGAGACCGTCGGGGAGCGGCAGTGATCGCCGCTCCGGGGGGCTGGACAGGCCCGGGGAGCCGGTCATGGCAGGGCCTCGGCGCCCGGGGCTGGCCGTTCACGGGTGGGGGCAACGGTGTCGCTGGTGGTGGTATCGGGGGTCACAGCATCCGTTTGTTTCAGTGTTGGCGTGGCGGTCTTGCTTTCGGCCACGACCTTGTTGCCGTCGAGGCCGATGCCGCGAATGGTCAAGATCATGAAGATGACCATGCTGCTCACGATGGCCATGTCGGCGACGTTATAGATCGCCGGCAGCAGCCACGGTGTGGAGATGAAGTCGACGACGTGCCCGACGCCGAAGCCGGGTTCGCGCAGCAGCCGGTCGGTCAGGTTGCCGAGCACTCCGCCGAGTAGGAGCCCGAAGACCAGTCCCCAGGCGAACGAGCGGATGCGCCGGGCGAACCAGACGATGAAGATGACGACGGCCGCGGCGATGATCGAGAAGATCCAAGTGGAGCCGCTGGCCAGGGAGAACGCCGCGCCCGGGTTCCGAACAAAGTGCAGTTGCAGCACGTCGTTCAGAACCCGAATCATGGACCCCTCGGTCATCGAAGCGACGACGAGGTACTTGCTGACTTGATCGAGCGCGTAAACGCCCAGCGCGACGAGGGCTAGAACGATAAGCGCTCGCGAACGCTTCTTCGTTCGGGCCCTAGGCTCCAAAGCCCTGGAAGCTGGGCTTCGGCGCGTTGCCGGCGTCGACCGAGGTCGCATCGAGGTCGTGGAGCTGGCCCTCGATGTAGCTCTTGAGCTTCAGGCGGTACTCGCGCTCGAACGTACGCAGCTCGTCGATCTTGCCCTCGAGCGTTGAACGCTCCTGGTCGAGCTTCTGCAGTTGCACGCGCTGCTGGGTCTCGGCTTCGGCAATGACGCGTGCTGCTGTGGCGTGGCCTTCAGCGATCAAGGCGTCGCGCTTCTCGGCGCCTTCCTTGACGTGCTCTTCGTGCAGGCGGCGAGCCAGCTGCAGCAGGTTGGTCGTGCCGGCCGTCTCGTCGATTGGTGCGGCGGCGACAGGAGCGGCGACGGGTTCGACCACGACGGGCTCAGCGACCACGGCAGCGACCGGAGCAGCCTCAGCTGCCGGGGCAGCGTCAGAGCCGACTTGGCCCCGCAGTTCCTCGTTCTCCTTGGTCAGGCGACGCAGTTCGACGACGACCTCGTCGAGAAAGTCATCGACCTCGTCCTGATCGTATCCCTCACGGAACTTGGTCGACTGGAACCTTTTGTTGACTACATCTTCCGGAGTTAGCGCCATGGCTTTCCACCCTCAAAACTTGTATTTATTGTGAACATTTGACTGACTCAAGCCCATGAGTGGCTCAAGTATTTTATTAACTACGGGCTGCCGACGAGCGAGTACGGGCTCACGGCGAACCAGTCATCCGACAAGGATACATGCCCCGCTAGGCGCGTTGTATTATTCCTGCCACGGTCATGCCGACGATGCAGCAAAGCATCGTCAGTGTGAAGCCGAAATCCAAAGCGATGGGCCCGATGCGAAGCGGCGGAACCAGACGACGGAAGAAACGTACCGGCGGATCGGTCAGCGTGTAGACGAGTTCGACGAGCACCAGCAGGAAACCCAACGGGCGCCAGGCCCGGTTGACACCGCGCACGAGATCGATAATGAATCGACCCCAGAGCACGAGGAAGTACATGAAGAATACGAAATAGAGAAGATTCCCCAGAATTGATAGACCAGTCACGCTTAAGTCTAGCCTTGCGCGAAGAAGGAGCTGTCTTCAGCGCCCTCTTCGGTGGTGCTGTCGCCGGAGACGACGACGTGGGACGGCGAGAGCAGGAAGACTTTGGCGGTGACGCGCTCAATCTTGCCGTACAGGCCCTGCGACAGGCCGCTCGCGAAGTCGATGAGGCGGCGAGCATCGCCGTCGCTCATCTGCGACAGGTTGATGATGACCGGGATCCCTTCGCGGAAGGACTCGGCGATGACCTGGGCGTCCTTGTAGGCGCGAGGGTGAACCGTGAGAATCTCATTCATTTCAGACGCAGCCACATTCTGGGGGGTCGAAGTCTTACGCAGGGGGGTCACCGGTGCACGACCGGCATCATGGTGGGCCGCGTTGGCATGAGGGGCATTGCTGTCGTGCCCGCGTGCGGGAACGGCGCTCACGTGATTGGCAGCGGCATGGTTACTGGAGCCGCTGTTGGAATTGCCGGTACCGGCGGGTGCCTGGTACTCCAGCTCTTCGTCTGCCAGACCCAGGTAGACCATGGTTTTCTTGAGCGGGTTGGACATGTCGACCTCCGTGTTGGTTTGCTACTTCGAGATTATTAGAGCACCGGGCGATTGCCGGTGATTGCAGTGCCAATTCTTAGGTGTGTCGCCCCTTCGAGCACGGCCGCCGCGTAGTCCTGGCTCATGCCCATGGACAGTGCGGTGGCGTCCGGGGCCTGGCCGCGGATCTGTTCGCTGAACTCGCGTACCTGGGCAAAGGCCCGTCGCGGTTCAGCGCCGAGCGGCGCCACGGCCATGAGGCCGAGCAGGACGAGGCCCGGTGTGGCCTGAACGCTGTCGACGAGGGCCGGCAGGTTCGCGGGATCCACACCGCCGCGAGCCGCGTCATCCGTTAAATTCACCTGAATGAAGCACTCAACGCTCGCTTCCTCCGAGCCGAGAGCGGTCACCAGTGACTCTCGATCAATCGAGTGGATGACGTTGGCGTAGGCCCGCACCTGGCGCGCCTTTTTGCCCTGAATCTGACCGACGAAGTGCCAGACGAGGTCGAGATCAGCGAGCGACGCTGCCTTGCCCTGCGCCTCCTGGTGCCGGTTCTCCCCCAGGTTGCGAACACCCAGGGCGTAGAGCTCTTCGATCAATGAAATCGGGTGAAACTTGGTGACAACGATCGTGGTGATGTCGGCCGGGTCACGGCCAGCCTCACCCGCGGCATCGGCGACGCCAGCACGCACGGTCTGCAGACGGGTGGCCAGATCGCTCGGTGCCGTTGTGCCCGGTGCCGGTTCGGCCGCCGCGTCAGGAAGTGCCATGCTCATGCTGCTCTGTTCGTCACGTGCGATTAAGGCAGTGCGCCCGGGGTCGACATTCTGACACATCGTCCCCGGGACTACTGTAAACGCGCCTTATTTGAGGAAGTCGGGGATGTCCAGGTCGTCGGCCTCTTCTTCAAAGGCCGGGTCGGCCACGGTCACGCCGTTGCCGGCGTCGGAGCCGCCCCAGACGGAGGCCGCGAGCTCGCCGTCGCTGTAGCTGCCCGAGTCGGTCGCTGGGGTTCCCGTGGCGCTGCCAGCGGATGCCGCAGCTCCGGCGGCAGCCGTTCCGGCGCCGGCCGCGATGCCAGCCGCGACGAGGTCGGCACGGCGAACCTCGACCGCCTTGGCGCCGGGCTCGCCGCCGTCGAAGCCGGCGGCGATGACGGTGACCCGTACCTCGTCACCCAAAGTGTCGTCGATGACGGCACCGAAGATGATGTTGGCTTCGGGGTGCACGGCCTCCTGCACGAGGCGGGCCGCGTCGTTGATCTCGAAAATACCAAGGTTGGATCCACCCTGGATCGACAGGAGCACGCCGTGCGCGCCGTCGATCGAAGCTTCGAGCAGGGGCGAGGCGACGGCCAGTTCGGCCGCCTTGATGGCACGGTCGGCGCCGCGAGCTGAGCCGATGCCCATGAGGGCCGAGCCAGCACCCTGCATGACCGACTTGACGTCGGCGAAGTCGAGGTTGATCAGGCCGGGGGTGGTGATCAGGTCGGTGATGCCCTGCACACCGGCGAGGAGCACCTGGTCGGCGGTCGCGAAAGCTTCGAGCATGCTGATGCCGCGGTCGCTGATCTCGAGCAGGCGATCGTTGGGTACGACGATGAGCGTGTCGACCTCGTTCTTGAGCGAGGCGACACCGGTCTCGGCCTGCGCCTGGCGACGCTTGCCCTCGAAGCCGAACGGCTTGGTGACGACACCGATCGTGAGGGCGCCGATCGACTTGGCGATGCGGGCGACGACGGGGGCGCCACCGGTTCCGGTGCCACCACCCTCGCCGGCGGTGACGAAGACCATATCGGCCCCGGCGAGGGCTTCCTCGATCTCCTCGGCGTGGTCCTCGGCGGCGCGGCGACCCACCTCAGGGTCAGCACCGGCACCGAGGCCGCGGGTGAGGTCACGACCGACGTCGAGCTTGACGTCGGCGTCGCTCATGAGCAGGGCCTGGGCATCCGTATTGATGGCGATGAACTCGACACCGCGGAGGCCCAGTTCGATCATGCGGTTGACGGCGTTGACGCCGCCACCGCCGATGCCGACAACCTTGATGACGGCTAAATAATTTTGATTGTTTGACACGTCCGGCCTCCGGGTGGAACCCTAAACCTCTAGTCGAAGTTTAAAGTTATGCTGAGTATGCAATTCCTGATTACGAAAGTATGCGGGCGCGGCGCGTCGCTGGGGAGGCGCGCCCGCGTGTCGCGAAGAACTCCAAGAATCCGTTGCCGCGACCCGTTGCGGGGCTCCGCGCGAACCCCTTCACGCCCATTTTGGGTTTCACGCGCCCATATGCTGCTCGCGCGCGCGGCACGCCAGCTGCGCCAGCCACGCAAGCAGCTTTCAGCCGCTCGTGCAGCATCGCGGCGCGCCGAATCTTGCCGAGCGGTTGCCGCCCTTCACCGCGACCGCGCCCGAAACAGGTGGCCGTTACGGCGGTTACCGTAGCGCGCATCCGTTTCGGGCACGGTCGCGAGGCGGAACGCCGAAAATCAGCGCAGCACGGCGCTGTCGGGCGAGGAGACGTCGTATTCGTTCACGGTGCCGGCTGGGTGGCCCACGAGCAGGGCGGCCAGCACGACGGCCTTGTACTCGGATTTTTCCGGGCTGCCCCAGACCACGCGTTCGCCACCGAGCAGGCTCAGGGTGACGTCGTCGGTAGTGACCGCGGTCACCGAGTCCAGCTGGGTGCGAATGCTCTCCGGCAGCACGGCGAGGACCGCGGCAGCGGCCTTGAACCCGGCGCTGGAGATGCCGTCCGGCGCGTCGATCAGCGGGTAGCCGGCCGCGCGTTCCGGCGTCGTCTCGATGACGACACCGGCGGCATCGACCAGGTCGAATCCGGTCGGTCCGGTCAGCACGCCAACCGGCACCCGCTCGACAATACGCACCACGAGTGTGCCGGGCGGGCGACTCTCCGTGACGTAGCTCTGGATGAGCGTGAACTTCGACAGTTCGCCCTTGACCACGCCGCTGTCGATGAGCGGCAGCGGGGTGCCGAGCTGATCGGCGAGGGCCGCTGACACATCCGCCGCCGGAATCCGGCTGGTGCCGACGACCTCGATCGTGCGCAGGGCCATCAACGGTGAGTAGGCCGCCCCGATGATGAGCCCGAAGGCAAGCACGATCGAGCCGACTCCGAGAATCCACGCGGTGCGCCGGCGCCGGGTGCGTCCGGTGAACCGTCGCACCTCGGCGCGTTCGAAGCGTTTGCGGGCGCGCTGGGCCGCCCGCAGCACCGACCGGGCCGCGCGGGCGCCGGGCGTGCCGCCGGAGGCCTCTCCAAGCGATTCTGCCTTTCTGCCCGCCCGTGCCGATGACGGGGCCGAGTCAGACGGCACCGGTTTGACCGTGACCGGCGAAGCGGATGCGCCTCCCCCGGCCAGCACGATCGGTTCCGTCGTCGTGTCGGAGGGATCAAAGGGTTTCGGCGTAGATTTGAGCGCTGCGACGCCGCCGCGCGCTTTCTTCGGTTTCGCCGGCGCTGGAGCCCGTTTCGTCGGCGCTAGAGCCCGTTTCCTTGGCGGTCGGGCTGACGCCGGAGCGTCGTCAGATTCTGCGAGTGGCTGCACTGCCGGCTTGGCGCGCGGCAATTTCGCGGCCGGGGCCGCGGTCGGGGTCGGGCGCGCTGGCTGCGGCTCGTTCGGTCGGTCGAAGCCGGCCGGCCGCCTCACCGCCGCCTCATCCGCGTACTTTTTCGAGCGAGGCGAGCAGCTGGGGCACGATGCGGTTCACATCGCCGCAGCCGAGGGTCACGACAAAGTCTCCGTCGCGGGCGATGCTGGCAAGGTAATCGGCGGCATCCTGCCAATCGGGCACGTAGGCGACGTGGGACGGGTCGCGGAATCGTTCGGAGACGAGCGCACCGGTGACCCCGGGCTCCGGGTCTTCGCGGGCGCCGTAGATGCCGAGCACGATGGTCTGGTCGGCGAAACTTTCGAGGGTCTCGGCGAATTCCCGCGCGAACAGACGGGTGCGGCTGTACAGGTGCGGTTGGTGGACCGCGATGATGCGCCCCTCACCGACCACGGTGCGGGCGGCGGCGAGGGCTGCGGCCACCTCGGTCGGGTGGTGGGCGTAGTCGTCGTAGACGCTGACACCGCCGACCGTTCCGTGCAGCTCGAACCGGCGCTGGGTGCCGCCGAACCCGGCGATGGCATCGAGGCTGGCCGCCGGGTCGAAGCCGAGGCCGACCAGCACGGCGAAGGCGCCGGCCGCGTTGATGGCGTTGTGCTTGCCGGGGATTCGCAGGGTCGCGTTGTAATCCTGACCACGCCAGGAGACGCTGAAGCTGACCGGACCCGTCGTGGTGATGGAGTGCACGCGCACGGTGGAATCCGGGTGCTCGCCGAACGTCATGACGCGGGCGGCGGCATCCGCTGCGCTCAGGCCCGCGGTGATGGCCCCGGTGACCCGTACCGCGCCGACGTCGTCGGAGGAGATCACGACGAGCTCCGTTGCGTTGCGGCTGAATTCGACGAAGGCGGCCTCGAAGGCTTCGAGGGAGCCGTAGTGGTCGAGGTGGTCTGGATCGACGTTCGTGACCAGGGCAACGGCCGTGTGGTACAGCAGAAAGGAGCCGTCGGATTCGTCGGCTTCGACCACGAACAGGTCGTCGGTGCCGCTGGCGGAACTGACTCCGAGCGATTCGATCACGCCGCCGTTGACGAAGCTGGGGTCCTGGCCGAGGCCGAGCAGACCTGTGACGATCATGCCGGTGGAGGTGGTCTTGCCGTGCGCACCGGCCACCGCCACGAGCCGGTGCGCTCGAATGAGCCAGGCGAGGGCTTGCGCCCGGTGCAGCACCGGAAGGCCGCGTTCATTGGCGAGCACGTACTCGGGGTTGTCCTGCCAGAGCGCTCCGGTGACCACGAGGGTGTCGGCGTCACCGACGTTGGACGCTTCGTGCCCGATGAACACGGTCGCACCGAGATCGCGCAGCGCCGTGACGTTGGGCGAGTCCTTCGCGTCTGAGCCGGTGACGGTGTAGCCCTGGTCCAGAAACAGACGAGCAATACCGCTCATGCCCGATCCCCCGATGCCCACGAAGTGCACACGTCCGAGCTGGTCGGGAATGGTCAGAGTGAGGTCTGGTGCGATCACGGTTGTGCTCTTTCTCGATAGCAGTTAGAGGCAAATAAAACAGATGCTGCGGGAACTACGTTACGCGTGCGAACGCCCGATGGGCGCGAGCGCGCCCTGCACCAGGTCGAGCATGCGGGCCGTTCCATCACGCGCACCAACGGATGCCGCCCCCCGCGCCATAACGCCCAGCCGCGCCCGGTCACCCAACAAAGTCACCAACTCACCCTGAACGAAGGCCGGCACGAAGTCCGCATCAGCGATCACCACGCCCCCTCCCGCTGCCAGCACGGGCGCGGCGTTGAAACGCTGTTCACCATTGCCGACCGGATACGGCACGTAGACCGCCGGAATACCGAGCGCACACAGTTCGCTCACCGTGGCAGCGCCCGCGCGCGTCACGGCGAAATCGGCGGCGGCGAGGGCGAGATCCATGCGGTCGCAGTACGCCAGCAGGTGGTAATCCGGCAGCTCGGGGTCGGCGACCTCGGCTTTCGACCCCGTGATGTGCAGCACCTGCCAGCCGGCGGCCGCGATCTCCCGCGCCGAGGCGACCATTGTGGCGTTGAGTGTGCGAGCACCGAGCGACCCGCCGGTGACGAGCAGCACGGGGCGTTCCGGGTCGAGGCCAAAAAATGCCAGCGCCGCGGGCCGCGCCTCCACCCGGTCGAGTTCTTCGATTTCGGGCCGCAGCGGCATGCCCACAAACCGGGCGTGCCGAATTGGCGTGCCGCTGAAGGCGACTCCGACGTGCCGGGTGAAGCGAGCGCCGAGTTTGTTGGCCAGCCCGGGCCTGGCGTTGGCCTCGTGAATGACGATCGGCACCCCGGCACGGCGGGCGGCGAGGTAGGCCGGTGTGGAGACGTACCCGCCAAAACCGACGACGACATCGACGTGCCTTGAGCGGATGACGTCTCTCACCAGTCGCACGGCGGCGCTGAAGCGCGGCAGAAAGCGCAGGGCGGCCCGATTCGGGCGGCGCGGAAACGGCACCCGGGGAACGACGATGAGTTCGTAGCCGCGCGCGGGAACCAGGCGAGCCTCGAGGCCCTCGGCGGTTCCAAGAACCAGCACCGTGGCATCCGCTTCAAGAAAACGGATGCGGTCGGCGACGGCGAGCAGGGGGTTGACGTGGCCGGCGGTTCCGCCGCCCGCGAGAAGGTACGTGGTCATGCCCGGTTAGCCTCAATGGAGTCGGTGAAATCGTTCTGGGGTTCGCTCGAGCGGTCACCGCGCGCAAAGGAGAGCACGATGCCGATCGCGACCAGGGTGGTGAGCAGAGCGGTGCCACCGGCCGAGATCAGCGGCAGCGGTACGCCCAACACGGGGAACACTCCGAGCACCACGCCGATGTTGACGAAAGCCTGGCCGATGATCCAGACCATGGCGGCGGCCGTGGAGACCTTGGCCTGCACGGTCGTGGCGGTGCGCATGACGCGCAGAAAGGCGAAGGCCAGCAGAATGAACATGCCGAGCACGACTATGCAGCCGATCAGGCCGAGCTCTTCGCCGATGATGGCGAAGATGTAGTCGTTGTCGGCGGCTGGCAGCCAGGACCATTTGGCCTTGGAGTTGCCGAGGCCGACGCCGAAGACGCCGCCGTTGGCCAGCGCCCAGGTGCCGTGCAGCGGTTGCCAGCAGCTCGAGGAGATCTCACCGCTCAGCTCGGTGCAGCCCTCGTTGAGAAAGCTCATGATGCGGGTCAGACGGTTGGGGCTGGCAATGGCCAGAACGATAGCGCCACCCACTCCCACCAGCAGGGGCACGGCGAGCAGGCGCAATTTGACGCCGGCGAAGAACAGAGCGCCGAACAGAATGCCGGCCATGATCATGGTGGTTCCGAGGTCGCCGCCGATCATGACGAGCAAAGCGGCGCCGCCACCCACCCCGAACACCGGAATGAACACGTGCCTCCAGTCGTCGAGCTGGTGCTGTTTCTTCGATAGGATCACACCGAGCCAGATGACCAGGGCCACCTTGATGCCCTCGGACGGCTGGAACTGAATGCCGAAGATGTTCAGCCAGTTGGTGTTACCGCCGGTACCGCGGCCGAGCCCGGTAGCCACCACCAGAAACTGAAAGAAGCAGGTGATGAGCATCGCCGGCCAGGCCACGCGCCGCCAGAACGCGAGCGGCAGTCGGCTGACCACGAGCATGAGCGGAATACCGATCAGCGCGAACATGCCCTGACGCAGCAGTCCGCCGAAGAAGCCCATGTCGGCCAAAAACGAGTCCACCGACGACGACGACAGCACCATGACGAGGCCGAAGATCACCAGGAACAGGGTGGTGCCGAGCAGCAGAAAGTAGTTGCCGCCCTCGGACTTGAACACCCGCCCGAGGTTGATCCGCACCTGTGGTCCGCCCGGGCCGTCCGATGCCGCCGGTTTTTCGGGTGCCCCGGGCGGGCGCCCCGCAGCGGCACGGGAACCGGAGGCCGGCCGTGATCCGGGCGTGGATCGTGAACCGGCAGCAGGTCGTGAGCCGGAGGCCGACGCCTGCGCCTGCGTGGTCGGCCGGGTGCGGGAGGAGGGGTTACGCGGCACCTGTACCATCCGCGTCACCTACCCAAAAAGTCGTGTACTGCCTGATTGAAAAGTCGCCCGCGTTCGACATAGCTCTCGAATTGGTCCATCGATGCTGCGGCCGGTGCCAGCAGCACCGTGTCACCGGCCCGAGCGAGTTCGGCGGCCAGCCGCACAGCCCGCGTCATGACTAGTTCAGTGTCGTCCGGGTCGATCTCATACACGGTCAGGTCGGGGGCGTGTCGCGCGAATGCCTGGCGTAATGCCAGGCGGTCCACGCCGATGATGATCGCGCCGCGCAACCGGCCGACGTGCTTCTGCACGAGCTGGTCGATATCCACGCCCTTGAGCAGCCCGCCGACCAGCCAGACCACCGACTCGTACGCGGCCAGGGAGGCGTCGGCGGCGTGCGGGTTGGTGGCCTTGGAATCGTCGACCCACTCGACGCCGTCGCCGATGGCGACCGTTTCGATGCGGTGGGCGTCGAGGTGGAAGGTTTCCAGCGCCGTGTGAATGGTGGCCGGCAGGGCTCCGTACGAGCGCGCGAGGGCGCTCGCGGCAAGCACATCCATGATCACGTGCGGCGCACCGAGTCCGGCCGCGACGAGGTGCGGCACGGTGGTCAATTCCAGGGCGCGTTCGAACCGGTCCTCGAGAAAAGCGCGGTCGCAGACGATGCCGTCGACGATGCCCAATTCGCTCGGTCCGGGCACGCCGAGGCCGATACCGATGGCCCGGGCGCCGTCCTGCACGTCGGCGTCCTGCACCATCGCGAGGGTCGCGGCATCCGCTGTGTTGTAGACGCAGGCGACAGCCGTGTTCGAGTAGACCTTGGCCTTGGCAGCTCGATAAGCCTCGGCCGACCCGTGCCAGTCCAGGTGGTCGTCGGCAACGTTCAGGCAGAGGCTTGCCCAGGGCCGCAGGGCGCCCGGACCGCTCAGCGGCAGGTGGTGCAGCTGGTAGCTGGAGAGCTCAACGACGAGCACGTCCCAGCCGGCGGGATCGCGGATGGCGTCGAGCACGGGCACACCAATATTGCCGCAGGGGGCGACGCGGCTGCCGTGGGCGGCGAGCATGCTGGCGGTGAGCTGCACGGTGGTGGTCTTGCCGTTGGTGCCGGTGACGAGCAACCACTCGGCAGGCGAGCCGACCTTGTCGCGCAGCCGCCAGGCCAGTTCGATGTCGCCCCAAACCGGCACGCCGTTCTCGTGCGCCCAGACCAGCAGTGGGTGGTCGGGGTGGAAGCCGGGCGAGACGATGATCACGTGCGGATGTTGCGCCGCGAGTTCCGCGGGCACCTCGCGCAGGTCAGCCTGCACGAACGGCACGCCGAGCACCGTGAGCAGGTCGAATCGTTCGTCGGGGCCGGGCGACGCGAGCACGAGCACGTCGGCGCCGAGTTCGGCGAGGGTGTCGGCGGCGGCGAAACCGGTCACTCCGAGGCCGAGCACGGCGACGCGCAGGCCCTTCCAGTCGGCGTGCCAGCTGGTGAGTGTGTTCAGGCGATCAGCGTCGCTCATTAGCGAGACAGCCACTCGAGGTAGAACGACCCGACGCCGGCGGCGACGAGCAGGCCGCCGATGATCCAGAACCGCACGACCACCGTGACTTCGGCCCAGCCCTTGAGTTCAAAATGGTGATGGATCGGGCTCATCAAAAAGATGCGTTTACCGTGGGTGATTTTGAAGTACGCACGCTGCACGATCACGGATCCGGCTTCCATCACGAAGAGGCCGCCGATGAGCACGAGGAGCAGTTCGGTGCGGCTGAGAATAGCGAGGGCGGCCAGCGCGCCACCGAGGGCGAGCGACCCGGTGTCGCCGAGGAAGATCTTGGCCGGTGAGGTGTTCCACCAGAGGAACCCGATCAGCCCGCCGACGATGGTCGCCGAGACGATGGCGAGGTCGAAGGAGTCGGGGCCGAGGTAACACTTGAACTGGTCAGAGGCATCCGCTCCCCCAAAACAGCTCTGGTTGGACTGCCAGAACCCGATCACGACGAAGGAACCGATGGCGAAAATGGAGGCCCCGGTGGCGAGGCCGTCGAGGCCGTCGGCTACGTTGACCCCGTTCGACGTCGCGGCGACGATCAGGCAGATCCAGAGCAGGAACACGGCGATACCGATGAAGGTGCCGAGTTTCATGAAGTCCAGCGGCAGGTCGCGAATGAACGAGATGCTGGTCGAGGCAGGCGTCTGGCCGTTACGGTCGACGAACTGCAGCGACAGCACACCGAAGGCGCCGGCCACGATGACCTGCCCGAGTACCTTCGACCAGCCGCCGAGGCCGAGGCTGCGCTGGTTGCGGGTCTTCAGAAAGTCATCGAGAAAACCGACCAGGCCGAGGCCCACCATCATGAACAGAACGAGCAGCGGCGACGGGGTGAACGGTCGTTGTTCGATCAGCATGGCTGTGAAATAGCTGATCAGCACGCCCAGAATAATGATGATGCCACCCATGGTGGCGGTGCCGCGTTTGGCGTGGTGACTCTTGGGGCCGTCGTCGCGAATGAACTGACCCCAGCCTAACTTCTTGAACAAACGAATGAACAGCGGGGTCAGAAACAGGGTGAACGCGAGCGAAAACGCTCCGGACAGCAGAAGGACTCTCACGAGAACAAGTCTCCCAGTCGATCGCCGAGGAATCGCAGACCCGCGGAGTTGGATGACTTCACGAGCACGGTGTCCCCCGGATTCACGCTGGTGCGCACGAGTTCGAAGGCTTCGTCGGGCGTGTCGACATACGCCGATTCGCCGTCCCAGGACCCCTCGTTGATGGTACTGATGTGCATGCGGCGGGCGGCGGGGCCGACCACGATTATCTGGGAGATGTTCAGGCGCACGGCGAGCAGTCCGATGCGATCGTGCTCTTCACCGGCTAGTGCACCGAGTTCGGCCATCTCGCCGAGCACCGCGATGGTGCGCCGTCCCGGAGTGCCGATCTGGGCGAGCGTCTTGAGCGCTGCGCTCATCGAGTCGGGGCTCGCGTTGTAAGCGTCGTTGATGACGGTGACGTCATCCTTGCCGCCGAGCACCTCCATGCGCCAGCGTTCGGCCCGGGTGGTTGCCTCGAGAGCGGCGACGATATCACCGAGTGATACCCCGAGCACCTCCGCAGCGGCGGCCGCGGCGAGGGCGTTCATCACGTGGTGCTCCCCGAGCACCGGGAAGGTGACCGGTGCTCTCTGCCCGCTCGCCAGGTGCAGGGTGAAGGTGGTGCCGGTCCGTCCGGAGTGCAGGTCGCTCGCCCGCACATCAACCTGACCATATTCGCCGAAGCGAACGACACGGGCCGGGGTCATCGCCTGCATCTGCGCGACGCGCGGATCGTCGGCATTCAGCACCGCGACATCCGTGGGAAGAAGGTGGGTGACCATCTCGGATTTGGCGCGCACGGTGGCGTCGAGGTCGCCGAACTCGCCGGCGTGGGCGAGACCGATGGTGAGCACGATGCCGACGTCGGGGCGCGCCAGACGCACGAGGTGCGCGATGGCGCCCTCGCTGCTGGCACCCATCTCGATCACCAGGAAACGCGTGCCCGGGGTCACCTCGAGCATGGTCATCGGCGCGCCGACCTGGTTGTTGAAGGAGCCGCGCGGGGCGACGGTCGGGCCCACCCGCTCGAGCATGCTGCGGAGCAGGTTCTTGGTCGTGGTCTTGCCGTTGGAACCGGTGACCGCCACGATCTTGAGCGCTCCGTCAGCGCGCACGCGGGCGACGACCGTGGAGGCGAGGGCACCGAGTGCGGCGACGACGTCGGCGACGACGATCTGGCTGACCGGCAGGTCGAGCAGGCGTTCCACGATGAGCAGCGCGGCGCCCTGCGCGGCGGCGACGGGCGCGAACACGTGCCCGTCGGTGACGGCGCCGGGCTTGGCGACGAAGATCGAGCCGGGTTCGATCAGGCGGGAGTCGGTCTGCACCGATCCGTCGATCAGGTCAGCGGCGGTGGCCGCGCCGGTCAGGTGCAGCGCACCGTCGACGGCGTGGCTGATCTCGGCCAGGGAGAGGGCGATCATTTACAGCCACCCAGCGTCGCGGAGCGCCTGGCGGGAGTCGTCCCTGGCCGAATACGGCAGTTTCACACCTTGTACCTCGTGGTAGTCCTCGTGGCCTGGGCCGGCGTACAGAATGGTGTCTCCTTCGTGTGCGAGTGACAACGCCGTACGGAATGCCGTACGGGGGTTGGCCACCTCGTAGAACTCGCCGTCTGGCACGGCGTCGCGCGCTGCTTTCAGCAGTACGGCGCGGATGCTCGCGGCGTCTTCAAATCGCGGGTGAAAGTCGGTCACGACCACGATATCGCTGCCCTGGGCTGCAATTCGGCCCATATCGGCGCGTTTCGTGGTGTCGCGGTCACCGTCGGCGCCGAACAGCATGATCAGCTTGCCCGGCGTGAACTTGCGCAGGGCCGCGAGGGTGTTCAGGAACGCATCGGGGCTGTGTCCGTAGTCGATGTAGACGAGCGGGCCCAGGTCGCCGGAGATGCGCTCGGCGCGCCCGGGGATGAACGCGACGATGCCGCCGTCGCGGTTCAGCGTGTGCTGGATCGCGTCGAGGTCGAATCCGCTCTCGACCAGCATGACGATGGCCAGGGCGGCGTTGGCGGCCATGTACCAGCCGAGCAGCGGCACCCGGGTGTGCAGGCGGCGACCGTCGGGACCGTCGAGTACGAAGTCGGTGTGGGACGCGGTTTCACCGACCACGGTCATGCGCCAGTCGGCATCTACATCGGCCCGGTTGGTGATGGTCGTCACCGGAATGCGGCATTCGTCGGCGACGCGGCGGCCCCAGTCGGTGTCGACGGTGATCACGCCGCGGTGCGAGCGGTCGGGTTGGAATAGCTCGAGCTTGGCCTGGAAGTAGTCGTCCATCGCGGCGTAGTCGTCGAGGTGGTCGTGGCTGAGGTTGGTGAATGCGGCGATATCGAAGACGAGGCCGTCGACCCGGTAGCGGCTGAGGGCCTGCGCCGAGACTTCAATGCCGACGGCGCGCACTTCGGCCTCGTTCATGCGGGCCAGCAGGGCGTGCAGTTCGCTGGCTTCGGGCGTGGTCAGCGAACTCGTGACGGCGAGGTCGCCGATACGACGTTCGGCGGTGGAGGTGAGTCCGGAGACGACGCCGAGTTGGTTCAGGATGCCGAACAGCAGGTAGACCACACTGGTCTTGCCGTTGGTGCCGGTGACGGCGAACAGGGTCGCGGGATTGTCGTCGGTGCGGTAGATCCAGGCGGCGACGGCGCCGAGCGCGGCGCGGGCATCCGGTGTCAGCAAAACCGGCAGGCCGCTGGCCGCGGCGAGCAGCGCTCCGGCCTCGTCGGTCAAAATAGCCACAGCCCCGGCTTCAGCGGCCGCCGCGGCGAAGGTGGCACCGTGCTGGTGTGCCCCGGCAACGCCGACGTAGAGGTCGCCTGGTTGCACCGTGCGCGAACTCAGGCTCACTCCGGTGACTTCGAGACCGTCGATGTCTCCACGTAGTTCCAGATCAAATTCGGCAACCAATCCCGACAAGGACCGCGGAACGGGGTGCTCGGGACGGAGAGCCGACGGCGCCAATTCAGACACGCAGGGCTCGCTTTCTTACCAGGTGGAAGGGAGGTCAGGCGCAGTCGCGCCCGAGGGAACCGCCCGGTACTTTTTCAACACCTGGCTCATGATCTCCTGGAAGACCGGAGCCGGTGCGGCAGACGTATTCAGTTTAACAGGGTCGGCGATGTTGACCGAGACGACATACTGTGGATCGTCGGCCGGTGCGAAGCCCGACACCGACACCAGATACCCGTTGGAGTACCCGCCCTTGCCGTCCGGCATCTGCGCTGTTCCGGTCTTGGCGGCCACGCGGTAGCCCGGAATGTTCCACTTACTCTGCACCCAGCTCTTCTGGTACACCATCTCGAGCACGTCGCTGGTTTCGTTCGCCGCCGTCTCGGACAGCACCCGGGTTCCGGTGGCATCGGGCACGTTAGTCATGGTGCCATCAGCCTGACGGCAGCCCTCGACCAGCTGTACCGGCATGCGAACACCGTCATTGGCGATGGTCTGGTAGATGCTCGCGACCTGCAGCGCGCTCGTTGTCAGACCCTGTCCGAACATGGTCGCGTAGCTGGTCTGGTTGTCCCACTCGTCGACCGGGTGCAGAATTCCGCCGTCTTCGCGCGGAAAGCCAGTTTCAGTCGGGGTGCCAACGCCGAACGCCTTCATGTAGTCGTAGCGCTGCTGGTCGGTGAGTTTCTCACCGAACTTGGACATGCCGGTGTTGCTCGAGTCGATCAGCACGCCGGTGAGGGTCATGTTCTGGTCCGGGTGCGAATGGCTGTCATTGATGTTCGCGCCGTTGGCCGGCAAATACCGGTAAGGCGCGACGATTCCGGTCTGCAGGGTGGCGACGCCGGAATCGAGAACGGATGCCGCGGTCAGCGCTTTGAAGGTCGAGCCGGGTTCGAAGGATTGGGTGAAGGCCCGGGAGCCGCGGTCTTCGGGGTTCTCGGTACCGCCGACGTTGTTCGGATCGACCGAAGGGTAATCGGCAACGGCGAGGAGCTTGCCGGTCTTGGCGTCCAGCACGACAGCGGTCGCCCAGGCCGCCCCGGTTTCCTGCGCCCGGGCCGCGAGGGTCTGCTGCACGAACCACTGGAGGTCGGAGTCGATGGTGGTGACGACGTCACCGCCGTCGACGGCGGCGGTGCTCGTGACGCTGCTGCCGGGGATGCGCACGCCGTCGGCACCCTTTTCGTAGGTTTCCTTACCGTTGGTCGAGGCCAGGCAGGCATGCTGCCCGGATTCGAGGCCGGCCTGCGGCACGCCCTCCCCCGAAAGATAGCCGAGCATATTGCCGGCGACGGCGCCGTTCGGGTAGACCCGACTGGGGCTGTTCTCCGAGTAGGTCCAGGGAATGTGCAGGTTTTGCACGGCACGGAGTACGTCGACATCGACTTTCTGAGCGATGTAGGCGAAGTTGGCCTCGGCGTTTGCCTCGAGGGCGGTGGAGATGGTCAGCAGAATGGCGTCGCCGGTCTGGCCGGTGGCGGCACCGATTTCGGCGGCGGCGTCGGCCACCGAGATTTCGACCTTCTTACCGTCGACGGTTCGTTTGAAGGGCGTCGCGTTCACGGGCGACATGGTGATGTTGTACCGCATGACCGTTCCGGCCAGCACGACACCGTTGGTGTCGACGATCTCGCCGCGGGAACCGTAGACGACCTGGCCGACCGAGCGGTTTCCTACTGAGTCTTTGGTGAGCGAATCGGCCTGCACGACCTGGATATCGACCAGGCGCACCAGGAACACGGCGATGACGGCGAACAGCACGAGGATGGTGACAAGCGTGCGACGACGGCTGGACCGCGAATTGGTCGGGTTGTTTCGGGCACTACTGCTTCGGGTATTGCGCACGCTCATCTGCCCATCATGGTCGAGTCACGGAAACTATCGGGTAGTGGGCGCCGCGAGTCCCGCAGGAACTACCGGTGCGCTCGTGATCGCAACAGCACCGGCGGCCGCCGGATCCGCCGGAAGCTGTGACAGCAGGGTACTGCCGTTCAGCAGGGCGTTGGGAACAAGGCTGGCCGCTCCGGCCTGCGAGCCCGACGCCGAGGCCGGAGCGCCCAAAACAGCGCCGTCAGAGAGGCGCAGGTAGACGGGGTTGGAGTTGCTGACCATGCCGAGGCCCTCAGCGTTGGCGGCGAGGCTCTGCGGGGAGGATACCCGCACGAGGTCTTCGCTCACGCTCGCGGCCGTGCGGCCGAGTTCCGACTGACTCGACTGCAGGCTGGAGATTTCATACGCGCCCTGGGAGATGCCGACGCTCAGCAGCAGCTGGGCGACCATGATGGCAGCCATGCCTGCTACCGCGGTGAGGGCGTAGAAGATGCGCGGGCGGGCACGGCGGCTCGGCGTCGGCGAGACCAGTCGAAACCCACGCCGTGCCGGTGCGCTGGTCTCGAACGGTTCAGGTTCGAAGGAAAAGGCGACGCGTGCCAGGTTGTCGCTCATGCGGCGGCCCTTCTCAGTCGTTCAGCTGCGCGCAGCCGAACCGGCGTCGCGCGGGGGTTGAGTGCTCTTTCTTCGTCGGAGGCCAGTTCGGCACCGCGGAGCAGGAGGGTAAACAGCGGCTTGTGTTCGGGCAGTTCCACCGGAAGCCCGGCCGGAGCGGTGGAGCCGGATGCCGCGGCGAGTGCCCGCTTGACGATGCGGTCTTCGAGTGACTGGTAGGCCATGACGACGATGCGGCCACCGACCTGCACGCGGTCTAGCGCAGCCGGAATGGCCCGTTCGAGCACGGCCAGTTCCTGATTGACCTCGATGCGCAGCGCCTGGAACACGCGCTTGGCCGGGTGGCCGAGACGCTGGATGGCGACCGGGGTGGCCTTGGTGATCACGTCGACCAGTTGCGCGGACCGCACGAACGGTATCGTTTCGCGGGCTTCGACGATGGCCTTGGCATACCGGGCCGAGAGTTTCTCTTCGCCGTAGTCCTGGAAAATGCGCTTGAGATCGCGTTCGCTGTAGTCGGCGAGGATGCTCTCGGCGGTGAGGCCGGCTGTGCCGTCCATGCGCATGTCGAGCGGGGCATCCTTGGAGTAGGAGAAACCGCGTTCGACGCGGTCGATCTGCAGGCTGGAGACGCCGAGGTCGAAGAGGACGCCGGCGACCTCGGTGATACCGAGTCCGTCGAGCGCGTCGCCGATACCGTCGTAGACGGTGTGTACGAGGTGCACCCGGCCTGCGAATCCCTTGAGGCGCTCTTCGGCAATAGCGAGGGCCTCGGTGTCGCGGTCGAGGCCGACCAGGGTTAGTTCCGGAAAGCGCGAGAGGATCGCTTCGGCGTGGCCGCCCATGCCGAGTGTGGCGTCGACGAGCACGGCGCCGGGCTTTGTGAGCGCCGGAGCGAGCAGCTCGACGCAGCGTTCGAGCAGCACCGGGGTGTGGATTTCATTGCTGGGGATTTCGTTACTGGCCATAATGCCGGGCTAGTCCGTGAGGTCTGATTCCCCTCCATTTCGTCCTGGCACCGGGGAAGTGTGTCAGGGCAAAACGGCTGGGAGTCAGGCGCCAAGGGCTAGAAAAGTCCCGGAATCACCTCCTCCGTCGTGTTGGCGTACGAGGTTTCCTGCTCGGCGAGGTAGGTGGCCCACGCTTCGCTGTCCCAAATCTCGACTCGGCTGCCAGCACCGATGACGGTCAGTTCCCGGTCAAGCCCCGCATAGCTGCGGAGGTTGCCGGGGATGGTGACGCGGTTTTGTTTGTCGGGTGTTTCCGAACTTGCGCCCGACAGGAACACCCGGAGGTAGTCGCGAGCCTGCTTGCTCGTGACCGGCGCCTGGCGGATCTTGTCGTGCAGGGTTTCGAATTCGCGGGTGCTGAACACGTAGATGCAGTGTTCCTGCCCCCGCGTCATCACCACACCGGTGGAGAGCTCTTCCCGAAACTTCGCGGGAAGAATAATGCGACCTTTTTCGTCGAGCCGGGGGGCGTAGGTGCCAAGGAACACGCTCACCCCTTTCTTCCGGCCAGATTCAGGTGTGGCTCCACTTTACTCCACCTTCAACCACTAACCTAGGTTTTTACGCCAATTTTCAGAATTGATCGCCAAATTTGCCCGAAATCACTGGGGACTAACAGTGGAGGGAAATGGAGCGACAGTTCTAAGAACGGATGCTTTCGACCCGCTTTTGGGCACAAAAAAAGGGCCGATCAGATGATCGGCCCTACAGCGCAGCGATTTATTGAGTTATGGGTGCCCGGTGGAGGTTAGCGCGAGTAGCCGCTACTGACCATCCTGGCGACGGTCCCACCGGTCGTTCAATCGTTCCATGAAACCCTGGTTGGACTTGGCCTGCGCCGGACGGCGACCGGGTGACGATGGTCCGGGCATCGAACGAATGGCCTTGCCGGGCGTCACGGCGATAAGCACACCGCCGAACATAACGATGAAGCCGAGAATGCCGAGCCACAACTGCGCAATGGCTACACCCGCGATGAGAGCGACAATGCCGGCGACGGCGAGCAGTACGCCGATCGCGATGGAACGATAGTTCGGGCGAAGCCTGGACACTCCAACGCTGGCGACAAAGTCGGCATCGTTGTGATAGAGGCTGCGCTCCATCTCTTCAAGGAGTCGCTGCTCCTGTTCCGAAAGCGGCATCTCATTCCCTCCAGTTACGGGATCGAGCGGGTGGGTAGACTAATTCGAACCGACCAGAATCGAATGACCCGGTTCGAATTATCTCATTCTAGCCCCGCCAGGATGGCTAGGCTATACGGGTGCCTGAAAGCAAACGCCTGGTCGACTTGGTTCAATCTCGCATCGACGAGTACCTCATGTCCCGCGAACCAATTGTGACCCTGATCAGCTCCGATTTGACTCCTCTAATCGACTACTCACGGCAGTTTCTCAGCGGTGGAAAGCGGTTTCGAGCCCAGTTTTGTTACTGGGGTGCGCAGAGCGTTCTGCCGCAGGATTCCGGCCCCGAATCGGGCCAGCCAACGGCCATCCAGCCGTCAGTCAGTGCGGACGACGAGGCCGCGGCATCCGCTGCCCCGGCACCCGCCGCAGGCGGCCTGGCCGCGGTGGTTTCGGCCGCCAGCGCGCTGGAGATTTTTCACGCCGCGGCACTCGTGCACGACGACATCATCGACAACTCAGACACCCGTCGCGGAGCTCCGAGCGCCCACAAGCTGTTCGAAAGTTTGCACGAGCGAGAGGGTTGGGCTGGCGACTCCGCCTCGTATGGTCGGGCGTCGGCGATTCTGCTCGGCGATCTACTTCTGGGCTGGAGCGATGAGCTGCTCGACGAGGGGCTGGACGAGCTGGCCGATCGGGCTTCGGCACGGCGCGCCAGGCTCGAATTCAACTTCATGCGCACTGAGGTCACGGCCGGGCAATACCTGGACATTCTCGAGGAGCGCGCTTGGCTGGCCCAGCCGGAAGCCGAGTTGCTCGATCGGGCACTGCGCGTGATCGTCTACAAGTCAGCCAAGTACAGCGTTCAGGCCCCGCTGGTGATCGGAGCGGCCCTGGCCGGAGCCTCGGCCACGCAACTGAACTCGCTGCGTGCCTTCGGCCTGCCGCTTGGTATGGCCTACCAGCTGCGCGACGACCTGCTCGGCGTGTTCGGCGACGCCGCCGTGACCGGCAAGCCGAGTGGCGACGACCTGACCGAGGGCAAGCGCACGGTGTTGATCGCGCTGGCGCGGGAACGTCTGAGCGACGCCGACCGAGCATCGCTCGACGCCCAGCTCGGCAACCCCACGCTCAATACCGCCCAGATTCGCGCCTTGCAGCAACTCATCAGCGCCAGCGGTGCCGTCGACCGGGTCGAGGCGCTCATCGAAGCTCAGGTGGCTGAGGCTCTCGCGGCGCTCGAGACCGCGCCGATCAGCGCCGGGGCCAGGCAGAAGCTGCTGGACCTGACCGATCGGGTGACGCGCCGGGCGTTCTGAGGGGCGGTTCGGCCGGCGCCCGGCCGGTCCGGGCGAGTGCCCGGTTAGGCGAGTGCCTGGGCGACGCGACGCACCTCGGCCTTGCGACCGGCCCGAAGGGCTTCGATCGGGGGCACGCCCAGGCTGTCGTCGACCTCAAGCAGCCAGGTCATGGCCTGCATGTCGGTGAAGCCGTCGTCGGCCAGCACGAACAGCGTGCCGCGAAGTTCGGGAACGGGAGCGCCGTCACGCAGAAACAGGGAAGGAACCGACACAACGTTGTCCCGCCGGATGGCCAGCAGGTACTTGTCGTCGATCAGGTGCCGCACGCGGCTCTGGCTCATTCCGAGCAGGTTGACTAGGGCAGGAATAGTAAGCCACTCGGGCTCTGAAGACACATCACTCACTCTTTTAGCTTCCCATGATTTGGGTCCGAGGCAAAACCTTCGGGCACTTTTTCCTCGCGAACCGGCCATTTCATGTCGCCCATTCAATTGACTCCCCCTCATAATTGTGAAAACCTCGCAGTGGGTATTGCTGCATTCGAGACGATGCTGTACGAACTTGCTGAACGGGTAGCGCGCGTGCGCACAATGAACGGAGCACCATGTCGACCAAGGTGAAAACGAATACGACGGATGCCGCGGCGTCCGCCGCACGAAACGCGACCGTTCCCGAGACGGTTGGCGTGGCCTTCTCGGGCAGTGACGCTGCTGCGAAGCGGCGGGCGAAGAAGCCCGGTGACTCGCATTCCCGCTCGGCATTGCTGACCGTGCCGATCGTGCTGGTCAGCACGCTCGCGATCAGCCTCAACCTGGCGGCGCCGGCCCAGGCTCAGGCCTTGGCTAAGAAGCCGCTCAAGTCGAAGCTCGCCGAGGCCACTCCCGTTCTATCGGTGACCGCGGTGGCAGCCGCCGTTCAGGTTGCGCCCGCCCAGTATTCGGTCGTTGACGGTGACACGGTGAGCGGAATTGCCGCCCGGTTCGGCCTGTCGACGGCGGCCGTGCTGGCGCAGAATGGTCTCGATTCCCGGGCCCTGATCTTTCCGGGCCAGGTTTTGACCCTGACCCAGGCGGCGGCGCCGGCCGCCGTCGTGGCCGCGCCGGCCGCATCCGCTGCCAGCTACTCGGTGCAGAGCGGCGACACCATCAGCGGTATCGCCGCCGCGCACGGGCTGAAGACCGCTGACGTTCTGGGGGCCAACGGCTTGACCGGGGCCAGCGTCATCTACCCCGGCCAGGTCATTGTGCTCGCCGCAGCACCAGTGTTGGAACCGGCCGCCTACGTCGAGCCGGTCGCCGAGATTGCCGCAGCAACGACCCACACCATCGCGTCGGGCGAGACCATCACCGCCGCGGCCAACGCGGCCGGGGTCAGCGTGCAGGCTGTGCTCGACGCCAATGGCCTCGGCTGGTCAAGCATCATCTATCCCGGACAGGTTTTGACCCTGCCGATCACGGTGGCGCCGGCATCCGTGGCGGTCACTTTCCCGGTGGCGACGTCCGGGGTGGTCACGCCCATGTCGGAGGAGATGCGACAGAACGCGCAGACGATTGTTTCGGTCGGGCGGGGCGCCGGCGTGAGCAATGCCGGTCTCGTCGTGGCGCTGGCTGCGGCCGCCCAGGAATCCGGGCTGCGCAACGTGGACTACGGCGACCGGGACTCGCTCGGTCTGTTCCAGCAGCGGCCGAGTGCCGGCTGGGGTACCCCGGAACAAGTCATGGACCCGGTGCGGGCCAGCCTCGCCTTTTTCGGCGGCGCGAGCAACCCGAACCCGAACGTGACCCGCGGTCTGCTCGACATCGCGGGCTGGGAATCGATGACCGTGACCCAGGCGGCGCAGGCCGTGCAGATCTCGGCCTACCCCGACTATTACGCCAAGTGGGAGGCGTCAGCGCAGGCCTGGCTCAGCCAGCTCGGCTAGCCGGGCGGCCGGTCCCGACCCGCATGCCGCGCCCCTGCGCGCCGTGCAGTGGTGCCGTCGCCGAATTCCGTAGAATCAAGGAGTGAGCGTTCCCTCGACCGACCCGATGATTGGCCGTCTTATTGACGGCCGGTATCAAGTGCGCTCGCGAATTGCACGCGGGGGCATGGCCACGGTGTACCTCGCCACCGATCTGCGCCTCGAGCGCCGGGTCGCGATCAAGATCATGCACGGCCATCTCGCCGATGACAGCGCCTTCAAGATTCGGTTCATCCAGGAGGCGCGCTCGGCTGCTCGCCTGGCCCACCCTAACGTTGTGAACGTCTTCGACCAGGGCCAGGACGCCGACATGGCCTACCTCGTCATGGAATATCTGCCCGGCATCACCCTGCGCGACCTGCTCAAGGATTATGGCCGGCTCACCCCGGAGCAGACCCTCGACATTCTCGAAGCCGTGCTCAGCGGCCTGGCCGCCGCGCACAAGGCCGGCATCGTGCACCGCGACGTCAAACCCGAGAACGTGCTGCTGGCTGACGACGGCCGTATCAAGATCAGCGACTTCGGGCTGGCGCGCGCGGTCAACAACAACACCGCGACCGGCCAGGCCCTGCTCGGCACCATCGCCTACCTCTCCCCCGAACTCGTCACCCGGGGCATCGCCGACGCCCGCAGCGACATCTATGCGCTCGGCATCATGACCTTCGAGATGCTCACCGGCGAGCAGCCTTATGTGGGCGAAGCTCCGATGCAGATCGCCTACCAGCACGCCAACGACACAGTTCCGATGCCGAGCAGTAAGGTCGCCTCGGTTCCGCACGAGCTCGACGAGCTCGTACTCTGGGCTACCGCGCGCGATCCGGAGGACCGTCCCCGTGACGCCAGGGTCATGCTCGACCAGCTGCACGATGTGAGCGCGCTCGTGCGCGGCGGTACCCAGGAACTGGCCCTGCAGTCGACTATGGTGCTGCCCGCCAGCCTGCGCACCGGGGCGAACGCGGTAGCGGACGCCGAAACCCAGGTGCTCGGCGCCAAGCTCGCTCCCACAAAACCTCCCGCCGCGACCCTGCTGGGCCTTCACCCGGCCGGCACCGGCCCGGTCGGTCCGCCGGACAGCGGCGACCTGCTCAGCAAGAAGGCCGACAAGCGCAAGCGTCGCGGCTTCTGGTTGTTCGCCCTGGTGATTCTTCTCGCCGCCGCGCTCGGCGGAACGGGCTGGTATTTCGGCTCCGGCCCGGGCTCTGACGTGTCCGTGCCCGACTTCGCGGCGGCCTCCCCCGAGGCTGCGTCCGCGCAGCTGACCAAGCTCGGCCTCAAACCCGAGCTGGCGGGTGCTTTCAGCGCCACTATCGCCGAAGGGCTCGTCATCGGCACCGATCCGGATGCCGGCAGTCGCGTCCCCAAGGACAGCACGGTCACGGTCATCGTCTCCCAGGGGCTGCAGCCCATCACGCTGCCCGCGCTGGCCGGTTTGACACAGGAGGCGGCATCCGCTGCGATTACGGATCTGAAAGCCGTCGTCGGCGCTGTGGACCCGGTCTTCAATGGTGAGGTGGCGGAGGGTTCGGTCATCTCGGCGAGCAAGGAATCTGACGGCGCCGATGTCTCGGCCGGCGGTGAATACTTTGAAGGCCTGACCGTGAACCTGGTCGTGTCGCTCGGCGCCATTCCGAACGTCGACGGCAAGACGGTTGCCGAGGCCACCGACATCCTGGTCGGCAAGAACCTGCTCGTGGTGTCGGGAGAGCAGACCTACAACGACACGGTCGCTGAGGGTGACGTGGTCACGTCGCAGGTGCCGGAGGGGACGCTACGTGAGGGTGCCACGATCACCCTGGTGATTTCGAAGGGTCCTGAGCCGGTCATTGTGCCCAATGTCGTGGGGATGTCCTGGAGCGACGGCAAGGCTGCGCTGACTGCGCTCGGCTTCGAATTGATGTATGACATCCGACTCGATGCCGTCGGACTGTTGCTGAAGATTTCAGCGACTGACCCGGTAGCCGGTACGTCCGTCGCAAAGGGAAGCAAGATTGCAATAAGCCCGTAGGTCTGGGCCCGGAACTCACTTGGAAGCTGGCTGACTCCACCCACAGATGCGGTGACCGCATTCATATTCGTGGGGGCGGGCCAAATCCAATGCGAAGAGCAGCCAAATACGAGGCCACATGGCCCCAATCCTTCCGGGGCAAATGACGTCGTCAAAGGGGTGCAGGTGGTCGGGGTCGGCATCCGCTCACCGACCCGTGAGTTTTGGTCACCGAGGTGTGAGTCTTAGCCCGATTTCGGCCGTTGAATCGTTCAAAACTCACACCTCGACGATGCCCCACCTCGAAAACTCACGGCTCGATCAAATCCGTGGCTTCAGAGCGGCTTCGGGGAAGCGGCGGAGGCGGGTTGTCCGCGGGGTTGCGAGTTTTGCGGTGTTTCGGCGGTCTTGCGCACGCTGGTTGTTGAGCCTGTCGAAACACGCGCAAGGCCTCCGGAACATCGCAATGTTTGAGCGAGGAGCGGATGACCCGCCTCCTTGTGTTGGCCGCCTCATGAACGTTCCGGGCGGAACGACGCAACTCGCCGCATCCGCTCACCGGGCCCACCTTATGGCCACGGGCCCAGTTTATAAGCTGGGCCCGGGGACGGGGCCTGGGCCCCGTCCAGAGAATGGGGCGGGCGGGGCTAGCGGGCGGGGCTAGCGGGCGGCCAGCTCCTCGGCCACCAGGAAGGCCAGTTCCAGGGACTGCATGTGGTTCAGGCGCGGGTCGCAGAGCGACTCGTAGCGGGTCGCCAGGGCGGCCTCATCGATGTGCTCCGACCCGCCGAGGCACTCGGTGACGTCGTCGCCGGTGAGCTCCACGTGAATTCCGCCCGGGTGTGTGCCGACGGCGCGGTGTGCCTCGAAGAAGCCCTTGACCTCGTCGACGACGTCATCGAACCGACGGGTCTTGTAGCCGGTCGGTGTGGTGACACCGTTGCCGTGCATCGGGTCAGTCACCCACAGCGGTGTCGCCTCGCTCGCCTTGATGGCTTCGAGCAGCGGCGGCAGGGCGTCCCGAATCTTGCCGGAACCCATGCGCGTGATGAAGGTCAGGCGACCGGGTTCGCGGTTCGGGTCGAGCTTGTCGACGAGGCGCAGCATGTCGTCGGCCGAGGTGGCCGGGCCGAGCTTGACACCGATCGGGTTGCGTACCCGCGACAAAAAGTCCACGTGCGCGCCGTCGAGGTCGCGGGTACGCTCCCCGATCCAGATGAAGTGGGCCGAGGTGTTGTACGGCGTTCCGGTGCGGGAGTCGATGCGGGTCATCGGGCGCTCGTAGTCCATCAGCAGGCCCTCGTGGCTGGTGTAGAACTCCGTTCGGCGCATCGCCTCGAAGTCGGCGCCGCAGGCGATCATGAATTTGATCGCGCGGTCAATCTCCTTGGCCACCTTCTCGTACTGCTGGTTGGCCGGGTTGGCGGCGAAGCCCTGATTCCAGCTGTGCACCTGACGCAGGTCGGCGAAGCCACCCTGCGTGAACGCACGAATCAGATTGAGGGTCGACGCCGACGTGTGGTAGGCCTTGACGAGCCGGTCCGGGTCGGCCTCGCGCGACTCGGGCGTGAACGGGTAGCCGTTGACGATATCGCCGCGGTACGCCGGCAGCGTCACGTCGCCGCGGGTTTCGAAGTCGCTCGAGCGGGGCTTGGCGAACTGGCCGGCCATGCGCCCCATCTTGATCACCGGCATCGACGCACCGTAGGTGAGCACGACGGCCATCTGCAGCACGGTCTTGACCCGGTTGCGAATCTGATCGGCCGTGGCCCCGCTGAACGTCTCGGCGCAGTCGCCGCCCTGCAGCAGGAAACCCTGCCCGCCGGCCGCCTGAGCGAGCCGGTCGCGCAGAATGTCGACCTCACCGGCGAAGACCAGCGGCGGCTGCGTCGCCAGTTCAGCGGATGCCGCAGCCACCTTGGCCGCGTCGGGCCAGGTCGGCTGCTGCTTGATCGGTAGGGTGCGCCAGTGGTCCAGACCCGTGATGACAGAGGCTTCTGCGGCAACAATGGGCTCGGTGGGGTCTACCACGGGATAGTTCCTGTTTTCTGTACTGGACCGGTGACGCGCACCGAACCGAAATGGATGAGGTGCCGCAGCGCGCAAAGCGCAGACAGCACTTCTGGCAGCCTAGCGCGAAAGGCTGGCCCGCTTCTCTTTGACCGAGGAGGCGTAGACGTCGACGTACTCCTGCGTGCTGAGTCGCTGCAGTTCGTACATGAGCTCGTCGGTGACGCTCCGCAGCACGAACCGGTCGCCCTCCATTCCCTCAAAGCGGGTGAAGTCGAGCGGTGTGCCGATCACAATGCCGATCCGCCGCACCTGCGGAATCCTGGTGCCGGTCGGCATGGCCTTCTCGGTATCAATCATGGCCACCGGAATGACCGTCACGCCCGATTCCAGCACCATGCGGGCTACCCCGGTGCGCCCGCGATACAGGCGGGAGTCCGGGCTGCGAGTGCCCTCCGGATAGATTCCGAGGATGCGACCCTCGCCGAGTACCCGCAGGCCGGTATTGAGCGAATCCTCCGAGGCTTTACCGCCCGACCGGTCGATCGGAAGCTGCCCGGCGGCGGTGAGAAACTGCCGGGTCGCCCAGCCTTTCAGGCCTTTGCCGGTGAAATAGTCGCTCTTGGCCAGAAACGCCACGCGGCGCGGCACGACCAGCGGCAGAAACACCGAGTCGATGAACGACAGGTGATTGCTGGCCAAAATGACCGGCCCGGTCTTGGGAATGTTCTCCAGGCCGATGATCCACGGTCGAAACAGCGAGAGCAGCAGCGGGCCGATGACGATGTTCTTCATGATCCAATAGAACACTCGCACTCCTTTATCCGACTAGAAAAGCTTAGTCTGCCCGCCGCATCGAAGCGGAGGCCGCCCCGACGTCCATAGCGCCCGATCAACGCACCGCGTGCAGCCGGGCCAGATCGGCCGCGCCGACCACGCCGGCGTCATTCACCAGCTGGGCGATGGCGAACTCCGCTTCGGGGTGGTAGCCGCGCGCCGGCAGGTAGTCGAGGTAGGCCGCGCGAATCGGTTCGAGCAGCAGGTCGCCGGCGGCCGCCACTCCCCCGCCGAACACGAACACCTGCGGGTCGAGTACGGCGCCGAGGCTCGCGCAGGCCTGTCCGAGGGCACCGCCGAGCTGGCGCAGGGCAGCGAGGGCGCCGCCGTCACCGTCCTGGATCAGACGCCCCACCTCTTTGCCGGTGAGTTTGCCGCGCCGCTCGCGGGCGCCGGCCAGGCCGAGACCGATGCCGCCGGCATCCGCGAATTCGTTGGCGATGCGCAGCAGCGCCCGACCGGAGCCATATTGTTCCAGGCAGCCGTGCGCGCCACAGCCGCAGGGCAGCCCGTCGGGAACCACCCGGAGGTGGCCGAGTTCGGCGCCGGCACCGAAGCCGCCGCGGAACAGGGCATTATTCGTCACGATCGCCCCGCCGACGCCGGTGCCGACGGTCAGGGTGACCATGTCGGTGTACGGCCGGCCCGCGCCGAAGCGAAACTCAGCCCAGCCGGCCGCATTGGCATCGTTTTCGATGATGATGGGCAGGTCGAGCCGAGCCTCGAGCTTGTCGCGGAACGGCTCGTTGCGCCAGCTGATGTTCGGCGCGTAGTAGACGGTCGACTGGGCGGCGTCGATGAACCCGGCCGCAGCCACCCCCGCAGCGACGACAGCTTCACCCTCGGACAGAGCCAGAATCATTGCGACGACGGTGTCTTCGATCTCGCCCGGGTTGCCGGGCGTGGTCGGCTGCCGGTCAGAGCGGATGATGGTGCCCGCCTCGTCGACCAGCGCCCCGGCAATTTTGGTGCCCCCGATATCGATACCTATGGCGTGCACGGGGCACCTTTCGTTCGGGGCGATCGGGAAGTGGGCTCGCGGCACGGGGCGGCTGCCAGTGACACCCTCTAGAGTGTAGTAAACCAGTTTGCCGCTGGACGAAACACCCGCTCAACGCAGAATTCTTCGGCGCTCGAGCAGGCGGCACGTTCAGCCGGTACCAAAGGAGTTGCCGTGAAACAGTTTGATATGCCCGCCGTCGTTCCCGCCGATCCTGGCGCCAACATCACCGACCTGCTCATGGACCGCCTCGCCGCGACTCCCGACCTCATTCTGTTCTCGCTGCCGCGGGGCGGCCAGTGGCTTCCCGTGACCACTCGGGAGTTCCACACCCAGGTGGTGGCACTGGCCAAAGGTTTCGTCGCCGCAGGCATCGAGCCCGGCGACAAGATCGGGCTCATCTGCAAGACCCGCTACGAGTGGACCCTGATCGACTTCGCCGTCTGGTTCGCCGGAGCAATTCTGGTACCGGTCTATGAGACCAGCTCGCCCAGCCAGGTACAGTGGAACCTCAGCGACTCTGGCGCCATGGCGGTCATCGTCGAAACCGCAGACCATTTCGCGCGCTTTGACGAGGTGCACCCGGAGCTGGCCGCCATTGGTTCGGTCTGGCAGATCGACCTGGGCGACCTCGACAAGCTCGTGGCCGGGGGCGTCGAGGTGACGGACTCCGAGATCGAACGCCGCCGCAACCTCGCCGTCGGCGACGACATGGCCACCCTCATCTACACCTCCGGTTCAACCGGCAAGCCCAAGGGCTGCGTGCTCACCCACGCGAACTTCCTCGAGACCAGCCGCAACGCTGCGGTAGCCCTGAAGGAAGTCTTGGTTCACCCCGAGGGCGCCTCGACCCTGCTGTTCATCACGACTGCCCACGTCTTTGCCCGATTCATCTCGGTCTTGTGCGTGCACGTCGGCGTGCGCGTCGGGCACCAAGCTGACACCAAAACGCTCCTGGCCGCGCTCGGCAGCTTTCAGCCGACCTTTCTACTCGCAGTGCCGCGGGTGTTCGAAAAGGTCTACAACTCGGCCCAGCAGAAGGCTGTCGCCGGCGGCAAGGGCAAGATCTTCGATGCTGCGGCCCACGTGGCCGTTGAGCATTCCAAGCTGGTGCAAGCCGAAACGCCGATTCCGCTCGGCATGAAGATCAAGTTCGCGCTGTTCGACAAGCTCGTCTACAGCAAGTTGCGGGCCGCGATGGGCGGCAAAGTCGTTTGGGCGGTCTCCGGTTCGGCGCCGCTGGGTGCTCACCTCGGTCACTTCTTCAAGAGCCTGGGTATCGTCATTCTCGAGGGCTACGGTCTGACCGAGACGACGGCCCCGGCCACCGTTGGGCTGGCCACCCGGGCCAAAATCGGCACTGTCGGGCCGCCCCTGCCGGGTGTCTCGGTGCGCGTCATGGACGACGGCGAGATCGAGGTCAAGGGCGTCAACGTCTTCAAGGAGTACTGGAAGAACCCGCAGGCCACCGCGGACGCCTTCGATGACGGCTGGTTGAAAACCGGCGACATCGGTGATTTCGACGCCGACGGTTTTCTCACCATCACCGGACGCAAGAAGGAAATCATCGTGACGGCCGGCGGCAAGAACGTGGCCCCGGCGGCGCTCGAAGACCCCATTCGCGCGAATCCGCTGATCGGCCAGGTCGTCGTCGTCGGCGACCAGAAGCCGTTCATAGGCGCGCTCATCACGCTGGACCCCGACATGCTGCCGGTGTGGTTGAACAACAATCAAGAGGATGCCGGAATGTCGCTCGCGCAGGCATCCGTCAATAAGACTGTGCTCGCGGAGATTCAGCGCGCGGTCGACCATGCCAATGAGGGTGTGTCGCGGGCGGAGTCGATTCGTAAATTCACGCTGCTGGCGATTGAGCTCACCGAGGACAGCGGGCATCTAACGCCGAAGATGAGTATCAAGCGCAATATCATTCTGCGGGACTTCGCCGGTGAGATTGAGGCGATGTACTCTGGGGCGCCGGTTACTGAGGGGATTTCGCTACGCGAGTAGTTTGAGGGCGGGCCCGGCTCACTTTCGTTGTGGGTCGGGTTCGGTGCAGGTAATTGGTGGGTAGGGCTCGGGAAAAGCATTCCGCTTCCCGCTCCCTCACATTCGGACCGCTCGAGGCTTCGCCCGAGCTCGCTGTCCGGAATCCTCGGTGGGGGCTAGAACCAGGTGGACTCTCGGATTTCCTTCATCGCGGCCTTGCGGTTGTCCTTGTCGAGGCGGTCGATGTAGAGGTAGCCGTCGAGGTGATCGGTTTCGTGTTGTAAAGCCTGGGCCATGATGCCGGTGCCGGAGAGCTCGATGAGATTATTGTCGAGGTCGATGCCGGTGACCCGGGCGAACGGGTAGCGCTTGGTGGGGTACCAGAGTCCCGGAACGGAGAGGCAGCCCTCGTCGACGAGGTCGGGCTCTCCGGAGAGTTCAACGACCGTGGGGTTGAGGATGTAGCCGATGACACCGTCGACGTTGTAGCTGAACGCTCGCAGGTTCACGCCGATCTGCGAGGCCGCGACGCCGGCCCGCCCAGGCAGTCGCACGCTGTCGACCAGGTCCTGCACCAGGCCGCGCACCCGGTCGTCGATCCCGTCGATGGGGTCGGAGACGGTCTTCAGCACCGGATCTCCGAAGAGACGGATCTGGCGTTCGGGCACGGGGAGACTCCTCGGTAGGCGGGTGGTGTGAAAGACGAACGAGCGCGCGGCTCGCTACAGGTTGCGGTCGGTGGGGAGCCCCTCGACGACCAGTTCGGCGAGCGTTCGTGCTGCCAGCCGGGTGATCGGCTTGAGATCTTTGTAGGAGACGACGCTGCCGGCGGCAAGTTGAGGGTCGTAGGGGATGCGCACGATCTCGCGTACGCGGGAGCGAAAGTGCGACTCGATTTCTTCGAGGCGAACCAGGTTGGTGCCCTGGGTGGCGGTGTTGAGGGCGACGATCGCGTTGCGCACGAGGTCGCCGTAGCCGTTGGCTTCGAGCCAGGTGAGAGTTTCGGAGGCCAGACGGGCCTCGTCGACGCTGCCGCCGGAGACGATCACGATGGAGTCGGCGCGCTGCAGGGTGGCCCGCATGACCGAGTGCACGATGCCGGTACCGCAGTCGGTGAGCGCGATCGAGTAGTAGCGGGCCGCGAGGTCGGCGACGACGTTGTAGTCGTTCTCGTCGAACGCCTCGGAGAGCAGCGGGTCGGTGTCGGAGGCGAGAATGTCGAGGCGGGTTTCGTCGCGGGAGACCAGAGCGGAGAAGTCGGTGAAGTTGCCGATCGACGCGGCCTTGGAGACGACGTCGCGCACGGTCGACCTGGTCTGCTTGCTCACGCGTTCGGAGAGTGTGCCGCGGTCGGGGTTGGCGTCGATGGCGATGATGCGGTCGTCGCGGGCATCCGCCAGGGCCATTCCGAGCAGGGTCGTGACCGTGGTCTTGCCGACGCCGCCCTTGCGGGTGAGAATCGGAACGAACCGCGTGCCGCCCTCAAACTGGCGGCGGATGCGCTCGTCCATCTCCTTGTAGGCCTGCACCTTGGCGGAGTCGCCCACGTTGACCAGGTGCAGAGTGAGGGCGTAGACGAATTCGGGCCAGGAGCCCTGCGGCGCCTTGCGGGTCTTACGGTTGACCGCGAGCAGGCGATCAGAGGTGAGCATGGCGGCCGACTCGGGGGCCGTGCTGTTTTCGGTACGGATGCGGTCGCGCCGAACTGTGGAGGCGGCATCCGCTCGGGAGAGCGATTCGATGGCCGAGCTAGCCCCTGCTGAACGGGCCGGCGCCGGCGTCGAGATTTCAACGGTGTGGGTGGCCGGGGTGGACACGATCCGGGTCGTGTCGAGGCCGGTGCCCCTGGCCGACCGGCCCACGGCAGGCACCGAGCGGCGGGGCCCGACCGGCACCTCGATCGGAACGCTCAGGCTCTCGGGCAGGGACGCAGCGAGGTTGTCGATCGTATGCGGCGGCAACTCGCTGTGATAGTCGTCGCGCTCGTCACGGGTTCGCTTGGCGGCAGACACCGGTCGCGCGGGCGCGCTCTGGTCGTCAGTACGTTTGTCTGGCACGGGTACATCCTCAACTGGTCGATAACGGCCCTAATCTTAGCGCGGACGCACAACCACGAGCAGATCGCCCGCATCGACTTGCTGGGTGAGCGGGACGGCGACACGTTCGATGGTTCCGGCGATCGAGGTGGTGATCGCCGCTTCCATTTTCATGGCTTCGATCGACGCGACGCTTTGGCCGGCTTCAACGTGAGCGCCTTCCTCGACCTGCAGGGTGACCACGCCGGAGAAGGGTGCGGCGATCTGGCCGGGCTGGTTGGCATCCGCTTTTTCGGCGATCTTGGTCTGCACCGTGATGCTCGTGTCGCGCACGAACACCGGGCGCAGCTGGCCGTTGAGGATGGTCATGACGGTGCGCATACCCTTGTCGTCGGCTTCACCGATGGCTTCCAGGCCCACGTAGAGTCGCACGCCCTTAGCGATTTCGACGGCGTGTTCCTGGCCCTGCTGCAGGCCGTAGAGGTAATCGACGGTATCGATGACAGACAGGTCACCGTAGCTTTCCTTGACCTGTTCGAACTGGCGGGTCGGCGCCGGGAACAACAGCTGGTTGAGCATCGCGCGACGTTCGGCACTCGATGCGCCGAGGGCGGTGCGCTCCCCCGCGGTGATCTCGGTGACACCAACGCGTACGTCGCGGCCCGCGAGCACCTTGGTGCGGAACGGCTCCGGCCAGCCGCCGGGCAGTTCGCCGAGCTCGCCAGCCATGAATCCGATGACGGAGTCGGGCACGTCGTACTTGTCAGGGTTCGCCTCGAAGTCGGCCGGGTCGGCCTTCACCGCGGCGAGGTAGAGGGCGAGGTCGCCGACCACCTTCGAAGACGGGGTCACCTTGGGCACGCGGCCGAGGATAGTGTTCGCGGCGGTGTACATGTCTTCGATTAGTTCGAAGTGGTCGGCCAGGCCGAGCGCGACGGCCTGGGTGCGCAGGTTGGAGAGCTGCCCGCCCGGGATCTCGTGCGAGTAGACCCGGCCGGTCGGGGCGGAGAGGCCCGATTCGAACGGCGTGTACAGGGTGCGCACGGCCTCCCAGTACGGTTCGAGGTCGGTCGTGGCCTTGAGCGAAATGCCGGTGTCCCGTTCGGTGTGAGCGAGGGCCGCCACCAGTGAGGATGCCGACGGCTGGCTGGTCGTGCCGGCCATCGGAGCCGAGGCCACGTCCACGGCGTCGGCGCCCGCACGGGCTGCGGCGAGCAGGGTGGCCAGCTGGCCGCCCGGAGTGTCGTGGGTGTGCACGTGCACGGGCAGGTCGAAGCGTTCGCGGAACGCGCTAACGAGCTTCTCGGCTGCGCTCGGGCGGAGCAGCCCGGCCATGTCCTTGATGCCGATGACGTGGGCGCCGCTTTCGACGATCTGGTCGGCCAGGCGCAGGTAATAGTCGAGGGTGTAGAGGTTCTCGGCCGGGTCGAGCAGGTCGCCGGTGTAGCAGACGGCAACCTCGGCCAGGGCGGTACCGGTGTTCAGCACCGCGTCGATGGCCGGGCGCATCTGTGACACGTCGTTGAGGGCGTCGAAGATGCGAAAGATGTCCACGCCGGTGTCCGTGGCCTCTCGCACGAACGCGTCGGTCACCTCGGTCGGGTACGGGGTGTAGCCCACCGTGTTGCGGCCGCGCAGCAGCATCTGCAGGTTAATGTTCGGCAGGGCTTCCCGCAGGGCGGCGAGGCGTTCCCACGGGTCTTCGCCGAGAAAACGCAGCGCCACGTCGTAGGTAGCGCCGCCCCAGCCCTCGACCGAGAGCAGCTGCGGGGTCAGCCGGGCCACATACGGTGCCACGGCCACGAGATCTTTGGTACGCACCCGGGTCGCCAGCAGCGACTGGTGGGCATCCCGGAACGTCGTGTCGGTGACGGCCAGAGCGGTTTGGGCCCGAAGATCGGCGGCGAATTTGGTCGGGCCGAGCAGCTGCAGCTTCTGGCGGGAGCCGTCGGGGGCCGGGGTCGTGATGTCGAACTGCGGCAGCTTGTCGCGCGGGTGCACCGTGGTCGGCGGCACGCCGTTGGGCTGGTTGACCGTGACCTCGGCAAGCCAATTGAGAATCTTGGTGCCGCGGTCCTTGGATTCCCGGCCGCGCAGCAGCTCGGGGCGTTCGTCGATGAACGAGGTGCTCAGGTCGCCGGCGGCGAAGTCGGGGTCGTCGAGCACCGCCTGCAGAAAAGAGATGTTGGTGGAGACGCCGCGGATACGGAACTCGGCCAGCGCACGCTTGGACCGCACCACGGCGGCTGCATAGTCACGGCCGCGGCAGGTGAGCTTGGCGAGCATCGAGTCGAAGTGCGGGCTGATCTGCGCGCCCGTGTTGACCGTGCCACCATCCAAGCGGATGCCGGCGCCGCCGGGTGACCGGTAGGTGGTGATCTTGCCGGTGTCCGGGCGGAACCCGGCCGCGGGGTCCTCGGTGGTGATGCGGCACTGCAGTGCCGCGCCGCGCAGGCGGATCTCGCCCTGCGTGAGGCCGATCTCGGCCAGGGTCTCCCCCGCCGCGATGCGGATCTGCGCCTGCACGAGGTCGACATCGGTGACCTCTTCGGTCACGGTGTGCTCCACCTGGATGCGCGGGTTCATTTCGATGAACACGTGCTGGCCGGCGCGTTCGCCGACGGTGTCGAGCAGGAACTCCACGGTGCCGGCGTTGACGTACCCGATGGAACGGGCGAACTTGATGGCGTCGGCGTAGAGCTGCACCCGGATCTCATCGCTCAGGTTCGGCGCCGGAGCGATCTCGATGACCTTCTGGTGGCGACGCTGTACCGAGCAGTCGCGCTCGAACAGATGCACCGTCTCACCGGCGGCATCCGCCAGAATCTGCACTTCGATGTGGCGGGGGCGCAGCACTGCGGCCTCGAGGAACATCGTGGCGTCGCCGAACGCGCTGTTCGCCTCGCGCATGGCTTCTTCGAGGGCTCCGCGCAGCTCGCTCTTCTTGGCGACGCGGCGCATGCCGCGCCCGCCACCGCCAGCGACGGCCTTGGCGAAGATCGGGAAGCCGATTTCGTCGGCCTGGCTAATGAGCAGTTCGACGTCGGTCGATGGCTGCGTCGATTTCAACACCGGAACGCCGGCCGCAATGGCGTGCTCTTTCGCGGTGACCTTATTGCCGGCCATTTCGAGCACGTCGGCGCCGGGGCCGATGAAGGTGATGCCGGCCTGGGCGCACGCATCGGCGAGCTCGGGGTTCTCCGACAGAAAACCGTAGCCGGGGTAGATGGCATCAGCGCCACATTCCTTGGCCACCCGGATGATTTCACTCACGTCCAGATACGCGCGAACCGGATGCCCGGTCTCACCAATCTGGTACGCCTCGTCGGCTTTCAGACGGTGCAACGAGTTGCGATCCTCGAATGGAAACACCGCCACAGTCTTGGCTCCGAGCTCGTACGCCGCGCGCATGGCACGGATCGCGATCTCTCCGCGGTTGGCAACAAGGATTTTCTCAAACATGCAAGCCTTTCGAGGGCGTACGGGGCGCACAGCTAACGGTTAGGTTCTCTAACACTAGTGAAGGTAACCTTGCTACTCATGCACGTACTCAGCGTAAGTTCCCTCAAGGGTGGTGTCGGCAAGACCACTGTGACCCTTGGTCTGGCTTCTGCTGCCTTCGCCCGCGGCGTGCGCACACTCGTCGTGGATCTCGATCCGCAGTCTGACGTGTCAACCGGTATGGATATCCAGGTAGCCGGTCACCTCAACGTTGCCGATGTTCTCGGCTCGCCCAAGGAAAAGACGGTGCGCGCGGCTATTGCCCCGAGCGGCTGGACCCGCAACCGTCCCGGCACGATCGACGTCATGATCGGCAGTCCGTCGGCGATCAACTTTGACGGGCCGCACCCGAGCATCCGCGATATCTGGAAACTCGAGGAAGCGCTCTCGACGATCGAGAAAGACTATGAGCTCGTGCTCATCGACTGTGCACCGTCGCTCAACGCCCTCACCCGCACCGCGTGGGCCGCGAGCGACCGCGTCGCGGTCGTTACAGAGCCCGGCCTGTTCTCGGTTGCTGCAGCAGACCGTGCGCTGCGCGCGATCGAAGAAATTCGCCGAGGCCTCAGCCCGCGCCTGCAGCCGCTCGGCATCATTGTGAACCGGGCCCGCACGGCGTCGCTCGAGCACCAGTTTCGCATCAAGGAGTTACGCGACATGTTTGGGCCGCTCGTGCTCAGCCCGCAACTGCCGGAGCGTACGTCGCTGCAGCAGGCGCAGGGCGCCGCGAAGCCGCTGCACATCTGGCCGGGCGACAGTGCGCTCGAGATGGCGGGCTACTTCGACCAGTTGCTCGACCGGGTGCTGCGCACGGCGCGCATCGGCGAGTACGCCGAGGCCCCTGCGGTCTAGTTCGAACCTAGGCTTCTGCGAGGTCGCTAAATCGAGCCTGGGCTTCTGCGCAGATGCAGCTTGGCCAGAATTCCAGCGCACCGCGAATGGCGGGCACCTGGGACCGAAAAGCGGATGCTAGGAGATTTTGCGGGTGGAACGACGGGCGGCGAGCTCGTCGGCGGGGTCGACCGGATGCATGTCGAGTTCGACCAGGCTAGTCTCGACCTCGCGGAGAACTTTGCCCACGGCGATCCCGAAGACGCCCTGGCCGCGGCTGACCAGGTCGATGACCTCATCGTTGGAGGTGCACAGGTAGACGCTCGCGCCGTCGCTCATGAGCGTGGTCTGGGCGAGGTCGCTGATTCCCGACTCGCGCAGCTGGTTGACCGCGGTGCGAATCTGTTGCAGAGAGATGCCGGTGTCGAGCAGACGTTTGACAAGCTTGAGCACGAGGATGTCGCGAAAGCCGTAGAGGCGCTGGGAACCAGAACCGGCCGCGCCACGCACTGTGGGTTCGACCAGGCCGGTGCGGGCCCAGTAGTCGAGCTGACGGTAGCTGATGCCGGCCGCACGCGCGGCGACAGCGCCGCGGTAGCCGGAGTTTTCATCAAGCTCGGGCATGCCATCGGTGAACAGCAGTCCTAACGAGTAACGCGAAGCGTCAGCGTCAGGCTTGAGCTCACTCATATGGGTTGCCTCTCGGGGGTTACGCGGTGCCGTGACCTGCAGCTGCGATGAAGCGAGCGTAAAGCCACTGTGTTGCGGAATTATCTGTGGTGCGGATGTGAACGGAATACTGATGTTATGACGATGTCCTGCTGTGGATCGCTCTACCTACGGTACCGAGGTGAAGTGCCTCGCAGCATGACATTCGCGTGACCGATTTGGCGTGTCGGTCGAGTGCAGGCGGCCCCGCCAGGAAGCGACCGGATCAAATCGACGACGGTGTCTCTTGAACCTGAATCAGTCTACGACCTAGTTGGTCAGTCGGCCCAGTGCGGAGCGAATCAGGCTGCCTCGAATGACCTCGAGTTGCCCGGCGATCTCGACCGCCATTTCAGCTGCCTTCGCCCGGCTGGAGGCGTCTTTACGCCGGGCGAGCGGCACGAGCGCACTTTCGATGAGGCCGAGTTCGCGTTCCGCCGCACCGCGAAAGCCTCGGAGGTGCCGCGGTTCGATTCCACTGCGTTGCAGCTCGACGAGGGCCCGCAGCACGTGCAGCACGCTGTCGCCGTAGTGTTCGGCGGGCAGAATGATCGACGCGGAGACAGCATCGTGCAGGAGCGTGGCGGATGCCCCGGCTTCGCGCAGCAGTTCGTCGCGGGTGAGACGACGCGACGTGCCGAGCATCGACGCTCCGGGGGTGGTTCCGCCAGGCAAGACCGGCGACAGCCCGGCATCCAGATCATCCAGATAGGAGCGGATGACCTTCAAGGGAAGGTACTGATAGCGCTGCATCGACAGGATCAGTCGCAGGCGATCGACGTCGCTGGTGCAGAACTTGCGGTAGCCGGATTCCGTGCGGGCCGGGGCGACGAGGCCCTGTTCCTCGAGAAAGCGCAGCTTCGACGGAGTCAGTTCGGTGAATTCCGGGGTGAGGCGTGCCAAGACCTGGCCGATACTCAGCAGCGGCGCTGATCCCGGAGCTTGCCCTTGAGCTTCCGACACAGACACGGAACGAGCCTGGGCGGAGTTTGCCGCCACTACTCGCTCGCCGCGCGGGCGAGGTCGAGGCGCGACGCGTAGAAGGTGAGACGAAACTTGCCGACCTGCACCTCGGCGCCGTCGGTCAGAGCGGCGGTTTCGATGCGCTCACCATCGAAGTACGTGCCGTTGAGCGAGCCGAGGTCTTTCACCGTGAAGGTTGTGCCGTTACGCAGGAACTCGGCGTGCCGACGCGAGACCGTGACGTCGTCGAGAAAGATGTCGGCGTTCGGGTGGCGACCGACGCTCGTGAGATCGGCGTCCAGCAGAAAACGGGCACCGGCATTGGGTCCGCGACGAACGACCATGAGCGCCGACCCGGAGGGCAGAGCGGCGATGGATTCCTGTTCCTCGGCCGTGACGTTCGAGTTGATCGACGCGATCTGGGCGGCGAACTCCTGGCTGAAATTCATCGTTGTGTCGGTGCTGAGCATGTCGTGCACCGTGGTCGATTCGCCGGGCGTCTCGACACCGGTGGAGCCAGGAGTGGAGGATGCTGGGGTGGACTGCGCCTTGCTGGGCATTGCTTCGCCTGTCGTCGGGTTTTCGGGCTGATCTGTGGGCACGGGCTCGTTCTGCTCCTCGGAATTATTCTTTCCGGCTAGATCGACCATCATGCACCTCCTATCGTTCCAGCGTATCGGAAGATACACCCGGGGCGACCCTTGGCAGCCGAATCACTCGCATCGTTTCAATGGCATAAATAATGCCGGCCCACCAGTACAGAAAAGCGCCCCAGAGGCCGAACGCCCAGCCCATCGGCTGCGACCACCATTCCAGTGCAGGAAAGGCCTGTCCGAGCATGATCATCGGCAGGGCGTAGAACAGGCAGAAGGTCGCCACCTTGCCGAGGTGGTGCACCGGCAGCGGGCCAAACCCATAGTTTGCGAGGATGACGCCCAAGGCCAGCAGAAAGACGTCACGCCCCACGATGACCAACACAATCCACCACGGGACCAGATCGCGCCAGGCGAGTCCGATCAGAGCCGCAAAGATATAGAGGCGATCGGCGGCCGGGTCCAGCAGTTGGCCGAGGCGGGTGATCTGGTTCCAGCGCCGCGCGAGAAACCCGTCGAGCCAGTCGGTGAAACTGGAGATGCTGAGCACGACCAAAGCCCAGGCATCCTCTCCCTGGGCGAGGAGTACGAGAAAAACCGGCACCAGTACCAGCCGCAGCAGGCTCAGCACGTTGGGCAGGGTGAGCACCCGATCGCTCACCACCCCGTTCACTGCCGTCGTCACGAGAAAGAGTCTATCGAGTGGGGCCAGATTTCAATCCAGCCGCCCCCGCAGCGTGGGCCAGCTGGCAGCGAAACCGGGATGAAGGGCGAGCAGATCAACGGAACCAGCCGGAACCCAGCGCAGGGCGATGCTCTCCTGGTCGCTGATCACCGGTTCGAACTCCTCGGTCGCCTCCACGACGACGGTCGTGTACGACCAGAATCCTAGGTCGAATAGGGACGTGAATTTGACCTGCACCAGGTGCGCTGGCACGCCGGCCTCTTCCCTTGCTTCGCGCAGGGCGGCGTCGATCGCACTTTCGTTCTCGTGGCGAGCTCCACCCGGAAGCCCCCACGTATCGCCGAAATGACTCCAGACGGCGCGATGCTGCAGCAACACTCCGAGGCGCGGATGATGAACGAGGAGTCCGGCCGCACCGAATCGGCCCCAGAATTTGCGACCATCGGGAGCGTGAACCCAGGCGTCGCCGCTGTCCCGCCCCGGGCCGACCGGCGGGACGGCCGCCCCGCGCGCGACGCTCGCATCGACACCCGAACTCTCAGTCATGCTCCAAGCATGCCCCACGCAGCCCTGAGGTTCGTGCGAAATTTGGCTCAGCTGACCTAGATCGACATGATCGCGTGTACCGCCGTGGTGCCCAGACGCTCACGACCGTGCAGGTCGGTCAGCTCGAGCACGACACCGACGCCGGTGAGGGTGTAGCCGGCCCGATCGATGAGACGGCTCGTGGCCGCGATCGTGCCTCCCGTGGCGAGGACGTCGTCAAGGATGAGAACGCGGCTGCCGGCCGGCAGCTGGCCGATTTCGAGTTCGAGTCGGGCCGAGCCGTATTCCAACTCGTATTCTTCGGTCAGCACGGTGCCTGGCAGCTTGCCGCCCTTACGCACGGCCAGGACAGCCACGTTCGCCGCGTACCCAACAGCGGCCGCCAGCAGAAAACCGCGAGCCTCGATACCGGCTACGGCATCGAATCGGCCTCGGTGCTGGTCGGCCAGGTCGTCGATGATCGCGCGAAAAGCCACCGCGTCGGCGAATACCGGGTTGAGGTCGCGAAACAGGATATCGGGCTTGGGAAAATCGGGGTACGAGGCCAACAGGGCCTCAACGTAGGAGGCGGCAGATTTCGGCGCAGTGGCAGAGAGTTGAGTCACTGATCCATCTTAAGCGGATGCCGGCTCTCCGCCCGGCGCTGCAGCGGCCGCCGCTTCCCGGGCCACTGTGTCCGGGTGCGGCATCATGGCGATGGCGCTCATCGCGTCAAGAAAATGCACAACGGCCGCCTGGTGGTCGGCGGCGAGCCCCACGGCGACCTGCATGAGCTGCTCGTGCGTGCCCGACAGCGCCTGCCGCATCTGCTCGTGCGAGGACGAGGTAGCGAACAGGCGCTGGGCCCGACCGTCATCCGGGTTCACCTCCCGGCGAATGTGGCCAGACGCCGTGAGTCTGGAGAGGAGCTTCGCGGTGGCGGCCGACGAGATGTTCAGGAATTCGCTGAGATCCTTGGGGCTGGCGACGCGGTTTTGGCGTTCGCAGGCGATGAGGTGACGGATGGCCATCAGGTCTGTTTCATTGATCTGCATCTCAGCCTGGGCGCGGTGACGCATCGCGGCGTCGGCCACGCGAAACCGGCGCACGGCACGCAAAACCTCCATGGCCGAAGAAACTCCGGCGTTCTTGGGGTCGTACCAGTACGTCCCGGGCGCTGGGGGGTTACTCTCATCGTGGGACATATCCCCATGGTAACGTGGGCAGTCGCTAACTTGGTTAGTTATTTCCGATCATGTTAAGGTTAAAAAGAGAAGGGGAGCACACGTGCACACCGCCAATACCCTTGATGAGCACGTAATCCTCCTCGATGACGAGGGCCGCCACATTGGTACCGCGCCGAAGCACAGCATCCACGGATCGGACACCGTCCTGCACCTGGCGTTCTCGTGTTATGTCCTCAATCCGCTCGGCGAAGTGCTCGTCACTCGACGGGCGCTGACCAAGAAGGCTTGGCCGGGTGTCTGGACCAACTCGTTTTGTGGGCATCCGCTTCCCACCGAACCGCTGACGCAGGCCGTCACACGCCGGGCCGGATTTGAACTCGGGCTCGACCTCGACCACATCGATCTCGCACTCCCCCTGTTTCGGTACCGTGCCACCGACAGTAATGGCATCGTCGAGAACGAGATCTGTCCCGTCTATCTGGCCACGACCGTCGCCGAACCCACGCCGAACCCCGACGAGGTCGCCGAATACGCCTGGACCCGCCCCGCAGACCTGTACCGGGCAGTGACGGATGCCCCGTGGGCGTTCAGCCCGTGGATGGCTCTGCAGGTGCAGCAGCTGGACACTTTTCGTGCTTGACACGGTTGCGACGGGCGTCGAAACCGATCTGACCCGGTTTTTCGCGGCCGCACGACTGCGCGCGAGCGACTACGGCGAGCACTATGTGGCGTTGTGGGATTCCCTGGAGCAGGCCAGCAGTGGCGGCAAGCGCGTGCGCCCCGCGCTCGTGCTCGCCGCCTATGCCGGTTTCGGTGGTCGTGATCAGTCCCTGGTAGCACCGGTCGCCGTGAGCTTTGAGCTGCTGCACACGGCATTTCTGATTCACGACGATGTCATCGATCGCGACCTGGCGCGTCGCGGGGTCGCCAACATTGCCGGGCGTTTCAACGACCGGGCGCTCGCGCACGGAGCCGTTGCCGACCAGGCCGGGGTCTGGGCGGCGGCGGCCGCTATTCTCGCTGGCGACCTGGCGCTCAGTGAGGCGCATCGTGCGCTGGCCAAGCTGCCGGTCGACGTGCACACCAGGCTGCGGCTGCTCGACCTGCTCGACCGGGCGGTGTTCGTCTCGGCCGCCGGGGAATTGGCCGACGTGACCAACAGTTCGGCGCAGCATCCGCTCAGCGTGGAGGAGGTCATCACCACCCTGGAGAACAAAACCGCCGTCTACTCCTTCGAAGCGCCGCTCCAAGCCGGGGCGGTGCTTGCCGGAGCCTCGGCCGAGGCGATTCGCCTGCTCGGGCGGTACGGACGTCTCGTCGGGGTGGCCTTTCAGCTCACCGACGATCTGCTCGGGGTGTTCGGCGACCCGGTCAAGACCGGCAAGAGCGTCACCGCCGACCTGCGCGAGGGCAAGCAGACCGCGCTGATCGCCCACGCCGGCGGCACCGAGAGCTGGTCGCTGATTGCACCGTATCTCGGCAAGATCGACCTCAGCGAGGAGGAAGCGGAACGGGCGCGGGAGCACCTGCGCGCCTGCGGTGCGAAAGCGGCCGCTGAGGGGCTGGCCTACGACCATTCTCGACTGGCAGTCGACACGCTCGACCCGGCGATCATTCCCGCCGAGCTGCGGGCAACCCTGATCGAGTTGGCCGAGGCCGCCGTGAATCGGGCCCGCTGATGACGCCGCTGCGAGCTGTATCGGCTCGAACGGTCTCTGACACGAATCTGCTCAAATACGCGGAGACCGCGCGGGCCAGTTCCGCGACGGTGATCGGACACTATTCCACGTCGTTCGGCCTTGCCGCCCGGCTGCTCGACTCCCGGGTGCGCACCCCGGTACGAACGATCTATGCCCTCGTGCGCATCGCCGACGAGATCGTCGACGGAGCCGCCACCGAGGCCGGCGTCGGGATAGAGGAACAGCGGCAGCTGCTCGACGAACTCGAACTAGAAACCGAACGTGCCATCGTGCGTGGTTACAGCACCAATCTGGTCGTGCACGCCTTTGCCGCTACGGCCAGGCAGTGCGGAATCGACTCCAGCCTGATCGCCCCCTTCTTCGCGTCGATGCGCCGTGACCTTGACCCGACCCCGTTCAGCGCCGAGGGCGTAGCCGAGTACATTTACGGTTCAGCCGAGGTGATCGGGCTCATGTGCCTGCGCACTTTCGTGCACTGGTCCCCGCGCAACGACTCCGAACTCAGTGTGCTCGAAGACGGTGCACGCCACCTCGGCGCGGCTTTTCAGAAGATCAATTTTCTGCGCGACTTGTCCTGTGATCGCGAGGTCCTCGGCCGCAATTATTTTCCGGGGATCGACCCGCTGCACCTCACCGACGCGCAGAAGAACGTGATCCTCGACGACATCGATGCCGACCTCGCAATTGCCAGTGCCGTTCTGCCGCTGCTGCCTGCTGGCTGCCGGCGCGCCGTCGCCGCCGCACAGGGCCTGTTCACCCGGCTGTCCCGACGGCTGCGGTCGACCCCGGCCAACCAGTTATTGCGCTCCCGCGTGCGGGTGCCGGATGGAGAGAAACTAATGATCGCCCTGAACTCCACCATCGGCCGCGGCGCGTGGAAGCGATGACACGCACTATCGTGATCGGCGGCGGGATCGCCGGTCTGGCCAGCGCCGCCCTGCTTGCCAGGGAAGGCCACGACGTCACCCTCCTGGAATCCCGCGCCGAACTCGGCGGCCGGGCCGGCCTCTGGGAGACCGAAGGATTTCGCTTCGACACGGGCCCATCGTGGTACCTGATGCCGGAGGTGTTCGAGCACTTCTACCGTTTGTTCGGCTCCAGCGTGGCCGAGCAGCTCGACCTCGTGAAACTCGACCCCGGCTACCGGGTGCTCTTTGAGGGTGACCCTGTTCCGGTGGATATTCGCGCCGACCGGGCCGCAAACATCCGCTTGTTTGAATCGGTGCAGCCGGGGGCAGGACGGGCGCTCGATCGGTATCTCGACTCGGCGACCGAAACCTATGACATGGCCGTGAAGCGATTTCTGTATTCGAGCTACGAATCGTTCCGCCCGTTCCTGGTGCCCGACGTACTGCGCCGGCTCGGGCGACTGGCGCGCCTGCTGCTGCAACCACTCGACAAATTCGTCGCGGGCTTCGTGACTGACGCACGGCTGCGTCAGATTCTCGGGTACCCCGCGGTCTTCCTGGGTTCGGCGCCCAACCTCACGCCGTCGATGTATCACCTGATGAGTCATCTCGACCTCGCCGACGGAGTGCTTTACCCGCAGGGCGGATTCAGCACGCTGATCGACAGCATCGCAGCGATAGCCCGATCCGAAGGCGTTCGAGTGATCACCGAAGCTACGGTCACAGCTGTTCGGGTGAACGGTGACAAAACCGTCGCCGGGGTCAGCTTCCGGGATTCCGCTGGGCAATCGGTGAGCCTCGACTCCGAAAGCGTCGTCTCGGCCGCCGACCTGCACCACACCGAAACCGAATTGCTGCCGACCGCATTGCAGACCTACCCGGAACGCTGGTGGCAGAAGCGCCGGTCGGGCCCGGGAGCCGTGTTGGTCATGCTCGGCGTGAGCGGTGAGCTCCCCCAGCTGCAACACCACTCACTGTTTTTCACGACGGACTGGGGCAAGAACTTCGGCCAGATCTTCGGTAAGACGACATCGGTGCCGTCGCCCGCGTCGCTGTACGTCTGCATGCCGAGCGCGACCGACCCCTCAGTCGCACCGACCGGCGACAGCAACCTGTTCGTGCTCGTGCCCGTTCCGGCCGATGTGACCCTCGGTGCCGGCGGCATCAACGGTGCCGGTTCAGTCACGATCGAGCTGATTGCGGATGCCGCCATCGCGCAGGTCGCCCAGTGGGCCGGAATCCCCGACCTCGCCGCCCGCATCACGGTGCGACGCACCGTCGGCCCGGCCGACTTCGCCGACGACCTGAATAGCTGGAAGGGCGGCGCTCTCGGGCCGGCCCACACGCTACGACAGAGCGCCTTCATGCGCGGATCGAATATGTCGAAGAAGATTTCCGGCCTGTATTACGCTGGCGGTACCACGATTCCCGGCATCGGACTGCCGATGTGCCTGATCAGCGCCGAAATTCTGCTCAAGCGGATACGCCACGACACCACCACCGGACCGCTGCCCGAACCGCTGCCGGCCCGGCCAGGCCGGCCGGCCGTGCCTGGTGGGTTCGGAGGATTCGGAGGATTCGGAGGATTCGGAGGATATTCCGACACCCCAGCGGAGTCTGCGCCGCCCTCGTGAGCGTTCTGTACCTGCTGACGCTGCTGGTCTCGCTTGGAGGCATGGTGGTGCTGGACTGGCGTTTTCGGCTGTTCTTCTGGCGTTCGCCCGGCCGGGCAGCCCTGGTGCTCGGTATCGGTGTGCTGTTCTTTCTCGGTTGGGACCTCGCCGGCATCGGCCTGGGCATCTTCTACCGCGGGGAAACATCGCTGATGACCGGCGTGCAGCTGGCGCCGGAACTGCCGCTCGAGGAATTCTTCTTTCTCACTTTTCTCTGCTACCTCACCATGAACCTGGTGCAGGGGGCCCGGCTGGTTCAGGGCCGGCGGGCTACCAAGTGACCTACCTGCTCCTGAACGCGGTCTTTCTCGCCGTCGCCGCACTCGTAGCCGCAGTGGCCGCCCTACGCCGGTTGATTTCGGCCCGCTTCGTTGCGGGCGTTGCCTCCGCGCTGCTGCTGACCCTGGTACTCACGGCCCTGTTCGATAACCTGATGATTAGGGCTGGATTGTTCAGCTATGACCCGGAGCACATTTCGGGCCTGTTCGTTCTTCTCGCCCCGATCGAAGATTTTGCCTACCCGCTCGCCGCGGCGATTCTGCTTCCGGCGCTGTGGACATTGGTGGGCGGCACCAGGTTAGGACAAACGGATGACTGAGCAGCTCGGCACTTCAGGGTGGAAGGCCCGGCAGGTTGTGCAGTCGTCGCGGCCGCTCAGCTGGATCAACACGGCTTTTCCGTTTGCCGCCGCCTACGTTGTGACCACCGGGCGTGTGGACGCGACGCTGATCGTGGGCACACTGTTCTTTCTGATTCCGTACAACCTGCTGATGTACGGCATCAACGATGTTTTTGATTACGAGTCCGATTTGCGAAACCCCCGGAAGGGCGGCGCCGAGGGGGCACTGCTGCACCCCGCACTGCACCGAACGGTGATTGCCGCGGGCGTCCTCAGCTGTGTGCTTGTCGGCGGTGCGATGGTGTGGTTGGTGGGGGCTGGACATCCGCTCTCCTGGGTCGTGCTTGCCGTCAGCCTGTTCGCTGTGGTGGCGTACTCGGTGCGCGGGTTGCGGTTCAAGGAACGGCCCATTCTGGACTCGATCACCTCGAGCACCCACTTTGTCAGCCCCGCCATCTATGGCCTCGTCGTGGCCGGTGCCACCGTGAACTTCGGGCTGCTGGCCCTGCTCGCCGCCTTCTTTCTGTGGGGCATGGCCAGCCACGCCTTCGGTGCCGTGCAGGACGTCGAGCCCGACCGCCAGGCCGGAATCGCGTCCATCGCGACAGCGCTCGGCGCCTGGCCGACGGTGCGCCTCGCGATCACCTTCTGGGGTCTGGCCGGTCTGCTGATGCTCGCCACCCCCTGGCCAGGGCCGCTCGCCGCGGTGCTGTCCTTTCCCTACATTTTGGCGGCGCTGCCGTTCTGGTCGGTCAGTGACGAGCTGTCCGAGAGCGCCAACCGCGGCTGGAAACGATTTCTCTGGCTCAATTTCTTCACGGGTTTTGTCGTGACCATGCTGCTGATCCTCTGGGTGCGGCAGGGCGGCTGAGTTTCGACTCGGCCCGTTGGCTAGAGTGAAGGGATGGAGCTTACCTCTGCCCGCGTCGACAGTTGGAGCTGGGGCGTGCGCTTGTTCAAAACCCGATCGATGGCCACAACCGCCTGCCGCGCCGGGCACGTGCGGGTGAACGGCGACAAAGCCAAAGCCGCGCAGGCCCTGCACATCGGTGATGAGGTTCGTGTGCGCAGCGACGGTTTCGACCGGGTGCTGATTGTGTCGCGTCTCGTGGTCAAACGGGTCGGCGCCGTGATCGCCGCCGAGTGCTACGTCGACAAGACTCCCCCGCCACCGCCCCGCGAAGAGGTCGCACTCGTGCCGATGCGCGACCGCGGCGCCGGGCGCCCGACCAAGCGCGAGCGCCGAGAGATCGACGAGCTGCGGGGCCATGTCAACGAGTGAGCACTACGACAAACGCACGTCAAAGCGGATGCTGCGCTTGCGCTGACCGCTCAGGCGTGTGTCGGCGGGTGCGGCAGAGCCGGCTTGGGCCGGGGCTCGGCTCATTCCGGCGCTGGGGCCGGTATCGGCGCTTCCGGTGTTACTGCGGGTGCTGGCTGCGCCTGGCGCGACTGGGCCGACTGGGCCGACTGCAGCGCGGCGAGAACGCCGAGGGATCGTTTGATGCGATCTTCGGCGGCGGTGTCGATGTGGCTCGCCGCGAGGTTTGCCTCGCTGACCGCGCGCACGACCTCGTCGCGTTGAATCTTCACGCCCCGCGGTGCGTCGATGCCGATGCGCACACTGTCGCCGCGGGCGTCAAGCACGGTGATGACGATATCGTCACCGATGAGGATCTTTTCCCCCGGTTTGCGTGTCAGAACGAGCATCGTTCCAGCCTACCGTTCGCGCTCGGTGGGTCGAGAATGCGGCGGTGCAGCCCGGCGGCCGGTCGGCGCCGCCGCGACCCGCCCGTCCATCCACTCCACCGGCAGTCCCAGGTCGTCGACGGTGGCCGGCGAGGTCGTGAATTGGCGACCGAGCGCGGCCACGGCGTGCACCTGAATGGCGGTGACGACCATATTGACCCAGCGGATGGTGTCCTCGGGTTTTCGACTCGCGTCGACGACCACCCAAACCTGGTCGGCACCGATTGCGGTGAGGGTTGCCGCTCGAGCGAGAGCGTCGGACGCGGGTTCGAGGCCGTAGGCGATGAAGGTGCTGTGGCCGATATCCACGCCGTGGGCTCTGGCCAGCATGGCACCGCGCCGGTCGTCGACCCGCTCGATGCGCTCCTCCAGCAGGGTGCCGGCGATGCGCAGCTCGCCCGCACCGGCCACGCGCAGCATAAGACGAGCGATCGTGAGTGGGTCTTCCTCGAGCCCGACGATCAGAACCAGGTCTCCGGGCCGAGTGAGCGGGGCCGGTACCGGGGGTCGGGCCAACGCCGGGCGGGCGGTGCTCGGTGCTGGTGCCGAGCCCCGGGCGGGAACTGCGTCCGCGACCGGCTCGGGTGCGGCATCCGGAACCACATCGCGGCCGGTCGCGAAGGTGAGTTCGTCCATGAGCTTGGCGAAACCGTCAGAGGTCGTCGAGAGCTGCGGCGACGGCTGGGCCGGGTGGAGTTGGAATTCAGCCTCGTCGGCGTCGTCGAGCAGCGCCGCTATACCCAGCCGGGCCGAGATATCAAGGCCGGCATGCGCCGACTTCTTACGCTCTGCCGGCTCCAGCACCTCGACGGTGATCTCGTAGTGCTGGCGCGCGAAGAATCCGCGGATCCCGCCGACTGTGACCCGTTCGGCGGCGATGATGGTGGCGTTGGCACCGTGCTCGGCGACGACGCGTTCCTGCAGCTCCCGCAGGGTCGGACCTTCAAGCAGAAATCGTTTCGGCTCCACGGACCACACCCACTGTCTCAATGGTCACATTCGCCGATGTTACTTCCTGATACGACAATACCGGCAGACCGCCGGTCTGCGTGGAGATGAGGCGGCGGATGGCTGGCCGCAGCGCCGGAGCGCACACCAGCACAGCAGTCTGGCCGCTCGCCTCCACCTTGGCCACCGAGCTGCGCACCGAGGCGAGCACCGTCTCCAGGCGCGCCGGATCCATCAGAATCTGCGTGCCCTGATCGGAGGGGCGCAACCCCTCGAGCATGGACTGTTCGAGAGTGGGGTCGATCATGATCACGCGCAGCAGCGTGCCATCGAGATACTGTGCGGTCAGCGCCGGGCCGAGCGCCTGCCGCGCGGCCTCGACCAGACCCTCGGCATCGTTCGAGGCCTTCGCGCGCAGCGAGAGCGCCTCGTAGATGCGCGGCAGGTCGTTGATCGGAATCTGCTCGACCAGCAGGCCCTGCAACACCCGCTGCACCTCGGCGAGGGAGAGCAGACCGGGAATGAGATCGTCGACGGCCGAGGGATTGACCTGTTTGACGCCATCCGTGAGCACTCGCACGTCTTCCCGGGTGAGTAGTCGGGCCGCGTTCGTGGTGATGATCGAAGACAGGTGGGTGACCACGACCGAGACCCGGTCGATCACGGTGGCTCCGGTCATCTCGGCGCTGTGCCGCATTTCGCTCGGCACCCACTTGCCAGCCAGGCCGAACACCGGCTCGATCGTGACCTGCCCCGGCAGGGTGTCCAGGGCGTCGCCGAGGGCGAGTACTTTGCCGGCCGGTGCCAGGCCGCGCCCATATTCGACGCCGGCGATGCGAATCACATAGGTCGACGACGGCAGATCGACGCTGTCCCTGGTACGCACCGGGGGCACGACCACGCCAAGATCCATGGCGATTTTGCGCCGGAGGCCCCGTACCCGAGCGAGCAGGTCGTCGGAGGCGCCGGAGACGAGATCGACCAGGTCAGGCGAAAGCATGATCTCAAGCGCGTGCACGCGCATCTGCTCGATCAGGTCTTCGGTGGTGTCGGTCTTGGGAGCGCTCTTCTCCGACGCCGTGCTGGCCTCGATGCTCGCCTGTTTGCTGACTTCGCCGGCCTTGATTCGTTGGGCGATCAGCATGAGCGCCATCCCCACGATGAGGAACGGCAGCACCGGCATACCAGGGATCAGCGCCATGAGCACTGCTGCGGCACCGGCGATGTTCAAGGCGTTCCGCGACTGCGTCAGCTGAGCGGATGCCGTCGAACCGATGTCGGTCTCCGCGTTCGAGCGGGTGACGATCATACCGGTGGAGACCGCCATGAGCAGTGCCGGAATCTGGGTGACGAGGCCGTCACCGATGGTCAGCAGGGCGTAGGTGTTGACCGCCTCGCCGATCTCCAAACCCCGCTGCAGCATGCCGATCGCGATGCCGCCGATGATGTTGATGATGATGATGATCAGGCCGGCGATCGCGTCACCCTTGACGAACTTCGACGCACCGTCCATGGCGCCGTAGAAGTCGGCCTCGGCCGAGACTTCAGCTCGACGATCCTTGGCCTGCGCATCCGTGATCAGGCCGGCGTTGAGGTCGGCGTCGATGGCCATCTGCTTGCCCGGCATGGCGTCGAGGGTGAATCGAGCCCCGACCTCGGCCACACGCTCGGCACCCTTGGTGACGACAACGAACTGGATGACGACAAGAATCAGAAAGATGACGGCACCGATGATGATCGAGCCGCCGACGGCGACGTGCCCGAACGCCTCGATCACCTGGCCGGCATAGCCTTCGCCCAAAACCAGACGAGTGGATGCCACGTTGAGACCGAGACGAAACAGGGTCGCCACCAGCAGCAGTGACGGAAATACCGAGAAGTCCAGCGGCTTCTTCACGAACATGGTGGTGAGCAGGGTGACCAGGCCCAGCATGATGTTCAGGATGATCAGGATGTCGAGCAGACCGGCCGGAATCGGCACGACCAGCAGCAGAATGATGCCGACCACGCCGACCGGAACGGCGAGCTTGATGAGATTGCGATTCACGAACGGCCTCCGGCAGTCTGCGGTGTTGATGAGGATGATGGAGCAAACGGTGCAGCGGCCAGTGCGCTCATGGTGTGGGTTCCCGCCGTGCTCCCCCGCTTCTTCAGTGCCATGACGAAGGCGAGCACCCTGGCGACGGCGTTGTACAGTTCCGTGGGTATCTCGTCGCCGATCTCGCACGCAGCGTGCAGCGCCCGCGCGAGCGGCACGTCCTGCACGATGGGAACGTGATCGGTGTCGGCCTGCGCGCGGATGCGAGCGGCCACATGACCGACCCCCTTGGCGACCACACGCGGCGCCGATTTGCCCGGCTCGTATTTGAGGGCGACGGCCACGTGGGTGGGGTTTACCAGCACGACATTGGCATCGGTCACCGAGGCGATCATGCGGTTGCGGCTCATCATCAGCTGCCGGGAGCGGCGCTGCGATTTGATCAGCGGGTCGCCCTCCGAGGCCTTGTTCTCGTCCTTGACCTCTTTTTTCGTCATCATGGTTTTCTTGCGGTTGCGTTTCATGATGACGAAGATGTCGGCGGCAGCGAGCACGAGGCCGGCCGCGACGGCGGCCTGCAGCAGCGCGGCCGTTCCGCCGCCGGCCGCGATGAGCAATTCAGAAACCGGCAGCCCTCCGGCGGTCAGCAGCACCGGCATCAGGCCCTGAATCACCGAGTACAGTACGAAGCCCACGGCGGCCGTCTTGGCGAGAACCTTGACGCCTTCCCAGAGTGCCTGGGTGCCGAACACGCGTTTCATGCCCGTGACGAGATTGAACTGCTCGAACTTTCCGGCGAATTTCTTGAAGTGGATGCCGCCCTGCAGCATTGCTCCGCCCAGCACGACGACGAGCACCACGACGAAAAACGGCGTGAGAATATCGGTCAGCGAAGCCAGCCCGTTGCCGAGGGCTTCAACGGCCACGCTGGGATCTGGATTGCGGGCGAGCGTGCCGATCAGATACATCTGGTCCGTGCCCGCATCGCCGCCGGCCGCGATGGTGACTGGCAGCATGAGACCGGCCGCGCCAACGCCGAGCCAGGCGGTGACATCCTGCGATTTGGAGAGTTCGCCCTTTTCGCGCACCCTCTTCATACGTTTTTGGGTGGCTTGTTCGGTCTTTTCGCCGGAATCGGTGTCGGACACTACCTCACCCCCATGAGCGCATCGAGGGCCTGCCCGGTGAGGGAAGAGACGATGCGCGGCAGGGCCACGAACACCGTCGCGGCGAGGCTCAGCGTGATGAGGATCTTCAGCGGAAAGCCGAGGGCGAACGCGTTGAGCGCGGGGGCGACCCGAGTGAGCAGGCCGAGGCCGGCATCCGCTAGAAACAGCACGACGAGCAGCGGGCCGGCGATCTGCACGGCGGCGAGGAACATCTGGGTGGTAGCGGCGATCATGGCCTGGGCTGGCGCGGCCAGGTCGATGCCCGAGCCGAGCGGAATGGCGGTGTAGCTGCGAAACAGACCGCCGAGCACGAGTTGGTAGGCGCCAGAGGCGAACATGAGTGCGAGGGCGGTCATCTGGAACAGTCGGGTGAATTGGGCGCCGTTGACCATCGACTGCGGGTCGAAACCCTGCGCCATCTGGAATCCGCTGAACATGTCGATGAGGCCACCGGCGGACTGCACGGCGGCGAAAACGAGAAAGACCAGGAAGCCCAGGGTGGCGCCGACCAGGATTTCCAGGATCAGGGCTCCGACGAACCCGGCGGTGTCCTGGGAGACGTACTCGGCGGTGACCCGCGGTGAGACGGCCAGGGCCAGTCCGATGGCGAGCATAGCTTTGATGCGGGCCGGAAAAGCACGGTAGGAAAACGGCGGTGCGATGACCAGAAAAGCCACTATGCGCACACCGGCCAGCATGACCGCTTCGATCCAGGCGAAATTGAGGTTGAACTCCACGTCAACCTCCGCCGAGCAGCGCGGGAATCTTCTCGAACATCGAGTTGGTGAAGGCGACCGATTCGGCGATCATCCAGTGGCCGCAGATCAGCAGGGCCAGGGCGACGGCGACCGCTTTCGGCACGAACGACAGCGTCACTTCCTGAATTTGAGTGATCGACTGCATCAGCGAGATGGCAAAACCCACCACGAGCGCGGTGATCAGCACGGGAGCCGACAGTTTCGCGGCCAGAATCAGCGCCTGCAGGCCGATATCGAGCACCGCATTGGTATTCATGTGGCCAGCTGATAACTGCCGATGAGGCTCGTGATGATAAGCCCCCAGCCGTCGACGAGTACGAACAGCAGAATCTTGAACGGCAGCGAGATCATGACGGGCGGCAGCATCATCATGCCCATCGACATCAGCGCCGCGGAAACCACAATGTCGATGACCAGGAACGGGATGAAGATGACGAACCCGATGATGAAGGCGGCGCGCAGTTCAGAGATCATGAACGCCGGAATGAGGGTGAGCAGGGTCACGTCGTCGGGATTGTCGGGGTTGGGCTGGTCGGCGGCCCGAGTCATCAGGGCGAGGTCTTCGCCGCGGGTATTGGCCAGCATGAACTGCCGCAACGGCTCCGAACCGAGGTTCAGGGCATCGGTGAAGTTCAGCGAACCGTCGAGGTAGGGCTGAAGTGCCACGTTGTTGATGTCGGTCAGCACGGGAGCCATGATGAAGAGCGACAGAAACAGGGCGAGGCCGGCGAGCACCTGGTTCGGTGGAATCGACGGCAGCGCGAGGGCGTTCCGGGTCATGGCCAGCACGACGAAGATCTTGGTGAAGCTCGTCATCATGAGCAGCAGAGCCGGGGCGACGGACAGCAGGGTGATACCCAGCAGGGTGACGATCGCTGACGAAGGTGCACCGTCGGGTCCGTTGATGTCCACGCTCAGCCCGCCGCCGCCGGTGTCGGACGGGTCGGTGGGGTCGGTCGGCAGGGTCGGGTCGATGGGGCTGTCCGGCATGGCCGGGTCGACTGGCAGGGCGTGCACGACGCTCACGCTCAGCCAGACGAGGGCTGCGGTGATGACGAGACCACAGAGAATCAGCAGGCCGAGCCGGGCAGAGGCCTGACGGTGTACCTGCCGGTCGACCGCGGAGTTCACCGTCCCTGCCGAAGCAGCGCGGCGGTCTGGCGCCAGGTTGATGGTGACAGGATCGACCCGGCCAGCGGGGCGGGGCGGGTCGGCGTCGGGGCCGGGGCGGCGTCATCCGCTTCGGCCGTGGCCAGGGAACGGGCAAAGGCGTCGCTCGCGTCGGGGCTGCCGAGCGCTGCAACGGCGGTCTCGAGGGTCGACGTGGAGACGGCAGCGACGGATTTTTCGTGCAGCACAGTCACGGCCTGCTCGGTCACGCCGAGAACGAGACGAGTTCCGTCGACCTCCACGACGACAACGGATGCCTTCTGCCCGATGGGTTGCCGGCCCACGACGGTCACCGGGTTAGCGATACCGTGCGCGCGTGCCCCGCGCGACAGTCGTCGCTGCAGGTACCAGAGCAGTGCGAGAACCACGCCCAAGGACAGGACGACGCGCACCGCGACTATAAGGGTGTCCACTTACGACAGGCCATCCGCGACATCGAGAATCTGGGTGATACGCACGGCGTAGTCCTGGTCGACGACGACGATTTCACCGTGCGCGATCAGGCGGCCGTTCAGCAGAATATCGGCCGGTGCACCGGCGGAACGGTCCAGTTCGATGACCGCGCCGGGCTTCAGCGACAACACGTCGCGCACGGACATACGGGTGCGCCCGATCTCAACGGTCAGGGACATTTCGACGTTGCTGATACGCCCGAGGTTTCCCATGGCGACGCGGCTAGAGGCCGTAACGGGCCCGCCGACAACGCCGTTCTGGCGCACTCGAATGGCGAACCAGCCGGTCACGACGCCGCCGGCACTCAGCTCGAAGACGTCGGTGTCGTCGGCGGCGAACAGCGCCGAGGCGTCTTCTACCCTCGAGTCGCCGAGCACGCCGATTCCGAGCACGCCGGAGGCGCTCTCCAGGGCCGGACGCAGAACATCCTGGCTGGAGACGAGCTGGGAGTTCGCCCCGGCTGCGGCGTCGAGGGAGGCCGAGTCGCTCAATACCACGGCCAGGTCAGCGGAGGTCGTGCCCACAAACGAGGCGACCACGGCGGAACCAGCGCGCGAGCTCAGCTCGGCACTGCCGGTATGTGGCACCGCCAGCAGCGGCACCGACGTCGGCAACACGCGGATGAGAGCGTCAACGGCGACCTCGGGAATGGATCGGGTAGAAATCATTGAGCTGTCTCCTCGGTATCAATGACGATGCAGGCCAGCCGCGAACCGTTTGCCCCCACGGCCGCGCGGGCGAGCGACTGGCCGTCGACGGTCAAATTGAGCGGACGATGCTGGGGATGCGGAACGTGCAGAACATCGCCGACGGCCAGCGTCAGAATGCGACTGGGCAGTACGTGGGCCGTCTCCAGCCGGAGCGACACGTCGACCGGTACGGCCGCGATCTGGGCCTGCAAAAATTCGGCGGCATTCGACGTGGTGCTGGTGGGGTTCGCTTCGCCGAGTTGCGGCATCAGCGCCGCAGCAGGAATGGCCACCGTCGCCGTCGCGGTCACCTTCTCCACCCGAATGGCAAAGGTCGCGACCACCATCAGGTCGCCGGTTGCGGCCGCCTGGGCAAACTGGGAGTTGTACTGGATCGCCTCGACCCCCATCTCGTCGACGAGCAGCGGTCCGAAGGAATAACGCAGGTCTTCGAGGCTTTCGGCGATGAGCTTGCGAATCAGGGCGAGCTCGATCTGGGTGAAATTGCGTTCGGCGATCACGGGGATGCTGCTGTTGCCGCCAAGCATGTGGTTCACCCAGGTGAGTGCCGACGTGGTCGGAAACTGGATGACGGCTCGGGCTTCGAGACCGGCGACAGTGCACAGCACCATGGCCGTTTTCGGCGGCAGAGAGCCCGCGTACTCGTCGTAGGTGGCCATGAGTACCTGCTCGCAGGTGACCATGCAGAGCACGCGCACACGTGCGGTCAGCTGGGTGCCCCACTGCCGGGCGAACGTCTCAAAGGCCAGTTCCAGAACACGAGCGTGTTCCCGAGCCAGGGTGGTGGGACGCCGAAAGTCGTACAGCTCAACGCTCTTCGCCGCTTTCGCGGGCGCACTGCTGTCGACCTGATCCTGGACTGTCACGTTGGGACTATCGGCGGGGTCAGTCGAATGGTAAGGAGTCTCAGCCCGCGGATGCAGCGCGTCTGTTCCGGGTCAATCCTTCCCGGCCACACCGGGGATGAGCGCCCGCACGCTGTCCGGCTGGTCCGACAGCAGCACGACATCCACCCGGCGGTTCTGGGCCATGTCGTCGAGGGTTGATCCGGTGTTCACCGGCTGAGCCGAGCCGAAGGCGACAGCGGATATCATCTCTCCGCCAATCCCACCCTGCTCCACCAGACGACGCAATACCTGCGTCGCCCGGCTCGCGGACAGTTCCCAGTCCGTGGCAAACGTCGCGGACTGGCCGTGTTTGTCGGCGTGCCCCTCGACCGATATCTTCTGCCCGCTGGCCACCATCGCCGGAGCGGCAGCATCGAGCACCGCAGTCGCCGCCGCGGTGAGTTGGGCGCTGTCCGGTGCGAAGAACGTCTCGCTGCCAACCAGGCCCAGGGTCAGGCCACGGTCGGTGATGTGAAATTCGACCAGTTGGGCCACACCGGCTGCGGTCAGATTGGCGGTCACAGCAGCCTCCAGCTGATCGAGCTTCGCCACCTCCTTCTCGGCCGCTTCGGCGTTCGCGGTGGCCACGGCCGTGGCCTCTGCCGGGTCGATTGCCTCGGACGAGTGGGTGACTTCCGTGGGTGATTCGCCCTGGTTGTCGATGAGGTCGGCCGGAACGACGACTCCCTCGGCGGTATCCACCTTGCCAGCATCGACGGCACCGAAGCCGGTGGCAAGGGAGTTGGCCAGTTGCTCGTACTTGTCTTGGTCGACAGTCGACATGGCAAACAGAACGATGAACATGCACATCAGCACCGTGACCATGTCCATGTAGGAGGCCATCCACCGCTCGTCGGGGTGGACGTCCTCTTCTTCGACCATTTTGCGCCGCTTGGCGCGCACACTCATGCTGCTTCGGGAAGGTCTTTGTCTTTACCCTTTCCCTTACCCTTGGCTTTGATCTTGCCGGCGGGTGAGGCAGCATCCGCCTGAACGTCCTTGCCCTTGGCGCCGACCTTGGGCAACAGCTCGGCCGGAACCATGGCCCGCAGTCGTTCACCGAGCAGCCGCGGCTGGCTTCCGGCCTGCACGGCCAGGGCGCCTTCCATGACCAGGGTCATGCGGTCGACGTCGAGGTCGGCAAGACGGCGCAGCCTGGAGCCGATCGGCAGCCAGATGAAGTTGGCGGACAGCAGGCCCCACAGTGTCGCGACGAACGCGGCCGCGATCATCGGGCCGAGGGTAGCGGGCGTGTCGAGGTTTTCGAGGACGTGGGTCAGAGAAACGACCGTGCCAATGATGCCGACAGTCGGGGCGTAGCCGCCGAGGCCGGTAAAGAATTTGGCCGCGTTGCGGTTGGAGCGTGCCTTGGTTGCGATCTCGTCTTCGAGCAACATGCGCAGTTCGTCACCGTCGGTGCCGTCGGCGATGTTCTGCAGGGCCCCCCGCAGAAACGGATCCTTGACGGTGTCCGCTTCCTGGTCGAGGGCGAGCAAGCCGGAACTTCGAGCGGTTTCGGCCAGGCCGACGACCTGGTCGATGACTGACTGCGGCGGCGTGGTCTTCCCGCGGAACGCACCCGGCAGCGCCTTGAAGGCAGAAATGAAATCCTTTATTGTGCCGCCAGCGAGCCCGACCGCGATGGTGGCACCGAAGACGAGGATCATGGGAGCCGGCAGCAGGATTGACATGACCGACGAATGCTCGAGGGTGATCATGGCCAGGAGCGCGCCAAAGGCGAGCACCAGACCGATCAGAGTTGCGGGATCCACTAGAGCTTCCTGGGGCCTCGCGGCAGGTCCCCGGCGCTCGGGTCGTACGCGAGCGCGATCACGTGCGCCCGGTAGCTGGCGATCTTCTCGATCACTTCTTCCATGGACTCGGTGACGATGAAGTTGGCACCGTCCACCATGACCAGGGTGGTGTCCGGGTTCGCATGGATGCGTTCGATCAGGTCGGGGTTAATCGCAAAGTGACTGTCGTTCAGCCGCGTTAGTACGATCATGTGCTCATCCCTGGGTCAGAACACCGCAAGCGGGGTGTCAATCAGTACTGTCGGCTGTTTGTGGACCGGCGTAAGGCATCCGCTCAGTGGACAATTTTGACGGGTGCGCGGCCCTGCCCACCCACGAAAATCGTCTACTGAGCGCGGCGGGGTGTGCCACACCATCCACGACGGCTCAGATTGCGCGCGATTCGAGCCACGAGTTGGGACTCCTGACGCAGATCGTCGGCGTTGACGCGGGTGACGTGCAGCCCTTCCGACTCGACGTCGGCTGTACGGGTGAGGTCGCGGCGCCACTGTCGTTGGTCGGTGCGATGCTGATCTCCCTCGTATTCGAGGAGCTCGCCGAATTGTTTGAAGTACAGGTCGGCACGACACAGGAACCGACCCGATGCGGCAAAGATGTTTTCGTTGACGAGGGGTTGAGGGAGCCCGTTCGTCACCACGATCACACGCAGCTCGGATTCGGGCGACGACTCGCTGCGCTCGTCCAGCAATGAGAGGGCACGGCCCAGGAGCAGCTTGCCGCGCCGGTGGCGTTCAACGGCCTGGACCAGTTCGTTGATGGTGACCAGCGGTGAACTCCAGCGGATGAGGTAGTCCCCGACCGCTACGAGCTGCCGCAGGGTAAGGCTCTCCGCGAGATCGCACCAGGTGCGCGCCGGGCATGTGACGCTGAATCCGAACCAGTCGAACAGCTCGTCGTCATCAACCGCCATGGCATGGCCGGCGACGCCGTTCACACGCAGGGCACGCCCCGGCAGCGGAACGGTGACGTGCAGGGTGTTCATGGTGGCGAGCTGGGGCGGCAGCGGCGCTCCGAACAGGAGCGCGGCCGTGTGGTGGCTGAAGAACGCGCCCACGGGCATCCGCTGTGCGAAGGCGTTGCACAGGTCTCGCGTGCTGGCGTGAGCTGATGCGGGTGCGCGCACGCCCCAGAACGGGCGGGCGAGGTCGCTGGCCCGCAGGCGACCGGGTGACAAGCCGTGCGCAGCGCCCTGGGACACGGCGAATGGGCCGGCAAGGAGGTGGGGCGGGAGCATTCGGCGCGTGGTCATGCCATGAGGATGCCGCATTCTGCCCCGAGGTCTGATGGTTATGCACAGGGCGGCGTTCACTCGACACAATTGTGGGGTGCGGACGGTTCCGCACCCCACAAACGTGTCTACTGAACTAGCGCTTGAGGTTGGTCAGCTCTTGCAGGACCTCGTCCGAGGTCGTGATGATGCGGGCGTTGGCCTGGAAACCGCGCTGGGCGACGATGAGGTTGGTGAATTCCTGCGACAGGTCGACGTTGGACATTTCGAGGGCACCGCTCGTGAGGGAGCCCATGCCGGCCGCGCCGGGGGTGCCGAGTTCGGCCGCACCCGAGTTGAACGTGGCGCGGTAGGCCGAGGAGCCGGCCTTCTCCAGGCCGCCCGGGTTGACGAAGTTAGCGAGGGCGATGCGACCGATGGCCTGCTGCTGGCCGTTGCTGAACAGGCCGACGAGGGTGCCGTCGGCGCCGAGCGTGTAGCTGTTGAGCGTGCCAGCCTCGTTGCCGTCGTCGGTCTTGCCGGCGACCGTGGCGAGGCCGGAGAAGCCCTTGAGTTGGGCTAGGTCCATATCGATGCCGTCAACTCTCAGGGCGCCGGAGGCGGTGAAGTTACCCGTGGGGCCGTCGGCGTCGGTCTCAGCGGTGAGCTGCACGGGGGTCGGCGTCGTGCCGTCCGCCAGCTTGGATTGCCCAACAGTCCAGCCATCGTCATCCGGTGCACCCGTGCGAGTGAAGGTCAGCGAGATCGTGCGAGAGTTGCCGAGGTCGTCGAAGACGTCGACGGTGCGTGTGAGCGTGCTATCGACCGCAGAATCCGACGGCAGGTTGCCGGTGAATATTGCGGCGGTAGAGGCCTTAGCCGGCACGATTGCGCCGACGGGCAGGGTGATATTGCTGGTCGCCCCGCCAGCGTTGACGACGCCGTTGACGGCGCCCCAGCCCTGCACGATCGCGCCGTCGGGCGAGACCAGTCGGCCGGCCGAATCGAAGTTGAATGACCCAGCGCGGGTGTAGAGGGTTTCGCCGCCGAGCGAGGTGACGAAGAAGCCGTCACCGGAGATCATGAGGTCGGTGGTTTTGCCGGTGGACTGTGACGATCCCTGGGCGAAGTTGGTGGAGATTCCAGCGACCTGTACGCCGAGGCCGACCTGGGCGGGGTTGGTGCCACCGGTGGTGGCCGTGGCGCCGCCGGCGGCCTGGGTCAGCTGTGACAGGGTGTCCTGAAACTGGGCCGCGGACGCCTTGAACGCTGTCGTGTTGACGTTGGCGATGTTGTTGCCGGTCACGTCGAGCATGGTCTGGTGTGAACGAAGGCCGGAGATGCCGGAGTAGAGAGAACGAAGCATGGGGTGCTGCCTTTCAGAAAAGAACTATGCGGTGAAGTAGGTGGGGTCGAGGACAAGCCGCGGATCAGGCCGCGGTGGTCGCCCCCGCTGAATCTTCGGAGTCGTCGGTGTCGTCAACGGCGGCGGTGACGCGCGTCACGCCGGAGATGACATCGAGGGCGATGGGTTCCCCGTTGACCGTGACCATGGGCACCGGGCCGGCGAACGAGACGGACGAGGCGAGCCCGGTGATTTCGTCGCCATCGGCATTGGTATAGGTGACCGTCTCCCCCACCAGCGCGGCCGCCGAGGTGCGCATCTGCAGGGAGAAGCCCTCCTGGCTCGCGGTGGCCATTTCGGTGAGCTTCTCCATCATGGCGAGCTGGGTGGTCTGGGCGATCATCTCGTTGGTATCCATCGGCGAGCTGGGATCCTGGTTTTGCAACTGGGTCACCAGCAGCGACATGAACACCTCCGAGTCCATGGACTGGTTGGGCGTACGCGTCGTGGTCGTGGACGTGTACATTCCGGTCGGAGCTGCGGCATTGCCTGCCAGGGCATCGATTGTCACGGTTGTTCTCCTAAGCCAGTACGTCGATAGTGTGGGTGGACCCGAATCGGGACGCGCGGTTCTCCAGCGGAGTGTCCGGTGCTCGCTCGGCGGGACTCCGAGCGTTGGGATTGCGCCCGTCGGCCTCCGAGCGGGGCTGGCGGGTGGCGCCGGGATCGCCGGCCTGGCTGTCGCTCGACAGGTCGAGCTGGGCGCTCAGCCCGGAACCGGCGAGGTCCCGGCGTAGGTCAGGCAAAATCACGCGCAGCGCATCACGGGCCAGATCAGTGGGAGCGAACAGCTCCACCCGAATGCCCTCCCCCGTCACGTGCGCCCGCACGGTGACCGGCCCGAGGTTGTCGGGCGTGACGCTGATGGTGAGCACGTGCTCACCCGGCGCAGCATTGGTCAGCGAGAACAGCGGCTTCATGATCTGCGCAGTGAGCGGCACGGCGGTAGCCGGCGCGGGCGCTGCAACCGGCGTGGCTGTGCTGGTCGCCAGCGGGGTCGGTGCAACGCTGGGCAGAGCGGATGCCGTCGGCGCGACGGCCTCCGTGCTCGTGGCGTGCAGCCGCACGGAGTCGGGCAGCGCGGAGCGCGCCGACCCGTCGGTGGCCGCGGCGAGGATTTGTGCCGCACCGGCGAGGCTTTGTGCCCCACCTGCAAGGCTTTGTGCCCCACCGGTCGGCGCGGCGGGGTTCTGTGTCGTGCCGGGCACGGGCGGCGCGGCGGCCGGACTGAGTGCGCTCGCGGGCGTCGTTGAATCTGCGGTTGTCGAAGGGGCCTGGGCCGGCAGCGCCGCGGCATCCGCTTCGGGGGACGTTGTCGGTGCGGCACTGGAAGCGGCTGCACCGGCGTCGGCGGTGCGACCCTGAGCGGCCCGCCCGGCAGCGACCGGAACGGCGGCGGCTACTGCGACGACCGCCGCCGCAGGCGGGACGGTGGCGGTATCAGCAGCGGGCACCGCAGCGGCGGCGTTCGCTGCGGCGTTCGGCACAGCCGTGACTGCTCCAGCGACGGGGGCGGAAGCTACACCCGAACCGCCCGCCGTCGCCGGCGCGGCAACCGACGCGGTCAGGTCGACATTGGTGCTCCCCACGGCGTCAACCGACGGGCCGGGAGCAGCAGTGTTGCCCGCGGTACTGTCGGCTACGGTACTGTCCGCCGCCGGGGACGCGGCTGCGGCAGCGGCAGCGGAAGCGGCAGCCCAGGTCAGAGCTGGGGAAAACGCCACCGGGGCGGTTGCATCCGCCGGGGAACCGGCCGCAGTGGCCTCGGCCGCGGAATCCTGCGCGGGGTCCGTCTTCTGCTCCGTTGACGACATCGCCGTCTTAGGGCCCGATGTCGACGAGGCGGCGCTGCGATCGGTGAGGGTGTCTTGCAGAATAGAGCCGAACGCTTCAGCGCCCGACGAAGCCGAGCCCTGACTGGTCTCGCGCTGGGCCGGCGCGGTGGCCGGAGCGGCAGCCGGCCGAAATTGGCCGAGGGTGAGGGTCATAGTGTGCTTCCCGTGGCGGTTGAATTCTGCTGGGCGAAAGCGGCGAAGGCGGCACTGAGCATGTCGGTGGAGCCGGTGCCGGCGGCCTGGGTGGTGATGGGGATGATGCGGCGGATAGTGGTGATATCGGCATCCGTCATGTAGGCCTCGCGCAGGCACACGGTGCGGCCCGGATACGGGGCGTGGATGACCTTGTTGTCGCCGGCGTAGATGAGAATGTGGTCGCCACCGCCGGTGACGATGAGGTCGCCCGGCTGGGCTTCGGCGAGGGAGGCGACTTCGGTGCCCATCTTCATCTGACCAGAAACGAGGCGTGGCAGTTCTATTCCGATATCGGCATATACGGTTTGAACGAGTCCGGAGCAGTCCATTCCGCTGGAATCTTCTCCGCCGAACACGTAGGGCACGCCAAGATATTTCTCAGCGGACGCCACGACGTCGGTGCCGGTCGCGCCGTTGGCCGATCTGGTCGCACTGGTTGCACTCGTTCCGAGCGCCGCAGCGAGGGTTGCCGCGAAACTATCAGCCGAAGCGGATGCCGCTGCGGTCGTCGCTGCGGCCGTGGTCGTGACCCGTTCGGTCGACACGCTGGAGAGCTGCTGCAGCGTCGCCTGAATCTGGCTGATTCTGCCCATGGCCGCGATCATCGTCATGGTGTCTCCCCCTTGTTCAGGCTTGCCGAGCGGCTGCGGTGCCAGCGAGCTCCGGCGATCTCGTCGAGCACGGTCTGCTCGGCGTGCAGGTCTTCGGCCAGCACTGCGGCCGCGTGCCGGTCATGCAGTTTCTCGAGCGCGACCGACTCGGCCCGGGCGGCGTTGTAGTTGGACTGGGCGGAATCGAGGGTCTCCTGGTGGTTACGCCCCATGGCGTCGAGCTCAGCGAGCATGCTGCGCGACGACGACCGGGCCGCGGCCATGGCGTTGAGCGCGGCGATGGTCTGCGGAGTGTTCCCGAGAGCGCCTAGGGCCGAGCGGGCGCGACCTCGGCGGGCCTGGAGCGCGGCCACGCGGGCATTCGCCTCGGCGAGGTCGAGGGCGGCCTGGTTCTGCTGCAACTTGCGCAGACGCAGCAGCCCGGCCAACGGAAAGAGGCGGCTCATGCGACAGCCCCGAACGCGCGGGTCAGCCGCGTGAGCTGGGACCAGGCCTGCTCGCTGGGAGTCTGGTCGTCCATCCGCTGCTGGAGAAAAGCGTTGATGGCCGGGCCGTTCTCAACGGCCGCATCGACCAGCGGGTTCGTGCCAGCGCGGTAGGCGCCGACGTCGAGCAGATCCTGCGCGCCCTGGCGGGCCGCCATGACCTTGCGCAGCGTCGTCGCGATCTGGTTGCGTTCGGGGCTGTTGACCCGGGAGGCAACCCGCGAAATGGAGGCCAGCACGTCGACCGAGGGAAAATGGCCGATGATAGCGAGCTTGCGGTCGAGAACGACGTGGCCGTCGAGGATAGAGCGCGCCGCGTCGGCGATGGGTTCATTGTGGTCGTCGCCGTCGACGAGCACCGTGTACATTCCGGTGATAGAGCCTGTCTCACCGGTACCGGCACGTTCCAGCAGCCGGGCCAGCACCGAGAACGTCGACGGCGGGTAGCCGCGAGTGGCTGGCGGTTCGCCGACCGAGAGCCCGATTTCGCGCTGGGCCATGGCCACGCGGGTGAGCGAGTCCATCATGAGCATGACGTCGGCGCCCTGGTCGCGAAACGATTCGGCGATGCGGGTGGCGGTGAATGCGGCGCGCAGCCGCATCATCGCGGGTTCGTCGGAGGTCGACACGACGACGATGGAGCGGGCCAAGCCTTCTGGGCCCAAGTCGTCCTCAAGAAACTCGCGAACCTCACGCCCGCGCTCCCCCACCAGTGCGATGACCGAGACCTGGGCATCCGTTCCGCGGGCGATCATCGACAGCAGGGACGACTTTCCAACGCCGGAGCCGGCAAACAGGCCCATACGCTGACCGCGGCCAACCGTCGTGAGAGTGTCGAGAACGCGCACGCCCAGGTGCAGCGGGGTTGTGATGCGCGCCCGGTGCATGGCCGAGGGGCTGTCATGTTCCAGGGAGACGAAGCCGTCTGAATCGAGCGGGCCCTTGCCGTCAAGGGGGCGGCCCAGGCCGTCGATGACGCGCCCGAACAGGCCACGGCCGGTGGGCACGAGCAGCGGCGAGCCAGCCGATCGCACGCGGGCACCGGCCTGCAAACCGGTGATGCGGCCAAGCGGCATGCATCGGATTCCGGTCTGGGTGGTGGCGACGACTTCAGCGTCGATACCCGCCTGGCCCGGTCGGGCGCCGAGCGTGACGATGTCACCAATCGCCGAGCGCAGGCCGCGCACCTCGACGCCCAGACCGACAATGGACGACACGACACCGACCCGCTCCGGGCGACCGGCTTCGATTGCCTGCACGAGCTGCGTGGCGCGTGGGCGCCAGGTGGTGATCATACTTCGACCTCGGCGAGAGCGGCCTTTGCGCGGGCAAAGGCCGTGCTGATACGCGCGTCGAGAAAGCCGTCGCTGAACTCGGTGATGGCGTCACCGCGCTTGAGTCGGGAATCCCCAACAAAACGGATGCTCTCCAGCGCGCGCGTCTGCGCGCCCAGCACCACGAGGTCATCCGGGTGCATGCGAATGCTGTGCACCTCGCTGCGGTCGAGCTGGTCTGGCTGGTGCAGCGCACGTTCCAGAGCGCGGCGGGCCGACGGTTCGGTATGGCTGAGTTCACAGCCGAGAATGGCTTCGGCCAGTTGCAGGGACGTGTTGACGAGCGTGGCTTCCGCCTGCTGAATGAGAGGAATGCTTCGTTCATTGAGGGCGCGGGCGGCGGCAGCGAGCAAACGCACCGCGCTGTCGACCTGCGCTTCACCGTAGCGTTCGTTCTCGGCTTGCTGGGCGTTGATCTCGTCGGCGCGCCTGGCGACGTCTGCGGCCGCCAGCCGTAGCCCCTCGGTGTACCCGGCGGCGTGACCCTCGGCACGCGACTGCTCGTCGACGCGGTCCTGCTCCTCGTCGCGCAGTCTCGGAAACGCCATGCGGCCAAACCCGGTGTCAGTTGACATATTCGTCCTCGGCACCGCGTTGCACGGTGATGCTGCCCTGCGCTTCCATGTCGCGAATAGCGCGCACGATTTCGGCACGGGCGTCTTCGACCTGACGCATCCGCACCGGTCCGAGGCTTTTGGTTTCGTCGTCGAGTACGTCGCGGTTGCGCTCGGAGAGGTTGGCGCGGATGACCTCGGTGACGGCATCGGACGTGCCCTTCATGGCCATGGCCAGCACGGTCGTGTCGATGCCGCGCAGTACCTGCTGCACGTCCCGGCTCTCCAGTTTGACGATGTCGGCAAAGGTGAGCATGCGAGAACGAATCTCTTCGGCCAGGGCCGGGTCACGTTCCTCGAGGCCTTCCAGAAGTGCACGCTCGGTGGCGGCATCCGCTCGGTTGATAATGTCGACGAGCGGCTGAATTCCGCCGACCACTTCGATGCTCTCGCGCGCGACAATTTTACCGGTGCGAAGTTTGAGCGTGTCCGTCACGACCCGAATGGCTTCGGGCGTCGCACTCGACATAGTGGCGATGCACTGGGCGACGTCGGTGCGAAGGCCCGGTTCCATGCTGGCCAAAATAGCGGATGCCTGGTCGCGTCGCAGGTGCGCCAACACCAGTGCAATGGTCTGGGGCATCTCGCCGTCGAGCAGGTTGAGCACATCGCCGGGCTCGGAGGGATCCAGAAATTCAAAAGCCTTGCCGGCCATGGAGGTGGCGACGCGGTTCATGACACCGGCCGCGCGTTCGGCACCGAAGGAAGCCTCAAGCAGGCCGACGGCGAACTCGTGCCCGCCGCGGGACAGCCGACGACCCTTCAAGGTGATTTCGTGAAATTCGTTGAGCGTGGACTCGGCGACGGCCGGGTCCACGTTGCGCAGCTGCACGATTTCGCCGGCGATGACTTCAGCTTCGATGTCGCTAAACTGCTTCATCACCTCCGTTGCGCGCTGACGATCCATGTTCATGAGTACGACGGCAACTTTCTGGGTGCCGGTCAGTGCTGTGCCTGGCTCGTTCATGCGCGCTGCCGGTCATCCATCAGGCCACGCAGGAACTCGGCCGTGCTGCGCGGGTCGGACTGCGCCAGGGAATCGATCTCGGCGCGGCGCAGGTCGGTGTCGGTCGGTACGAATTTGACGGTCGGGATGATTTTCGTGGGGGTGTCGGTCGGATTGTCGAGGAATAGGGAGCCGGCGGATGACGTCACCGAGAGCGGGACGGTGGCCTCTCCGAGGGCGTTCTGCATTGCGGTGAGATCACCGATCTCCACCGATTCACGGCTCTGGCGACGTGACCGGCGTGCGTAGAGAATGAGGCTGACCACGAGGGTGATGACGATGCCGGCGGTGATCACCGACACCCGCAGAATCTCGGCGAACCGTGCGGCGGCCGCGGCATCCGCTGCTGCTTTGAGCGCTGCAGCTGCTGCGGCGGCGCCCGTGGTGTCGAAGGCCATGACTTCGACGGTCACGGCGTCGCCGCGCACGGCGTCGATGCCGGCGGCCGAAGTCACAAGGGAGGTGATGTCGGCAACGTTGAGGTTAGCGGCGGCATCGGCATCGACGGCCACGGAGACCGTCTGCCGGGTGATCGCTCCGGCTGGAATGGTGCGGTTCTCGGTGACCTTGTTCACGGCGTTGTTGCGGGTCGTCGACTCGCTTGAGAAGGTGCCATCGGTGGCGCCATCGGCCACGGCGGCCGTGTCGGATCCGAGCACGCCAGCGGCGCTGCCGCCGGTTCCCGAGTAGGTCTCGGTGTCGACGGATTCATTGAGAGCCAGTGCTTCGGTCGGGCTCGTGAAGGACTCTTCGACCCGTTCGGCCGATTCGTAACTCATGTCGGCGGCGACGACGACGGTGGCGTTGCCAGCACCGACGACCTTGTCGAGCATGGCCTGCACGGCGCTGCGCACGCGGGTCTCATAGTCCGAGGCCTGCTGATCGGCTCCCCCGGTGGCGCCGACGCCGACGGCGGAGAGCACGGTTCCGGTGGAGTCGACGACGGCAACGTCGGCGGCGGTCATGCCGTCGATCGAGGCGCTGGTCAGGTGCACGATCGCCTGCACCTGGTCGTTGGAGAGGGTGACGCCGTTCTGGGTTTCAACGAAAACGGATGCCGTCGGGTCGTTCTTCTGCGACACGAACACGCTGTCTTCGGGGATGGCAAGCTGCACGGAGGCCATCTTGACACCGTCGAGGGCACCGATGGTCTTGGCCAGTTCACCCTCGAGCGCTCGCTTGTAGGTGACCGACTGCTGGAACTCGCTCGAGGTCACGCCCATGGTGTCGAGCAGGGAGTAGCCGCCGGTGCTCGAGGTGGGCAGGCCGGCCGAGGCCGACTTGATACGTTCGTCGTAGACGCTCGCTTCGGGCACCAGAATCGTGGCGCCGCCGTCGGCAAGCTCATATTCGACGCCGTCGGTGCGCAACTGCTCGACGATGCTGTTGGCGTCTTCGCCGCTGAGGCCGGAGAAGAGGGGCGTGAAAGCCGGCTTGGTGACCCACATGCTGAGTGCGGCGATGCCGAGCACGAGCACGGCGACGCCGATGATGGCGACAGTGCGCTGGGCAATGGTGAACTCGCGAATCGCGTTTCCGAAGCGCTTGAAGACGCTGGTGACTTGCCGGGGCATCAGGCTTGCATCCTCATGATCTCGTTGAACGCGTCGACGCCTTTGTTACGCACGGCGGCTACGAGTTCCATGGTCACCTGGGCGCGGGTGGCCGCGATGGTGGCGGTGTGAATGTCACCCAGGTCACCAGTGACAGCCTGGATGGCGAGGGTGTTGGAGGTGCCTTGCAGCTGCTGCAGGTTGTCGACGGCACCGGAGAGGGCGGTGCCGAAGCCCGAGCCGTCGGTGCGCTGGGTGGCGGTCGTGGCTGAGCTGCCCATGACACCCGAGAGGGCGGTGGTTGCGTTGATGGCGCCAAGTGGCATCAGCCACGTCCGATCTGTAGTGCGGCTTCATAGGCGGTCTTGGCCCGGTCGACGACGGCGGCGTTGGCCTGGTAGCCGCGCTGGGCCATGATGAGGTGGCCCATCTGCTCGGCCATGTCGATATCGGGGTAACGCACGTAACCATCGGCATCGGCGAGCGGATGCTCCGGCTCGTACACCAGGGTTCCCTCGGCACCGCCGAAGGCGGCCGTGGTACTGGCGCCCACGTTGCCGGGGCCTTCCTGCGCGAGGATATAGCGTTCCTGAAAGGCAGCATCCGTTGTGGCGGTCACGGTGTTGGCGTTGGCGAGGTTGTCGGCGATGGCGTCGAGCCACTTGCGGTGCAGCGTCATGCCGCTGCCGGCGATGCCGATGGCGTCGACCATCAGGCGGTCTTCATCGCGGCGCGAATCGACGAGACCGGGCCTTCGACGGCCTTGGCGGCGAACTGGTAACGCAGCAGCGCGTCGATGTTGGCGAGGGTCTCGGTGTCGAGGTTCACGTTGTTGCCGTTGAGCAGCGTCGGGTCGAGCGAACGCTCCGTCGTTGCGGCCGAAACGCCGTTGCCGTCAGCGACCGATTTGGCCAGTGCGTTCTCGAACGAGACGACCTTGGCGTGGTAATCGGGGGTGTTGATATTGGCGATGTTGTTCGCGATGGTGCGCTGGCGTAGCGCGAGGCCGTCCAGGGCACTCGTGAGGGCCAGGGAGGTCACGGAATCAAGCATGATTACCCGCTTCGTCGACAAAAAGACAAGACGGCCAATCCGTGGCCCGGTGGTGAGCAATCCGTGCTCACTCCTTGCTATCGGTCGCCCCGACAGATGGGTAAGGAGTTCGTAAGAACATTCCCCAAGTTTGTTGCGCTACGGCGTGTCGCCGGTGTTTCACTACCCTCGAACGGGGGTCAGCCGGCCACATCCAGATAAACGGATGCCCGCACGTCGCGCTCCGGAGGCACCGACCGTACCGCCGTGAGGTGCCGGAGGGTGAGGGTGCGCGCCTGCTCGAGTTCACCGATGAGCTTCTGCTGGTTGCGCAGCAGGTCCTGCACTCGTGCGGCCAGCTCCGGCGGAATATTTCCGAGCCCCGTCGGCACCGTCCACTCCCCTACGGCCGCGACACCATCGCTGGTCGAGCCTCCTATAGACCGCGCCGCAGCATCCAGCCGATTCTCGAGGTCGTCGAGCGCGGCCTCCCAGATGGCCAGACTAGCCAATGCCGAGCTCACCGCCCAAACGCGCGATCGGTGCTGGCGCCGCCGGCAGCAGCTCGGCAGCTTCGTGCCAGGTGAGCCGCAGCGGTTCGAGCAGGGAGATGCACTCGCGAGTGCGAGCTGAGTCGCGGTGCGTATTCGCACTGACCATGGCGGTCGAGACATAGGTATAGAGCGAGAACAGCCCCTCGCCGCCGTCCCAGGCGTCGACGTTGAGCGAGGTACTCAGCTCCGATACGATGGCCTGGGCGTGAATCAGGTTGTCTGACGCGATCTGCCAGTCCTGGCGTTGCTGGGCCGCTTCGGCGCGGTTCAGGTCGAGCAGCAGGCGGTCGTAGAGCATGGTGAGAAGACGAACCGGTGTTGCCGAGAGAACCGCGTCGCGGTTGTAACGCGAACGCTGGGCGTTGGTTCCCATTGTCATAGTCATCATTTTCCGTTCGCGCTGTTGAGACCGTCAACCTGGGCGGTGAGCCAGGCGGATTGGGCGTTCATGTTGCTGAGCTGCACCTCGAGCGAGGCGTAGGTGCGTTCCAGGGTCGATCGGCGCGATGTCAGGCGCAGATCCCAGTTGTCGATCTGCGTGCCGAGGCTCTTGACCAGACTCTCCTGGCCGGTGATCTTGCCGGTGATCATGCCGTCGTACTTGTCGGAAGCGCTCGTGGCCGCGGCGGCGACACGGGAAGAGATCTCGGCCAGCACCTTTTCGACGTGCTCCGGGTCGTCTTTCATGGCGGCGGCGAACTTGTCGGCGTCGAATTCCATGGTGCCGCTCTTGGTGATGCTAATGCCGATCTCGCTCGGCGAGCGGCCGTCAACCGGGTACGACGCGGCGTCGAGGATCAGCTGTTTCACATCGCGCACAGTGCTGTCGCCGCTGAACACCCCGGCCGAGACCACGGCGTTGCCGCTCGTGTCGGTGCTGTTGACCACGGCCGACTTGGTTGAAATCAGCGCGAACACCGTGTTGAGCGAGCTCACCAGCTTCTCTGCGATGTCGCTGACCGCCGCGTTGTCGCGGGCGACGGTGATGGTGACCGGATCGGTGGAGACCTTCGATACCGTCACAGCCACGCCGGGAAGCAGGTCCGCGAAGGTGTTGGTCGAGGATGTGATGTTCTGCGCGGCGGCGGTTCCAGCCCAGAGGGCGACCTGCGCGTCCTGCGCTGCGGTGATCACGGCGGCGCCGGTGGCCTCGAGCACGTTGGTGGCATTGGCCAGGTCACCACTCGTGCCCTGATACAACTCGAAGGCACCGATGAGGCCGGTGTCATCAGCGACCAACTGCAGGCGATACTGCTTGTCGCCGGCGGCGTTGGTGCCCGAGGCCACCTTGGTGGCCGTGATACCAGCGCTCGAGGCATTGATGGCACTCGCGACGTCGTCGAGCGAGTTCGAGTCGGCTTCAATGTCGATGGCCACGCCGTCGCTACCCACGACGGTGAACGAGGTGCCGCTGAACTCCGTCATGGCGGCAGTTACGCCGGACTTTGCCTGCGCGAGAGCGCCCACGACAACGTCGAGCGACCCGGTGTTGGCGCCGGTGGAGACGGTGGTGGTGATGCTCGAGTTGCTGCTCGTGGCGGAGTAGAGGTTGAGCGCATTGGCGACGGTGTTCTTGGTCGCGAGTGTGGCGAGGCTGGCGATGGAGGCGTTCAGCCCCTGCAGCGCCGTGACAAACGTGTTGGAGGTGGTGACCTTGGCCTTGAGCAGCGTTTGCGGCCCGGCCTCGAGTTCCATGAGGGAGTTGATCAGCGAGGTGGTGTCCAGACCACTGATGAGCCCATCGACAGCGAGTGACACGGGGGTTCCCTTTCTGGTTGTCGAACCTGGGGTGGTAGGTGGGCGGCAGATGCGGGTTTTGTCCCGCATCTGCCGCCCAGCCAGATTAATGTGCGATCTGGGTTGTGCTGGTATTACTGGAGCAGCTGCAGAACGCCAGAGTTGCTCTGGTTCGCCTGTGCGAGCATGGCGGTACCAGCCTGCGACAGAATATTCGCACGGGTGTACTTGACCATCTCTTCAGCCATGTCGGTGTCGCGAATACGCGAACCAGCAGCGGTGAGGTTCTCCTTCGACACGGCCAGGTTCTTGATGACGCTCTCGAACCGGTTCTGGTCAGCACCAAGCGAAGCACGAGCAGTGGAGACGTTCGTGATCTCCTTGTCGAGGGTGTTGATGGCGCGTGCTGCGCCTTCAGCGCTCGTGAAGTCGAGTGCGCCGATGTTTGCCGTACCAGCCGTACCGACGCCTGTGATGCCCGTGGTTCCAGCCGCCACAGTAACCGCACCGGCCGCGTCCGAGTCAGTTGAGGCAATGGTGTACACGCCCGAAGCCCCTGTGGTCTTGAAATCCGAGCCCAGCTGGCTCTTGAGAGTCGCAAGGACATCCTCATTGGTGCGAGAAGCATCCTTGGCACCAAAATCTACTGTGACTGACTTTCCTGAAGCCTGACCGATTACCACGGTTCCAGTTACATCGGCTGCAGTGATTGCGACACCACTAGCAGTCTTACCGGTCAGCGCCGTAGTGCCATCGGCGGCAAAACCGGCTAGGGCATTCTTGATCGTCGCGACGTTTGCGCCATCGAGCTTAACCTTGATCTGGCTGCTCGAATCGCCGTTCGCGCCGACCTGGAAACTCAGATCTGCACCACCCTTCAGCAGGTCCGTACCGTTGAAGTTGGTGGAATCGCTAATACGCGTCAGTTCCTTGGTGAGCGCGGTTACCTCTGTCTGGATTGCTTCGCGCGACTCGGTGTTGTTCGAGTCGTTACCGGCCTGCACGGCCAAGTCACGAACACGCTGCAGAATCGACTGCACCTCGTTCAACGAACCTTCAGCAGTCTGGATGACGCTGACCGCGTCCTGAGCGTTACGGCTGGCAACCGTGAGGCCACCAACCTGAGACTTCAAACCCTCAGAAACTGCAAGCCCGGCCGCGTCATCCGATGCCCGGTTGATGCGAAGACCACTCGACAGCTTCTCGAGCGACTTTGAGAGATCGTTCTGTGTCGTGGCCAGGTTGCGGTACGCGTTGTTGGCCGCGACGTTGGTGTTTACTTGCATGCCCATAATGGATCCTCCGTGATGTGGGGCTAAATTCGCCGGCCCATCCATGGGCCAGCACTAATACTTATCGGCCGCGATCGCTCGGGGGTTAGTTTCCCGAGCGATCAGGACCTTGATCGACTGGCGGCATCCCTAGCGTTGTGAGCGAGTGGATGCCGCCGGTCAGGCACTCTTACTACTGGAGCAGCTGCAGAACGCCCGAGTTGGACTGGTTGGCCTGCGCGAGCATGGCGGTACCAGCCTGCGACAGAATGTTTGCACGGGTGTACTTGACCATTTCCTCAGCCATGTCGGTGTCGCGAATACGCGAACCGGCAGCGGTGAGGTTCTCCTTAGAGACGGCCAGGTTCTTGATAACGCTCTCGAACCGGTTCTGGTCCGCTCCGAGCGAGGCACGAGCCGTGGAGATGGCCGTGATCTGCGAGTCAAGTAGCTTTATTGCGTTAGCTGCCTCACCGGCGCTCGAGAACTTGAGCGCAGTGAGCAATTCCGATTTAACCTCTAGCACTTCGTTGTCGTTGTATGTCGCAACGCTTCCAGCTTGGAAAACCGGAGTGGCATTGACAAGTGCTTTTCCGTCCGTGGAAGCAGTGGCATCAGCAGCGTTCTGGGTCGTGTTGAGAGCGAATGTGATGGCCTTCTGAGTTGCTGCGGCATCCCCAACAAACGACTTCTTGAAGGTGTAGAGGCCGTCAGCCCCTTCCTCGATCGTATAGTCGCCTCCGAAGGCCGTGCTCAGAGCGCTCGATATTGCCGCTTGGTTCATGGATGCGTTCGTCGTACCGAGAAATACGTTCTTACCCACACCTGCCTGCGTCACGGTGTAATTTCCGCTCGCCTCTCCCGCTTTGAGGCTGACTACCGAACTGTCAAACCCTGCCACGGCTGCATCCTTCACTGTCGCGGCTTTGGCCGCAGTCGTGACTTCTGACGGAATACCATTGGCCAGTTTACTGACCACTGAACCCACGTCTGCCTTGGAGAGGTCCACCTCGATCTGGCTACTGCCGTCTCCGTTCGCCCCTACCTGAAAGCTCAGGGTCGGCTTGGTGCCGTCCAGCAGTTGAGTTCCGTTGAAGTTCGTGGACTCACTGATTCGCGTGAGCTCGGCGGTGAGGGCCGTTACCTCGGTCTGGATCGCAGCGCGCGACTCGGTGTTGTTCGAGTCGTTACCGGCCTGAACGGCCAGGTCGCGAACACGCTGCAGGATCGACTGCACCTCGTTCAAGGAACCTTCAGCGGTCTGAATAACACTGACCGCGTCCTGAGCGTTACGGCTGGCGACCGTGAGGCCACCGACTTGGGACTTCAATCCCTCAGAAACCGCGAGTCCGGCAGCGTCATCCGCTGCCCGGTTGATGCGTAGACCACTGGAGAGCTTCTCCAGCGACTTCGAGAGATCGTTCTGTGTCGTAGCCAGGTTGCGGTAGGCGTTATTCGCCGCAACGTTGGTATTTACTTGCATGCCCATTTGAGTTCCTCCATGAGTGGGTCGTGCTAAGCCGGCCCATCCATGGGCCAGCACAAACTACTATCGACCGCCGAGGGTAGGGAGTCAGATGACTCGGTACCCCCGATTGGGGCGGGGTGCGCCAGAAACGTGAGTTTTGTACTCAACGCTGATTGGCGCTCGGATCAGAATCAATCCAATGAGTCGTCGAACTACTGAAGCAGCTGCAGAACGCCCGAGTTGGACTGGTTGGCCTGCGCGAGCATGGCGGTACCGGCCTGCGACAGGATGTTCGCACGGGTGTACTTGACCATCTCTTCAGCCATGTCGGTGTCGCGTATACGCGAACCGGCGGCGGTGAGGTTCTCTTTCGAGACGGCCAGGTTCTTGATGACACTCTCAAAACGGTTCTGGTCCGCACCAAGCGAGGCACGAGCCGTGGAGACCTCGGTTATCTGGTTGTCGAGAGCAGTAATTGCTGCAGCCGCGCCTTTAGCGCTTGAGAAGTCCAAACCACCAATCGTGCTAGCCGTAGCCGTACCCGGTCCACCCGCCACAGATTGGACGACGGAGCCACCATCAATCGCCTTTGCATTGACGTTACCGCTCTCGTCAACGGTGGCAATCATCTGTGCCTTGAAGTTATCGTTGCTGTTCAGCGCGTCGACTACGTCTTCTGCGGTTGAAGAGGTCGTAAGTGCAGCAAGCTTGGTACTGCCCGTCACGACGATGGCGGTGCCACCATCGATTTTGAAGCTCAGGTCCTTGTACTTGGCTGTATCCGCGGCGGCGTATGCGTAGGACGTACCGACGTTGTCTGCGCCGATTGCCTTCGTGATGTCGGCGACGTTCGCACCATCGAGCTTGACCTTGATCTGGCTGCTTGAGTCACCGTTTGCGCCAACCTGGAAGCTCAGTTCGGGCTTGCTTCCGTCGAGCAGGTTGGTGCCGTTGAAGTTCGTGGAATCGCTGATGCGGTCGAGCTCGGCGGTCAAAGCCGTTACTTCGGTCTTGATCGCAGCGCGGGACTCTTCGTTGTTCGAGTCGTTACCGGCCTGAACGGCCAGGTCACGCACACGCTGCAGAATCGACTGCACCTCGTTAAGCGAACCTTCAGCGGTCTGGATGACCGAGACGGCGTCCTGAGCGTTACGGCTGGCGACGGTGAGGCCACCAACCTGAGACTTCAAACCCTCAGAAACTGCAAGCCCGGCCGCGTCATCCGCTGCCCGGTTGATACGAAGACCACTCGACAGCTTCTCGAGCGACTTGGAAAGATCATTCTGCGTGGTGGCCAGGTTACGGTACGCGTTGTTGGCCGCGACGTTGGTGTTGACTTGCATGCCCATGGTGAATCCTCCGTGAGTGGGTCGTGTTACACCAGCCCATCCATGGTCTGGCAACTCTTGCTATCGACCGTTTTGCCGTGGGGGTTAGATTCCGAGGCCAGATCGCCCGCTAGCGGGCCCCATACGCAAAGAAGACGCTGCCCCACGAAGGGACAGCGTCTTCAAGAAAAAGCAAGCAGCGGTTACGCGGCGGGGCGCAGCAGCTGCAGAACGTCGGAGTTCGACTGGTTGGCCTGGGCGGAGACCGCGGTGACCGGTTGGGCGAGAATGCTCACGCGGGTAAGGTCCACCATCTGCTCGGCCATGGCGTTGTTGCTCAGGCGCGACGCCGCCGCAAGGCTGTTCTCAGCCGAGACCGCCCGGGTCTTCCCCTCGAAGTCCACGCTGTCCGCGGTGACGGCCGGCTCGGATGACGTGAGTCCGCTCGAAATCGCAACGGTGGGCTGGGTGAGTGCGCTCTGCGCGGCGGCCAGTTTGCGGTAGGCGTCGGATGCTGAGGTATTGGTGTTGATCTGCATGACCATGAGGGTTTCTTCCGTGAGGTGTTATGAAGCCGGCCCATCCATGGGCTAGCGGTGAGATTACTGAAAAGTCAGGATGCTGCGCGTTCGACCGTGTCGAGCTGCAGGTGTTCGTGCGCGGTGCGGGTCATGCCGACCGTGGCGAGGTCGGCGAGTCGGGCGAGGTAGGCGCTGCGGCGAGCCGGAGCAATGCGCGACTCCGGCTGATACGCAGCCGCGGTTTCGATTTCGTCGGCGTAGTGCGTGCTGAGTCCGTCGCGCAGCAGGCGAATCGCCTCGGCGCGCATTTGGGAGACGGCGGAGTGCGTGGTGCCCAATTCGACAGCGATGTCTTTGACCGGGCGGTCATCGAAGTAGATCTGCTCTACGATGGCGCGCATCTTTTCCGGCAGGGCTGCGATGGCCGCCCGCAGGTAGACGAGACGTTCGGTGGAGAGCAGTGACTCTTCGGGCATGGCGGTGTCGGCCACGAGAAACTCGGCGGTCGTGTCGTCGAGGGCTGAGAGGGTGCGGGCCGCGTCGGCCAGGCCGGCCGCGGCGGTGTCGCGGTCAACACCGAGAGCATCGGCGATCTCGTTCACGTTCGGGGTTCGCCCGAGGGCGGCCGCGAGGGTGTCCTGTACGGCAAGAGTTTCTTTGATACGGCGGCGAGCGGAGCGGGTGGCCCAGTCGCTCGAGCGCATCTCGTCGGCGAAAGCACCGATGATACGGCGCCGGGCGAAGGCTCCGAAGGGAACCCCGAGGGTGGGGTTGAAAGCATCCGCTGAGGTAATGAGGGCAACAGCGCCGGCCGAGGCGAGGTCGTCACGGGAGAGGTGGCGAGCCTTGGCCCAGACCTCCGAAACGAGGTAGCCGACCAGGGGCAGATTCTCGACGACGAGGGCATTACGGTCAGTGCGATTCACGTGCGTCCCCCGAGCTTCTCATGCCAATTTTCGAATCTGCACGGAAGGGCTTACGTACCTCCCGCGAGAGGCCCCAATGCCTGCGAAATCAAAGCTACCCCCACTAGGAGGCAAATGGGTAGCGCTACAACGCCCATTTGGTACATTAATTCGTCCTCTCTTTAGAGGACACGGTTGGGCAATTCGGCAAGAAATCAGGCTATTTTGCCTAACCGCGATGTTTTCTCGGCCGATAGTGGCAACGAATGAACCAGAGCACACGCACCCGTGTAGCCCTGAGCGCGAGTGAAATTGTGGGCTGGAGGAGTCATGGGCGCCAACGAATTGTCTGCGTTGCTGTGGCGAGAACGTGAACTTCTCGAGTTGCTCGTGTTCAAACTCGAAGAGGAACAGCTTCTGCTGCAGGGCGGCAAGTCCCGCTGGCTGCAACACGCCACTCGCGAGGTTGAACAGGTTTTGAACCTCGTGCGTGAAGCCGGACTTGGGCGCTCCGTTGAGGTAGCCGCACTGGCTACCCAATGGGGAACAGCAGAAGACGCCACCCTGCGTGAACTCGCCGCCAATGCTCCCGCGGGGCCGTGGGGAGAAATCTTCGCCGCACACCTCAAAGCCATGGGCGATCTCACCAGCCAGATCAAAGAACTCCGCGACACCAACGAACGTTTTATTCGTGCCGCGGCCCGCTCTACCCAGGAGACGATGACCACGGTCAGCGCCAACCCCAAAACCTACGACGCCAGCGGAGTGACCGACGCCCCGGTGACCGCCGCCCGCATTTTCGACCGCAACCTGTAACTTTGCACGACCAACGAGAAGAACGGAGAACACGGTGAGCACATTTGGTGGCTTGAACACCGCGTACACCGGCCTCGTTGCCGCGCGCCAGGGCCTCGACGTGGTCGGGCAGAACATTGCCAATGCCAATACGGAGGGCTACACCCGCCAGCGCATATCGACCTCCGCTCTCGGCGCCACGGCCCCGACCGGAATCTTCACCCAGGGCGCCAGGGTCGGTGAAGGCGTTGCCATGGACGGCATCGCTCGCCTGGCCAGCGCCCAACTGGATGCCCGCGTGCGAGCAACCGCCGCAACCGCCGGCTATACGGCGGTGCGGGCCAACGCTCTCGCCTCGGTCGAAGATTCGCTCAATGAACCCGGCAAAAACGGCATCTCAGCCAAGCTCGACGAATTCTGGGCCGGCTGGCAGACCCTATCGAACGGCACCGACACCGCAGCCCCCGCAGCGCTGCTGCTCGGCACGGCCGGCGAACTGCTCACCCAGATCTCCGAGGGCTACCAGGCCGTTTCCGACGAGTGGTCGAACGTGCGCAGCGACCTGAACAATATGGTCTCGGAACTCAACGGCGCGGCCACCCAGGTCGCAGCGCTCAACGTGCAGATTCGCCAGAGCCTCGCCACGGGCGGTACGGCCAACGAACTGCTCGACCAGCGCAGCGCCCTCACAACCACGATCGCCGCCCTGACCGGGGCGAGCGTCACCGAGCAGGCCGACGGCACCGTCACCGTGCTCGTGGGCGGCAACGCACTCGTCTCCGGCGGCACCGCGCATCAGGTGCAGGTCACCGCCGACTCTCCGCGAGTGATGCAGGATAGCCGTGACGTAACCCTGGTGTGGGCCGACAACGCCGACACCGCCGTGACCATGGACCTGGGCGAAATGGCCGGCGCACTGTCTCTGCTCGGCGAGGCCAACGTCAGCGGGTCCGGTGGCGCGCTGGCTGAGGCTGCCGCGTCGTACAACACGTTTGCGACCGAACTGAAGGCCACGGTCAACGACATCTACAAGACCGGCTTCAACCAAGACGGCGACGATGGCTTCGAGTTCTTCTCGTCTATAGATGGCGCACCCGCCGCACAGGCTCTCAGTATTGTGCCGAAATCATCCGCTGACATGGCCGTACGCGCATCCGCTGACTCTGGCGCCTACGACGGCACCATAGCGGATGCCATCGCCCAGCTCGGCGCCGGATTCGCGACCGACGTCGACGGCGCGATCGTCTCGCCGAGCACCACCTGGTCGGACTTTGTCACGAAGACCGGCGTGCTCACTCAGACCGAGCTGCAGTCGGCGGCGCTGGCCAGCTCGACGGCATCGGGCGCTGCCAACCAGCAGCTCGCCAACTCCTCGGTCGACCTCGACGAGGAGAACGTCAACCTGCTGATGTTCCAGCACGCCTATCAGGGAGCGGCCCGCATGATGACGGCCGTCGACGAGATGCTCGACACGCTCATCAACCGCACCGGATTGGTCGGGAGGTAACTCATGGTCGATCGGGTAACCACCCAGACGCAGATGCGCGCTGCCCAGCGCAACCTGCAGGAGAACATGACGCACCTCGCGCGGTTGCAGGAGCAGGCCAGCACGCTCAAATCCATCAACCGTTCCTCGGACGATCCGACCGCGGCCGCCGCGGCTATGGCGGTGCGCGCCGAGATGCGTGCAGTCGATCAGTACAGCGCCAATGCCGACAACGGCAACGACTGGCTGACCACCATCGAATCCTCGCTCGGGTCAGTGTCGGACATCATGAACCGCGTACGGGACCTCACCGTGCAGGGCGCCAATTCCGGCTCGCTGTCAGCGACGGCCAAAGAGGCCATTGCGATTGAGATCGACGGACTCAAAACCGATCTCCTCTCGCAGGCCAACACGAAGTTTCTCGGGCGCAGCGTCTTCGCCGGCAACTCGGATGATGCTATGGCGTTTGCCGCAGCGGGCACCGACAGCACCGGAGCGACGATCTACGCATACTCGGGCGACACGGCGGGCGCAAGCAGCGTCGAACGGCGCATCAGTGCGACGAGCACCGTGCGGGTCGACGCAGCAGGCGCGACGATCTTCGGCAAGGATGACGAAAACACCGGCTCGTCATCGGTTTTCGCATTGCTCGACAATATTGTCGCTGACCTGCGCTCGACCAACAGCGCGGTCAACGTGGGCTCTCGCCTTGAGGAACTCGACACAAGGATGGCCATCATGACCGGTCAACGCAGTGAAATGGGTGCCCGCCAGGTGCAGATGGAACGCGCCCAGTCGACCCTGCTCGAAAAGACCGGCACACTGGATGCCCAACGGTCCGGCATCGAAGACGCCGACCTGGGCCAGGTCATCATTGATTTGAAACTGCAGGAAGTGACCTATCAGGCCGCACTCGCTGTTACCGCCCGTGTACTTCAACCAACCCTGATGGACTTTCTCTCATGACGACTACCCTCACCAGCCCCACCCTCAGCTTCGTCTCTCCCCCGCCCGGGCTGGCGCCACTCACCGACTTCGTGCTCAACGAGATCGAGGGGGCCGCTGGACTCTACTCGCTGCAGGCATCCGCTCACCCGACCACGCGCCTGTTCGTTCTCGACGCGGCCATCTTTCTGCCCAACTACACCCCGGCGATCTCGAGCGAGCAGTCGATCGCGTTGTCGCTGACGACGCCCGACGATGCTCTCGTGCTCGTGGTCGTCAACCCCGGCGAGAGCACCACGACGGTGAACCTGATGGCGCCCATCGTGGTCAACGCCCGCACGGGCGCCTGCGCGCAGCTCATTCTGGACGACCAGGACTGGCCGCTGCACGCCGAGCTCGGCACCGGCGAAAACTGAGGCCTGGCCCACTTTCCGGGCCCGGGCCCGGTCGATCTGAGCGGGCCGCAGGCACGAGCAAACTAGTGCGACTCAGCGTCGATCAGGGCAGCCTCGAAGGCGACCCAGGGCAGCATGGCGCACTTGACTCGGGCCGGGTAACGCGAGACTCCCCCGAAGGCGGCGGCGTCGCCGAGAATCTCCTCGTCGGGCTCGATCTTTCCGCGGGAGCGCAGCATCTCCCGAAAGTTGTCGAGCAACGCGCGTGCCGAGGTTACGCTGAGACCGCGCAGGGTGTCGGTCAGAATCGAAGCGGATGCCTGCGAGATCGAGCAGCCCTCGCCGGTCCAGACCAGGTCGGTCACGGCAGAATCCGTTTCAGCGCCGACGCCGAGCGAGACGCGCAGGGTGACCTCGTCACCACAGGTCGTGTTGATCTGGTGCGATTCGGCTACCCGCAGGCCACCGGCCGCGCCGAGAGCCACGGCCTCGGCGAGTGGCGTGAGTTCGACCGCCCCGTGCCGGGCTTTGGCGTGCTCGAGAATGATCGTCTGATACAGCTGCTGCAAGTCACTCATTGCTTGACTCCGAAGAAGGGGGCGACCTCGGCGAGGGTGGCCAGAAACAGGTCGACCTCATCGGTCGTGTTGTAGAGATAGGTGCTCGCGCGGGTGGACGCGGTCACGCCGAGTCGGCGATGCAGGGGCTGCGCACAGTGATGGCCGACCCGCACGGCGATGCCGGCGTCGTCGAGAAACTGACCGACGTCGTGCGCGTGCACTCCGGCGACGTCGACGGCGGCAAGTCCCAGGCGTTCCACGCCGAGACCGGGGCCGAGCAGCCGTACACCGGGGATTTCAGCCAGGCCGGCAACCAGGCGCTGGCCGAGCTGGGCCTCCCAGGCGTGCACTCGATCCATGCCGGTTTCGCTCAGGTAATCGACGGCCGCGGCCAGGGCGATGGCCTGCGAGATGCGCTGGGTGCCGGCCTCGAAGCGCTGCGGCGGAGCGAGAAACTCAGCTTGAGTCATGTCGACGGTCGTGATCATCGACCCGCCGGTGAGGAACGGCGGCATGTCGGCGAGCAGTTCGGCTTTACCGTAGAGCGCGCCGATGCCCGTGGGGCCGAGCATCTTGTGGCCCGAGAAGACGGCGAAGTCCACGTCGAGCGCCTTGACGTCCACGGGAAGGTGCGGCACGGTCTGGCAGGCGTCGAGCACGACCAGCGCACCGACGCGGCGGGCCAGGGCCACGAGTTCGGCCACCGGGTTGATGGTGCCGGTGACGTTGGAGCCGTGGGTGAAGGCGAGCAGTCTCGTGTGGGGGCCGACAACATCCGCTGCGGCCAGCAGGTCGAGTGTGCCGTCGTCGAGTACGGGAATGAAGCGCAGCGTGGCACCGGTGCGCAGGGCGAGTTGCTGCCAGGGAATGAGGTTGGCGTGGTGTTCCATCTCGGTGACCACGATCTCGTCACCGGCGCCGAGGCTGAAGCGGCGGGCGGCCGGGCCGCCGAGGCCGAGTGAGGCGTTGGAGAAGCTGTAGGCCAGCAGGTTGATGCCCTCGGTGGCGTTGGAGGTCCAGACGATCTCGTCGGTCTGGGCGCCGACGAACGCGGCAACCTTTTCGCGGGCGGCTTCGAACCCCTCGGTCGCTTCGACGGCGAGCGTGTGGGCGCCGCGGTGCACGGCCGCGTTGCGCTGCTCGTAGTATTCCTGCTCGGCTTCCATCACGCTGATCGGATTCTGCGAGGTGGCTCCAGAGTCCAGATAGACAAGCGGATGCCCGTTCACCGTTTGGTGCAGCACCGGAAAGTCGTTGCGAATGCGCTCAACATCGATGTTGGTCAGCGGGGCCAGCTCAGGGTGCTGAGCGCCGTGGGCTGGGGACAAAGCGGACGATGGTGCAAAAGACGTCATACTCAAGGATATTCCCTCGCCCCGAACCCGCACGCCGCGCGGGCAAGTATGACGCGGCGGTGGAAAACCCGGCGGGAGCGTGTGAGGCTTATGAGGTGACGCAGACTACCGAACAGACCGACCTTCGCGAGGACGTGTCACTCGACCGACCGTGGGTGACCCTGGTCTGGGACGACCCGGTGAACCTCATGTCCTACGTGGCCTACGTCTTTCGCAGCTACTTCGGCGTCTCGCCCAAGCAGGCCGAACGGCTCATGCTGCAGGTGCACAATAACGGCCGCGCCGTCGTGGCCACTGGCAATCGCGAATCCATGGAACGTCACGTCGAAGCCATGCACGGCTACGGCCTGATGGCGACGCTGGCGAAGGCCGACGAGTGAGTCGATTCACCACTCAGCCGGATGGCACCCTGCACGGCCGCTTCGAACCGATCGAAGCCGACCTGCTGCGCCTCGCTACCACCCAGCTTCTCGAGATGCTCGACTCGGGTGCCGATGACCCCTCTCTCGCCGCGAGCGACGGAATCTTCGGGCGCCTGCTGCCCGACGCCTACCGCGACGACGACGACGCGGCCGCCGAGTTTCGCCGGTTCACGGCGACCGACCTGCTCGATCGCAAGGCGCAGAACGCCCAGGTCGTGCTGAATTCGCTGGGTTCCAGTGAAGCGGATACCGACACTCCCGATTCCTCCCCCGACGACGACAGCGACGACCTCCAGCCGCTCACGATCAGTCTCGATCCCGATGCCGTGCAGGCCTGGCTGCGAAGCCTCACCGACCTGCGGCTGACCCTCGCCGACCGGCTGCAGATCACCCCGGACGGGGTCGTGCACCTCCTTGGTGACAACACCCCGTTTCTGCGCGAACTCTACGAATGGCTCGGTATGCTGCAGGAAGAACTCGTCTACACGATCGACGTCTGACCATCCCGCGTGGCCGAGCGATCGGCGTGCTCGGCCAGCAGGGCTCGTGCAGCGAGTCCGATCACGGCGCTGTAGGTGGGGTAGGCGAATCGCACGTTTGCCAGCGTGGCCACGTCGATCCCGGCAGCCATCGCCGTCGTCACGGACTGAATGACCTCCACGGCGTTTTCACCGACCGCGTGGGCGCCGAGAATGAGCTCCCGCCGGCGGTCGGCGATGAGCTTGAGGAATCCCCGCTGGCGATCATCGATCACCGCCCGATCCAGCAGCGAATAGGGCACCACCGTTACGACGCACAGCTCGTCGCGCCGCCGGGCATCGGCCTCGGTCAGACCGACACCTGCGTAGTCCGGATCGGTGAACCCACCCGCGGGAAGCAGGTGGTGCGGGGTTCGTCGATTGGCATCCAACACGGCGTTCTCGGCCGCGGCCTCTCCTTCGAATTGTGCGGCCTGCACGAGCATATCTCGGCCGTTGGCGTCGCCAACAGCGAAAATGTGCGGTACCGAACTTCGAAAATACGCATCGACGGAAACGGACGAACGACTCGTGAGGACACCGGCATTTTCCAGTCCGAGGTCACCGATATCCGCAGGCCAGCCAGTGGCCATGATCACAGCGTCGAAGCTGCTCGCACTCTCGAGCCCGTTCTCCCGCCAGGTCAGTGTGATCGAGCCGTCAGCGGCGCGTTGAAGTCCGTCAATTCCGTCGATGCCCAGGCGGAGTATGACACCTTGCTCGACGAAAGCCTGGGCGACGGCGTGCGAGACGGACTCGTCAGACGTGGCGAGCACGCGGTCGGCCACATCGAGCAGGGTCACAGCCGAGCCGAAGGAACGAAACACAGTGACCAGTTGGGCACCGGTGTTTCCCCCGCCGATCACGGCCAGGCGACTGGGAACACTCGGAAGGTCGAGCACGTGCTCCGGTACCGTCGCGAGCTCAGCTCCTGGAACCGGCAGCCGCCGGGAATGACCGCCGACGCACACCAGTACGGCACCGGCGGTCACCCGACGCCCAGATTCCAGTCTGAGCGTGGAGGCATCCAGAAAGCAGGCGCGCCCCTCAAGAATGAGTTCCACACCGGCGTCAGCGAATCGCGTCGCCTCATTTTTCATCAAACGCACCCGGTCAACGGTTTGCCGGACGCGGACGACGGTGGCGGGCCAGTCCAGGGGGCGCTCGGACACGGAGATGCCGTACGCGTTGGCGGTGCGGATCTCCCGCATGAGCCGAGCCGTTTTCGCCAGTACGCGGGTGGGTACGCATCCGGTGTTCACGCACGTGCCGCCGAGACGGTCAGATTCGCAGACGGCGACGGATGCGCCCAGTTTCGCCGCGCGCAGGGCTGCAGCGGTTCCAGCCGGGCCGGCACCGATCACGACCACATCGAAATGATCAGGATCCGGCCGGTTCGAATCGGCATCCCGTTGTTCGAACGGCATCGTGTGTTCGGAGGTTGGGCCAGCGGTCATCTCGGTCTCCCACCGTCGTAATCGACCAAATAATGACAGCGTCGGCTGGGAATCAACCTGCGGGTGCTCTCGTGTCTGCTAATCCCGGGCCGCCAAAGGTAGTCTGGTCCCGACCAGGCGGGGCGCCTACTCCCGTGCTCGCTTCGCCCTCGTGAACTCAAACCGTGTGCCAGCGCCGCTCGCATGGATGCGCCACCGCATAGTGAGTGGGATTCACAGCATCCAACGGAGACAACAATGGACCTCAGTACCGTGACCCGTATCATCCCGGCTCGAACGCGCAGCGACCTCATCGCGCTCGGGCCGACCGTCGTACCGTTGGCCGGGGGATCCGAGCTGTTTGCCGACCCGCGCGCCCACCTCAGGGCACTCGTCGATTTGCAGACCCTGGGGTGGCCGGCGCTCACGATTACCGAGGATGGCCTCGAGATCGCGGCAACATGCACTCTGGCCGAGCTCTCCCGGCTGCCCATGCAGGCCGGGTGGGCGGCGCATCCGCTTTTTTACCAGTGCTGCACGGCCCTGTTCGGCTCATTCAAGGTGTGGAATGTGGCGACGGTCGGCGGCAACCTGGCCACCTCGCTTCCAGCCGGGCCCATGATCACCCTCGCCGTCGCGCTCGATGCCGAGCTGCTGGTCTGGCGCGGCGACGGCAGTGACGAGGTCGTACCGGCCCGACAGTTCGTCACCGGCAATATGACCAATGCGCTTGCGGCCAATGATGTGTTGCGTTCCATTCGAGTGCCGCTGACCTCGCTGCAGGCCACGACGGCGTATCGCAAGATTGCCCTGTCACCGCTCGGACGCTCGGGCGCGGTGTTGGCCGGGCGGGTCGACGCCGACGGCGACTTCGTGCTCACGGTCACGGCGGCGACGCTGCGCCCCGTGCAGCTGCGGTATTCGGAACTGCCCGCCGCCGACGTTCTCGCCGGCGATATTGCCGCGATCGACTGCTGGTTCACGGATGCCCACGGCGCCGCCGACTGGCGACGCGCGATGGGACTGCTGCTCGGCGAAGAGATTCGCGCCGAACTCGCCGCCTCGACCGACGTCGCAAGTCAGTCATGACGCTGGAGCAGGCCGCGATGGTCGCCACCGTCACCTTCGAGGTCAACGGCACCCGGGTCGAGGCGACGCCCGCTGCCGGCCAGTGCCTGCGCACGCTGTTACGGGAGCAGGAACACTTCGAGGTGAAGAAGGGCTGCGACACCGGCGACTGCGGCACCTGCACGGTGCAGGTCGACGGCACACCAGTGCACTCCTGCATCTACCCGGCGTACCGGGCGGCCGGAAAGCAGATCACGACCGCGGCCGGCCTCGGCCAGCCCGGCAATCTCGCGCCCGTGCAGCAGCGTTTCGTCGATTCCGCGGGCTTTCAATGCGGCTTCTGCACGCCCGGCATGGTCGTGACCGCCGCCGCCATCGAAGCCGATGCCGACACCGAACCGGGCGCGTTGCCGCGACTGCACGACCTGCCCCGACTACTCAAGGGCAACCTCTGCCGGTGCACCGGCTACCGCTCGATCACCGACGCAATTACCGGCCAGCACACCCCGCCGGAAGGCTCTTGCCACGTGGTGCCCGGGCGCGAACAGTCGGACGCATCAATGCTCGGCCGGGTGCGTGCGACCGGCCGAGCCGGCCAGGCCGTCGGCCCGGTCGGCACCTCCTCCGGGGCGATCGCCGGAGAACGCGTGGTCTGCGGGCTCGAGCCGTACACCCTCGATGTGGCTATTCCCGGGCTACTGCACCTTGCTGTGCTGGGCAGTCCGCACGCGCATGCACGCATCCGCTCTCTAGATTCCACCAGGGCGGCCGCACTGCCCGGCGTGCACCGCGTGCTCACCCACGCCGACTCCCCCGCGACGCTGTTCTCCACGGCACGGCATGAAAGCCGATTCGACGACCCCGACGACACCCTGGTCTTCGATGCGACGCTGCGCTTTCGCGGACAGCGGGTTGCGGCGGTCGTGGCCGACTCGGTCGCCATCGCCGAGGCCGCCTGCCGGCTGCTCGAGGTTGAATACGAGCTACTCGATGCCGTGTTCGACCCGCAGCTGGCCGGCGCTCCCGGTGCGCCGCTCGTGCACGGCGACAAGGACCCGGTCGTGTCGCGCCTGGCCGACCCTCGGCGCAATCTGGCCGCCGAACTGCACGGCGAATACGGCAACGTCGAGGCCGGCCTCGCCGAGGCCACCACCATCGTCTCCGGCAGCTGGCAAACCCAGCGCATCTCGCACACCCACCTCGAAACCCACGCCACAATCGGCTGGCTCGAGCAGGGCCGGCTGAACTTGCGCACGAGCTCGCAGGTGCCGTTCCTGGTGCAGAAGGAGATCTGCCGTCTGTTCGACCTCGAACCGGCCGATGTGCGCGTCTTCACCGCCCGGGTCGGCGGCGGCTTCGGGGGCAAGCAGGAGCTGCTCACCGAAGACCTCGTCACCCTCGCCGTGCTGAAAACCGGGCGGCCGGTGCAGTACGAATTCACCCGCACCGACGAGCTCACCATCGCCCCGGTGCGGCATCCCATGACGCTGGACGTCACCCTCGGAGCCACGGCCGACGGCCGCCTGACCGCCCTGAAACTCGGCGTGCTCGCCGACACCGGCGCCTACGGCAACCACGCGCCCGGTGTGATGTTCCACGGCACGAGCGAGTCCGTCGCGCTGTACAACGTGCCCAACAAACAAGTAAATGCCCAGAGCGTCTACACAAACAACCCCCCGTCGGGCGCCTTCCGCGGCTACGGCCTCGGCCAGATCATCTTCGCCATCGAGTGCGCGCTCGACGAACTGGCCCGCAAACTCCACGTGGACCCGTTCGAACTGCGCCGACTGAACTCGGTGCGGCCCGGCGACCCGCTCGTGGTCACGCACGAGGAAGGCCCCGACCTGATCTTCGGAAGCTACGGCCTCGACCAGTGCCTCGACCTGGCCGAAGCGGCGCTGAAGCGTGGCAATGGGACCGTCGTTCCGGCCGGGCCCCCGTGGCGGGTCGGTACCGGCATGGCGTCGTCGATGATCGCGACGACGCCGCCGCGCGGCCACCGGTCGCAGGCATCCGTTCAGCTGCTCGCGGGCGGCCGCTATCTGGTGCGGGTTGGCACGACCGAATTCGGCAACGGCACCACGACCGTGCACGCCCAGATCGCCGCGACGGCCCTGCACACGACGGTGGACCGCATCGATTTGGTGCACTCCGACACGGATGCCGCCGGCTACGATTCCGGCGCGTTCGGCTCGGCCGGGGTGGTGGTAGCCGGCAAAGCCGTGCTCGCCGCGGCGACCGCGCTGGCCGAGACGCTCGGTTCAGCCGCGGCGTCGCGCAGTGGGTCGGCCGACGTGACGTGGCAGCTCGAACGGGATGGGCTGCGCGCGGCGGGCACGGTCGTCTCGCTCGACGAGCTTGCCTCCTGGGCGACCGCCAACGACATCGATCTGACCGCCACGCGGCGCGAAGACGGAGCGCTGCGCTCCCTGGCCTTCAACGTGCACGCCTTTCGCGTGGCCGTGAACACCGACACCGGTGAAGTGCGCATTCTGCAGTCGATCCAGACCGCCGACGCCGGCTTCGTCATGAATCCCGAGCAGTGTCGCGGGCAGATCGAGGGCGGCGTCGCACAGGCGCTCGGTACCGCCCTGTTCGAGGAGGTGCTGCTCGACGGCGCCGGCGCGGTGACGACCCGAGTGCTGCGCAACTACCACGTTCCCCAGCTGGTCGATCTGCCGGTCACCGAGGTCTACTTTGCGCAGAGTCACGACGTGCTCGGGCCTTACGGAGCCAAGTCCATGAGCGAATCGACCTACAACCCGGTCGCGCCGGCGCTGGCCAATGCGGTGCGTGACGCGATCGGCATCCGTCCCACCGAGTTGCCGATGTCGCGAGACCGCATCTGGCGGTTGCTGCACGGTTGAACGGATGCTGCGGGCCCGGGTCGCTTAGGCCGGCTCGCGTTGGGCGATGGTGGCCTCGACAGGCTCGACCAACGGGTGTGGCAGGTCGCGTGGGCAGGCTGCGTCGGGCGATGGCTGTCTCGGGAGCAAAAGCGGCCTGATCCGGCGGCAGAATGGCGGAGTTCCCCGAGCCGGCGCGGGCCTGTCGCCCCCACTTCGCGGCGCGCGGCAGTTGATGGCCCCAGCCGCGCAATATTCCGGCCGGATCACGGGGCAGGTCGGGCACGTTTCCAAATCCCCAAATGGGCTGAATCTGATTTCAGTAGGGTGAAAACAGGCACAGCAACCGCCGGTATTCACACCCGGGAGGACCCTATGACCGACCCCGATCTCGTCATCCGCTCCGAACGGGTACTGACCGCGCAGGGCTTCATTCCGGCCGCCGTCTGCGTCACGAACGGGGTCATCACCGCGATTCTCCCGATCGATGCGGTCATCGACGCCCCGTCAAAAACGGATGTCGCCACCCCCGACCAAGCGCCGACCGCCACCGCCCTGCGTAAGGTGCGCCTCGCCTGGGGCGGAATCTCCGGCCTGCATGTCAGCCTCGCCGCGGTGTGGTCGGCCGGCCTCGCCCGCGGCCTCGGCCTGGAGCAGGTCGTCGAGTGGATGAGCGCGGCCCCGGCCCGCTTCGTTGGCCTCGCCGGTCACGACGGCCTGGCCGGCAAGGGTGCCATCGCGGTCGGAGCGGATGCCGACCTCGTCGCGTTCGCCCCGGCCGAGGAGTTTCTCGTCGACGCCGAATCCTTGCGGCACAAGAACAAGGTCAGCGCCTTCGACGGCGCACTTCTGGTCGGCCGGGTGCATACGACCTGGCTCGCCGGACGCGAGGTGTTCTCGGTGTACGACGACGTGGCCGGGCGGCCGACCGGAGCGTTGCTCATGCCCGAGGGCGGCATCCGTTTCTAGATCTATTCGAACAACCAGCAGGGAGCACCAGATGTCGATCGTTCTCGGATCCAACCGTTATGGCAAGGCGGAGAACCGCATCGTGCGCATCTACCGGGATACGCCGCGGCATGAGATCCACGATGTGAGCGTGTCGACGGCGCTGCACGGCGATTTCGCGGCGGCGCACCTCGTGGGCGACCAACTGCACGTACTGCCGACCAACACGCAAAAGCAGACCGCCTACTCGTTCGCGAAGGAGAAGGGGCTGCTGTCGATCGAGAGCTACGGCATCGACCTCGCCACGCACTTCGTCGACCACATCGAACCCGTCGCGGGGGCGCGCATCGAGATCGAGGAATTCGCCTGGGAACGCGTGGTCGTGGACGGCGCCGAGCACAACCACACCTGGATGCGGCGCGGCCAGAAAACACGCACGGCGGCGATTTCGGTCGAGGGAACCGGGCCGGCGCAGCAGGTGTGGGTGGTCGGCGGGCTGAAGGACCAGGTGATTCTCAAGTCGACAGGGTCGGAGTTCGCCGGATTCATGCAGGATCCGTACACGCTGTTGCAACCGACCAACGACCGGGTGATGGCCACGTCTTTGACGGCGGGCTGGCGGTTCATGACCACCGACGTGGATTGGGAGGCGATCTATGCCGGCATCAAGCAGATTCTGATGACCCAGTTCGCGCTCGTACACTCTCTCGCGCTGCAGCAGACGCTGTACCGCATGGGCGAGGCCGTACTGGAGGCGTATCCGCTCATCGCCGAGATTCGGCTGTCGGCGCCGAACAAGCATCACTTTCTATACGACCTGTCGCCGTTCAACGTGGCGAACAACGACGAGGTGTACCACGCCGCCGACCGGCCCTACGGACTCATTCAGGCGACCATCACGCACGATGATGCGTCCGACGCCGGTCCCGCCTGGGATTCGTATGCCGGGCTGGTTTAGGTGCTGTGGGCGGCGCGGCGTGACGGGCCGCCCGAACGAGTGGGGCTCGGTTTTGCCGGGCGGCTCGGCGACGTCGGGCCCGGTTCCGGTGGGCACCGTGCAAATCTGCGGAGAGTTTCACGAGATGGTGCCGAAATCGCCGATCTCCCAGGTTCGAGGCGATAATCTCCGTAGATATGTACGAAGCATCGGGTAGCGCGGTCTTTGGCGGCCACATCTTTCACATTGCCGACGCGCCGACCGTGGATCAGGCCCGTTCGCACCTCGTTTCGGTGCCCGACGGCGCCCTGGTCACGACGGCGGGCGGCACGATCGCCTGGGTCGGTCCCTTCGCCGAGCTGCCGACGGCGTTCGCCGCGCTGCCGGTGACCAGGACCGGGTACATCCTGCCGGGGTTCGTCGACACCCACATTCATTTTCCGCAGACCTACACGACGGATGCCTACGGCGGCGGCCAGCTACTGGAATGGCTCGACGAGTGCGTGTTTCCGGCGGAGTCCCTGCTGGAAGACCCGGGGTTTGCGCGACAGGTGGCGCGGGATTTCACGAGAAGGCGGGCATCCGTCGGCACGACCAGCGCCCTCGTGTTCGGGTCGGCGTTTGCGCCGGCGCAGGACGCGCTGTTTGAAGAAACCCAGGCGGCCGGCCTGCGGCTGGTGAGCGGGCGCGGCATCCAGACCGTGGGCACCGACTCGGCCGCCACGCTCCTGACTAGCGAGGAGCAGGCTCTTGAGCTCGCGGCCGCCGAGATCGACCGCTGGCACGCCGTCGACACCGGTACGGCCCAGACCGCGCTGCTGCAGGTCGCGATCGTGCCGCGATTCAGCCTTTCGGTGACGCCGACAACCCTGGCCGGGCTCGGCGAACTCTACGACTCGGTGCGCGGGCGCGGCGTCTACTTTCACAGCCACCTCAACGAGAACGACCGGCCCGATACCGGCGAGATCGCCGCCGTGCGATCGGTGTACGGCACAAAAACGTACCTCGACACCTACGACGGATGCTTCCTGCCGGGCTCAGCCCGCGGCGGCACCTCGCTGCTCGGGCGGCGCAGCATCCTGGCGCACGCCGTGCACTGCCAGGACTCGGAGCTCGCCCGCCTGGCCGACACCGGCACGTCGATCGCACACTGCCCGACCTCGCAGGGGTTCCTCGGCTCCGGCACCATGCCGTGGCGTCGCACAACGGGTTTCGGCGTGAATGTAGCGATCGGAACGGATGTTGGCGGCGGCGACGAATGGCTCGTCGCGCGGGTGCTCAACGACTGCTACAAAGCACATTTGTCGGAACCCGGCGAGGCCGGCGTGGCGATCGACCCGGCCGCGCTGCTGTTCACCGGAACCCTTGCCGGCGCGCGAGCCCTCGACATGGAGGACCGGTTCGGCAACTTCGATCTCGGCAAGGACGCGGACTTTCTGCTCATCGACCCCGATCGCTGGGAATCGCTCGCGCTCGTGCTCGCAAACGCCGTGCGGGCCGACGACGCCGCGCTGGCCGCTGAGCAGACCCTGTTCGCGCTGCTGCTAGCTTTACGGGAGCCCGCGATCACCGGGGTGTATGTGCGCGGTCGCCGGGTGAGCGTGGAGTAGTCGCGGGGTGGTGCATCCGCCCAAGACTCACGCCTCGGCGTTCGAAACTCACGGCTCGGCGCGGTCAGCTGCCTCGATAGGTTGAATAGGCGAACGGGGCGAGCAGCAGGGGTACGTGATAGTGCTCCGCAACGTCGGCGAGGTCGAACGTGATCGTCACCTCCGGGTAGAAGGTGTCCCGCCCGGCCTGCGCGAACCAGGCTCCGGTATCGAAGCTGATGCGGTACCGGCCGGCCGGCAGCGCCGCCGGGCCGAGCGCGGTGAGGCGCCCGTCAGCATCCGTTTCGCCGGTCGCGACCAACACCCACGCGGTGCCGACGCGCTGCTCCAGCGTGACCGCCACGCCCGCCGCGGGCCGGCCGGTGACGGAGTCGAGCACGTGCGTCGTGACGTGGCTGCGTGCCGCGACATCCGCGAGCTCCAGTCCCGGCGTGCGCGCCGCCCGCTCGGCGCCGTCCGCGCTCATACCGCGCCAGCGTCGAGCAGGGCGGCGAGGCGCAACAGGGCGATGTCGCGCAGGAGCAGCGCACCGGCCTCGACGTAGGGGGCGCCCGCCGCGACCTCCTCGGCCCAGCGGTCGACGGCCAGGCAGGTGTGCAGGCGATCGCGCAGCGCAGAGACCGAGAGAGTCAACATGGTGCCCAATCTACTCACCAGGGCGCCTCGAGTTCGTCGAGGTCTTCGTACACCTGCGTGATGGCGGCGATGCGGGTGCGGGTTTCGCGCACGTGCGCCCCCATCGCGCCGGTCGCGAGCAGGTTGATCAGGCTCATCGCCGTGGCATAGCTGTCGAAGGCCGAAACGCTATCGATCGGGCATTCCAGCCAGACCGCCGCGCCGTCGGCATGCTTGCGGGCCGACGGGTCGGCGATCAGCACGAGCGGGATCCCCCGCCGCTGGATCGCCGCGACCAGCTGCCCGAAGCCCGCGGTGCGGCGCCGAAAACCGAGCAGAACGACCACGTCGTGCGGGCCGAGTCCGGCCAGATCCTCGCCGATCGACTGCCCGGGCAGCGGCGCAAGCCGTACGCTCTGGCAGGCCTGGGCGAGTTGCTGGCGCAGGTGCAGGGCCAGCGGGTAGCTGTTGCGCAGCCCGATCACGACGACGTTGCCGGCGTGCGCGATCAGCCGCGCCGCGGCATCCAGTCGACCGTCTTCGAGGTTTTGCAGCAGTCGCCGCAGGTTCTCCTGCTCACCCTCCAGGTGCGCGGCCAGGCGCGACGGCGTACCGGCGGAGGCTCCCGGCCCACCCACCGGGGCGCCGTGACTGCGCAGGGTGCGCGCGTGCTCGCGTACGTCGGCGGAATCCTGAAAGCCCAGCCGGCGAAACAGTCGCGACACCGTGGCCTTGGAAACACCGCCGAGTCGGGCCAGCTCCGACGCGTTGTACACCACGAGGTCGCTCAGGTGATCGAGGATGAAATCGGCCACCCGCTGCTCCTGCGGCGACAGCTCGCCGTAGCGACCGTCGATGCGCTGCCCGATGTTCATCGTGTCGGTCACCTCAGAGCCGCACGTGCGTCGTACTCGGAGTCCATCTCGTCGGCGTCGTACTGGTCGGCCAGGGCCAGCACCGCTGCTTCGAACGCATCGAGCGCGACGGCCACGTCGGCCTCGGTGACCGATTCGTCGGGGTGGTGACTGACGCCGCCGAGGCAGCGCACGAACAACATGCCGATGTCGGTGAGCGCCGCGATCGCCATGGCGTCGTGGCCAGCCATAGAGAACAGCGTCGTCGGCGACGACTCACCACCAGCCAAGCGGATGCCGGTCGCCACGGCCGCCCGCAGGTGCGGGCTGCAGTGCGCGGCCGGTGCGCCGTGAGTTTGAACGCTCGTCAGCGTCAGCCCTCGGCGTTCGCAAATTTGCTCCGCCGTCTGCTCGATCAGGGCCCACGCCCGGTCTCGTTGCAGATCAAACTCGCCGCGCAGGTCGAGACTGAACTCGACCCGCCCCGGAATGACATTCACCGCGTCGGGAAAGAGGGCGAGGTGACCGACCGTGCCGATCAGGTCCGCCTCGCGGGCGATGCGTTCGATCGCGAGAATGACCTCGCTCGCCCCGGCCAGGGCGTCTCGGCGCAGCGCCCACGGCGTTCCGGAGTGCCTTGCAGCCCCCTCGATCACGACCTGGAACCGTCGGGCTCCCGCGATCGACGACACGACGCCGAGCGCGAGGCCGGCGTCATCGAGCACCGCGCCCTGTTCGATGTGCGCTTCGAGGTAGCCGATCAGTTCGACCGGGGTGCGCGCGGCCTCGCCGATCAACGCCGGGTCGAGGCCGAACGCACGATAGGCCGCGTCGAGGCTCACACCGTTCGCATCGAGCAGGCCCCACCACTCGTTCTGCCAGGTTCCGGCCAGGGCGCGGCTGCCGAGCAGGGTGGTGCCGAATCGGGTGCCCTCTTCGTCACCGAAGGCGGCCACCTCAAGGGCGAACGGTAGGGGGCGACCCGACTGCGCGAGGCGTTCGGCCACCGCGATGGCGAGCAGCACCCCGAGGATTCCGTCGTACCGCCCCGCCGCAGGAACCGTGTCGAGGTGCGAACCGAGCAGCAGTGCGGGTAGCCCGGGGGTGGCTCCTTCGAGCCGACCGCACTGGTTTCCCGCGGCATCCTGCCAGGTGGCCAGGCCGGCCGCGGTCATCCACTCGGCGGCGAGGGCGTTCACGGCGGCGTGTTCGGGCGAGAGGTAGACCCGCTCGATCAGGCCGTTCGGCAGAGAGCTGTGCCGGGCGAGCTCGTCGCACCGGTCGAGGATGTCGGCCGCGGTCGTCACAGGGCATCCTGTCGCGCGTTATCGGCGTACACATCGTAGGCGGCGCCCACACCGCTGCCACCCACAACGGATGCCCCGGCGCGGCGCAGCACCTGCTCGAGCGCGGCGAAGGTGGTCAGCACGGTGTCTTGGCGGGCGTTGTAGCCCATGGTTCCGATGCGCCAAACTTTGCCGTGCAGTGGGCCGAACGAGGTTCCGATCTCGATGCCGAAGTCGTTCAGCAGGGCCCCGCGCACGCTGTCGCCGTTCACCCCGTCGGGGATCACGACCGCGACGACGTTATTCATCTTGTGCCCGAGGTCACCAAACGTATCGAGGCCAAGAGCCTGTACCCCGGCCAGCATCGCGGCGCCGTGCCGACGGTGCCGCTCAACGGCCTCCGGCAGCCCTTCCTCCACGAGCAGCCGGGCGCATTCGCGGGCACCGTCGATCAGCGAAACCAGGGCGGCCTCGATGCCGGCCCGGGCGGTACCGTCCACGAGCAGCGTGTGCTCGTTCGTGGTGCCGAAGACGGTGCGGTAGAACGCTTGCGTCTCGGTCATGTAGCCGGTCATGGCGGGGTCGTACTGGCCCACCAGTTGTGCCGCCATGGCGCGCAGCACCCGAGGATCGGCGTTGATCGGGCCGGGACCCATGAGAAGTCGCGCGGGCGGGTTGATCGGAAGACTGGAAATGTGTTTCACTCCCTCGGCATGGTGAAACAGGTGTTTCAGGTGCCCAGTTTAGGCAGCAGACGTTTCCTGCACGTTACGGGGATGTCGCAGTGTTGAAACCCGGTGGCTCACCCGAGCGCGGTGGCCAGTTCCACTGCGGCATCCACGAGCGCCAGGTCGCTGAACCGATCGCGGCCAGGCAGGTCAACGCGAGGGTCGCGCTGCGGCTGCGATCGAGCGTCGCCGGGTCGCTGTCGCGGCGGGGCGCCGTCGACGCGGTGCTCGGAAGCAGCAATACCCGGTCGTTCAGAATGTGGTCCAGTCGCTCGCGCGCTACCGCGAGAACGCCCCGCGCCGCGCGGTCGGCGCTGCCGGTGACCTGAGACGCCCCGGCGAAACGTGCGGCCACATCGGGGCCGAGCGCTCCGGGGTGGGCGCGCACCCAGCCGCCGTGGATCTGCCAGGCCTCAGCCGCCTGCACGGTGCGAAAGGCCTGGAACAGGGCGGTGACATCGCCGACATCGACGAGATCGACCGGCAGTCGGCTGGCAGCACCGAGAAACTCCGCCTGCACGTCGTCCTCCAGACCGAAAACAACGGATGCCGCCACCGCGTAGCGCTGCGGCGCAATACGTTGCAGGTGCGGTTCCATCGACGCGACCACGGCCGCACGCAGCACGTCGGGGGTGCGGGTGAGCCAGCCGACCGCATCGAACCGCGGCGCGAGTGGCAGCAGTCCACTGCGATTCACGGCGTCCTGGGTGCTCCGAAGGCCCCACAAACCCTGGTACGACGCGGGCACGCGAATGGATCCCGCGGTGTCGGTGCCGAGCCCGATGTCGGCGTGGCCGAGCGCGACCGCTGCAGCCGGGCCGCTCGACGACCCGCCGGGGAGCCCATCGGGAACCCGCGGGTTCGGCGGGGTGCCGTAATGCACGTTGGCTCCGGCGATACTGTAGGCGAACTCATCGGTCTGCGCGATACCGCGCACACTGGCGCCCGCACCGAGCAGTGACCGCAGGGCCGGGGCGCTTTCCGTCGCGACGGACTGCTCGCGCAGGTATTCCGGACTACCGGCGCCGACAGCGAAACCGGCCACGTCGTAGAGATCTTTGACGGCGACGGTCAAACCGTGCAGCGGAGCGCCGGTTTCACTGCCGGATTCGCTGCCCACGAGGGGGTTGCCCAGGACCCGCCAAATGCTGGTGTCAAAGGCCGGCACCGCTGCCGAACGCATCGAATCAACCACGAAAGTCGGCCACTCGAATGCGGGCGTGCACGCCGGTGACACGGTCAACCACCTGCGAGATGTTGAAGTCGGTTGCGGCGCTGAGATAGGCGTAGGCGAGGGTGCGATCCATGCCGTAGCGGGCGGCGAGCAGGTTGATTGCCGCCCGCACGCACTCGCGCACAGCCTCGTCGAGGTCGACGTTCAGGCCGGTCGGCACGAGAAAATCGCTCGTCTCGGCGAGTGGGCCGACGAGCGCGCCAAACTGTGTGAGGGCATCCGCTTGGCTGATCACGTCGAAGCGTACCCTGACGCGCAGCGACGCCTCCATGGCCGTGAGGGCGACCGCGCCATCGCCCTGAGCGAAGTGCGGGTCGCCGACGTAGGCGAGCGCGCCCGGGACCTGCACCGGCAGGTACAACGACGATCCAACGGTGAGCAGGTTGATATCAAGGTTGCCGCCGTGCGCGCCCGGCGGCACGGAATGCGCCCGAACGTCGCCCGCGACGGCGACGCCCATGATGCCGAGGAACGGGTTCAGGGGAAACCGCACCACCCGGTCGCCGCCGGGCTGGAGCGGCAGTGTGCCCACTTGACGGCCCTCGTACTCCTCGACGGCCGCGAACACGCTCACATTTTCGTTACCGAGCGGATACTCGCCCGGCAGGGTGCCGCGACCGTGCCGGTTGGAGATGATTCCGTAGGGCACCCGCGGTGTCGCCTCGAGGACGGTCATTTTGAGCAGGTCGCCGGGCATCGCCCCGCGCACGTGGATGGGGCCGGTGACAACGTGCGGGCCGTCGCTGCCCGGGTCGCGGTCGATGTCCGAGGCGGCCAGCGCGACGGCGTCGTCGAGTACGAATTCGCGCGGCACACCGTTTCGGCCGAAGAACGCGGCCGGGTCGCGGCCCTGATCTTCGAGCACCCCCTCGTGGCTGATCGTGTCGATGGTCAGCTCCTCGCCCGAGTCGACAGTGATCACACCCACGTCCCGCGCGCACGGCAGACGCCCCCAGAGCACAGTATTGATAGTCGCGGGAAGATATTGCCCCGAGCGGATGCTGCAGCGCTGCGGCTGAAGGATCAAAGCGTTCATCGTAGCCTTCCAGACAAGCAGGTACCAAACAATGCGCCGAGCGACGCATCGTTGTTGATCCGGCGAGGGCCAGGCCGAATCGGAGTGAATTTCACGCGGCAGGGCTGAAAATATCGGGCTCTTCCTGCGAGCGTATAGCGCCGCGGCCAGCGAAACGCCCATTCACCCCCGTGGTGGGGGGATCGTGACCGTCGCAGGATTGGCCCGTACGATGGCAGGCATGCAGACGCCGCAGCCCGCCAGCCACGCCGCGGGGCTGGTGCTCGCCGCCGGGGCCGGTTCACGCTACGGTCAGCCGAAGGCGCTCGTGCACGACGCCGCCGGGCACTCCTGGCTTCGGCACACCATCGATGTCCTGACAGCGTCCGGCTGCTCCCCCGTGATCGTGGTACTGGGGGCCCGCGGGGCCGAGGCCGCGGCGCTGCTTACGCCTGCGGCATCCGTTCTAGTCGTGCAGGCCACCGATTGGGCCGACGGGCTCTCTGCCTCGCTGCGTGCCGGGCTGCTCTGCGCTCTCGATCAGCCCGGTCTGACCAGCGTCGCCGTGGTTCCGGTGGATGTGCCCGACCTGAATCAGGCGACGATCGAGCGGATGATCGGCACCAGCACCGAGACCACCCTGCGCCAGGCACGGTTCGCCGGGCAACCCGGTCACCCGGTCGTGATCGGCCGCGCACACTGGGAGCCCCTCATTGCTGGTGCGACCGGTGACTCCGGCGCCGGTCCCTATCTGCGCTCGCACGCGGCCGAGGCCGTCGAGTGCGGCGATCTAGGCACCGGAGTTGATGTCGACCGGCCGAACTGGCCGGTTGTGTAGAGGGCCGGGCCCAGCTTAGGAAGCCGGGACCATGATCTATCCTGGGCCCAGTGTCCGGGCCCGGGCCCGGAGAGAAGGGGCTAACCTCGGGCGGGCACTTGGGTGACTGCCGCGTAGGCGCGCGACGCTCCGGACTGCAGGGTCAATGACACCGCGAGTAAGTCGAGGTGGGTGCGCGCGGAGCCGGTGAGGCGCAGCATCCGCTCACAAGCCTCCCGCAGGTCGAGAACGGTCGCGGTGTTGGGTGGCAGAGACGTGCCGAAGCCGGCGTCGTCGAGGGCGGCCGCCCCGGCAAACTGGTCGGTTGAGAACGGGAGCACGACGAGCGGCACCCCCTCGCGCATCGCCTCGGTAACCGAATTATTGCCGCCGTGCGTCACGGCGAGGGCGGCATCCTGCAGCAGGCGCACCTGCGGCAGGAACCCGCGCACCAGCCAGGAGTCGGGGATGGGCCCGAGCACTGTGGGATCAGTCGCCCCGACAGCGAGAGCGACCCGCACCGGCAGGCCTCTCAGGGCGGCGGCAACGCGCGTGAGCACATCACCACGTACCGAGAGAAAACTTCCAAAACTGACGTAGACCACGGGCAGCGAATCTGCGGCCAGCCACGCCTCGACCTCGGGATCGACAGCTTCGGTGCGCACGGCGGAGCCGAGAAAGACGTGCGGCGGCAGCGCCTTGGTGCGCTCGGGGGCGTGCAGTTCGGCCGGGTAATTGAGAAGCAGCACGTCGCCGCACTCCTGGAAGGCGTCGCGGCTCGGCGTCGCCTGGGGGTCAAGCTTATGCAGGGCGTCATTCCACTGGCGGGTGAACGAATCCCGCACGGCCTCACACTGCAATTCGAGCAGGGTGAGTTCAGTCGCATCGGGCGCGAACACGGCAGGCCAAGAAGGCGGGTAGCCATAGACCTCGGTTTCAACGGGCAAGGCCGACGGATGCCCGAGCACGACGTCGGCGTGCGGCACTCCGGCGCTGAGCAGGCCGAGCCGGGCACTGAAGGCGAGGTGGTCAACGATGATCTGGTCTGGCCGCACCTTGGCGACGATGCGCTGCACCTCGCGGGCGATCTCTACCGGATTGTAGAGCAGGTCGCTGCTGCGCGCCTTGGCTTGAAAACGCAGGGTATCAACCATGCCGCGGCGGGTGGCGTCGAAGAAGCCGCGCAGGGCATCGTCTTCACCGACGGGCTGCTGTTCGGCCCGAATCGTGCCGGGGTTGGAGCCGCGGCCCAGCTGCAGATTCTCCCGTTCGAACCCGAACGCGGTCACGATGTCGGCCGTCGCCGGACCGGTCGCCACCACGACGCGCTCGCCGGCCTGCGCCCAGGCGGTACCGAGCGTGGCGAGCGGGTACAGGTGCGAGGCATAGTCCGGGCTGATGATCAGAAGGGTCACGACACGCTCAATTCCCAGGCGATCGGCTCGCTGGCCAGAGCAACGTCACGGTAGACCTCCGTCAGGGTCGACGCCATTGCCTCGATGGTAAACCTGTTCGCGACCATGCTGCGAGCCCGTGCCGCGTTGGCGCCACCATGCGCTCCCGCCGCCAGGGTCAGCGCGTCAGTGATGGAGTGGGCCAAGGCGTCGCAGTCACCGGTGTCGACGAGCAACCCGGTCACGCCGTGCTCAACGTAGGTCGCCGGTCCGCCGCCGTTGGGGGCAACCACTGTGAGTCCGGTGGCCATCGCCTCGAGCAGTGCGATGCCGAACTCCTCTTTCATGCTCGCGCAGACATAGACGCCGAACGGAGCCGCGAGGCCGGGACGTCCATAGCGGGCGGCGGCAAGCCAGCGCGCGACGGTGTCGTTGGCGCGGTGCCCAGCCAGCAGCAGGCCTCGAGTTGATGCTTCGGCGCCCGCCACTGCTGCCTGCATCCGTTGCAGCTCGATGCCTTCATCCCGCGACGGATGCTCCAGGTCGCCACCCACAATCAGCAGGTTGCAGCGAGCCTGCAGTTTCGGGTCGCCGCTCCACGCCTCGACCAGGGCGGCCATACCCTTGACCCGGTGCAGTCGGCCGACGCTGATCAGCAGCGGCAGTCCGCGCCGGTCGGGCGGGAGCGTACCGAGCAGGGCGTCGAGCTGGTCGAAGGCCACGGCGGCCGGTTCGACGGCGGCCCGCGCGTGGGCGGCGCGGGAGACCAGCAGGCTGCCGCCGGTGAGGCCGAGCGAGCCGAGGGCATCCGTTCGCGAACGGTCGATCACTGCCAGGTCGATACCTTCGGGAATGACGGAGTGACGTTCGGGGTGCGCGTCGATGTCGATGCCGATCAGTCGTTCGATGTCCTGCTGCAGTTGCGGGCGCGGAAACAGCACGGTGTGGGCGGCATCCGCGGCGAGGCGCTGCACCAGGCGGGCGCGAAACCAGAAGTGTTCGGCCGCGTCGACGGTGCCGAAATTGGCCCGGGTGAGCGCGCCGCTCGATTCGAGAGAGTCGATCACGCCGTGCGGGTCGGGTGCCACGGTGAACACCACCGGAATGTCGAGGTCGCGGGCGACCGTGGCCGCGGCGAGGCTGCCGACGTCGGCCATGCGCAGGTGAATGGCGTCGACCGTGCCGGCCGAGCGCAGAATACGACGGATGCCGCGCTGCGCGGCTACCCGGCGCGGCCACGCGTCGATCGACGGCACCGGACTACCGACGAACGGAACGGCCGCAAACGAGTGCCCGGGCTGGGTCGATCCGACGTCGGAGAGAGCGTCGAGCGCGTACTCGTGGGTGCCGCGGGAGATGGTGATGACCCGGTCGACCCCGGCTGCCGCAGAGTTCGGCCCCCCGGCCGGACCGGCGACGAGGGCGTCGCCGAGGCGCACCAGCAGTGTGGCGATGCCGCCATTGTCGCCGACGCCTACCTGAGAGAGCTCACCGTCGATGTCGGCGTGCAAAAACAACTGGGCGATCGTGGCGCTCTGGCTGCCGTGCTGCCACGATCCGCGCGGGGCCGCCGTGGCCGTGAGGTCGAACAGGGCCAGGCGGGCGACCGCGGCGAGTTCGAGGCTGTCGTCCGGGGCGTTGTCGTCATGGGCTTTGTCATCGGGGGCCTCGTCGGGAGCCTCGGCACCGGGCGTGAGGGCATCAGCTTGGGATAGCGTGGAGAGCAACGACATGACGGCCGGTGTCGGGGCCCGGTCGCCGAGTGCCGCGATGGCGACGACGCGAGCGTGCAGTTTCTCGGTGCGATCGACGGCGACGCGGCGCAGCAGGCGCTCCGGTATCCGGCCAGGGATAAGGCCGATGGTCTCGACCAAGCGGGCTCGGGCATCCGCTTCGCTCGTGCCGAGCAGGATGCCCTCGAGGAACAGGCCTACCTGATCTGCAGCGGAGGAGCCCCACTGCTCGAGGGTGCGCTGGGCGAGCATGCCGGTGAAACCGCCCTGCCGCACGAGTGTGACCAGCCCAGCAATGGCGTCGTAGCGGGGCAGCCGGGTGCCGAGCGCCCAGGCAGCGTGCTCGCGCAGGAACGCCGAGTCGTGGTGCAACAGGGCCACGAGAACCTCGTCGGCCGAGTCGTCGAAGACCTGGGCGAGGGCGTGCACCGCTGCAATGGCGGTGAGCTGATCGGCGGGGTCGGTCGCCGCCTGGGCCAGCAGCCGCACGGCGCGAACACCGCCGTCGCGTGCAGCCGCCACCGTGAGATCGTCAGCCCGACGGATGCCGTCGAGAATGGTGGCGGCAGAGCGCTGCTCGTCCAGGGCAGTGTGGGTGGCCACGAGCTTCTCCTCCCCGCGGACTTCTCCACGGATCGATCGCGGCGATTCGGGCACGCCGCGAGTGAACGGGGCTTCCCTCGGCCAGTCCACGCCGAGAAACTCAGGAATCCGAGCACTGATGTGGCCGGACCAGATTTAGCTAGCTGAGTTAGCTAATTCCCCATTCGCCATCATGGCATGAATTAGGGCCTCAAAGCTGGGAGACTTCTCACATCGCCTGAAAGCGCCGGATTTGTAGCGAAATTCTCGATCCTTTGCCGGAATACGAATAGAGTCACGCCCCAATGAATGGAGCGTGACTCTATGCTGGTGACGCGCGTTGACCGGCCCGGGTTTAGCCGAACAGGGCCGTCACCTTCGCGAGTGTCTGAGAAATGCCAAAGGCCAGCGGGATCCCTACCAGCGCCCAAGCCACGATGACTTTTAGAACCTTCATGCGTGCGCCTTCCTAGCTGTTGCACCGACGAGCGGCTTTTCGGGTTCGTGAAAGTCGGTGTGAACCGGTCGCACGAAAAGGTTCGCCACAAAACCAACAACGAGCAGCCCAACCATGGTGAGCAGGGCCGGCTGATAGGCCGCGGCCGTCAACTCACCCGGAGCGCCCTGAGCATCGAGGAACGAGTTGACAATGAGCGGACCGGCAATGCCGGCCGCCGACCAGGCCGTCAGCAGGCGACCATGGATGGCCCCCACCTGAAAGGTTCCGAACAAATCCCGCAGGTAGGCCGGAGCTGTAGCGAAACCGCCACCGTAAAAAGAAATGATAACGAAGGCCAGTACAACGTAGAGCGCCGTCGTACTCGATCCGAAGAGCGCCAGCAGCACGTACAACACCGTGCCAACGCCGAGGTACACCATGTAGATGTTCTTGCGTCCGGTCTTGTCCGACGTGGCCGACCAGGCGAATCGTCCGCCCATGTTAGCGAGCGACAACAAGCCCACAAAGCCTCCGGCAACGGCCGCCGAGACCAGCGAGTTGCCGTCGCTCTGCCGGAAGAAGTCCTGGATCATCGGTGCGGCCTGCTCGAGAATGCCGATACCGGCTGTGACGTTGCAGAACAGGACGACCCAGAGCAGCCAGAACTGACGCGTGCGAATGGCGTTCCTGGCTGAAACGTGGTTGCTCGTGACGAGGGCCTTGACCCGCACCTTCGACGGATCGAAACCGGCCGGCACCCAATCAGCAGCCGGAACCTTGATCGTGAAAGCCCCGAACATCATGTACGCGAGATAGATCACGGCGAGGGTGAGAAAAAGCTTGCCCACGGAGTCGCCGCTTGCCACCCAGTTCGCTGCCCCGGAGTTGGGGTCATAGAAGCTGAGGAGCGCCGTCGACACTGGGCTGGCGATGAGGGCGCCGCCGCCAAAGCCCATGATGGCCATGCCGGTAGCGAGGCCCGGGCGGTCCGGAAACCACTTGATGAGCGTCGAGACGGGCGATATGTAGCCGATGCCGAGGCCGATACCGCCGATGAAGCCGTAGCCGACGTAGACCAGCCACAGCTGGTTCGTAAAGATTCCGAGCGAACCGATGAGGAATCCGCCCGACCAGAACAGTGCCGCGACGAACATGGCCTTGCGCGGCCCGTTGGTGTCGACCCAGGTACCCATGATGGCCGCCGACAGGCCGAGCATCACGATGGCGATTGAGAAGATCACCCCGATCTGCACCAGGCTGGCGTCGAAGTGCGCCACAAGCGCGGTCTTGTAAACACTCGTGGCGTAGGCTTGGCCAATGCAGAGGTGCACGGCGAGTGCGGCCGGCGGAATCAGCCAGCGGTTGAATCCGGGTGGGGCGATGGTGCGGTCTCGGTCGAGCCAGCTCATGGAGATATCCTTGCTGCCGGTATGGCGATAGCGACTCTGCTGTGCGTTTCGGCTGTCCACGATGGCCGTGGACGTACTCCGCAAACGGATTGACTGAATAGTCTGCGGAGGCAATCCTAGACGATTCATCGAGCACATTTCGTTCCAAAATCTCGCCCATTTGGTAATTCGGGGGAATTCCCCTTGGCGGCAAGGCAGGATAGATATATGACACGTTCAGCACCTATCGACGACATCAACGAAAAAAATCTTGTCGTCACCGCGCCCAAGACCCATGCGGCGGGCATCCAAGCCGTAGCGGTGGCGCTCGATCGGGGTATTGCCCAGGCTGGTATCGTTCGCACCGCACGGTCGCTGCTGCGCCTCAACCAGCGCGACGGCACCGACTGCCCCGGATGCGCGTGGCCGGAATCCCAGGGACATCGCAAGACCGCAGAATTCTGCGAAAACGGCGCGAAAGCCGTCGCTGAAGAGAGCACGCTACGCACGGTGACGCCCGCGTTCTGGGCAGAGCATTCCATCGCCGAGCTCGCCACCAAGACCGAGTATTGGCTCGGAAACCAGGGCCGCATTACGCACCCCGTCGTCATTCGCCCGGGCGACACGCACTACTCGCAGATCTCCTGGGATGATGCTTTCGAACTCATCGGTGAGCAGATTCGCGCCACGGTGCCCGACCGCACCGTCTTCTACACGTCTGGCCGCACCGCCAACGAGTCGGCGTTCATGTACCAGCTGTTCGCCAGGTCGATCGGCACCAATAACCTGCCCGACTGCTCCAATATGTGCCACGAGTCCTCCGGCTCAGCACTGAACCCCACGATCGGCATCGGCAAGGGCACGGTCTCGCTCGAAGACATCCACCAGGCCGAACTCATTATGGTGGTCGGCCAGAACCCGGGCACCAACCACCCGCGCATGCTGTCGGCCTTGGCCGAATGCAAGGACAACGGCGGCAAGATTGTGGCCGTCAACCCTCTGCCCGAAGCGGGACTGTTCAACTTCATGGACCCGCAGACTCCGAAGGGCGTCGTCGGCAAGGGCACCAACCTGGCTGATGAGTTTCTGCAGATCAAGGTCGGCGGTGACCTGGCCCTGTTCCAGGCGCTCGGTCATCTGTTGCTCGAGGAGGAGGCCCGCATACCAGGGTCGGTCATCGACCACGAGTTCGTCGCCGCGAACACCGACGGAATCGAGGCCTATCGGGCCGCCCGATCGGTGATTGACTGGGCCGAAACGAAAAAGGCCACCGGCCTGGACCGTGCCGCGATCGAGACGGTGGCGCAACTGCTCATCGCGAGCAAGGCCACCATCATCTGCTGGGCGCTCGGACTGACCCAGCAGCCGCACTCGGTGAACACCCTCAAGGAGATCATCAACCTATTGCTCCTGCAGGGCAACTTCGGCAAGCCCGGCGCAGGCGCCTGCCCGGTGCGCGGCCACTCCAACGTGCAGGGCGACCGCACCATGGGCGTGTGGGAAAAGCCGAAGGAGCCCATGCTCGCCGCCCTCGACGCCGAGTTCGGCATCGTATCCCCGCGGGAGCATGGCCTCGACTCCGTCGACACGGTGGATGCCTTCGTGCACGACCGCGTCGACGTGTTCGTCTCCATGGGCGGCAACTTCGCCCTGGCTTGCTCCGATACCGACCTGCTGGAGAAAGCCATGCAGCGCGTCGGTCTCACCGTGCATGTGTCGACCAAACCCAATCGCTCGCACGTTATGCACGGTTTGACCTCGCTCATCCTGCCGACGCTCGGCCGAACGGACACCGATGACAAGCATCCGTCGGGCCGCCAGGTGCTCTCAGTGGAAGACTCGATGTCGGTCGTTCGTACCACTCAGGGACGCCTCGAGCCGGTGTCTGAGCACCTCCTCGCCGAACCGGTGATCATTGCCCGCATGGCCAACGCCACGCTCGGAGAAGACCACCCGGTCGATTGGAAGGCGATGGCGGAAGACTACGACGTCGTTCGTGACCACATCTCCCGCGTCGTACCCGGCTTCGTCGACTTCAACGTTCGGCTCAAGACCAAGAATGGGTTCGTGCTGCCCAACCCGCCGCGCGATACGCGCAGCTTTGCCACCGATATTGGTCTGGCCCGGTTCACGGTGAGCCCGATCGAGTACCTGTCGGCGCCAGAGGGTCACTTGATTCTGCAGACCATCCGCAGCCATGACCAGTACAACACCACGTTCTACGGTCTTGATGACCGCTACCGCGGCATCAAGAACGGTCGTCGCGTCATCCTCATCCACGAAGACGATGTCACCGAGCTGGGCTTCGCCGACCGCGATATGGTCGACGTGATCAGCACGTACCAGGGCGTCGAGCGCCGAGCCGACACGTTCCGCCTCGTGGTCTATCCGACACCGCGCGGCTGCGCGGCTGCGTACTTTCCGGAGGCGAACGCACTCATGCACCGCGAGCTCGTTGCCCGCGAATCGAACACTCCCGGTTACAAGGCCATGACCGTGCGCTTCGTTCCGGCCGGCGCCATTGCCTAGCCTGAGTCAGGCGGCCTGCTCGTCACTGTGTGCGTCGATGATCCGGTCGCCGCCGGCATAGACGACCATGGAGTTGCCGCGGAGAAAGCCGACCAGGGTCATGCCAACCTCGACGGCGAACTCCGCGGCGAGTGACGAGGGCGCCGAGACCGCCGCGAGCACGGGAATGCCCGCCATCAGGGCCTTCTGGGTGAGTTCGAAACTCGCCCTACTCGATACCATGAGCACCGTGCCGGTCAGCGGCAGCCGGTTCTCCTTGACCGCCCAGCCGATGACCTTGTCGACGGCGTTGTGCCGGCCGACGTCTTCGCGCAGCACGAGCATTTCGCCGGAAGCGGCATCGAACAGGCCGGCCGCGTGAATGCCGCCGGTCTTCTCGAACACGTTCTGCCCCGCGCGCAGCTTGTCGGGAAAAGTCGTGAGCAATTCGGCAGTCACTCGCACCGCGTCATCCGCTATCTCAAAGACTGATTTGGTGCGCACGGCATCGATGCTCTCCTTGCCGCACAGGCCACAGGAGCTGTTGGTGATGAGAGAGCGCTCCAAGCTCGGTGCCGGTGGCGCGACGCCGGCACCGAGGGTGACGTCCAGCACGTTATAGGTGTTGACCCCGTCGATCGCCCCAGCGCAGTAGCGGGCCGAATTAAAATCGTCGCCCTGCGTGATGACGCCCTCCGAGACCAGAAACCCCGCCGCAAGGTCGATGTCGTTACCCGGGGTACGCATCGTGACGGCAAGGCGGCGGCCGTTCACTCGAATTTCCAGCGGTTCTTCGACCGCAAGCAGGTCCTCGCCAGCCAGAGGCTGGGCACCGACGGTGATTCGGGTAATTTTGCGTCGCGCGGTAATTCTGTTCATTCTAAAGTCTCCAAAACGCTGGTGCCGTTACCGCACTCCAGCCTTGCCGATTAGCCGCCGATGTAGGACATTTCGATTTTCTTGGCACCAGACGCCCGCAGCTCACTGGTCTTCGCGCTCCGCAGCTGCGAATAGCGGTCGGTGCGCTCCCGCCATAGGTGCGCCATAACGGTGGAGAGTTCCGCGTCGGAGCATCCGCCGCGCATGAGCGCCCGCAGGTCGTGGCCCTCGGTGGCGAACAGGCAGGTGAACAGCTTGCCATCGGTCGACACGCGGGCGCGCGAGCAGGTCTGGCAGAAATTCTGGGTGACACTGGAGATGACACCGATCTCGCCGCCGCCGTCCTGGTAGCGCCAGCGGCGGGAGGTCTCGCCGCTGTAGTTCGGGGCGATCTCTTCAAGCGGCAGCTCGGCGTGGATGCGCGCGATGACATCTTTCGACGGCACGACGGCGCCCATCTCCCAGCCGTTGCTGGTGCCCACGTCCATGAACTCGATGAAGCGCAGAATGTACGGGGTGTCCTTGAAATGACGGGCCATGGCCACGATGTCCTGGTCGTTCTTGCCGCGCTGCACGACCATGTTGACCTTGATCGGGCCGAGGCCGACGGCTTCGGCCACATCGATGCCGTGCAGCACCTTGGCGACGGGAAACTTCACGTCGTTCATGGTGCGAAACGTGGTGTCGTCGAGCGAGTCGAGCGACACCGTTACGCGCTTCAGGCCGGCATCCGTGAGCGCCTGCGCCTTCAGGGCCAGCGCCGACCCGTTCGTGGTCAGGGCAATGTCGATCTCACGGCCGTCGGGGGTGCGCAGCTCGGCCAGCAGGGCAATGAGGTCTTCAAGCCCCCTACGCAGCAGTGGTTCACCGCCGGTCAGCCGAATCTTCTCAACGCCATGGGCGACGGCCACGCGCGCGAGCCGGGTGAGTTCCTCGAAGCTGAGCAGTTCGTCGTGTTCCATGAACGCGAAGTCCCGGCCGAAGATTTCCTTCGGCATGCAGTAGACGCAGCGAAAGTTGCAGCGGTCGGTGACGCTGAGGCGCAGATCGTGCAACGGCCGGTTCAGCCGGTCGGTCACGGTGCCGGTGGGCGTTTCAAGGTGCACCGGAATGTCCGAGCGCTCTCGATAGAAGCGCGGAGCTGGTTCTGCAAGGTCGGCGCCGGTCATGTTTCCACCCTAACCCCGCGCTCCGCCCGGAGATACCCAGAACACCGGTAATAAGCGGATGCCCAGGGCCGGTACAGGAGATGGCCTGGCCGGGAGATTTCCCGGCCGGGCCATCCGCTTCACCTGTGCCGTCCGGCAGTGCTGTTAGCCCTTGACGTAACCGTTGGGGTTCAGCACGTACTTCGTCGCCGCACCGGCGTCGAATTCGGCGTAGCCACGCGGGGCGTCTTCGAGGCTGATGGCTTTGGCGTTGACGGCCTTGGCAATCTGCACCTTGTCGTGCAGGATCGCCATCATCAACTGGCGGTTGTACTTCATCACCGGGCACTGGCCGGTCGTGAAGGACAGCGACTTGGCCCAGCCGAGGCCGAGCCGAATCGACAGCGAGCCCACCTGCGCGGCCTTCTCCTTGGCGCCCGGGTCGCCCGTGACATAGAGGCCCGGAATGCCGAGGGCACCGCCAGCTGCCGTGACCGTCATGAGCGAGTTGAGCACGGTGGCCGGAGCCTCGTGATCGGCGTCCTTGCCGTGGCCGCGCGCCTCGAAGCCCACGGCGTCAACACCGGCGTCGACCTCTGGCACGCCGAGGATCTGCTCGATCTGCTCCCCCGGCTCACCCTTGGTGAGGTCGATGGTCTCGCAGCCGAAACTGCGGGCCTGCGCGAGACGATCCGCGTTCATGTCACCGACAATGACGACGGCCGCACCGAGCAGCTGCGCCGAGACGGCGGCCGCAAGGCCCACCGGGCCGGCTCCGGCCACGTACACGGTCGTTCCGACGCCGGCACCGGCCGTATAGGCCCCGTGGAAGCCGGTCGGGAAGATGTCGGACAGCATGGTGAGATCCATGATCTTCTCGAGCGCCTGGTCCCGGTCGGGAAACTTCAGCAGGTTCCAGTCGGCATAGGGAACCAGCACGTACTCGGCCTGGCCTCCCACCCAACCGCCCATGTCGACGTAGCCGTAGGCACTACCCGGACGGTCCGGGTTGACGTTGAGGCAGATGCCGGTCTTACGTTCCTTACAGTTGCGGCAGCGACCGCAGCTGATGTTGAACGGTACCGACACGATGTCGCCGACCTTGATGAATTCCACGTCGGGGCCGGCTTCGACCACTTCGCCGGTGATTTCGTGCCCCAGCACCAGGTTGCTCGGTGCGGTGGTACGCCCACGCACCATGTGCTGGTCCGAGCCGCAGATGTTGGTGGTCACGGTCTTGAGAATCACACCGTGCGGCACCTTGCGGCCGACGTTGGCCGGGTTGACACCCGGTCCGTCTTTGAGTTCAAACGTAGGGTAATCGATGTCGATGACCTCGACGACTCCCGCGCTCTTGTAGGCAACTGCTCTGTTCCCCGTCATGAACTACCTTCCTCGTTTTTCTTCGCGGAGCAAGTCAGACGACCTTCTCCACATTGAATGAGCGCTGCCGATTCTGACTGCAGCCCTTTTACTTCACCACGGTTTTCAGAAATTACAATCAGCCAACTCCCAGTTCGTGCCCCCCGTTCTGGCCTATGCGACGACCAGATCGGGGAACGACTCAGGACTTCCAGACCTGCACGACGGATGGCCGGGGCCCCGCCCACGCACCGGCCGGCACCGCAGCACCCAGCGCAACGTAGTCCGGGAATCGACTGGACTGGGCGGCCCAGCTGCCGTTCTCCCCCGGATGCTGCACGGCCACGTACACCATCGATTGCTCAGAGCGGATGACCGGCCCGCACGTCTCCGCCTGCCGCGGCACCGAAAGGAACTGCTGCACCCGCCCGCGCTCGGGGCCGGTGAGCGGCACCTTGAACAGGCCGTCGCAGAATCCGATCGTGCTCGGGGCACCGTCGGTGGAGATCCACAGGTTGCCCTCGGCGTCGAAGGCAACGTTGTCCGGGCAGGAGATGGGTGAGACCTTCTCGCTCGGGAAACCGGCGAAGTAGGTGCTCGTGTTCGTCTTCGGATCGCCGCAGACGAGCAGCAGGTTCCAGTCGAAGGTCACCGCGGTGGCGTCGGAGCCGGTTTCGGTGATCTCCACGATGTGGCCATCCCGGTTGATCGCGCGGGGGTTGGGCTCGGTGGCGCCCTCCTTGCCCGGCAGGCCACGGTCGGTGTTGTTGGTGCAGGCGACGTAGATCTTGCCGGTCACCGGGCTCGGCTCGACGTCTTCGCAGCGGTCCATTTTGGTGGCGCCGACGGCATCCGCTACCAGCCGGGTGTTCACGAGGGCGTCGTCGGTGCTGAAGCCGGGCACCTGGCAAACGCCGTCGATGACGAGCGCGACCCACTGGCCGGTGCCGTCGAACTTTTCGTCGGCGGGCAGCTGGCCGGTGCCGGTGATCTCGCCGGCCGGCGAGTTGCCGGTGAACCGGGCCACATAGAGGGAGCCACGGGTGAGCAGGGTCTTGTTGTGGGTGCGGGCTTTCGGGCCCTTCTTCTTATCGAACCGATCGAAGGAGACGAACTTGTAGAGGTAGTCGAAGCGTTCATCGTCGCCCATGTAGGCGGCGACGTGGCCGGTCTTTCCGACGATAACGTTGGCGCCCTCGTGCTTGAACCGGCCGAGGGCCGTGTGCTTGACCGGCGGCTCGTTCGGCGCCTCCGGGTCGATCTCCACTATCCAGCCGAACCGGTTCGGCTCGTTCTCGTTGCCCGCGATGGTGGCGTCGAACCGGTTGTCGACCTGCTCCCACAGCCGGCCGGTAGGGCGGTTGGCGAGGCCGTAGCGGGCATCCGCTGCGCTGGTGCCCGGCGTGCGGAAGTACCCGTTGAAGTTCTCCTCGCCGGAGAGCACCGTGCCCCAGGGTGTGGTGCCGCCGGCGCAGTTGCCGAGGGTGCCGAGCACGGTGCGGCCGGCCGGGTCTGCCCTGGTCTTCAGCAGGTCGCTGCCGGCGGACGGACCGGTGACGGTGAACGGGGTGCTCGCGGTAATGCGACGGTTGAGGCGGTCACCGACCCGGTAGGTCCAGGGCTGACCGGCACGCTTTCGTTCGAGGGCGACCACGGACATGCCGTGGGCCATCATCGCGACGCGACGCTGCTCATCTGCTTCGGCCGGTGTCGTGGCCGGGGCGAACATGATGCCTTCGTTGGTGTACTCGTGGTTGGTGACGAGGGTGCTGGAACGGCCCTTGGTCTCGAGAATGGCGAGGTAGTCGTTGTTGTAGCCGAACTGCAAGGCCTGCGACGCGGCGGTCTGGTGATCAGGGTCGAACACGTCGGTGGCGGCGAACAGCGGGTCGCCCCAGCGGATGATCGGGTTCCAGGAATACCCCGCCGGTACCGAGAAGGCATCGACGGCCGCCGGAACCGGCGCGATCGGCGTGAACGCGAGGCCGCCGCCCGCCGGACCGCCCGGTGCCGCCAACGCGGGAGTCGTCTGGCCAGCCCCCAGTACGATCGCCGCAGCGCCGACGCCAACGCCCACGAGCAGGGAACGGCGGCTCAGGGCCGCTCCGACGATGTCGCGAAAGTAGTCATTCGTGCTCTCATTGGGCACCGGGTGAAAGCAGGCGTCTGCACACTTGAGGTGACAGGTGACCGCACTGCGCTTACCGAGCGTATGGCCATCCATCGGCAGCAGAGGGATCAGCGGCCGGTCACGATCGGTGACGCTCTGACGGAGATCTTTGGCTTCACGATTCAACATGCGGGCACTCCTGATGGTTTGGTGAACCCCGAACTGGGGGCAGAACCACCCTCCCGCCACCCGGTGACTCCACGGTGAACCGAATATGAACGTTCGGTGCCGATCAGTGTTACAGGACGATGAGACCGATCACCCAGACGGCGGCGAAACCGGCGACGCCCTGGATGGCCGTGGCCGGGGTGAGCGTGCGGTAGGCCGTCGCGACCGGGATACGGCTGAGCTGCGACACCACCCAGAAGAAGCTGTCGTTGGCGTGCGAGACGACCATGGCTCCGGCGCCGATCGCGAGCACCGAGAGCACTTTGCCGAGGTCGGAGTCGAGGCCGAGGGCCGGCAGCAGCGGCAGGAGCAGCACCGACGTGGTCACCATGGCGACCGTGGATGAACCCTGCGCGGTCTTGAGCGCGGCCGAGATGAGGAACGGTACGGCCAGTCCGAGCCCGAGCGTCGAGAGGGTGCTGCCGAGAAAGTCGGTAAGGTCGGAGGCCGCAAGCACGGCTCCGAAGGCGGCGCCCGAGGCGGTGATCAGCAGGATGGGCGCCGAGATGCGGATGCCCTCGGTCACCCGATCGCCGAACGCGTCGAGCTTGCCCTTACCGCGTAGCAGGAACAGCGAGGCGATCAGGCCGACGGCCAGGGCGATCACCGGGGTGCCGACGAAGACGATGGCGATATACAAGCCGGAGTCACCGAAGGGCGCGGCCGGCAGTTTGGCGATCGACGCAAGGCAGATCAGCAGGATCGGGGCGAGAATCGGCAGGAAAGCCAGAAAGGCGTTGGGCAGCTTGCCGTAGGCGGCGCGAATCTTCTCGTAGTCCTGCTCGCTCTCCTCGCCGCTCGGCTCGGGCATGAGCTCGATGTTTTTCTTCAGGAACCGGTTCGCCCAGAGCAGCCCGGCCAGTGCCGAGACCACGGCGGCGATCAGGCCGAAGCCGATGATGAGGCCCAGCTGGTCGATGATGTTCAGGTTGCCGGCGGCGGCGAGTGGGCCGGGAGTCGGCGGTACGAAAACGTGGGTGGCGTACAGGCCGGTCATCAGGGCGATGGTCATGGCTACGAGCGATACCTTGGCCCGGGCGGCGAGCGACTTCTTGAGGGAGTTCAGAATGACGAAGCCGGAGTCGCAGAACACCGGGATCGACACGATGAAGCCGATAACGCTCATGGTCAGCGTCGGAAACCGGGTGCCTAACACGCGAATCAACGCTTCGGCCATGGCAATCGCGGCGCCGGTACGCTCCAGGATCACGCCGATGATGGTGCCGAACAGGATGATCAGGCCGATATTTCCGAGCGTGGCCCCAAAGGCCGTCGTCATGGTCGGGGCGATCGTGTCAACCGGCAGACCGAACGCAAAACCACCGACCAGCGCCGCAGCGAGCAGCGCCAGGAAGGGATTGATTTTCAGCTTCGCGGTGGCGAAGACGATGGCGGCGACGAGAGCCACCAGGATGGCGATGCTCAGCATTGAGACGGCCTTTCTATTTCAGGGTGGAACTAGTGGGTCTGGAGAAAGAAGGAAACGACCTGCGCCGTGGTCTCGCGTAGGCGTTGGGCCGCGTGCTCCTGCAGGTCGTCGAGGGTCGCCGGTCCGCCGGCGATCGAGAATGCGGCGCTGACACCGGATGCCGCGGTGTCGGCTGGCGACAGCGCCACCCGCCCGGCGATGACGACGACCGGGCATCCGGTCGGCGCCAGACGTGCGACTGCCACGGCCACCTTGCCGCCGAGCGATTGGGAATCGAAGCTGCCTTCACCGGTGAGTACGAGGTCGGCGCGGGCCATCTTGTCGGCCAGGCCCACGGCATCCGCTATCAGGGTGGAACCGGGTACCAGCTCGGCGTGGAGCAGCGGCACGAGGGTGGCCGGCATACCGCCGGCCGCTCCGGCGCCTGGCCGGCCCTGCATGTTCTCGCCGGTTTCAGCGAGCACGATGGCGGCGAGGTGGGCCAGGCCCGCGTCGAGCTCCACGACATCGTTGGGCTGGGCGCCCTTTTGCGGGCCAAACACAGCGGCTGCGCCGTTCGTGCCGCAGAGCGGGTTGTTCACATCGACCGCGACGCGCCAGCTGACCTCGCGGGAGCGCGGGTGCAGGCTGGTCAGATCGATGGACGCAATCTCGGCCAGGCCCGCGCCGCCGGGCGCGACCGGTTTGCCGGCGGCGTCGAGAAAGCGCGCGCCGAGCCCGGCGAGCAGACCGGTTCCGCCGTCGGTGCTGGCGGAGCCGCCGACACAGAGCAGAATCTCGTCGACCTGCTGATCGAGTAGTTCCCGGGCGAGCAGCCCGACGCCGAAGCTGTCAGCGCGCTGGGGCTGGGGCTGGGCATCCGCTGTCAGGGGAAGGCCGTTGGATTCGGCCGCTTCGATGAGGCCCGTGCGGCCGTCGGACGAGGTGGCGTAGCGAGCCCGGCGGCTGCGCCCGAGCGCGTCGACGGTGAGCATGGTGCGGGGCAGGACGCCCCAGACGGCGGCGATGGCATCGAGCGTTCCCTCGCCGCCGTCGGCCATCGGGCAGAGGATCAGCTGCGGGTCGGGCCGGCCGAGCGCGAGGCCGGCGTCGCGGGCACCCTCGGCCATGGCGGCGGCGGCTTCGGCCGCGCTGAGGCTTCCTTTGAACGAGTCCGGCGCGATGACTATGGTGAGCGGCTTCAGCGCCGTGCGATCGTGCATTGGTTCAGGCTAGAACACAACCAGACACATATTCAGGTGGAATCACACCACATTTCTCGGCAAATCATGGGCTATTTACTGTGCATCGTGCACATAGCGAGCGGCATCGGCCGCCAGTGCGACCCGCATCCGCACGGCGGCGTGAAACTGTCGGAGGTTGAGGCCGGTCAGCAGCTCGATGCGGTCGAGTCGCTGCACGAGGGTATTGCGGTGCACGCCGAGTTCCCGCGCCGCGCCGGCAATCGACAGTTCGGCCTGCAGGAACACCCGTGCCGTCTCGTTCAGGGCCGCGCTGAGCGGCGCGAGCACCGATTCAGCGAGATCCTCGATCATGGCGGTGGGCAGGCCGGCGATCGCGAGCTCCAGACCCAGGGCGTCGAGGCGAGTCTCGGACCCGACGTCTACCAGCTCGAGCAGCCCGGGCCGGGCCAGCAGCGCGCCCAGCCGTTCAGCGTCGCTCGCGAGTTGTTGCATGGTGGCTCCGACGCGTCCGATCAGAAAACGCAGGGGCGGCTCGCCGGAGCGCTGCAGACGCTGTCGAAGCAGCTCGTGGCCCAGCGCAGACGACGATCCGCTGAGCACCCAGACGGCACCGTTAATGTCGGCGGCCACCACTCCCGTGAACTCGCGCAACCCACGAAGCAGCGCCACCGACTGGTTCTCGGCCACGATTCCAGTGAGGTTCCACGGTGGCTGCAGTGGCGCGTCGATGCCCCGCAAGCCCGCCATCAGGCGACTCTCGGTGAGATTACCCCGCGCAAGGGCCCCGAGGATGTCCCGAATCGCGGATTCTCGCCACGACGCGTTATCGCGCTGCCGCTCCTGGCTGAGCAGCATCTGAACGGTCAGCACGAGCACCTGCGCGACCGGCAGCACCTCGGCGGGGATTCCGGTGACCCCGACGACGGCCACGACCTGTCCGTCGACGATCAACGGAATATTCACTCCCGGCCGGGTTCCCTGATGCTCGTCGCCGGGAGCGATGTGCACCGCTTCCCCGCGAACAGCGGCATCCCGGGCACCGTCATGCAGGGTGCCGATGCGGGCAGCATCCAGTGAGCCGATGATCACCCCGCCCGCATCCATGATGTTGACGTTGTGCACGAGGCTCGGCGCGACCTGCTCCACCAGGCGCTGGGCGAGCTCACGGGTGATCTGTGCGGTGCCGGGTGCACTGCCGGTCGGTGCGGTGCCGTTCGGTATTGCGTCGGTCATTTGACCATCGTAGATCGCAGGCTCCGGCTGTCTCACGAGCATCCGCCCATGGCGCATGTCGGTGGAGTGACATACACTTTTACCTAGAAGACATATTCGATAGCAGTTGATTTCGACGAGATTTTGCTCGAACTCATTGTGGGATTTTTTTAACCATCGCTCATCAGGTTTTTACCATTATCGCCCACCCCGAGCCACCCGTCACGAGCCTAGGGAGCCCACCTTGCCCCACATTATTGACGCACCAGTCGACGTTGAGCTGTCCCCCGACGGCGACCCGCGCGCGTTCATCTGGAATCGGTTCGAACACACCGTCATCGGTCAGCCGCAGGCCGTATTCAAACGCACCCGATGGTGGGAAAACGAGGGAACCCCCACCCGCATCGACACCGAACTGTGGCGGCTCGATGCCTGCCGTGGCGGCGAAGAGCAGCACCGCTACGACCTGCGCCGCAGCACCGACGGGTCCTGGACTTTAGCATTGGACTGGGGATGAGCACCGCACCGGGGACGACTTTCAGTCACCTGCACGTCGCGAGCGCCTACTCGACCCACTACGGGGTGACGCTTCCCGAAGCCCTGGCCGAGCAGGCGGCCGCGCAGGGCGCGAATTTTCTGGCCGTCACCGACCGTGACGGACTCTACGGCGCAGTCAAACACGTGCGCGCCTGCGTGGCCGCCGGCATCCGCCCCGGGCTCGGCGCCGAACTCGCCGTGCACGACGACCAGTATCGCCCGCTCGGTCGGGTGGTCGTGCTCGCCCACGGCCAGACGGCGGGTAGAGGCTACGCCGCACTTTGCCGCGCGGTCAGTGCCGCCCACAGCACCGATCGAGACGCACTTCAGCACGGCGCCGCCGGCCACGACGCACCCCAGAACAGCACAGCCCAGCACAGCACCGCCCACGGCGCAGCTGCCGGCCCGAGCATTTCGCGCGCCCGCCTGGCCGACCTGGCCGGCCTGGCCTCCCTCACCGTGCTGCTCGGCCCCGATTCCGACGTAGGCCTGGCCATCGGCCGCCGCGACAATTCAGATGCCGCGGCGCGGCTGGCCCACTGGCAGCGCGCCCTGCCCGCAGGCACCGTCGTGCTCGAAATCGTCTGCCACCTCGCCGAAAGCGGCACCGTCGGCAGTGTCACTCCGGCCACGCGCATGCTCGCCCTGGCCGAGAACGCCGGACTGCCGGCGGTGCTCAGCAATGCCGTGCGCTACGGCACCCCCGACGAAGCGGTCACCGCCGACCTCGCCGATGCCGCCCGCTTTCTGCTGCCGCTCGCCGAGCTCGAAACCCCCCAAACCAATGGTCAGGCCTGGCTCAAACCGGCCGGCGCGATGCGCCAGGTGGCCCGCATGGTCGTCGACGCCGGCCTGCACGACAACGGGGCGCTCGAACGACTGCTGGGCGACACCGAGCAGCTCGGCGACCGCTGCAGCCTCGACCCCGTGAGCGACATCGGCCTCGGCCGCCCGCGCATGCCGGAGGCGCGCATCATCGGCGTCACCGGCGACCCGGTCACCGAGCTGTGGCGCCGCGCCCGAAGCGGCATCGCCGAGCTGTACTCGGCGAGCGGCTCACGCGCGGTCGAAGCGGCCCACCATCAGCTCGCCCACGAGATGAAAACGGTCGAACACTTAGGCTTTGCCAGCTACTTTCTCACCGTGTCGCGGGTGGCCGACATTATTCGCGGAATGGGCATTCGCATTCAGGCCCGCGGTTCAGGGGTCGGGTCGGTGCTCAACTATGCGCTGCACACCTCCTCGGTCGAACCGATCGCGAACGGCCTGCTCTGGGAGCGTTTTCTCTCCCCCGAGCGCCAGACCCTGCCCGATATCGACATCGACGTCGAGTCAGCGAGGCGGCACGATATCTACCGCGAGGTCTTTCGCGCTTTCGGCAGCGACCGGGTCTCGCTCATGTCGATGACCAACGCCTACCGGGGCCGCGGCGCCGTGCGTGACGCCGGCCTCGCGCTCGGCCTGCCCGACGCCCAGATCAACGTGATCGCCAAGCAGATGTGGCGGTTCAACGCCCGCGACTTTCGCCGCGCCCTCGAGGAGAAACCCGAACTCGAGGCCCTCGCCACCGAGGTGCGCGAATCGCAGCAACTCGATCTGCTGGTGGACCTCACCGCGAAACTCGACCGGCTCCCCCGGCATATCTCGGTGCACCCGTGCGGCGTGATCCTCTCCGACGCGAGCCTGCTCGACCGCACCCCGGTGCAGGCGAGCGGCATGGGCCTGCCCATGTCGCAGTACGACAAGCACGACATGGACCCGATGGGCCTGATCAAGCTCGACATTCTCGGCGTGCGCATGCAGTCGGCCATGGCGCACGCTGTTGAAGAGCACCACCGGCTCACCGGCGAGAGTATCGACCTCGACCGGGTGCCGCTCGACGATGCGAAAACGTTCGAGCTGATTCGTTCCACCCGCACCCTCGGCATCTTTCAAATCGAATCCCCCGGCCAGATGGAGCTGGTCGGCAAGCTGCAACCCGAGGTGTTCAACGACCTCACCGTGGAGATCTCGCTGTTTCGACCCGGCCCGATGAAAAACAACATGCCGCTCAAATATTTGCAGGCCAGGCACGGCGAGGTCGCGCCCGATTACATTCACCCCCGGTTCGAGCCTATTTTGCGCGAAACCAAGGGCGTCGTGATCTTTCACGAACAGGTCATGCGGTTGTTCGACGAACTCACCGGCTGCGGCCTCGGCAAAGCGGATGTCTTTCGCCGCCACCTGGGGAAGCCGGAGCAACTCCCCCAGATCGAGGAGTATCTGCGCGAGAAAGCGCTCGCCCGCGGCTTCAGCGTGAAGGTGATCGACCAGATCTGGACGGTGCTTGCGGGGTTCGGTAGCTTCGGCTTCGCCAAGGCGCACGGCGCCGCCTTCGCCCTGCCCACCTACCAGTCGGCCTGGCTGAAAACCCACCATCCGGCCGCCTTCCTGGCCGGGCTGCTCACCCACGACCCCGGCATGTGGCCCAAAGACCTCATCGTGGCCGAAGCCCGGGTACTCGGGGTGCCGGTGCTCCCCCTCGACGTGCAGTCGAGCGCGCTGGATTACCGCGTGGAAGATCTCGCCGACGGGAGCCAGGGCATCCGTTTGGCGCTGCCTGAGCTGGTCGGCAGCACCGAAGCCGAGCGGGCGCGCATTGCCCAGCACCAGCCGTTTGGGTCGCTGCAGGACTTTCGTGACCGGGTGCACCCCCGCAGGCGCACGTTCGAAGCGCTGGCCCGGGTCGGCGCCCTCGACACGTTCATCGGCTACGACCGGGCCCGGCGGCACGAGCTACTCGCGCACATTCAGTCGTTGCGCGGCACGGCCGTGGTCATTCGTGCCGACCAGCTCGCGTTCGAGGTGGAGCTGCCGGTGCCGCGCTACTCCGGCGACCGTGCGGGTGCCATCACCTCGCTCGAGCTGCGCGGTCGAACCCAGACCGACCTGGAGCTGCTCGATCTGAACCTGGCCGTCGGATCACACCAGATGAAACGCTTTCACTCACTGTTCAAGGAGTTGGGGGTGACGCCGGCGAGCGAGCTCGGCAACCTGCCCGGCGGCACCGAGGTTCTGCTCGCCGGGGTGCGGCGGGCTACGAACACGCCGCCGATGCGCGGCGGCCGCCGCGTGGTGTTCATCAGCCTCGACGACGGCACCGGCCCGGTCGCGAACGTCGTGTTCTTTCACGACGCACAGGAACGAGTGGGCGGGCAGGTGTTCCAGACCAATTACATGCTCGTGCGCGGTCGAACACGGCGCTCCGGCGCCAAGGGAGTGTCGGTGACCGGGGAGAATCTGTGGAACCTGTTCGATGTGGCCCGCCAGGTGAAGGAACGCCACGCCGTTGAACGCGCCGCCGCGGAGGAAGCAGCCATTGCTGCCGCCTACGCCGCCGAACTTGCGGCGCATCCGTTGCTGCGCACCCCGGCGCAGCAGTCTTCGGGCGGCGGCACCCTGCACCAGCTCACTGCGGCGCAGAGTGCCTAGCCAACAAGCGGCCGGCACCGCTGGCCGGGCGCTACTGGCCGGGCGGCGCCGGAGCCGTCTCCGGCGGGGCGGGTGCGGCCGGCGGAGCCACCGGCGCCACGACCGGTGGCGCCACGACCACGGGCGGTGGAATGTACTTGGGGGCGAGTTCGTCGAAGGCATCACCGCCGTACTTGGCGTTGACGACCGACATCACGACCGGCCACATGCGGTGCCGCGCCGTCGCGATCTGGTCACGCCCAAAGAACTGCCGCCGCTGACTGAGTGATCCCGTCACACTCACCACGGCGACTACCGTGGCCACCTTGGTGCTTGCGCCGCTCATCCAGGTGTCTTTGGCACCATCCGTTGTTCCGGTCTTGCCGATCATCGGTACATTCGGTTTCGTATTCGAGTTGGATTGTTGTCCGGTGCCGCTCGTCATCACCCGGTGCATGGCGTAGGCCATGCCGGCGGCGACCGTCGAATCCACCGATTGCGTGCAGACCGACGGCGGCACCGCGACCTCCACGCCGCCGCGGTCGACGATACGGTCGATGGCGATCGGCGAACAGGTGACGCCCTTATTGGCGATGCCGGCGAAGGCGACGGCCATGGTCAGCGGCGCAACCTCATTGGTTCCGATCACGGTCGCTGCGGACTGCGACAGCGGGTTACCGTCGGCCCGGTGCACACCGAACGCCTCCGCAGTTTTGCGGATACCGCAGAGGTCCAGCCGCTTCGCCATGCCGATGAAGCCGGTGTTGATTGAGCCGACGGTGGCTTGCAGCGCACTGTAGTTGGCACCGGATTCGTTGGCGTCGTTGCGCGGGTTGAAGGGTGGTTTCTCCTTGTCGTAATTCTGGGTCCCGAGGCAGCTGTCTTGAAAGGTGCCCCAGTTGGACTTGCGCCGGGAGTCCACGCGTTCGTTGAGCGAGTGCCCTTCTTTGAGCCATTCGGCCAGGGTGAAGACCTTATAGGTCGACCCCGGCTGGAAACCGCTCGAACCGCCCTCGGCGAAGTCCGTGGCGTAGTTGATTCCGGTGTAGTTGGCACCGGTCGCCTGCACCGTGGGGTCCTGGCTGTAGTCCTTGTTCTGGGTCATGGCCAGCACCCGGCCGGTGCCGACCTGCACGCTCGTGATCACCGCGCCCACGTCCCCGCCGGCGTAGACCTTGGGAACCTGCTGATTCATGGTGGTCACGGCCGCGCCCTGCACGTCGAGGTCGAGGGTCGTGTAGACGTCATAGCCGCCTCGGCGAAAGTTGAGCATGCGGGTGGCAGCGTCGGCGCCGAAGGTGGGATCGGTCTGCAGAATCTTGGTCACATAGTCGCAGAAGAACGCGTTGGCTGCGGCGGTCTGGCAGCCGGTGCTGGGTTCGGTGATCACGGGTTCGACCGGTGCCGCCAGGGCCGCTTCGTAGTCGGCCTCGGCGATCTTTTTGTAGCGCAGCATCTCACGCAGAATGTAGTCGCGGCGCTGCTTGTTCGCGGCGTAACCGTTGGCGGCCCCATTGGTCTCGCTGGCCGGCTTGTCGAGCTGGAACTTGACCGGGTTGTTCACGATCGCCACCAGGCTGGCCGCCTGCGGCAGGGTGAGGTTGGCCGCGGTGCTGTTGAAGTAATAGTTGGCGGCGGCTTCGATGCCATAGACGGTGCCGCCGAAGCCGGTGATATTGAAATACTGCTGCAGGATGTCGTGCTTGCTGTACTTCTTCTCGACCCCGATGGCGAGCCGCATCTCTTTGAGCTTGCGGTCGGGCGTGGTCTCGGTCGCCGCGGTGTAGCAGGCATCGTGCGCGCGCTTGTCGGTGATCACCTCGCACTTCTGTACCAGCACGTTCTTAACGTACTGCTGAGAAATGGATGACCCGCCCTGGGTGTCTCCCCCTGCCACCGTCGTTGCCGTGGCTCGCAGGGTGCCCTGCAAATCGACCCCGCCGTGCTCGTAGAACCGTGGGTCTTCTCCCGACACCGCGGCATCCTTCGCAAACTGGCTGATCGCATCCCACCCCACCTCGATGCGATTCTGATCGTAGAACGAGGCGAGCAGTTCGAAGGTTCCGTCACTGCGGGTCGCAAAAATGTCGCTCTTCTGCGAGAGGGGCTCGATGTTGATGTAGCCGGGCAGATTCTCGAACACCGAAATGGTATTGGTGGCAGCCATACCCGAGAGCGCAACGACAGGGGTTACCGACACGGTGACCAGAATGCCGGCCACCGCGCTCATCGCGACGAACCCGAGCATCCCGCCGAGAACGCCGTGCAGAGAACGCCGCCACGATTGGGCCGCGCCGGCTGGAACCTCGGTCACTTGCACCACGTTTACCCCCAACTGAGTCGATCAGTGCGAGAGCCAACGCCTGCACATCGGTTGCCAATTAATTGTCATGTTAGTCACCTGTGGGCTCGAATGTGACCGGCTGGCCGATCTGAGAATGTATCGGCTTGATACCGGTTTGTGAGTAGTATCCGCTGACCTGCTCGCCTTTCGATCACGGCTGGCGCGCGCTGCCGTGGCCCGCGGGGTGCTCGCGGCCGGCGTGGGCGCGCCGTTCCAGACCGAGGGCTGGCCTGAGGTGACCGATGTGGAGCGCTACCACACCGTCGAGACCGAATTTCGGGGGTTGGTGCCGGATCACCTCATCAACGGGCTTCACGTGCACGTGGGCATTCCCAGCCGTGATGCCGGGGTGCAGGCGCTCAACCGGGTGCGCGTTTGGCTGCCGACGCTGCTCGCGCTGGCCGTGAATTCGCCGTTCTGGCACGGAGCCGATACCGACTTCTCCAGCTGGCGGAGCGTGCACATGCGCCGGTGGTCCACGATCGGAACCCTGGAGAGTGCGCTGATCGTGACGGACGAGCTGCTGCGCTATGCCGGCGATGCGATTGACGAGGTGGGCAATCGCGAGCGAATTGTGGGGCTGCTGGCGCGGGCGCGGCGACTCGGGACCGGAGCCGAACGCCAGCGGGCCGCCATGAGAAGCGGCGGGCAGCCGGCGCTGGCCGCCCTGCTCAGGCAGGCGCTGACCGCGCACGACTAGATCTTCAGCGACGGGTGCAGCTTGGCGATCGACCAGATCTTCATCGAACGACTGGCGAAGACCGAAACGGCGAACGCTCCGATTCCGAAAGCGATCAGGGCGAGAAGGTCAACCAGAATCGCGCTCGTGAAGCCCTCGGCGATGAGTCGCCGCACGCCGTCGACCGCGTAGGTCATCGGCAAGGCCGGGCTGATCCACTGGAAGAAGCCGGGCGACGTCTGAACCGGGTAGGTGCCTCCGGCCGAGGCCAACTGCAGAATCAGCAGTAACAAGGCCACCAGCCGACCGCGCCCGCCAAGCAGGGCGATCAGGCTGTGGTGAATGGCCGTGAACACGAGCGCGACAATCACCGTGAAGGCGGCGAGGGCCGCGAAATTGGCGGCTTCCAGCCCCACCAGAAAGTGCAGCACGGCGAGCAGAAGTCCGGCCTGCAGCAATCCAAACAGCAGCCCAGGGGCGAGGCCGGTCAGCGCCACCCGCACCGGCCGGGCAGTGGATGCGACGGCCTGCGGCGACAGCGGACGGAACAGAAAGTACATGCCGATTCCGCCGACCCAGAGCGCGAGCGGAATGAAGTACGCCGCGATGCCCTCGCCATAGAATCCGACGGCATTCTCGCGCACATGCTCCGCGGCAACTGGTTCGGAAGTCACCGCGGCGAGTTCGCTGGCCTGCGCGGACGTGTAGCTCGGCACCTGCGTCACGCCCGACTGCAGCGAGGTGCTCAGACTGTCGGCACCGGTCGCGAGCTGGCCGAGGCCGTCGGCGAGGGTGCTCGCGCCGGTGCTGGCGGTCGTCGCGCCGGCGGCCAGCGTGCTGGCGCCGGCCGCAGCGCTGTCGGCACCGGTGGCGAGCGAGGCAGCACCCGCGGAGAGCGATGCCGCGCCGGTTGAGACGGATTGGGCTCCGGCCGAGACGCTCGACGCTCCCGTGGCGAGGGTCGCGGCGCCGTCGGCGAGCGTGCCGATGCCGGCGACGAGTGGTGTCGCGCTCTGGTTCAGAATGTTGGCCCCGGCTACGACGGTCGCGGCGCCCGCCGCGAGATCCGCGATCGATCCGCCGCCGGTGGCGAGGGCCGCGTTCAGCTGGGTCAGGGTCCAGTCAGGGTGCGCAGCCGTGAGCGCGGCGATCGTGCCGAGAGTCGTGGAAACGGTTTGGGTACCCGCCGCCAGCCGGGCCGTGGCGGTCGGCAGTGTGCTCACGCTCGCGTCGAGGGTGGCCGCGCCCGTCGCGAGCGCTGCCGATCCGCTCGCGACCTCCGCCGCACCGTTCGCCACACTCGACGACCCGGTGGCCAGGGTGCTCGCGCCGGTGGCGAGGGTGTGGGTGCCGGCGTCCACTTGGGACACCCCGCTCGCGAGCGTGGCTGCGCCGTCGGAGAGGGTGCCGAGGCCGATCACGAGTTGCGCCGACCCGTCGCTCGCGCTCGTGGCGCCGTCGCTGAGGGTGAGTGCGCCGTTGGCGGCCTGAGCGAGGCTGTCGTGCACACTCGTGAACCCCAGGTAGACGTTGTCCAGGTAGGTCGCCGAGATGGACGTCGACAGCTCGGTGCGTATCGCGGCGGTGACCGATTTCGTGACCTGCCCCACGATGAAGTTCGAAGCGTCGTCGGTGTACACGCGCAGGCGGGCCTGCTCGGGGGCGAAAACGGATGCTGCGGTGCCGGTCGTCGTGGCGGCGGGGTTCACAGCGCCGGGGTTTGCAGCGGTCGAGGCCAGGGTGCTCGAGAAATCGGCGGGAACGACGAGCACGGCGAAATTCTGGTTATCGGCGCGCGAGCTGCGGGCATCCGCTTCGCTGGTGGCACTGCTCCAGGTGAAGCCAGCACTGTCGCTGCCCACGAGGGAGTCGACCAGGCCGGCGCCGGCGTCAATGGTCTGCTCGCGGCCGTCCGTGCCGGTGACGTTCGCGGCCATGTCGTTGTTGACGATGACGGCGTGTAGTTCGCCGATGTTGCCGCTCGTGTTCCAGTTGGCCGAGAGATAGACGCCGCCATAGATGGCGGGAACGGCGGCGATCATGAGCAGCGCCACGATGGCCAAGCGGGAAGACCGAAACCGGGACAGCTCGATGCTGGGCAGTGAAAACATCTTGGCCACGGTTCAGGCCTTCCGGGTGGACGCGGTCAGGGTGCGGGCTGTGAGGGTGCGGTCGGCGGAATCCAGGTCGAGCAGGTACACCGGGCGGGCTGGCGCGGGGTGGACGTCGGCGCCGACGCGTTCGAGGATCTCGACGAGCTCCTTGGGGTCCTGCCCGCTCGCCGCGATCGTGAGATCGTGCCAGCCCGCCATGCGCAGAACGAGCAGTGCGGCCCAGGCGCGGGTGCGGTCATCCGTGTCGCGCAGGGTGTCGACGTCATCGACGATCAGCAGGCGTGGCCGGCCGATCAGGGCCAGGACGACGCCGAGCACCGCACGATCGAGCGGTTGCAGGTCGACGATGCGATCGGTGCCGGTCAGTCGCGGCAGGCCGGCATGTCGTTGCTCAAGGATTTCGCCGGCCCGCGAATCGACCTGACGCAGCAGCGCGTTCACCCGAACCAAGCAGAGTGTTACCGTTTTCTGGCTGACCAGCGGTTTCCACCACGGTTGACGGAGCACGAGGGCAGCCGCGATCTGGCGCTCAACCGTGAGATCGTCGTCGAGGCGGTTTACGATCGGCGTCTCGGCGAGGGCCGACAGGTGCCGCACCTGCCCGCCGCTCTGGCGCAGCGGATGTCCGAACACGGTCGCCGTTCCGGCGAACCCACGCAGGCGGCCGGCCAGAGCGAGCAGCAGCGCTGTCTTGCCCGAGGCGAACCGGCCCGACACGACGAAGAGTGCACCGACCGGAATAGCGAGGTTAGTGGCGCCGATCACGGTCTGGCCACCGTTTCGAATCGTGAAGTTGCTCGCTCGGATGGCGAGGGCGATTTCAGTCGAGTCGATAGCGGGGGTCGAAGCGGAGTCGAGGGTCATGCAGAGTTCCATCCAACGTTGGGTTGTGCGGGGCGCAATGCCGCCGTAGTATTTTCAATACCGAGAGTATCCAATACCCAAAGTATCCGCTTGTCAACAGCAATCCGAAAGACACTCATGGACGAGACGCCAGGCACGACACCCGAGATGGCATCAGGAACGGCTCACGCTCGTGGCACCTCGCGCGTTCTCGCGGCCGACTCCGCGTTGGCACCCGAAACGTCGCCCAATCTCGCACCAGCCCTCGCGCGCGACGCCCCGCCACCGGCTCGCAAACGACCCCTGCGCACCGACGTACGTGCGGATATTCTGCGGGCGGCGACCGAGCAATTCTTCGAATCCGGCTACCTCGGAACCAAACTCGACGACGTGGCGACGCGGGCCGGGTACACCAAGGGCGCCGTGTACTCCAATTTCGGCTCCAAGCAAGCCCTATTCGGATCGATCCTGAATGAGCGCCTGGCTACCCTGCTCAGCGGTCGGCTCGCGACCCTTCTCGGCGACGAGATACGGCTCGACGACGCGGCGCTCGCCCGCATCGCCCGCCGTCTGGCCGAGACCCTGGTCGAAGACGGCCCCTGGCACCTGCTGCTCATGGAACTGGCCGTTCATGCGGCCCGCAACCCCCAGGCCGCGGATCTCTATCGCCAGAGTCGGCGGAGCGTGCGCCTCGCCCTCGGCGCGGTGATCCTGGAACGCGCCGACCAATTCGGCATCGACCCGGCTGCCCACCGGGTGGACGTGCTCGCTCCCCTCGTTATGTCGGCCACCAATATCTTGGCGCTCGAGCGCATTCTCGACCCGGACTACTTCACGAACGAGGTGCAGTCCCGCATGATTGAGGGGCTTCTGGTGGGGACTCTGCGATAGTTTTTAGCGCAATTTGAGCCCCGCCACCAGCCTGTGGAGAACTTAAACGGGATTGTAGCAATCCGGTCTACTGTGGCCCCATGCGAAATCCGTCGCGCCGCCGCCCGATGCACACTGCTGTGCTCAACGCTCTCGTGCTGTCTGTCTCCGTTGTTTTCCTAAGCGGATGCATGGCCGCTCCCGCCCCGCCCGTCCCGGCAACGCCGGTCGCCGTGGCTAGTCCCGAGCCCACCGTGACTCCCCCGGTCTTCGCGTCGAACGACGAGGCGCTGGCGGCCGCGACCGCCGCCTTCGGCGAATATCAGTCGATGTCCAACACGATCGCCCACGAAGGCGGAGCAGATCCCGAGAGAATTTCCGATTTTGCAGTCGGGAAAGTTCTCGAGTCAGATCTGGAGACCTATGCCGAGTTCCGGGCTGGAGGACTCCGTATGGTTGGCGATCTTGCATTCGACTCGTTCTCCATCCAGAGTGCGGATCTGTTTTCAGGCGCAGTGACCGCCTATGTATGCCAAGACGTAAGAGAAACGGATGTGGTCGATCTGGGGGGCACAACTGTCATTGCCCCTGGTCGTCCTGATAGCTACCCATTGCAAGTTTCCTTAACTCACGCTGCCACCTCCAACCGACTCCTCGTCGAGAAATCAGACTTATGGTCCGGCAAAAACTTCTGCTAATTCTCCTGGTCGGTCTAACCACCATGTTTCTTCCGATACCAGGCGCCGTTGCCAGCCTGCGCACTGCCGCATGCACGTCACTTGAGAGCGTGCTCGCTACTTGTCCACCAAAGGCGGACGTCACGGGTCCAGGCGTTGACCTATCAGCCGGGTACGGAGGAAGTTCGGGTGACGGAGCGGGCGGCTCCGCCGGCCGCTCCGGGACAGGCTCAACGGTGGTCGAGATCTGCGCACATCCCACAGGGCAACTGACGTCCGAGCAGGAGTGGACGCTCTGTGGCTCCGGCGACTTCCCCGTTGTCTCACGGCACCCCGAGTGGCCCATCACCCTCGCCGCCCCGACAACGCCCTGCGCCATCTGCTCCGCCGCCACCATCGTCACGGTCACCGACCTGCAGAACTTCCCCGCGCCCGCTGCCCCAACCGGTATGGAACCCAACGGCTGGGCGATCGTTGGGCTGGCCGCGAATTTCTGGGCGACAGCCTCCGCTCAGATCGGCGACGGACTCCTGCTCGGCCAGCCAGCCCAGGTTCTATTCACACCGATCGGGTACCGCTGGAATTACGGCGACGGCAGCGCCGCATCGAGCCCAACCGGCGGAGCCAGCTGGGAAGACCTTGGCCTGGCCGAATTCTCCACCACGCCCACCAGCCACAAATACACCGCCAAAGGCACCTACACCGTCACTCTCACCGTTAGCTACCGAGCCGACTACAGCTTCGGCGACCAGGGCTGGCGCCGCGTCGAGGGAATCGTCTCCGTGCCGTCAGCTCCGTTCACCGTCGTCGCAGCGAAAGAATCCACCGTGCTTGTCGCCGAGGACTGCAACGCCAACCCCCACGGCCCCGGCTGCTGACCTGGCCGCACTACCCCACGGCCCGGACTAGAAACCGGGCCGCGGGGCTACATTGCTACGGCAGCAGGCGGTCCCCGGCCTTTTTCGGAAGCCGGGCTGCCGCAGCGCGGGCGATTGCTGCCGCGGCTTCGTCGGCGACTGCGTCGAAGTCGACGCTGTTGATCGAATCAGAAACGGATGCTTCCGCTGCCGACCGTGCAGCTGCGGCGCCGGTCGCCGCCGAGGCACCAACCGACGGTGACGACTCTGCTGAAGGCGCTGCTGTTGAAGGCGAGGTTGCCCCCGAGGGCGACGCGGCGCCGGCCCCTGTGGAACGCACCGACGTAGCAGCAGCAGGCGAAGCGGATGCGCCACTGTGCGCGGGCGCAGCGTTCCGCAAAGCGGCTCCCGCCGTTCCGCCGAGCAGCCCACCGAGGAGGTCCTTGATGCCGATTCCCATGGTGGAGCCGAGCACGGCGTCGACCTCGCTGAAGCCCGACGCGACGTTCTTGGAGAGTTGGCTGGCACCATCCGTTGAAATGACGGTGAGCTGGTCGATGTTCCCCATCGGAGCGGCGAGCTCGTGTGCGATCTGCGGGAGCATTTCGACCAGACGCAGCTGGATGAGCGCCTCGGACTGCTGGGCGACGGCCTCGGCGGAGAGCCGGGTGGCCGTTGCCTCTGCGGTACCCCGGGCGAGGATGGCGTCGGCCTCGGCCTGGCCCTCCGCGCGGGTGGCGTCGGCGTTGGCGACACGGCTGTCGCGATCGGCGGTGGCCTTGGCGACGGATGCCTCGGCGGCCGCGATCGCGGTCACCCGAATTCGGTAGGCGTCAGCGTCGGCAATGGCGTTGACCTCGGATTCCAGCTCGGCCTTGCGCAGGCTGGCGCGACGTTGAGCGGTGAGCTCCTGCTCTTGCACGATGGCCTGCTGTGCCTTGGCCTCGGCGAGAGGCTTGGATGCGGCGGCCTCAGCGGAGGCCTTATCGGTGTCGAGCTGCAGGGCGGCCTTGCGCAGGGCGAGCGTGTTCTGCGCTTCTGCGATGGCCTGCTCGGCGGTGATCAGGGCTTCCTGCGACTCTCGGTTGGCGACGTGCTCGGCAACCTCGGCCTGGCGGCGAACCTTGGCCTGCTCTGCACGACCGATGTCGCGAATGTAGTCGTTCTCGTCGGTAATACCCTTGATCTCGAAGGAGTCAACGTCGAGGCCCTGGTTGGCGAGCGACTCACGCGCGGTGGCAAGCACGGACGTGCCGAGCTCGTCGCGCTTCTGAATGACGGTCATCACGTCGGTCGCGCCGATCGAGGATCGCAGCGAACCGCTCAGTACCTCCTGCGCGAAGCCGTCGATGTTCTTGTCCTGCCCGAGAAACCGCTGGGCGGCGGCGCGGATCGCTGCCGGGTCGTCGCCGACCTTGACGATGGCGACGGCTTCAACCGAGAGCGTGATGCCGTTGCGATCCTGCGCCACGGCAGTGATCTCAATCGCCCGGCTGCGCAGGCTGATCTTGAACGCCTTCTGGAAGAACGGGGTGATGAACACACCCTGTCCGTGCACGACGCGCTGGCCGGATTCCTCGAGCGTGGCACCATCGACGATGGTCTTGCGGCTCTTCTTGCCGGTGATAATGAGGGCTTCGTCGGGCCCGGCATTCTTGTAGATGGTCTTGGCGTAGATCAGGCCGATGAGCAGAACCACAATGATCGTGAAAATGATCCCGGGGATCGGGCTGAACAGAAAATCGAGCATGGAGTCCTTCCGAGGCGCAAGCGCATACATCGTTTCGGCGATCCGGTCGAGCGACCTCGGCGCCGAGCTGTGCATCCAGTCTCGCAGGCCACGGCACCGGATGCGAAAGATGTCGACAATCCGAGTCTGCCGTTGTGCCCATTTCGGCCGGCCAATCGCCGTTTCACGGCGCCCGCGCGCGCCCAGTTCACGGCGCCGCGGGAGCTGCGCCACGACCCCCGGCGACGCCCCCGAATCCCCCTGGCCTACCCGTCGATGAAGTCCGCAGCAGCGCGCAGGAACGCGGCAGCCGCGAGGGCGCGAGCGGCGGCATCCGTTTCGCGCGAGCCGGCGCTGCCCGCCATTCCTGCCGGGCCAGCGGATGCCGCGAGCGGGTCGATCCCGCCCGCGCCGACCCCGCCCGCGCCGACCCCGGCTCCCACGCCGGCGGCCGCGTCAAGCAGAGCCGAAATAGCGCCCGGAATCGTTGCGGAGCCGGACCCAAAGCCCGAACCCGAGCCCGCACCGGCGGCGACCCCGCCCGCGCCGAACCAGCACTGTTAGCACCGGCAACAGATACCGAACCAGCACCGCCAACCAGAGCCCCCAAAAACACCCGCGACTTCGCCGCCCGCGGACCATTGAAATCGGGGTTCTGCCTCGGCTGGCTGGAGAATGCTTCCCGCACCTTGGCCAGGAATTCGGCGTTGGTCAGGCGATTCGCGCTCAGAACCACGAGCAGGCTGGCCGCAACGGTGAAGTTCCCGTGCCCGCCAGTTTCATACGCGACCTCGGTGGGCTTGCACGCACTGAACAGCACTTCCCGGGTCAGCGCCCGCTTGCCGGCCCGAGCGGGCGCGCCGCGCTTGGCCCGATAGTTCCTGCTCGTCTGCTCATCGGGGATGATGAACCGCGCCCGCCGCCCGTGGGGAGCGGATGCCGCACTCAGGTCGGCCACATCGGCCGGCTGCAGCTGCAACCGGCGCTGACCATCACCGGAGTGGCAGGAATCGAAGAAGGCCGTGAGGCTGACGCCGTCGGGCAGCTGGTCGAAGATCTCGCCCAGGTCGTCATCGATGATCAGGTTGCCGTCGCGAAAGTCGATCGGGCAGAGCGCTTCGTCGTACTTCGTCTCCTCGTTGCCGGCCTCGGATTCGTCGCCGTCGAGATCGTCGACGTAGGTGCCGTGGCCGGCGTATTGAAAGACCAGCACATCGCCGGCGACGCTACTGGCGACCAGGTCGAGCAGCCCGAGCAGAATGTTCTGCCGGGTCGCCTCCGCGTCGAGCAGGGTGCGCACCGCGAACCCGGCGATGCTGAATTGCGCAGCCCAGGCCTCGGCATCGGCTACGCAGCCGTAGAGGGCATCGCCGCCCGGATAGGCGTTGATGCCCACACAGAGCGCCTGGTGAGTGCCGACCGGTCGTGGCGCTGCCGGGCCTGCCATAGGCCAAAGTTCGTCGCCGAGATGCCGAGTGGCTGGGAACGACTGGATGCGCGAGCTGCCGGTGACCCGGCGGGCGACGCTGTCCATAGTGGGAATGTCGTTGTCGAAACCGCCGTGACTGGTCGAGGTGCTGCGGCTGGTGAGCGGGCCGCTTGGCGTCTTCGACCAGATGATATCGGCCGCCCCACCGACCCCGGGCGACCCGCTCGCGCCGGACAGCCCGAACAGCCCAGCCAGCACGGGGTCGGCGCGCAGGCATTCCTCGAGTCCGAGGATGGGCGAAAACTCCTCGGGTTCGAACGACGCCCGCACGAGGTAGAGCAGGGACTTTCCGTGGGCGCCGAGGCAGGTGTCGTCGCGTTCGAGTTTCTCGGTCATGGTGAACATGGCGAGGGATTCCACGCCGTGGCCGACCAGGGGCACGATCTGCTTCTCGAAGACGTCGGTGCGCACGGCCGGCGCGAGCAGGCTGAGCGTTTCGATGGCCGGCACCCCGGCTTTCAACGCCGTCGGCAGAAAGAAGGAGTGAAAGATCGACCCGGCGCTGTGCCCGACGGCGTGCACGGTGATCGTGTCGGGATGCGCTGCGCAGTAGGCGCCAAGCGCTTCGGCCACGTAGCGGGCGCCGCCGTCACCGGCCGGGGCCGCCTCGGCCGAACGCTTCATCTGCCCCCAGATCGCCTGGCCCTGCCCGAATCGGGCCGCCAGTTCGAGTACCCGGTCCTTTGCATCGTCGAGCCAGCCGCGGCGACCCTGCGCCCAGTCTCCGACCGCGCTCGTGATGGCCCCGGCGAGGCTGGTCTCCCAGACGAAGTGAATCGGGTAGACGCCGTTCGATTTCCACCAGTCCACCTGGGTGGCCGCGATGCGCAGCCCGGATTGCTCATCGACGAGCCCGCCGTGCGCGTAGAACACCACGGGAACGACGCTGCCATGCTCGGCCACAAAGGCCGGCAGGTGGGTGGCGAAGATGGCGTCGACGTCTTTCTTGGTCGTTGTGAACGCCCCGGTCGACGAGAAAGTGCCGCCGCTGAGGTTGACGACGTGCGGCCGTAGTTTTCGGCTGGTCGCGCTGGCTTCCGATCCGGAGGAGATCGTGCGGTTTCTCTGGGAGAACCCCACCCTGCTCGCGGCGGCGAGAATCGATCCGACCCGGCCGATCGCGGTCGAACGGGTGCGCCCCACCCTGCGCGTCGGCCCCGACGGTTTCGTCGTGTCGGAGATCGGCGCCACCTTCACCCAGGAGTTTCGGCTGAGCGCCGCTGAAGCCCGCAGCCTGGGGCTCGCTACCCGGGCACCGGTGTTCATTCGCGGCGGCGGGCAACTGCGGTTCGACGAGGGCGGGCGCCTCAGCTTCGCCGCCCTCAAACCGATTCTCGATCCCGACCGCCAGCGCGCCAAGCTCGCCGCCGCGCAGCTCGCCACTCGCCCAGCGAATGCCGCCGCTCCCGTCACCCGGCCGGCCGCCGCCCCGCCTGTACCGCCGCAGCCCAGCCCGCGAAAAATCGCCGCGCCGCCCCCCGAGGTCTCGGCCGACCGTCGGCCGACCTTTCATCCCTGAGGTTCAGAACGCCGTGCCCCACGCCGTCGACTTTCCCAAAGCGGATGCCTCCAGCTGCGCACGCTGCGCGAACTTGCGCGCCCGCAACTTCGCGTTGACCTGTTTGATCACCTCACCACGGCTCGAACCGGACTGCAGCGCGTCCAGCAGAAAGTGCGTGAACGCGCCGCTGTGACAGGTGTCGAGGATCACATCGACCAGCACCCCCTTTGGCAGCCGGGCAAACAGGTCGTGCAGTTCATCGTCGACGATGAGAGAGCCCGGGTCCCACGCGGCACCGTTCTGCCGCAGGTCGTAGGTGGCGAAGGCTTCGTCGACCTGGTCGGCTTCGTCGCCGCTCGTGTCGGGCAGCTGCGTGCCGTGGCTCGACATGGTGAAAACGATGTGATCGAGGTGCTCCCCCGGCGCGTTCGCCCGGTCCAGCGCCTCGGTCATCGCGCCGAACGCAGCGTCCTTGGTCGCTGCCTGGTCGGTCAGCACGGTGATGCTCGCGTCGGCGAATCCGAAACCCGAGGCGAGCAGCTCCCTGACATCGTTGGCGTCGTTCACGCAGCCGTTCAGCCAGCTCGCCATCGGCAGATTCTCGAACTTGTTGATTCCCACGCAGAGAGCGAATTGAGTCATGATGGTCCAAATCTGACAGAGCCAACACAAGCGGATGCCGCGGGTGCCAGCTGCACACTCCGCGCGAACCGAGGGTAGCCGCAGGGGCGTTACCGGCGAGTTACTCGGGCGCCGCGCTCGCGGGTGCGAAAGCATCCGTTTTGGGGGTATCGGCATTGACAACCGAGCCGGTGCTGGCCATTCTGGGCGGTAGCAGCACCCGCTGTCTCGTTGCGGGTCCGCTGTGTATTCTTTCGCGGATCGAGCACTCATGGGATTTTCGGCGACACCCGGCTAGGATCTTCACGTGCTGGGCCACTGGCAGTTGCGCTACAACGGCCTTCCGGTCGAGGTCGGTGCACGTCAGAAGCGGCTGCTCGCTGCCCTCGCCCTGCTGCACCCCCAACCGCGACCCGTGCTGGCCGCCTTGCTCTGGCCCGACAGCCCCGAGCGTCAGTCGGCCGGAAACCTGCGGGCGAGCGTCTTTCGCATCTCGCATGAACTGCCCCGACTCTTGAGCGCGACTGATCCTCCGCAACTCGACGCCGCGGTGCGCGTTGACCTGCGCGAGGTACGGGAATTGATCACCGAGGTCACCCTGAACGGCGCACGATCGGTGACGCCCGAATCGATCGATTTGCTGCAGGAAGCCAACCTGCTGCCGGGCTGGTACGAGGAATGGGTGATCGACCAGCAGGATCACCTGCTGAACCAGCGGGTCGATGCGCTGGAAGCCCTGGCCCGCTGTTACCTGGTCGCCAGCAGTTTCAACCGCGCCCTGGGAGCGGCACGGGCAGCGGCGCTTGTCGCCCCGCTGCGGGAAAGCGCCCAGCACCTGCTCGTACGCTGCCACATCGCCGAAGACAACTACGCCTCGGCGGTGTGGGTGTACCGCAGTTTTCGGGCCCACCTGGGGCGGGAACTCGGGGTCGAACCGTCGGCCCATTTCGCCGAGCTGCTCGGGCTGGAACCTGCGATCGCCGACTCCCGCCTGCTGGTGCGGGCGATGAAAACCAGCTGAGCTCACAGGAGGTTCTCACTCGGGGCCAACTTATGATCGACCGGTGACTGAAACAGCCCTCCCCCGCCCCTTCCGCCCCCAGTCCCGCTGGGTACGCAGCGTCGGGCTCATGATCTTCTTCAGCCGCTGGCTGCAGGCACCCCTCTATATCGGCCTGATCATCGCGCAGATCATTTACGTGATCGTGTTCATGGTTGAGCTCATCAACCTCGGTGGTGACGTCTGGACGTCACTGACCGTTCCGAGTAACGACGGCGGCATCCACGTTGAAGAAGCCGCGATCATGCTCTCCGTGCTCGGCCTGATCGACGTCGTGATGATCGCGAACCTGCTGATCATGGTCATCATCGGCGGCTACGAAACGTTCGTCTCGCGCATCCGCTTAGAGGGTCACCCCGACCAGCCGGAATGGCTGTCGCACGTCAACGCGAACGTGCTCAAGGTGAAACTCGCTATGGCCATCGTGGGGATCTCGTCGATTCATCTGCTCAAGACGTTCATCGAGGTCGGCGATCTGGCCGCGCGCGGCACGCCGGTGGATTCGAACCCCACCGAGACCATCACCGGCAACGTCTACACCTGGGACGGCGTGCTCTGGCAGGTCATCATCCACATGGTGTTCATTCTCTCCGCCATCGCCCTGGCTTGGATCGACCGAATGTCGCAGGCCGGGCATGCTGCTCCGGCGTTTGCGCCGTCACCGGTGCACGGGCCCACCGTCGCCCCCGGGCCGATCACGGCTCTGACTGCCGCACCCATCCGGCGCGAACTCGCGCCCGCGGCATCCACCGGAATCGCCCTGCACCTGACCCAGCTGGGTCAGCTCCGCGACGCCGGCGTTGTAACGGATGCCGAATTCCTCGCCAAAAAGACGGAGTTGCTCGCCCGCTACTAGGAGGCTGATTCAGAAGGTCATGAGGCCGTGGGCGCGAAACTGGCCGCGCACCCGCTCCTGCAGGGCGGCGTCCGGCGGTTGCACGCCGTGCAGCGGATACGGGATGGCCAGGCGGTTCCACTTGTCCTCGCCCATCTGGTGGAATGGCAGCACCTCGACCCTGGAGACGTTGGGCCAGCGGGCCACGATCTCGGCGACGGCGTCAACGTTGTCGATCGCGTCGGTCAGCCCGGGAACGAGCACGAACCGAACCCAGACATTGGTGCCGCGCGCGCTCAGCCGGTCGCCGAACGCGATGGTCGGTGCCAACTCTCGCCCGGTCACTTCACGGTAGGTGTCGGGCAGGCCGGACTTCACGTCGAGCAGTACGAGGTCGGTGTGATCGAGCAACTCGTCCGACGCGCTTGTGCCGAGATACCCCGAGGTGTCGAGGGTCGTGTGCACGCCGAGCTCATGGCACTCGGCGAACACCCGTGCGACGAATGCCGGTTGCATGAGCGGCTCCCCGCCGGACAGCGTCAGACCGCCTCCGGTCGCCGCGAACACACCGAGGTAGCGACGGATACGGGTGAGCACATCCTCAATCGGCGTGATCACGCCGTCGTGCTTCTTCCAGGTGTCCGGGTTGTGGCAGTACTGGCAGCGCAGCAGGCAGCCGGAGAGAAAGTAGGTCAGCCGGGTGCCCGGCCCGTCGACGGCCGTGACGAGTTCCCAGGAGTGCACGCTCGCCACCCGACCGTCGCGGATCGCGGCCAGATTCTCGTGGTGCTTCTTGGTCGCCGGAGCGCCCGTCGCGCGGGTGGCGGTGTGGGCGAGGTCCAACTGGTGCAGGTCAGCAGTGGTGGAGGCGCGGGCCACGGATGCTGCGCGCACGGCCCGGCTCACGGCATCCGCTCGCGACGGCCCGTCTGAGGTTCTCTTTACCGGCACACCCAGGCGGTGTGGACCGACATTGACCGCGGCACCCACGACGTCAGACGCTCGTGTGGAAGGTGCGGCTGATCACGTCGAGCTGCTGCTCGCGGGTGAGGCGCACGAAGTTCACGGCGTAGCCCGACACCCTGATGGTCAGCTGCGGGTAGTTTTCGGGATGCAGCATGGCGTCTTCAAGGGTTTCGCGGTTGAGCACATTGATGTTGAGGTGATACCCGCTCGCGAGCGTGTAGGCGTCGATCAGGCCGACGAGGTTGGTGATCTGCTCCTCGGGCGTGTGGCCGAGACCGGTCGGCACGACCGTGTTGGTCAGGGAGATGCCGTCTTGCGCTTCGGAATAGGGCAGTTTTGCCACGCTCAGGGCCGAGGCGAGCATGCCGTGTGTGTCGCGGCCGTTCATCGGGTTGGCTCCGGGAGCGAAGGGCGCTCCGCCGCGGCGTCCGTCGGGCGTGTTTCCGGTCTTCTTGCCGTAGACCACGTTCGAGGTGATGGTGAGCACCGACTGGGTATGTACGGCGTTCCGGTAGGTGGGGTGCTTGCGAATCATGGCCATAAAAGTCTCGACGATGGTGACCGCGATCTCGTCGACCCGGTCGTCATCGTTGCCGAACGAGGGGTACTCGCCGTCGATCGTGTAGTCCACGACGAGGCCGGTGTCGTCGCGCACCGGACGCACGGTGGCGTACTTGATCGCGGCGAGGGAGTCGGCGGCGACGCTGAGGCCGGCGATGCCGCAGGCCATCGTGCGCAGAATGGTGCCGTCGTGCAGGGCCATCTCGAGCCGTTCATAGGCATACTTGTCGTGCATGTAGTGGATGCAGTTGAGCGCGTCGACGTAGGTCTCGGCGAGCCATTCGAGGCTCGCGAGGTAGGCGGCCCAGACGGTGTCACAGTCGAGCACGTCCCCGGCCAGCGGGGCGGTGACCGGCGCGATCTGCTCGCCGGTCAGTTCGTCGCGACCGCCGTTGATGGCGTAGAGCAGCGCCTTGACGACGTTGACCCTGGCGCCGAAGAATTGCATTTGCTTGCCGACCCCCATCGGCGAGACACAGCAGGCGATGGCGGCGTCGTCGCCCCAGGCCTCACGAATAATGTCGTCCGACTCGTACTGAATGGCCGAGGTGTCGATGGAGACCTGCGCGCAGAAGCGCTTGAATCCCTCGGGCAGAGCGTCGCTCCACAGCACCGTGAGGTTCGGCTCCGGCGCCGGGCCCAGGTTGTACAGGGTCTGCAGAAACCGGAACGCGGTCTTCACCACGAGGGTGCGCCCGTCGAGGCCGATGCCACCGAGCGACTCGGTGACCCAGGTGGGGTCGCCGGAGAACAGCTGGTCGTATTCCGGGGTGCGCAGAAATCGCACGATACGCAGCTTGATCACGAGGTCGTCAATGAGTTCCTGCGCCTGGCTCTCGGTCAACACTCCGGCCTGAAGGTCACGCTCGAGGTAGGCGTCGAGGAAGGCGCTGTTGCGGCCGAACGACATGGCGGCACCGTTCTGCTCCTTGACCGCGCCGAGGTAGGCGAAGTACAGCCACTGCACCGCTTCGGTCGCCGTTCGTGCCGGCCGGGCAATGTCGAACCCGTAACTGGCGGCCATCTGAACGAGTTCTTTCAGGGCCCGCACCTGCTCGGCGTTCTCCTCCCTTGCGCGGATGATCTCTTCCGTGCTCGGCTGCTCGTCCAGCGTCGCGCGTTCGATCTTCTTCGCCGCGATCAGCGCGGTCACGCCGTAGAGCGCGACGCGGCGGTAGTCTCCGATAATGCGGCCGCGACCGTAGGCGTCCGGCAGCCCCGTGATGAGGTGACTGTGCCTGGCCCGCTTGACGGCCGGCGGATACACGTCGAACACGCCGTCGTTGTGGGTCTTGCGGTACTTGGTGAAGATCGTTTCCAGCTCGGGCGAGACCGGGTAGCCGTAGGTCTCGAGGCTCGTCGCGACCATGCGCCAGCCGCCAAACGGCATGATGGCGCGCTTGAGCGGGGCATCCGTTTGTAATCCGACAATGATCTCGTTCGGTCGGTCGATGTAGCCGGGTGCGTGCGCGGTGATCGATGCCGGGGTCGTCGGGTCGACGTCGTAGACGCCGAGCGCCCGCTCCCGGGGAAACATCGCCGACAGGCGAGCCCACAGGCCCAGGGTGCGCTCGGTCGCCCCGGTCAGAAAGCTCGCGTCTTCGGTGAACGGCGTGTAGTTACGCTGAATGAAATCGCGCACGTCAATTCCGTGCTGCCAGGGTCCGGCGGTGAAACCGGCCCAACCATCATCGATGCTGGGAGCGGCGGAACGCGGGCTGTCAAGGAGGGTCATACCTCCACGCTAGCGACGGGGCCGGCGGCTGTCTCGGGCCGTAAGTCCCGACTTTTCCGTCAGCGGATGCTTACCGTTTCAGCCCCGGAAACTGGTCGTCGCGCCATTCGTCGGGCAGCCGGGTGCCGGCGGCGGCCGCATCGTCTTCGCGCTCGCGCAGCTCGACCCGGCGAATCTTGCCAGAGATGGTCTTGGGCAGCTCGAAGAATTCCACCCGGCGCACCCGCATGTAGGCGGGCAGGCCGGTGCGGGCGTGTCGAAGTACGGCTTCGGCGGTCTCGGCGTTCGGTTCCCAGCCCGGGGCGAGGTGGATGTAGGCCTTGGGAATGTTCAGCCGGGTGGAGTCGGGCGCGGGAACGACGGCGGCTTCGGCAACTGCGGGGTGTTCGAGCAGCACGCTCTCCACCTCGAACGGTGACACCTTGTAGTCGCTCGATTTGAACACGTCGTCGGTGCGGCCGATGAAGGTGAGGTAGCCGTCGGCATCCACGTTGGCGACATCGCCGGTGTGAAAGAAGCCGCCGCGAATGGCGTGCGCGGTGAGGTCGGGTTCGCCGTGGTAGCCGCTCATGAGGTTGACCGGGCTCTGCGAGAGGTCGAGGCAGATCTCGCCCTCGTCGGCGGGCAGCTCGGTGATGGGGTCGAGCAGTTTGATCGAGACGCCGGGCAGGGGCAGCCCCATCGACCCGGCTTTCAGCACGGATCCGGGCCCGTTTCCGACGATGGCGGTGGTCTCGGTCTGGCCGAATCCGTCGCGGATCGTCAGTTTCCAGCCGTTGTCAATCTGCCGGATGACCTCGGGGTTCAGTGGTTCACCGGCCGAGAGCAGTTCCCGGAGGGCGGCGGGGCGGGCGCCAACATCCGTTTGGATGAGCATGCGCCAGACCGTGGGCGGCGCACAGAAGGTGCTGACCCTGGCGCGATGCAGCTGCGCAATGAGGGCGTTGGGATCGAACTTGGAGTAGTTGTAGACGAACACGGTGGCTTCGGCGATCCACGGGGCGAAGAAGCAGCTCCAGGCGTGTTTGCCCCAGCCGGGCGAGCTGATGGCGAGGTGCACGTCGCCGGGGCGGAGGCCCAGCCAGTACATGGTGGACAGGTGGCCGACCGGGTAGGAGGTCTGCGAGTGCAGCACCATCTTGGGTTTGCTGGTCGTGCCGGAGGTGAAGTAGATCAGCGAGGGGTCAGCGGATGCCACGACCGTCTCGATGGGCTCGGGCGTGACACTGTAGGCATCGGCGAAATCGGCCCAGCCGGGTTGCGGGGCACCGACGCCGATGCGTCCGTAGTCGCCGGGAACGTCGTCGAATTTGGCCGTGTCGGACGAGTTGGCGATGACGTGAGTGACGCCGCCGCGCTGCACCCGGTCGCTCAGGTCGTGCGAGGCGAGCACGGCGCTCGTGGGCATGATGACGGCGCCGACCTTCATGATGGCGAGCATGGCCTCCCAGATTTCGCGCTGGTTGCCAAGCATGAGCATGACGTGGTCGCCGCGCCGCACGCCCTGATGGCTGAGCCACGTGGCAACCTGGTCTGACCGGTGAGCCATCTCGTCGAACGTGAACTTCTGCTCGCTACCGTCTTCTTCGACGATCCACAGCGCTATCTTGTCGTTGCCGCGGGCGAGCACATCGAACCAGTCGGTGGCCCAGTTGAAGTGGTCTCCCACGTCGGGCCATTCAAATTCCTGCGCGGCGCGGGCGTGATCGTCGCGCAGGGCCAGAAGCTGGTCGCGGGCCGCGCGGTAGTTGCCGGTGCTCGTGTTGGTGTTCGTGCCCACCTGGTGAGTCATACGCCGTTGTCTCCTCGAACGAGTCGCCAGAGTGAAACGGCGACAGTCCATTCTGGCAGTGCTCGAGGTCGGACCGCACCGGGCCGATAGTCTGCGAGGGATGACATCTGAAAACGCGCCCGTCCTGCCCGCCATGATAACGGCCAACGAGATATTCGCTCGGGTCGACTACCGCGCCGCTGTTCGGGCGGTGCAGAACGCGCTCCTCGGCGAGCTCGACCCGGCACAGGATTTCGCCCGGCAGGTGCTGCCGGTCGCAAGCGGCCAGCTGCTGCTCATGCCCACCGAGGCGCCGGATTTCGTCGGTATCAAGGTGGCCTCGGTCGCTCCGGGTAACCCGGCGCTCGGCGTCGAGCGCATCCAGGGCGTCTACCTGCTGCTCGATGCGGCGACGCTGACCCCGGTCTGCCTGCTCGATGGCGCCGCGATCACGACCCTGCGCACCCCGGCCGTGTCGGCCGCCGCCGGCGATTACCTGGCTCCGGCTACCGTGGAACACCTGGTCGTGTTCGGATCGGGGCCGCAGGCCTGGGGCCACATCGAGGCGATGTGGGCCATCCGCTCGATCAATCGAGTCACTATCGTGGCCCGCGACCAGGCCCGTGCCGAGCTGTTCGCAGCTCGGGTGAGCGCGACCGGGCTGCCGGCCCGGGTCGGCATCGCGGCCGACGTCGCGACGGCGCAGCTCATCGTGTGCGCCACGACCGCCCGCACTCCCCTGTTCGATGGGTCGCTGGTGCCCGACGACTGCTGCGTTGTCGCGGTCGGTTCGCACGAAGCGGATGCCCGCGAGCTCGACTCCGCGCTCCTCTCCCGCGCCCAGGTTGTGGTCGAAGACCCGGCGACGGCGCTGCGCGAGGCCGGTGATGTGATCATGGCCCTGGCCGAGGGTGTGGTCCGGCCGGGAGACCTCGTGCCGCTGCGTGAACTGGTGATCGGTGCGATCGCCGTAGATCTGGGTCGGCCACGCATCTTCAAGAGCACGGGAATGTCTTGGGAAGACCTGGTCATCGCGACGGCGGTGCATCGGGCCGGCGAGCTGTGAAGTAGAGACACGGCTTATCGTTAGGGGTGACCTTCTCCATTCGTTCCTTCGTGCCCGCCGATCTGCCGCGCCTGCTCGCGCTCAACAATGAGGCCGTTCCCGCGGTCAACGAGCTGGATGCCGAGGCGCTGGCTTCGCTGGCGCTGCACAGCCACCTCGCGGTCGCCGTTGTCGACGACGATAATGTCGGCACGGTGCTCGGCTTCGCCATTCTGTTCGTCGCCGGAGCGGAGTACCAGAGCGAGAACTACCGCTGGTTCTCCGCCCGGTCCAGTGATTTTCTCTACGTCGACCGCATCGTCGTGGCCGACGGGTATCGCGGGCAGGGCCTCGGCCAGGTGCTTTACGACGCCATCTTCCGCGCTGCCCGCCGTTTGGAGCTCGCCGAAGTGCTCTGCGAGGTCAACCTGGAGCCGCGGAACCCGGGCTCCCTCGCCTTCCACGACCGGCTCGGCTTTGTGGAGGTCGGCCAGCTGTCGACAAAGGGCGACACCGTTGTCGTGAGCCTGCTGGCGGCGTCCGTTTAGGCTGAAGACGGCTAGTCGTTCGTCGCGGGCGTCGGCCCGGCCGATCGGGTCGGCAGGTCGAGGCGTTCGAGAATAGCCTGCAGATCGCCGATCATGGCGAGCTGACGATTGTTGATCTCCAGCAGCGCTTCGATGTCGGTCTTGGCCGCGATGTTCGTATCGAAGTCGTGCTGGGCCAGCGCCGCGGCGATCGCATCCTGCCGCTTGGCCGAGATGAGCAGAATCGCGCCCTGCAGACCGGCGAGCATGCTCAGGAACAGATTGAGCAGAATGAACGGGTACGGATCCCAGCCGGACGCGAACGAATTCGCCACGGCCCAGAGGATCATGAACAGCACGAAGCCGCCGACGAACCGCCAGCTGCCCATGGAGTTGCGCATGGTGTCGGCGGCCCGCTCCCCCGTGGTCAGGGATTTCTTGTGCTGCTGGTGCCAGGTGACGGTGAGTCCGCGGCGGGCACTCGCGGTCTTCGGTGCAAGGGGCGGCGCCGAGGCAGGACTCGGCTCGGCCGCGGCCGGCCCGGGGGTGCCGGGCGCGGCATTTGTTGACACAGTATTCATGGGCACAGTGTATGTCTGCGGGCTTCAAGCGCTCTCGTGGGGGCTGACACGGCAGCGAATGCACAGCCCGCAACAAATCTCTGTATACACAAATCCTTCTCGTTGAGAACACCATTCGGGCTCGCCTTGAGTCTTCTGCGATAGAGTCCGTCGAAACGGGGACAGACGAACTGCTCTGTATACATACTTTGTCTAGAAGTTCAAGGGGGAGCGGAAAAATGCTATCGCCCCCTATGGTCAATCTGACGCGAGTTATCGCTTGCGCAGAACCAAGCCAAGGGACAACCCTCGATGCGAATTACCTGCCCGTTTTGCAAGTCTCAGGCCGACCTGAAACCCAACCCCGCGCAGGCCCTGCGCATTACCCTTCCCCTTTACGTTCTCAAGTGCACCGGTTGCGAACGCACCAGCATTCGCGTTGAACCCGTGCGTCGGGCGCACACCCTCGCCTCGGCCTAACTGCTCGCTGGTAGGCGATTTCTTCGTCCAGGGTTCAGGTTGAGCCTGGGATGCCGGCAAAGGTTGCCGGCGGTGTCACGTCGTCGTGGGTGCCCCGGTTGTCTACGAGCCAACTCAGCGGGGTCGACTATCGCTGTCGGGCACCGCTGTCGGGCACGGGCGGCGCGGAACTGGCGCAACAGTGTTGCGTCGGGCAATGGGTAAGTGCGAATGCTTGGGGCGCATTCGCGAAGGAGAATCGCTCATTACTTCGACATTGCACGACTGACGCCAAGACGGTACTGCGGTGAAACACGAATGATCGTCCTTGTGCTGCCTGATGGCGGTCGCAGTAATGTTGACGAAATTGGATCGGTCGGGCAACTTTGGTGCCTGGAGCATTTGTGAGATTCTATCGCTTTTGCGTTCGATTCTTGGTAGAATTGGCGTGAAGGAGGCAATGGCGCCCATGTTCATGGAAAACCCGAGTGAGTCCAGTTCGAACCCCGTCGTTGCGGCGGTAGAGCAAGCTCGGGAGATTCTGTTGGCGGCGTTGGGTGGGGTGTCGTTCGGGCTGCTGGGTGATGAAGAATCGTTGACCATGTTGCTAGCGTTAGAGAGCGTGGGCCGGGTCGTCGACGGAGCCCGGGTGCTCTCCACGTCGGACGTGCTGCGTCGCTCCGAATACTTCGATGCTGACGCAGCGAAAGCCGCCGCCCAAGCTGCTATTGATCAGAGTGCGGCCGCTCCAAGCGTGGCGGGTGCGGCCGCGGCTCTGGCTGCGCCGACGCTGGCCCGTCGGCTCGGCTGTCGCAGCGGCGTCGAGCTGGTCTGCGCCCTCGCCCGGCTATCCCGCAGCGAAGTGCGTCAGCGGTCAGCGCTCGGCGAGAAAGCCGGCCAGCGGATGCTCCTCGGCCGCCCGCTCGCTCCCACCTACCCCGTGCTCGGCGGCGCCCTGCAGAGCGGGGAGCTCGGGCTGGAGCAGGCCCGGGTGATCGTGCAGGTGCTTGACGGTCTGCGCTCCTCCGTGCTGGTGGAGGACCTCGACCGGGTCGAGCGCTCCCTGGTCGCCAGCGGCTCCGGGGCGATCACCCCGGAGACTGAGGGGCTGCCCGGTGCGGGCATCGCGTTCGCGCCGGAGTGGCTGCGGCAGCAGGGCATCCAGTGGAAGGCACGCCTCGCCCCCGATGGCACTGCGCCCGGTGAGACTGCGCCGGAGCGGCGCAGCTGGCTCACCTTCGGCACCCTCAATAACGGCGGCTACAGCCTCAACGGCTGGTTCACCACCCTCGACCGTGCCATCATCGGCAACGTTTTCGACGCGTATCTGTCCGCCGCGGCGGCCAACCCGGTCCCCGGGAACGATACCCCCACGGCCACCCCTGCCACCGATGTCATACCCCGCACCACGGTTGAGTTCCGGGGGACCAAACCCTCCGACGCCAGCACCAACGGCACCAGCAACGAGGCCGAAACCCAAGCAGAAACCGGGGTCGAAGTCGAGGTCGAGGCTAACCCCCCACCTGGCCCGCACGGTCCGTGCCCGCAGCAACCCGACGACACCCGCTCCCGCGGTGAGAAGCAAGCCGGCATTCTCCGCGCCGTGTTCGAAGCCGCCGCCCGGCAGCCGGGCACCCCGACCATGGGCGGTGCCGCCCCGACCGTGCTCGTGCACATCAACATCAACGACCTCCTCGACGGGCGCGGCGCCGGGTGGATCGACGGCATCGACGGCCCGCTCACCCCCAGCCAAGTCGACGAACTGATCTGCGCCGGCGGCTACCAACCTGTGCTGTTCGGCCACACCGGCACGATCCTGCACTTGGGCACCAGCAACCGATTCTTCAGCGCCCAACAGCGCCGAGTCCTCGCCGCCCGCGATGGTGGCTGTGTCATCCCCGGCTGCACCGTGCCACCCCATCTCACCCAGGTTCACCACGTCGTCCCCTGGCGCCAGGGCGGCCCGACCGATATAGATAACGCCGTGCTGCTCTGCAACGCCGGCCATGCCAGCATCGACACGTCCGGCTGGGACATCGACATGCGAGACGGCCGCCCCTGGATCCGCGGCCCGCTCGTGTTCGACCCCACCCAAACATGGCGCCCCGCCGGCCAAAACCGCGCCGCCACCCCCGCCGAGAAACCCAACTGGGACAAGTAGGCCCGAACTGCCCGAAGCACTTGACCGACGGAATGGCTGGGCGGCGCAGACCGCCACCGCAAGACCGTGGCGGTCTCGGCAGGCTCGACCAACGGGTGGTGGCGTTTTCGGAGACTGGGTGCGGCGATTACTATGGCGGTTGCGACGGGCATCCGTTTAATGCGTCCCGGTCAGCCCAACCGGGCTACCGGCATACTGAGTCTCATGGCCAACTCTCCATCGGGCGATTCAATGCTGACGCGACTCGTGAGCATCTCGGCGCCTTCGACGCCACACGCACCGCGATGACAGTTTCGACCCTGGCCCGGCGGGTCGAAATTCCGTTGGCGACCACGCACCGGCTCGTTGCACAGCTGGTCGAGCAGCGACTGCTTGAACGTGCCGACACCGGCGAGGTGCGGCTCGGCATTCACCGCCCGGGAAACATACCGGGTACCGACCGATCAACTCGGTGCGGTGGCGCTTCACACTGTGCCGATCAAAGTCATCCGCTAACGCGACAACGGATAAGCGGATGCGCCGGGACCGGCGCATCCGCTTATTTCGTTGTCGACTAGTCCTCGAACCGGGCGTAGGTGAGGGTCTCGCCGCGGGCGCCGCCCATCCAGACGTCCTGGCAGGCGGCCTTCATTTCGGGCAGGCCCTCGATGATGGTCGCGAACACGTTGCCGGGAACCCAGCCGCTGTCGCCGTTGATGAGCAGGTTGTTGCGGTCGTAGAACACGGCGAGGTCGACGATGGTGCTGAGCTCCTTGGGACCGCCGCCCACCTCGTAGCCGTGCGAGGGGGTCTGCAGGTCGTTCGCCGAGAAGGTGAAATAGCAGACGTCGCCGGGGATCGGAGTGATCGTGGTGTTCTCAGGCCCGGGTTCGGCGGGAGCGAAGGCCGGCACCAGGTTGTAGATCTCGTTGCGGGCGTACTTGCCGTGAAAGACCTGGCCGGAGAGGGGCAGGGCGTCCCAGACAGCATTGCTCGTGCGGGGCGCCTCGTCGTCGAGGAGAATGGCCTTGCAGCTGACGCCGCGCTGTTCCAGGGTGATGGTGATGTAGCGAGCCATGGGGGTCCTTATCTGTTGGGGTTGATACCGGCCGGCCACTGCGCGGCCTGTTCGTAGGCGGCGGCGACCCGCAGGATGCGCGCATCCGCGTGGCGTGGCCCGACGATCTGCAGGCCCACCGGCAGGTTCTCGCCGGTCACGCCGCAGGGCACCGTGATCGCGGGCTGCTGGGTGAGGTTGAACGGGTAAGAGTACGGGGTCCACGAGGTCCAGTCCGGCGAGGATGAACCGGCCGGAACATCCACACCGGCTTCGAACGCGGTGATCGGCAGGGTCGGGGTGAGCAGCACGTCGTACTGTTCGTGCAGCAAGCCCATGTCGTGACCGAGTTTCATGCGCACCGCGGTCGCATCGAGAAAGTCGCTCGCCGAGAAATCGTGGTGGCGTTCGAGCGCGGCGAGCAGGCCGGGATCGATGCTCTCGCGTGCTTGGGGCCCGAACGGCTCGAGCACCTTGGCCGCGCCGGCGAACCAGAGCACGTGGTAGGCGTCAACGGGGTCGCTCCAGCCGAGGTCGAGCTCGGTCACCTCTGCGCCAAGGCCCTGCAGCACGGCAACGGCGGTGCGCACGGCAGCCTCAACCTCGGGATCGTTGCTGCCGTAGCCGAGGTTGGAGCTGAACGCGATGCGCATTCCCTGTACTCCGCCATCAAGGCCCGCGCTGAACGAGTCGCGCGGAGCCGCGAGCGACGACCAGTCGCGCGGGTCGGGGCCGGCGAGCACGTCCAGCATGAGGGCGGCGTCCGCGACCGAGCGGGCGAGCGGGCCGGCGTGGGCGAGGGTTCCGAACGGGCTGGCCGGGTACAGCGGAATGACCCCGTAGGTGGGTTTGAGGCCGACCACGCCGGTGAAGCTGGCCGGGATGCGTACCGAGCCGCCGCCATCCGTCCCCACCGACCACGCACCCATGCCGGCGGCGACCGCAGCCGCGCTGCCGCCGCTCGATCCGCCGGAGGTTTTGGACGTGTCCCAGGGATTGCGTGTCACGTCGGTGAGCGGGCTGTGGGTGACGCCCTTCCAGCCGAATTCCGGGGTCGTCACCTTGCCGAGCAGCACCGCACCGTTCTCCCGCAGTCTGGCGACGGCGGGCGCGTCTTCGGTCCATTCGTTGCTGCCCGGTGTGATCAGCCGGGAGCCACGCAGGGTGGGCCAGCCACGGGTGAGCATGAGGTCCTTGATCGAGGTGGGCACGCCGTCGGCGAGCCCGCGGGGTGTTCCCGCCTGCCAGCGCGCTTCGGATGCCCGCGCGTCGCTGAGTGCGGATTCGGCGTCGACCAGACACCAGGCATTGATCGCCGCGTTGCACGTCTCGATCGCGTCAAGGGCAGCCTGCGTCACCTCCACCGGCGAGACCTCGCGGGCACGGTAGGCGGCGACCAGCTCGGTCGCGGTGGCCCATTCGAGTGAATCCATGAGTGGCTGCTCCTTCTGGAAGCGCGGATCGAACCTGAAAACGACCCGTGCGCGAGATTGTCGACAATCCTCAAACTATCACAGTGGGGTCGATTCTTGTAGTATTGTCTACATTCTAATGATGATTTACGCAGGGAGATCCAGATGAGCGTCACCGTCGGCATGCTTTACCCCGGCTTCGGAGCCGAAGATGACTACCCCTTTCTGGAGCAGGTGCTCGGCGGGTACGCCCGGCTTCCGCTCGTGCATACCTCGGTCGGCGTCGATGCCCACGAGGTTGACGCCCTGCTCGACCTCGGCAAGAGCGAACGCTTGCTCGAGGGGGCTGCCGCGCTGCGGGCATCCGCTCCCGACGCCGTGATGTGGGCCTGCACCTCCGGCAGCTTCGTGTTCGGCTGGGAGGGCGCCCACCAGCAGGTCGCCGAGGTCAAGGCGGCGCTCGGCGTGCCCGTGTCGTCGACCTCGCTCGCCTTCGTCGAGGCGGTGCGCGCCCTCGGCCTCAGCACGGTTGCCGTCGCCGCGACCTACCCCCACGATGTGGCGCAACACTTTGCCCGCCTGCTCGGTGACGCCGGAATCACGGTGCTTGAACTGGTCAGCCACGACATCAAGACGGCCGCCCTGGCCGGCGAGCTCGACCACGACGGCGTGCTGGCGCTCGCCCGCAGCAACGACAGCCCGGCGGCGCAGGCCATTCTCATTCCGGATACCGCCCTGCACTCCGCCCGCTGGATCAACGAACTCGAAGCCGCGCTCGGCAAGCCCGTACTCACCGCCAACCAGGTCACGGTGTGGCAGGGACTGCGTCTGGCCGGCGAAATCCACCCGACCGACGACCTTGGCACGCTGTTTCGCGACGCGGCGGTCCTCCCGGCCTAGCGGAGCACACCTTCGTTGGATGGGCGCACGATCAAGACTGCGCCTGGCCAGCAAACTTGCACCCGGAACGCAAATAGGCGGATGCGCCGCCCTACGCGAGCAGGCGCTGCCCGGGCCCGACCGCAGCCAGTCCCAGTGCTCGCAGCGCGGCCCACGCGGTGACCTGGTTGGCCGAGATGATGGGTTTGCCGAGCTCGAGTTCGAGCGGCGCCAGAATGTCGTAGGTGGGCAGGTTGGTGCAGCTCACGAAAATCGCTTCTGCCTCGGGCACATCGACATTGCGGATGAGCTCGATCGTCGTGGCGTAGGGCACCTGCCAGATGTTCTCGCCGAGGCCGAGCGAGGACTGCGCGACCACCAGGCGGCCGCTCTCGGCCAGGTACACGTCGAGCAGCGAGGCCAGGTCGGCGACATACGGCGTGACGACCACGAGGCGATGCACGGCCAGATAGTCGAGGGCGTCAACGAGGGCCCCCGACGTGGTGATTCCGCGGGGCGCTCCCCCGCGTTCCATCGCGGCCGAGATTCGGTCGGAGCCGGCCACCCCGTTGACGAAGCTGCCCGAAGTGCAGGCATACGCCATGACTTCGGGGCTAACACCGCTGAGGTTGCGGGCCGCCGCCAGGATATCGGCCGTGTCGCTGACCTCGAGGGCGAGCTCGACGCTGACCGGCTCGTCGACGAAAACCGTGCGGGTGAAAAACAGTGAGACTTCGGGCGGCATCCACCGCCACAGCTCACGGTCCAGGGCCATGTCGAACGGGCAGATGACGCCGATTCCGCGTTGGCGCAACGGACCGACGGTGGGCGGGCGGTCGCCCGGGGCCACCGCCGGTGACAGCGACACGGGGGTCGGCGGTCGGTAGATCTCGCCGGCGTCGGCGCGAGGGAAGTCCATCAGTGCTTGAGGACGGCCTGGAGGAAGGCGCGGGTGCGCTCTTCCTGCGGGTTCTTGAAGATCTGCTCGGGCGGTCCGCTTTCCACCGCCGAGCCGTGGTCGAACATGACGACCCGGTCGCTGATCTCCTCGGCGAAGCGCATCTCGTGGGTGACCATGAGCATGGTCATGTCGGTGCTGTTGGCGAGATTGCGAATGACGTTGAGCACCTCGCCGATCAGCTCCGGGTCGAGGGCAGAGGTCGGTTCGTCGAACAGGAGCACCTTGGGGCGCATGGCCAGGGCGCGGGCGATGGCGACGCGCTGCTGTTGGCCACCGCTCAGTTGCGGCGGGGTGTGGTTCATATGCGCGCCGAGGCCCACGAGCTGCAGCAGTTCGGCGGCCCGATCGCGCGCCTCGGCCTTATTCATGCCGAGCACGTGCACCGGCGCCTCGATGATGTTCTCGAGGGCCGTCATGTGCGGAAACAGGTTGAAGCCCTGAAAGACCATGCCGATTTTGCGGCGGGTGGCGCGCATCACCTTGGTCTCCCGAATCTTGTCGCCGTGCTTCACATTCCAGAGCACATCCCCGTCAACGTGAACCTGGCCATCGGTGGGCGACTCGAGCGTCATGAGAATGCGCAGGATGGTGGTCTTGCCCGACCCGGACGGGCCGATGATCGACACCTTCTCCCCCGGGTTCACGTTGAAGTTCAGGGCCTTGAGTACCTGGTTCTCGCCCCAGTTCTTGCTGACGTTGTCGAACGCCACGATCGGCCCGCCGGCCACGATCGGTGCCGATCCGGTGGGCAGTCCGGTGATGCGGTCGGTGCGCGGCCCGCCGGGAAAGGCAGCATCGGGCCGGGCGGCATCCGCTGAATGTGAATCATTGCTTGGGTGCATAGCGTCGCTCCATTTTGTTGACGAGCCGTGAGGCCGGGTAGCTGACCAGGAGGAAGAGGGCGCCGGCCATGGTGAGCGGCTCGAGGTAGCGGTAGGTGGACGTGCCGATGGACTGCGCGGTCGCCATGAGTTCGACCACGGTGATGGCCGAGAGCACGGCCGAGTCCTTGAACATCTGAATGAGATAGTTGCCGAGCATGGGGATGACGGTGCGCACGGCCTGCGGCAGAATGACCCGGCACCAGGTGCGCACAGGCGGCAGACTCAGTGCTGTCGCGGCCTCCCACTGGCCGGCCGGCACGCCCTGGATTCCACTGCGGTAGACCTCCGCCATGTAGGCGCTGTAATTGATGCCGATGATCACGACACCGGTCGTGAAGGCGTTGAAGCTGATGCCGTAGATCGGCAGCACGAAGAACGCCACGTAGGCCTGAATCAGCAGCGGTGTGCCCCGAATAAAAATGACCATGAACGAGACGAGCGGCGACAGCACCGGAATATTCAGGCGACGGATGACCGCGGCCACGAGTCCGAGTACGGCGGCGATGAGCGTGCCGAGCAGGGTGAGCTGGATAGTCACCCAGAGTCCCTTGAGCAGCATCGGGATGATGGAGATCGCGAACGCGTTGTCCCAGATCACAGTGCACCCACCTTGTCTTTGAGTGACGTTTGGCGCAGCGCCTTGCGCTGCACAGCGAGGGCCCGGCGGTCGAGGGCGTAGCGTTTCTCCAGCCACTTCGTGGCCATGGTCAGCAGCACCGAGAGCAGAAAGTAGATCACCAGAATGGTCAGGAACACCGCGGTGGTCTCGCCGGTGGTGCTGCGAATCATCTGCGCACGAAAGGTGAGGTCGGTGACCGTGACGAGCGACACCAGCGAGGTATTCTTGAGCAGGTCGACCATGACGTTGCCGAACGGCGGCAGCATCGCCGGGATCGACTGCGGAATCAGGATGCGGCGTAGGCGCAGCGCTGGCGACATGCCGAGGGCGATGCCGGCCTCGGTCTGGCCCTTCGCCCGGGAACTGATCGCGCCGCGCACGACCTCGGCGGCGTAGGCACCTTCGTTGAGGCCGAGGGCGAGCACCGCAGCGGTCAGCGGATGCAGTTGGATACCGAAGAAGGGCAGCGCGTAGAAGAACCAGAACATCTGCACGATGAGCGAGGTGCCGCGAAACACTTCAACGAACACTCCCGCCGGCCAGCGGATGATCCAGTTCGGCGACAACCGGGCCAGGCCCATGCTGAAGGCGACCAATAAACACAAGGCGCCGCTGAGGACGGCGACCAGAATCGTCGTCATCAGTCCCTGCCACAGCAGTGGCGTGTACTCGATTATGGCGGACATCACTCATTCCAATTCAACGAGGTCGAGACGTATGGTCCGATACGACTGGTCCGGATCGTGCGCCCGCCGCGGGCACCAGACCCGCGGCGGCAGAAGCGCTTAGCCCTCGGTCTGGCAGAGTTCGTCGGCGGTGGCACCCTCGACGGCCGCGGCGTCGAAGCCCCAGAGGTCCAGAATTTCCTTGAACTCAGGGGTCTTCTTGAAGGCTTCGAGCTCCACGTTGTAGGCCGTGTGGAACGCGGTGTCTGTGGTGCGGAAGGCCGCGCCGGAGCCGGTGCGCGGGGCATCCGGAACCTGCTCGGTCACTTCGAAGCTCGTGTCTGTCTCGGCAAGGGCCCGCAGCGACAGGGTCGGCAGGAAGAAGGCGTCGGCCCGGTCGGCGGCGAGGGCTTCGATGCCGCTGCGGCCGTCGTTGACCTTGATCTGCTGGGAGGCCGGAACCTTGGCCGTGTTCAGGATTCCCTCTTCGAAGCCGCCGGGCAGCACGGCGATGCGCAGGCTGGAGTCGGCGAGCACGTCGGCGACGGTGAGGATGTTCTTCGGATTGCCGGCTGGCACGCCGAACGACTCGGTCGAAACGATGACCGGCTCGGAGTAGAGCACCTCGGCGCAGCGCGACTGCTTCATAAACAGGCCGGCCGCAACGGCGTCCCAGCGATTGGCCTGCAGGCCGGGGATCATGGATTCGTAGGGGGTGATGATGCCCTGCACGTCGTCAATGCCGAGGCGCTTGCAAACCGCCTTGAGCACGTCGGGCTCACAGCCGGTGACGGTTCCGTCGCTGTTGACCTGCGTGTACGGCGGCTCGTTGGCGATGCCCACGCGCAGGTAGCCCTGCTTTTTGGCCAGGGCGAGCAGGTCGGTGCCGCCGTCGACGGCCTCGCCGGCCGGGGTGACGGTGGCGCAGCCGGTGGCGACGACCGCGAAGACGGCGCCGAGCGCGGCAACGCCGGCCCCCTGCAGAACATTACGCCGAGTGAGATTGGCAATCATGATTACTCCGATCTGGGTCACCTGGCCGAGAACGCCGCGTGGAGCGCTTCGGGAACGGCCAGGTGAATGAGTTCTACGTGTAAGTCGAAGCTACGCAGTCATCCCAATGATTGTCAACAATCTGATTGTAAAGTTCTTGTTTCGTGATCATCAGCGAGTCGGCGATCACTGTGCGCGGGCCACGTAACCGAGCTGCTTGTCGACGACATTGACCAGGGGCTCCCCGGCCAGCCAACGGGTCACGTTGCCGGTGAATTGAGCGGCCAGGCCGTCGCGCCACCCCACAACATCGCCCGACATGTGGGCCGAGACGGTAACCCCCGGGGCGTCCCAGAGCGAGCTGTGGACCGGCAGCGGTTCCGTCACGAAGACGTCGAGCGACGCCGCCGCGATCGAGCCGGTTTCAAGCGCCTGCAGCAGGGCCGCCTCGTCGATCAGTGGGCCGCGGCCGACGCTCACCAGATGAGCGGATGCCTTCATCGCGTCGAAGACGTCGGCATCGATCAGGCCGCGGGTCTCATTCGTCAGCGGCGCGACCACGACCACGTTGTCGGCCCAGCCGACGTGTTCGGCGAGCGCCGCCGACGAGACTATGGCGCCAAAGTCCGGGTCGTTCTCGCTCGCTCGTCGACCGGCGCCCCGCACCTCGAGGCCGACGGCACGCAGCAGCCGCGCGATCTGCCGACCGATGCCGCCGGTGCCGACCACCAGGACCGTACTCCCGGCGGTGCGCCGGGTCTCCCGGTGCTTCCACTCGTGAGCCTGCTGCAAAGCGCGGTTCTCGTGCAGTTGTTTGTCGTGGGCGAGAATGTTCGCCAGCACGAATTCCGCGATCGGACCGTCGAAGAAGCCGTGGGCGTTGGTGAGCACGACGTCGGAGGCGCGGAGTTCATCGAACAGCACGGTGTCCACTCCAGCCGCGGCCACGTGCACCCACTTCAGCGCCCGAGCCCGGGGCCAGGCGTCCCTAAGCGCGGTCGAGAAGAAGTCCCAGAGCAGCAGAATCTCGGCGTGCTCGATGGCGTCGGGCAGGCCGGCCGCATCGCTGTACCTGACGTCAGCGACGCGCTCGATAGCGTCCATCCCAGCGGGCCGCGCCGCGTCCAGCGGTTCGCACAGCACGACGAGGATCGGGCGGTTTGGAGTTGTCGTTTGCATTCTGCCAGCACAGTGCAGAAACGGATGATTGTCAACAATGGCTCTGCTGGCAGCCTCGGCAGTCGGCTCGCGACATCCGTTCACCCTGAAAGGATTGTTGACAATCCGAGCATCCACTCGCATGATGGACACATGACGATTCTCAGCCCCGCCCTCAAACAAGCCACACCCGTCGTTGTCGACCACGCGATCGGTTCCTACATCTTCGGCACGGACGGCGAGAAGTACCTCGACTTCACGAGCGGCATCGGCGTCACGAGCACCGGTCATTGCCACCCGCGCGTCGTCGCCGCCGCCCGCGAACAGGCCGGCAAGATCATCCATGCCCAGTTCACCACGGTAATGCACACTCCGCTGCTGGAGCTCACCGACAAGCTCGGTGAGGTATTGCCGGAGGGCATGGACAGCGTCTTCTACCTCAACTCGGGCTCCGAAGCGGTCGAAGCCGCCATTCGCCAGGCTCGCATGGCCACCGGCCGGCCCAACATCATCGCCTTCCACGGTGGGTTCCACGGGCGCACCGTGGCCGCTGCGAGCCTCACCACCGCCGGCACCAAGTTTCGCTCCGGATTCTCGCCGATCATGGGCGGAGTGCACATCTCCCCGTTCCCCTACGCCTTTCGCTATGGCTGGGACGAACAGACCGCCGTCACCTTCGCGCTCAAGGAGCTCGACTCCCTGCTGGCCACCATCTCGAGCCCGGCCGACACCGCTGCCTTCATCATTGAACCGGCCCTCGGCGACGGCGGCTACCTGCCCACCCCGCCCGCGTTCCTCGAAGGACTGCGCGAACGCGCCACCCACCACGGAATCATTTTGATTCTCGACGAGGTGCAGGCCGGCGTCGGCCGTACCGGCAAGTTCTGGGGTCACCAGTACTCAAGCATCACCCCAGACATCCTCATCACCGCCAAGGGCTTGGCCAGCGGGTTTCCGCTCTCGGCCATCGCGGCACCACTCGATCTTATGAAGAAGGCTTGGGCAGGTTCGCAGGGCGGCACCTACGGCGGTAACGCGGTGTCCTGCGCCGCCGCCGTGGCCACACTCGACGTGGTGCGCGAGGAAGGCCTGGTGGAGAACGCCCGGGTGCGCGGTCTGCAACTGCAGGCCGGCCTGAAGCGTCTCGCCGCCACCCGACCGGTGATCGGCGATGTGCGCGGCCTCGGCCTCATGCAGGGCCTCGAGTTCGTCGACGGCGACGGGGAGCCGAACCCCGAGGCGGCTGCCGCCGTGCAGCAGGCCGCCATCAAGCAAAATTTGCTGCTGCTGACCTGCGGAACGCGCGGCAACGTCGTGCGCGTCATTCCCGCTCTCATCGTGAGCGATGCCGAAATCGAGCAGGGACTCAGCGCGTTCGAAGCTGCCCTGAACGATTCCGGCGCCGTTCCCGTGCTCGAGCCCACCGGCGCAACCGCCTGAACGCCCGCACAAACCCACCCGATAGCCTCGCCCAATGCCCCAGATGCCACTCACGCTGACTTCCGATCGATTCCGCTCGCTGCGGGACGGCGGAATCGAGGTGGACACGGCGCCCCGCCGCCTGAGCGAGTACAGCTACGACGCCAGCAACTATCGGGTCGCGCCGGTCGCCGTGATCTTTCCGCGCAGTGTGGCTGACGTGGTGGCGGTCGCCCGGTTCGCAAGTGAGCAGGGCATTCCGCTGGTCAGCCGCGGCGGCGGCACCTCGATGGCCGGAAATGCCGTCGGGGCGGGAATCGTGCTCGACTTCTCCCGCTACCTCAACAGCATTCACTCCATCGACCTGGCTGCGCGGACGGCCGTGGTCGACGCCGGAGTCATCCTTTCCACCCTGCAACGCGAGGTCGCGGCCTCATCCAACGGCACGCTGACTTTCGCGCCCGACCCGTCCAGTCGCACCCGCGCCACGATCGGCGGAGCGATCGGCAACGACGCCTGCGGCAATCACTCGGTACGGCACGGGCGCACCTCCGACCACGTGCTCGCGCTCGACTTGGTGACGACAGCCGGCATCCGCTTGACCGCCACGCGCACCGGCCTGCAGGCCACCGATCAAGCGGATGCCGCCGCCGTCACGCTCGCCTCGACCCTCACCGCTGGGCTGCGGCAGTTGGCCGCCGACCATCTGACGGAATTTCGGCTCGAACTCGGCCAGATCGCCCGGCAGGTGTCGGGCTATCACCTCTCGCATCTGCTGCCCGAGCACGGCTTCGACGTGGCCCGCTCCCTCGTCGGCAGCGAGGGAACCTGCGCCATCGTCGTCGCAGCGACCGTGCAGCTCGTACCCCAACCGCAGGCCGCCCTGCTGCTGAGCCTCGGCTACGACGATGTCGTCGACGCCGCCCGCGACGTGCCCACCATTCTCGCGTTCTCCCCCGCCGCCATCGAGGGCATCGACGAGGCGATCGTGCAGACCATGCAGGCCCGTCGGGGCCTGGACTCGGTGCAGGGACTGCCGGCTGGCAAGGCCTGGCTCTACATCGATATCGACGGCGACGACCCGGTCGCCGTCGCGGCCGAGGGCGAGAAGTTGCTGGCACGACTGCGGGAAAATGGGCGGATGCGGGCCGGCCGCGCCGTGCCGGACCTCGCCGAACGTGCCTCCCTCTGGCGGGTACGTGAAGACGGCGCCGGCCTGTCGGCCCGGCTCGCGAGCGGCGGGGAATCCTGGCCCGGCTGGGAAGACTCCGCCGTCGCCCCGGAGAATCTCGCCGCATACCTGGAAGACTTTCGCAACCTGATGGCGCAGTTCGACCTGACCGGCGTCATCTACGGGCACTTCGGCGCCGGCTGCATGCACGTGCGCCTCACCTTCGACCTGCGCAGCGCCGAAGGTCGCCAGATCATGGACGACTTCACCCGCGCCGCCGCCGAACTCGTGGTGCGGCACGGCGGCTCCATCTCGGGCGAGCACGGCGACGGGCGTTCCCGCTCGGCTCTGCTGCCACTGATGTACTCCCCGGCCATGATGGGCGCGTTTGCCCAATTCAAGGCACTCTGGGACCCGAACCAGCTGCTCAACCCCGGCTCAATCGTCGCCCCGGAACCACCGGTTGAGCACCTGGCCCTCACGGACGTGCCGAACCGGGCCTGGCGTACGAGCTTCGATCTCACCCCGGTCGGTCAGCACGGATCTGAGGCCGGCTCTGGGCTCGACCCGTTCAGTCACGCCGTGCAGAGCTGCGTCGGCATCGGTCGCTGCCGGAGCGACGCCGGCGGAGTCATGTGCCCGAGCTACCGGGCCACCGGCGACGAGAAGGATTCCACCCGCGGCCGGGCCCGCGTGCTCCAGGATATGATTCGCGGCGCCGACACCGTGCAGGCGGGCTGGCGTTCCGAGGACGTGCGCGAGGCTCTCGACCTCTGCCTGTCGTGCAAGGCCTGCTCGAGCGACTGCCCGGCCGGCGTCGACATGGCCACCTACAAATCCGAGTTCTTCGACCACTACTACGAGGGACGGCTGCGGCCCATCTCGCACTACTCGCTCGGCTGGCTGCCGCGTTGGCTGAAACTGACCGGGCTGATGGCACCGCTGGTGAACCTCGTGCTGGGCAGTCCGCTCGGCACGCTCATTGCCCGACTCGGCGGCGTCACGACCAAGCGGCGCCTGCCGCGGTTCCACGCGGCATCCGCCTGGCGCCGCACGCTTTCACCGTCCCTGTCACGGCAGGCCAGCACGGGCCCGGCCGACGTCGTGCTGTTCGTCGACACCTTCACCCGCGGTTTTCGCCCCGACGTCGCCGGCTCAGCCCAGCGGGTGCTGCAATCGGCCGGCAAAACCGTTGAGTGCTCGGCCGAGGCCTGCTGCGGCCTCACCTGGATCTCCACCGGCCAGTTGTCCACCGCCCGCCGCCTGCTCACCAACGTCGCCGCCGCGCTCGACGATGGCACCGACCGGCCGATCGTCGTGCTCGAGCCCAGCTGCGCGGCCGCCCTGCGCAAGGACCTGCCCGAACTCGTGCCCACCGCCGCCGCCCGCCGGGTGTCGAAGCGCATCCGCAGTTTCGCCGGCGCCGTGACCGAACTGGCCGCCGGCGGCTGGCAGCCCACCTGGGCTGGCGGCCAGGCTCCGAACAGCGTCACCGTGCAGGCACACTGCCACGAGTACTCGGTCTTCGGCGCGAACGCTCAGAAAGCGGCCCTGACCGCGGTCGGTATTCGTGACGTGCTGGAGGCGACCGGATGCTGCGGCGTGGCCGGCAACTTCGGCTTCGAGAAAGATCACTACGAGCTCAGCATGACCGTCGCCGAGCAGGCCCTGGCGCCAGCGCTCGGCGCACTGCCGCCGCAACAGGCCGTGCTGACCGACGGGTTCAGCTGCCACATGCAGGTGCAGCAGCTCGACCCGAATCGTCAGACCCACCATCTCGCCCAACTCCTTGACCCCGCACGCACCGCTAGCACTCAACCAAAGGACACCCCATGACCCCCACCGCAACACTCCCGGTCGCTCTCGACGCGGCCACGATCATCGCCACGATCAACACCGGGTTGTTCATCGACGGTGTCTGGAGGCCCGCTCTGTCCGGGGCGACCTTCGCCGTCGAAAACCCTGCCACCAGCGTCGTGCTCGCCCACGTCGCTGACGGCGGCCCAGCGGATGCTGATCTCGCCATCCAGGCGGCCGGTCGCGCCCAGAAGGCCTGGGGCAAGACCTCGCCGCGTTCGCGCAGCGAGATTCTGCGCCGCGCCTACGACCTGCTGATGAGCCGGCAGGAAGAGCTCGCCCTGGTCATCACCTCCGAGATGGGCAAGCCGCTCGCCGATGCACGCGGCGAGGTCGCCTACGCCGCGGAGTTCTTTCGCTGGTTCTCCGAGGAAGCCGTGCGCGTCGGCGGCGACCACACGATCACCGGCGACGGCAAGCACCGCATCCTGGTGACCCGCGAACCGGTCGGGCCCTGCGTACTCGTGACCCCGTGGAACTTTCCGCTCGCCATGGGCACCCGCAAGATCGGCCCGGCCATCGCCGCCGGCTGCACGATCGTGTTCAAGCCGGCCGAACTCACACCGCTCACCTCGCTCGCTCTCGTTGACATTCTGGTGGAGGCCGGCCTTCCGGCCGGGGTACTGAACGTCGTCACCACGTCGAAGGCCGGCAGCGTCGTCGAACCGTGGATGGACAGCGGCATCGCCCGCAAGGTGAGCTTCACCGGCTCCACCGCCGTCGGCAAGCTGCTGCTGGAGCAGGCCAGCCGCAACGTCATGCGCTCCTCGATGGAGCTCGGCGGAAACGCCCCGTTTATCGTCTGCGCCGACGCCGACCTCGACCGGGCCGTCGATGGAGCGATGGTCGCCAAGATGCGCAACATGGGTGAGGCCTGCACCGCCGCGAACCGCATGTTCGTGCACCGGTCCGTGGCGACCGAGTTCGCCGCGAAACTGGCCCAGCGCATGAGCGAGCTCAGCGTCGGTGATGGCGCTGCCGACGGCGTGAACGTCGGCCCACTGATCGAGGAGAAGGCACTGCTGAAGGTGCAGGGCCTGGTCGATGACGCGGTGGCGCGCGGGGCATCCGTTGTGGTCGGCGGCTCGCGTGAGGGCGGCGCCGGCTATTTCTACCAGCCCACCGTGCTCGGAAACGTCAGCCCCGACTCGCTCCTCATGAACACCGAGATCTTCGGCCCGGTTGCCCCGGTGGTGCCGTTCGACACCGAAGATGAGGCGGTAGAACTCGCCAACAGCACGCCCTGGGGCCTGGTGGGCTACCTCTATACTCAGGACATCGACCGGGCCTTTCGCCTCGGCGAAGACCTCGAGGTGGGAATGCTCGGGCTCAACACCGGCATGGTGTCCAACCCGTTCGCCCCGTTCGGCGGGGTCAAGCAATCCGGCCTGGGCCGCGAGGGCGGCAAGCTTGGCATCGACGAGTACCTCGAGTACAAGTACCTCGCGATCCCGCGCTGACCGGCCTCCCTGGGCCTTGCCCCCAGCACTCCCAGGCTGTAGATTGTAAACAATAGGCAATACCGATGTAAGGGATCCCGTGCTCTTCACCAGCAGCGAGTATGCCGAACGACTAGCCAATGTGCGCCGCCGAATGGAGGCCCAGGGGCTCTCCAGCCTGTTGGTCACCGACCCGGCCAACCTGAACTATCTCACCGGCTACAACGCCTGGTCGTTTTACACCCCGCAGGTACTATTTGTTCCGCTGACCGGCGACCTGTTGTTCTTTCTGCGGGCGATGGATGCCCAGGGCGCCTTTCGCACCGCCTGGCTGCCGCCGGACAACATGATCGGCTACCCCGAAAGTTTCGTGCACCGCCCGCACCTACACCCCTTCGACTGGGTCGCGGACGCCCTGCGCGCGCGCGGCCTGGTCGAACCGAACCGGGTCGGCCTCGAGATGGACTCGCAGTTCTTCTCTCCCAAGGCGTATCGCGCCCTCGAAACCGGTCTGCCCGAATGGACCTTCGTCGATGCGGTCGAGTTGGTCAATTGGGTGCGCGTCATCAAAACGGATGCCGAGATCGCGCAGATGAGGCTCGCCGCGAGAGTCGCCGAGTCGGCCATGACCGCCGCGGTGGAACACGTAAGAGTCGGCGTGCGCCAGTGCGATGCCGCCGCCGCCATCTCCCAGGCTCAGATCGCGGGCACCCCCGAAATCGGCGGGGACTACACCGCGATCGTGCCGATGCTCCCCACCGGGGTGGAGGCCGACACGCCCCACCTCACCTGGAACGACCAGCCGTTTGAGGACGGCCAGGCCGTGATCGTTGAGCTGGCCGGTGCCCATCACCGCTACCACGTGCCGATGGCGCGCACGATCGTTCTTGGGCAGCCGAGTGACCAACTCGCCCGGCTCGCCGACGCCATCAACGACGGACTCAGCTCCGTGCTCGACCTCGTACGCCCCGGCGTCGGTACCCGCGACCTTGCCGAGGCGTGGAATGTGACGCTCGCTCGGTATGGACTCGAGAAACCCTCCCGGATCGGCTATTCCATCGGCCTGGCCTACCCGCCGGACTGGGGCGAACGCACCGTGAGCCTGCGCGGCGAAGACGACACCGTGCTGCAGGAGAACATGACCTTCCATCTGATCGGCGGCATGTGGATGGAGAACTTCGGCTGCGAGCTCAGCGAATCCATTCGGGTCACCGCGACCGGCGTGGAGACCTTCACCAGCTTTCCCCGGCGCCTTCTCACTTCCCATTCCTAACCCCGAACACGCAACACCGACGCTCGATGAACTGCGATATCCGATGAAAAGTTCCACCATGCCCCTCGCCCGCCGTGCCGAAAACCTGATCGGGTCGGTGATCGACTCCAGCACCTCGCTGCTCGCCGCCCAGGAACACGACATCGTGCGCTTTGCCATGGGCTCCCCCGCCGACGATGCAGTACCCCTTGAGGCGTTCCGTGAGATCGCCGCGAGCCGCTTCGATCACAGTTCCTTCACCTATGGCGCCACCGAGGGTGAGCCCGGTCTGCTGTCGAACCTCGTCGACTACCTGTCGACCACGCCTGACCCGACCAGCGCCGAGCGCATCACCATCACCACCGGCGGAATGCAGGGCCTCGACCTGGCCTGCAAGATTTTCGTCGACCCGGGTGACCTCGTGATCGTCGAGTCCCCCACCTATACCAACGGGTCGGCGACCGCGCTGAGCTACGGCGCCGAACTGCTCGAAGCGCCGATCGACGAGAACGGTCTTATCGTCGAGGCGCTGCCCGAGCTGGTCGCCCGGGCCGGTGGCACGCCCAAGGCCATCTACGTCATCCCCAACTTTCAAAACCCGTCTGGCACCACCCTGTCGCTGGCCCGCCGTGAACTCTTGATCGAGCTCGCGCACCAGTGGAATGCCGTCATCATCGACGACGACCCCTACGGCCTGCTCCGCTTTGCTGGCACCGACATTCCTAACTTTCAGACGCTCAGCCCGAACGACCCGCTGCTGTTCTCGGTGCGCACCTTCTCCAAGATTCTCGCGCCCGGTCTGCGGGTGGGCTGGGTCGACACCGACCCCGCCGTGCGCCAGCTGGTCATCAACGCCAAGCAGACCATGGATACCTGCACCAACATTCCCGGCCAGCACATTCTCACCGAGTTCATCCGCCGCGGCAGCCTCGATGCCCACCTCGATTTTCTGCGCATCGAATACCGCGCCCGTAAGGAGGCGATGCAGGCCAGCCTGCGCCGCCACCTCGGCGATCGCGTCACGATGACCGACCCCGAGGGCGGCTTCTTTCTCTGGCTCACCCTGCAGGGAGCGGATGCCGCCACCTCCACCCAGGCGCTGTTCAAAACGGCCCTGGCCGAGGGCGTCGCCTTCATTCCGGGGCCGGCCCTGTCGCCGAGCGGCCGGTTCGATGACGCCCTGCGCCTGTGCTTCGCGTCGACCAGCCCCGAGCGCACCGAGGAAGGCGTCATTCGCCTCACCCGGGCCCTCGACCGTGCCAGCGCCGCGCGCGAGACCGATCTACTCTGAGAACCGATGATGACCACAACGACCACTGAAGGCGTGCTCAGCGACACCGAGTCCCGTGTACTCGACCTCATCACCGAGCAGAGCATTGTCGATCTCGCCTCCGCGCTCATCGCTGCGGCCGGGGAGAACCCAGGCGGCACCGAGAACGACACGGTGAGCGTGCTGCGCGCCGCCTGCGCGGCGCACGGTCTCAGCACGAGGGTGACCGAGGTCGCCCCCGGGCGCCCCAACCTCGTGGCCACCCTGACGGGAGGAACAGCGCCCGGCCTCATGTTTCTCGGCCACTCCGACGTCGTCCCGGCCGGCGAGGGCTGGAGCCGCGACCCCTTCGTGCCGATGCGACACGGCGACCGGCTGATCGGGCGTGGGTCCACCGACATGAAGGGCGGCCTGGCCGCCATCGTGCTGGCCCTGGCCGCCATCAAGCGCGCCGACGTGACCCTGGCCGGCCCGGCCGCCCTGTTCTGCACGGTCGATGAGGAAGATCTGGGGCTCGGCATCCGCTCCCTGACTGCGGCCGCGTCAGCCGCCGGTGGTATCGGCCACTACAGGGCCTGCGTGGTCGCCGAACCGACCGACCTGCACACCGTCATCGCCTGCCGCGGCGACGCCTACATTGAGCTGACCGTGCAGGGTAAGTCCGCGCACTCCGGTCGCCCGGCCGATGGGCGCAATGCCATCAGCGCCGCCTCGAAGATCATTGCGCTCATTCTGGCCGATCACGCACGGCTGCAGGCGAACCAGGATGACCTGCTCGGCGCGGGCAGTTGGAACGTCGGCCGCATCGAGGGTGGTGACGGCACCTCGATGGTCGCGGCCGACTGCCGGGTCTGGCTCGATCGGCGTCTCATGCCGGGCGAAGACCCGCAGCAGATCGTGGCGGCCCTCGCCGCCCAGGTCACGGCGGCCGGCATCGACCGTGCTGGCATCACCGTGACCTTCGAGGTGACCATGGAGATGCCCGGCTTTCGCACCAGCGCCCAGAGTCCGATCGTAATCCAGACCGTCGCTGCAGCGGCAGACGCGGGAGGCGGGGAAAGCCCGATCGGCGGGTGGAGCGCCGCCTGCGACGGCGGCTTCATCGACCGCGAGTTCGGCATTCCGACGATCGTGTTCGGGCCTGGCGACCTCAACCACCAGGCCCACCAGATCGATGAATCGGTGAGCGTCACCGAACTGGTCTGCGCCGCCCGCGCCTATGCTCTGCTCTGCCTGCGGCTGGTCGGCGAGGTCACCCCGTAGCAGCGCCGGTTTCGGACTCAACCGACCGAAACAGATGCCGGTGCGGTAGTCAGTCGCGCCAGCGCGTCGTCTTCGTGGTCACTCAACCGGCTTTCGGCCAACGGACCATCCCCGCCCAGCACAGCCTCGGCGATGCCGCGATGCTCAGCGATCCACTCCTCGGTGACCCGGTACGAGTCCTGCAGCACGGTCAGGCACATGCGCGTCTCGGTCATGAGCGTGCTGTGGATACGTGCGAGGCTGCGGCTGCCGCTCAACGCGACGAGGTGTTCGTGGAAGGCCATGTCGGCGTCGCTCATGGCGGCGCGGTCGCCGGAGGCGGCCGCATTCTCCATCTCGGATACCTTGGCCAGCAGGTCTTCACCGGCGGCGACGTGGTCGGCGCGCACGAGCAGCTTGCAGGCGGCCGATTCGATGGCGGTGCGCAGCACGTACATGTCGCGAATCTCAGCATCCGTCATTTCGATGACAAACAAGCCCCGGTTGCGAATACTGACCAGCAGGCCCTCCTGGGTCAGCCGTTGCATCGCTTCGCGCAGCGGACCCCGGCTGACGCCGAGCTCGCGGGCGAGTTCGGCCTCGCCCAGTTGAGCCCCGGGAGCCACCTCGCCGTGTGCGATCGCGTACCGAAGCTTGCGGGCGATGATCGACGGGGTGGATTCCTGGATGACGGGTTCCAATGAATATCGCTGGGGCATACCCTTCACAGTTCTTCCTTGGGTGAATGTCTGAATTGCATGGAATGAGAATTTCATTGACGATATGACGCAGTTCAGCGGTCTGTCAATTGTTTACAATTCTAGCGCAAGCTCTCGAAAATGTCGTCGGATTCGAGAAATCCCGTTTGGGGGGCTTGACGAACGGTCGTCCATCGAATATCGCCGGCCGAGAATCCGCTGGGGCGTCGGCGTGACGACCCACACGCATCCTCGGGCGTAATCCGGGAGAGGAGGCTACGCTGGCGGCATGATCGATGGAGAGCGCGCCCAGAATGCACACGGCTCCAGCAATCCCGACCTCGCCCCGAACCATCGGGGTACTCCGCTGCCCGACTATGTGAACGCATGGGTCGCGGGGCAGCGCTGGTTCGGCAATAAAGGGCAGGTACCGGCCCTGCGCAGCATCGGCCATTTCTCGCTGGACTCGCTCGAGGCCGGAGTGAGCATCCGCGTTGACCTCATGTTGGATACCGCGAGCCTGGGAATCACTCTGTACCAACTGCCCACAACTGAGCGCGTCTCTGAACTGCCCGGTGCGGCCAATGCCCTGATCACCGTGCGCCAGCCCGGTTCTGATCACGCACGCTTCATCTACGACGCGGCCTACGATCCGGCCTTCGCTGCCGCCGTACTCACATTCATGGAGCTGCAGGGCGTGTCGGTCTCCAGCCTGCCCTCAACCGATCGTGCCGCCGCCAGTGCGCGCGGCGACGATCTGCGATCGGGTTCAGCGGCCCCGTCGCAGACCGTGGTGACCTCCAGCCGCGTACTCCGCGGTGAGCAATCCAATACCTCGATCATCGTGGAGCGCACGGACGCTGCCGGAGCGCCGACGATGCCGATCATCTGCAAGGTGTTTCGTATCATTCATGCCGGCGAGAATCCGGACGTGACGGTGCAGGCTGCCTTGGCGAGCGCCGGATCAGCGCGGATCCCGCTGCCGTTCGGCGCCATCCTCGGCCAGTGGGATGACCCCGCCGAACCGGGCGGCCGTGCCGTCGGACACCTGGCCTTCGCCCAGGAGTTTTTACCCGATGCTCCGGATGCCTGGCGCACCGCCCTGGTCGCCGCTGCCGCCGGCACCGACTTCACGGGCCCATCTTTTCGACTGGGGCAGGCCACCGCTGATGTGCACGCCGACCTCGCCCGAACCCTTCCGACCCTGGATGCCACCCCCACCGTGATCGCGGACGAAATGGCGAAGATGCGCCTGCGCTGCAGCCAGACCTTGGACGAAGTGCCGGTTCTGGCCGCCTACCGCGATGCCATCGAGGCGGTGTTCGTCCGGGCCGAGGCGGCAGCTTGGCCGCGGCTGCAACGCATTCACGGTGATTTCCATCTCGGCCAGGTGCTCGATGTCAACGGCCGTGGCTGGGTGCTCCTGGACTTTGAGGGGGAGCCGCTGCGTACCCTGCGCGAGCGCACGCAACCCGACATTCCGCTGCGCGACGTTGCGGGCATGCTGCGTTCGTTCTCGTATGTGGCGGGGGCGATGGCCGAAACAACGGATGCCCTGCCCACTTTTTTTGAGTGGGCCACGGCCTGCCGCAACGCCTTCCTCGACGGTTACTCCGAACGGTCCGGCATCAAGCTGGCCGAACAGAGCGCACTCCTCGATGCGTTCGAACTCGACAAAGCACTCTACGAAGCAGTGTACGAGATTCGCAATCGCCCCACCTGGCTGCCCATCCCCCTCGCCGCGATCGAACGGCTGGTCGCGCCGTCGCACATCGAGTAACGCTCCGATAACGCCTGCCGGCGTAGCTTGACCGCCAGTGGGCACTGGTACCACTTGCGGCACAGCGCTCATTCCGGCACCGCCAATTCCGGCCCGTGCCAGGAGGGAACAGAGGACACAAGGAGCAGTTCCATGGCAGTAAACAATTCCGGCCCTGGCGGGGACCAGAAATTCGTCAGTGAGGGTGAATTTCAGGCAGGAGAGTCGGCCTCCGGTATCATCTCCGGCGTCACCTTCGGACCGACGGAAGTGGTCTACTACAAGGTCAACAGCCTGGCGGTCTTCGAGGGTGACATTGTGCTGGGCACCGTCGCCGAACTGGAGCAGAGCAAGGATCAGGCGAACCAGGACGACGGTCCCGCCCGGGCCGTCATCATCACCGGCGCGCGGTTTCGCTGGCCGAACGCGCAGGTTCCGTTTCAGATCAACGCCGCCCTCCCCTACCAGCAGCGGGTGCGGGACGCGATCACGCACTGGGAGGCGCGCACGCCCATCCGTTTTTCGGAACGCACCCCGGCCAATGCCGCTCAATTTCCCAACTTCGTCGAGTTCAGCGATGCCGGCGGATGCTGGTCGATGCTCGGTATGCAGGGTAACGGCCTGCAGACCATCAGTTTGGGTACCGGCTGCACGAACGGCAACGCCATCCACGAGATCGGCCACGCGGTCGGTCTCTGGCACGAACAGAGCCGCGAAGACCGCAACACCTTCGTGACCATCAACGCGGCCAACATCTCACCAGGTATGGAGAGCCAGTTCGACCAGCACATCGTCGACGGTGATGACGTCGGCGGCTATGACTACGGCTCGATCATGCATTACCCGCGCACCGCGTTTTCAAAGAATGGGCTAGAGACCATCACCCCGGTGCAGGCCGAAGCCCAGATCGGCCAGCGCACGGCCCTGTCGGCCGGTGACATCGCGGCGGTCAACTTCATGTACCCACAAACGCCCAGGGCAAGTTCGAGCCCGGTCGTGTCGTGGGGACCGAACCGGCTCGACGCCTTCGTGCTCGGCACCAATCGTGCGGTGTTCCACAAGTGGTTCAGCGGAGCCTGGGGGCCGTCGGTCACCGGCTACGAGAACATGGGCGGCATCGCCGAGAGTGTTCCGCAAGCCGTGGCGTGGGGCCCGAACCGGCTCGACCTGTTCGTCACCGGAACCGACAGTGCGCTGTACCACAAGTGGTGGAATGGCAGCGCGTGGGGCCCGTCGGTGACGGGTTACGAGAACATGGGCGGCGTCATCCTCGGTGACCCACGGGTGGTCTCCTGGGGTCCGAACCGGCTCGACGTGTTCGTCGTTGGAAGCGACCATGCGCTCTATCACAAGTGGTTCAACGGGGCGTGGGGCCCGTCGGTGACCGGCTACGAGAACATGGGCGGCATCGTCGTCGGCCAGCCCGAAGTCGTCTCCTGGGGTCCGAACCGGCTGGACCTGTTCGTGATCGGCACCGACCGGGCGCTCTACCATAAGTGGTGGAACGGCTCAGCCTGGGGCCCGTCGCTCACCGGGTATGAACGTCTCGGCGGAGTCTGCACCTCGGCGCCGCGGGTAGTCTCCTGGGGCCCGAACCGGCTCGACGTCTTCGTCACGGGCACGGATGGCGCGCTACACCAAAAGTGGTTCGACGGCAACGGGTGGGGGCCGTCGGTGCTCGGCTACGAGAACATGGGCGGCATCGCCGACCTCACAGCCGCGCGTGGTGTCCTGGGCACCCGGGCGGCTCGACGTGTTCCTGACCGGAACCAACAGCGCGCTGTTCCACAAGTGGTTCAACGGAGCAGCGTGGGGTCCGTCGCTCACCGGCTACGAGAGTCTCGGCGGCGTGATCACGTCGTTCGACGAGGCTGAGGCGCGTGCCGTTGCCGAGGGTTCAGACTCGCAGAACCGGGACACGAACTGACGCGAGGCCGGGCAGTACCGGGTCAGGCAGCACCGGGTGGGACTGCGTTGAGACGAAGTCCCCCTCGGTGATGTCCGGCCGTTCGGTCACGTCCGGTTCCCGCCGCATCCGCGCGCTCACGTGCACCCGCACGTTCAGCCGCCGCACGGAGTCGAGCGCATCGGCGGGTACGGTCATGGCAAAGTTCACGTCGCGATCGGACAGTTCGCTGCGGGGCGGCGCGGGAATCTGAAACCGGGAGCGGCCCACGATCGTGCTGGGGGCATCCGCTTTCGACACGTCTTCCACCAGCACCGTGACCGTGCACGGCGATTGCGGTCGTTGCTCGGGTGCGAACTCGACGACGCCGTGCAGGGTCGCGCTCTCACCCCGGGCGCTTGCCGATTCGGCCATGCCGCACAGGATACCCGGAGCCGAGCTATTTGGCGGTGATGGCGAGAAAGGTGATGGGCAGCTCGAGCAGTTGCAGCGGGCCGTGCGGGCCCTCGCCGTCGAGCAGCAGCGAGTCGCCGGGCACCATGGTGTATTTGTAGGGGCCGTGGCCGTAGACCATTTTGCCGGTCAGCATGTAGAGAAACTCCGTGCCGGCGTGCTGGAACAGGTGAGCGTGACGAGGGTGGGCTCGATGGCGTCCGTGAGCCCCTTGAGCGAGCCGAGCACGCGGTATTCGTGGCCGTGCTGGGTGCCGCTGCGCACGCTCAGGCTGCCCTCGCCGCTCTTGGCGTGCTGCACACGATGTTCGTGTACAAAGCCAAGGCGTACCCGTTCTGGTATCTCATTCCGGAGTGAGTCGCACGCATCCACTTTGCCACCGAGTTAGAAGGAAGAACACCATGGACACCGCCCAAGCCCACATCGACGTCGCGCCGCTGCCGAGCGCCCGCGAACTGAGACGACGCAGCAACGTGCTGGTTCAGCTCGTGCGCTTTCTGCAGCTCAACGTAAAGATGTACCTGCTCGCCAAGCGCCACCACTGAGGTTCGCCTCGCGCGAACCGTGAAGCTGCCCGATCAGGAGGCGGAACGGGCCCGCTTCGCCTTCTCGTGCGGCTTGGGCTTGGCCCGATCGCGGCTGGCCTCGACGCTGCGCCGCAGGGCCTCCATTAGGTCGAGTACCTCGCCGCCCTCGCCCTCATCCTCGGTTTCACCGAAGGTGACCTCGGTCGACACAGCCTCGCCGCTTTTCAGTTTGGCCTCGATCAGCGCCCGCAACTCGTCCTGGTAGTCGTCGGTGAAGGCATCCGGTGCGAAGTCGGCCGCGAACGACTCGACCAGCGCGGCCGACATGTCCAGTTCCTTGGCGCTGATGTTCACCAGCTCGTCGAGGGACGCGAACTTGGCCTCGCGCACCTCGTCGTCCCACAGCAGGGATTGCAGCATGAGCACGTCGCCGTGCACACGCAGCGCTCCGAGCCGGGTCTTCTGCCGCAGCGCGAAGTGCACGATGGCCGTCCGATCGGTGGCTTCAAGCGTGCGACGCAGCAGCACATAGGCCTTCGACGACTTGCCGTCGGGTTCGAGAAAGTAGCTCTTGTCGAGCATGATCGGGTCGATCTGGTCGCTCGGCACGAATTCGACCACGTCGATCTCCTTGCTGCGCTCGGAGGGGAGCGTGGCGAAATCGTCCGCCGTGAGCACCACGGCCTGCTCACCGTCCTCGAAAGCCTTGTCGATGTGGTCGTATGGAACGACCTTGGCGCAGATCTCGCACCGGCGTTGATAGCGGATGCGCCCCCCATCGGCATCGTGCACCTGGTGCAGCGACACGTCGTGGTCTTCAGTTGCGCTATACACCTTGACGGGCACATTGACGAGCCCGAAGGTGATCGCACCGGTCCAGATGCTTCTCATTCGACCAGTACACACCCGAATGAGACATTTTTCGCCTAGTAGACCCGCGGTTTCTGCGGCACAGTTGATGCATGAACGCCAGCAGTCAGGTGGTTTCCGTTGAGGGGCACCGCATTTCGCTCACCCACCTCGACAAGGTGCTGTACCCGGAGACCGGCACCACCAAGGCTGACGTGCTGGCCTACTACGCGGCCGTCGCCGACGTGCTCATTGGCCACGCGGCGAACCGACCGGCCACCCGAAAACGCTGGGTGCACGGCGTCGGCACGAATGAGAGCCCCGGCCCGATGTTCTTCCAGAAGAATCTGGAACCCGGGGCGCCGAGCTGGGTGAAACGGCGTGAGATTCAGCACAAGGACCACGTGAACATCTACCCGCTGGTGAACGACCTCGCCACCCTCACCTGGCTCGGGCAGATGAGCGCCCTTGAAATTCACGTGCCGCAGTGGCAGTTCGGCCGCACCGGCACCCAGCGCAATCCCGACCGGCTCGTGCTCGACCTCGACACGGGTGAGGGCATCGGACTCGCCGAATGCGCGGAGGTGGCGCGGATGGCCCGCACGATTCTGCAGGACATGGGGCTGGAACCGATGCCCGTGACCAGCGGAAGCAAGGGCATCCACTTGTATGCGGCCCTCGACCTGTCGTACACCTCCGATCAGGTGTCGGCGGTGGCGCACGAACTGGCACGAGCCCTCGAAGCCGACCACCGCGACCTCGTCGTGAGCGACATGAAGAAGAGCCTGCGGCCCGGCAAGGTGCTGGTGGACTGGAGCCAGAACAACGCCGCGAAAACCACCATCACCCCGTATTCGCTGCGGGGGCGGAGCCACCCGATGGTCGCGACCCCGCGCACCTGGAAGGAACTGGCCTCGGCCGACCTCGAACAGTTCGACTACAAGCAGGTGCTCGCTCGTCTAAAACGGCGGGAGGATCCGCTCGCACAGCTGTCGGCCGGGTCGTTCGAGCACGCCGCCGCCGAGGTCGATTCGGCGTCCGCCCTGGTCACACCGGACCGCCTCACGGTGTACCGCGACAAGCGCGATGCGTCGAAGACCCCCGAGCCGGTTCCCGAGGCACCGGCCCTGGCCTCCACTGGCCAATCTTTCGTCATTCAGGAACACCACGCCCGCAGCCTGCACTGGGATTTTCGGCTGGAACACGACGGCGTACTGGTGTCCTGGGCGTTGCCGCGTGGCGTGCCGGTGTCGACCGCCCAGAACCGGCTTGCGGTGCACGTGGAGGATCATCCGCTCGAATACGGCAGTTTCGAGGGAAATATTCCAGTCGGAGAATATGGCGCCGGCGATGTATCCATCTGGGACCGCGGCGACTACGAACTCGAAAAATGGCGCGACGACGAGGTGATCGTGACCCTGCACGGTGAACCCGACGCCGGGCTCGGCGGCTCAGCCCGGTTTGCCCTGATTCGCACGAGCGACGGCCACGGCAGCAAACCAGCGAACAACTGGCTGATCCACCGCATGAAGCCACTCACCGGTGGCGCCGGCTCCCGCACGAATGCCCGCCCGCACAGCGCATCGGCGGCGAGCATCGCACCCGCACCGACGAAGCACACCTACTCCCCCATGTTGGCCGCTGCCGGTTCCGAAACCGACCTCGGCGGCGACGGCTGGGCCTTCGAAATGAAGTGGGACGGCATGCGTGCGCTCGCCTACGTGTCGCTGGCCGAGCAAAGCGTGCGCCTGGTCACCCGCAACGGGCACGACGTGACGGCGTCCTATCCCGATCTCGTCGCCGATCTGCTCGCCGCACTGGCGACCCAACCAGAAACGGATGCCGCGGTGCTCGACGGCGAGATCGTGGCCGTCGACAAACGCGGCCGACCGAACTTCGGGCTATTGCAGACCCGCATGAAACTCACCGAGGAACGGGAAGTGGCCGCTGCCTCGAAACGTGCCCCGGTGCAGTTCATGCTCTTCGACCTGCTCGAACAAAACGGCCGCTCCCTGACCGGGCTCACCTACAGCGCGCGCCGGGACCGGCTGGAGAACGCGGTCACCGCGACCGGCTCCACGCAGGTGCCGCCACGGTTCGACGGTGATTTCTCCGAGGCGTTTCAGACCAGCCGTCAGCTCGGGCTCGAAGGGGTTATGGCCAAGCGGCTCGACGGCCGGTACACGGGCGGGCGCCGCTCCCACGACTGGGTGAAAATCAAACACTTTCGTACCCAGGAGGTCGTCGTGGGCGGCTGGCGGCCCGGCCGCGGCAACCGCACCGGCGCGATCGGGTCGCTGCTGCTCGGGGTGCCGGCCGATGCGGGCCTCCGCTACGTCGGGCGCGTCGGCACGGGGTTTGGGGAACGCGACCTCACCGACATCCGTTCTCGACTGACCCGGCTGGTGCGAAAAACCACACCGTTCAGTGACATTCCGCCAACGGATGCCCAGAGCGCCGTCTGGGTGCGCCCCACCCTCGTCGCCGAGGTGGAGTTCGCCGAATGGACAGCGACCGGTCGGCTGCGCCAGCCCTCGTGGCGGGGCTGGCGCCCCGACAAGTCACCGGGTGACGTCGTCGCGGACTGACTTCGTGCCGCTCGAGGAGGCCGCATCCGCCGTGGTCCCCGCGATGTTGACCATCCAGCTGGTGCCGAACTTGTCGACCAGCATGCCGAAGCTGTCACCCCACGGTGCCTTGCTGAGCGACCTGGTCGCGGTGCCGCCTTCGAGCAATTTCTCCCAGTACCCGGTCAGTTCGGCTTCGTCGTCGCCGCTGAGGGACACGGTGACGCTGCTGCTGGTGGGGAGTTCCATACTGCTGGGGGTGTCAGAAGCCATGAGCGAGAAACCGCTCGTAATGGTCAGTTCCGAGTGCATGATCTTGTCCTTCTCGGCCGGATCGTCGCTCGCGTTGAATTCACCGAAGGTGCTGCGCGTAATCTCTCCGCCGAAGACACTCTGGTAGAAGTCCATGGCTTCGCGCGCGGTGTCGCGAAAACCGAGATACGGGTTGAGTCGACTGCTCATGGTCGTTCTCCTTATGTTGTCGGGGTGATGCTGTGATCATCGCCCGGATCAGTCGATCGCACGCAGCTCGGGGCACAGATTTTTCCGACAGCGTCGCCGTATTGCTCGGCGTGCTCACGGTGCGGAGGCGGGTACAGTGTGGGCATGAAGCTGATTGCCATCGACCCGCCCACCCGCAGTTTTTCGCGCTGGCTGACCGACGAAGAGATCGGACGGGTGATCGCCGCCAAGCGAGGCTGGCGTCAGTCGCCCGACGGCAGCGTGCTGGCCGGCAAGATTCGCAAGAACCGCGTCGCGGCTTCGCTCGCGCAACTCGGTGCTGCCGCCGTCTCCCGCGGCTGGGCCAGCCGGCCGCGGGTGGAACCGAGCGATAGCAGCGGCCCCACCCACATGATGTGGGGCATCATCGACGCACGCACCGACGCGGAGATCACGGCCGAACTCACGGCCGAACTTACAGCGGAGCCCGGCAGCGCGTAGCGTGGACGCATGAGCCTCGACCCCAGTTACATCACGCCCGGCCTGGATTTCAACCGCGACACCAATTACATCGAAGACCGCATCACCCAGGACGGCCGGGACGGCTGGCCGGTCGAACCGGGCCGGTACCGCCTGGTCGCGGCCCGCGCCTGTCCCTGGGCGAACCGCACCACCATCGTGCGCCGCCTGCTCGGCCTTGAGGGTGTGATCTCGCTCGGTCTGCCCGGCCCCACGCACGACAAGAACAGCTGGACCTTCGACCTCGACCCCGGCGGCCTCGACCCGGTGCTCGGCATCGAACGCCTGCAGCAGGCCTTCTTCGCCCGCTTTCCCGACTATCCCCGCGGCATCACCGTGCCGGCGATCGTCGATGTGCCAAGCGGTAAGGTCGTCACCAACAACTACCCGCAGATCACCCTCGATTTCGAGACGCAGTGGACGCAGTACCACCGTCCCGGCGCCCCCGACCTCTACCCCGAGGTGCTGCGGGCCGAGATCGACGAGGTCGCCAACCTGATCTTTCACGACGTGAACAACGGCGTCTACAAGTGCGGTTTCGCCGGCAGCCAGAAGTCCTACGAGCGGGCTTACGACGCCCTGTTCGCGCGGCTCGACTGGCTCGAACAGCGCCTGGCCGGGCAGCGGTATCTCGTGGGCGACACGATAACCGAGGCGGACATCCGTTTGTTCACCACCCTGGCCCGGTTCGACTCGGTCTATCACGGGCATTTCAAGTGCAATCGCAACAAGCTCAGCGAGATGCCGGTGCTGTGGGCCTACGCCCGCGACCTGTTCCAGACCCCCGGGTTCGGCGACACCATCGACTTCGACCAGATCAAAAAACACTATTACGTGACCCACGTGGACATCAACCCGAGCGGCATCGTGCCTAAGGGACCGGATGCCGCGGCCTGGCTGGCCCCGCACGCTCGCGCCGACCTCGGCGGGCACCCGTTCGGCACTGGCACCCCGCCGGAGCCGCCGCTGCCATTCGAGCGCATAGCGAACTGACCGCGGGCTCGGGCGGCGGGCTAGCCGGGCTTCCTGGCGCGACTGGGCTGCACGCGCGGCGGCTCCCCCGGCATCTTCGGAAAGTCCGGCGGAAAGGGCAGTTCGCCGAGCCCGTTGGACAGATCGCGTTCCCACCACGAATACAGGGTGTCGATGGTGCCGGGGTGCCCATGCATCGTCGCCCACGGGTCGCCCTGGCTCCGCAGTCGATCCGGAACCGTCAGAATCGTGAATGCACGCGGGTCGGCCCCGGCGAGTTCGCTCCACTCCAGCGGGCAGGAGACCGGTGCGTGCGGCAGCGGCCGGGGGCTATAGGCGCCGGCCATGGTGCGATCGCGGTTGGCCTGGTTGTAGTCGATGAAGATGCGCTCGCCCCGCTCTTCCTTCCACCAGTTCGTGGTGACCGTCTCGGGCATCCGTCGTTCCAGCTCGCGCGCGGCCGCAATGACCGCGTGCCGCACGTCGAGAAATTCGCGGGTGGGTTCGATCGGCGCGAAGACGTGCAGCCCGCGATTACCGGATGTCTTCACAAACGCCGTCAGGCCGGCTTCGGCGAGCAGGTTCTTCAGTTCCACGGCGACGGGAATGGTATCGGCGAAATCGGTTCCCGGCTGCGGATCCAGGTCGATGCGGAGTTCGTCGGGATTATCGGGGAGTTCGGCCCGGGACGGCCACGGGTGGAACACGATCGTGTTCATCTGCACCGCCCACACCACGGCGGCCGGTTCGTCGAGCACGAGCTGCGGATGCGTGCGCCCGCTCGGGTAGACCACGGGTACGGCCCGCACATAGTCCGGTGCGCCCTTCGGCGGGTTCTTGGAGAAGAACTGCTCCCCGTCGATGCCGCCACTGAAGCGCTGCAGCGACACCGGACGGTCACCGTTGGCCCCAACAAACGCCTCCCCCACGTCGATGAAGTACTGGGCGAGGTCGAGTTTGGTGATTCCCGGCTCGGGCCAGAGCACCCGGGCCGGGCTCGACAGGCGCACCTCGCGCGCACCGTGCGGGCCGTCAACCGTCAGATTTACCGCATCAGAACTCATGCGCACACTGTAGCCAGATTCGTCACGGTGGGTGCGGCGCAGCCGGGTACTCTGAACGAGTGCCCCCAGTCCTGACCACCCGCAGATGACGCCGGCGCACCCGGGCCGGGCGGCGTCATCCGCGAGCTGGAACGGGCACTCGCACGGCAGCTCCGACTACCGCAAACTGCTCGCCGGACTGTTCTTCGCCGGCATCGCCACGTTCGCCCAGCTCTACTCGCCCCAGGCTGTGCTCGCCCAGATCGCCGGCGACGTGGGGGTCAGCGCAGCGGATGCCGCCCTCGTCATCTCCGCATCGACACTCGGCCTGGCCATCGGCGTGATTCCCTGGTCGCTCGTAGCCGACCGGCTCGGCCGGGTGCGGGCCATGTCGATCGCGGTGATCGCCGCCACGGTGTTCGGGCTGCTGGTGCCGTTCGCGCCCACCTTCTCGCTGTTGCTCACCGGCCGTTTCGTCGAAGGGTTGATGCTCGGCGGGGTGCCGGCGATCGCGATCGCCTACCTGAGCGAGGAGATCGAACCAAGGCACGCCGCCCGTGCGGCGGGCACCTACGTGGCCGGCACCTCGATCGGTGGACTGCTCGGGCGTCTCGTGGCCGGGCCGGTCACCGAACTGACCAACTGGCGAGTCGGCGTTTTCACCGTCGGCGTGCTCTGCGCGGTGTCGGCCATGCTGTTCATCAGTCTGATTCCGGCGCCTCGCGGTTTTGTGCCGCGCCGGGCACGCGAACGCGGCACGGATCTCAGCCTGGTCAGGCTACTCGGCGCCAACCTCAAGTCACCGCGCCTGCTCGCGCTCTATGCCCAGGGGTTTCTGCTGATGGGCGGGTTCGTTGCCCTCTACAACTACCTCGGTTTTCGCCTAGCCCACGACCCTTTCAACCTTCCACAAGCCCTGATCAGTCTCGTCTTCGTGGCCTACCTCGCCGGCACCTGGTCGTCGGCCCAGGCCGGCATCCTGGCTGCCCGATTCGGACGCTGGTCGATTCTGCTCGGCTCGCTCGCCTGCATGACAGTGGGCGTACTTCTAACCCTGTCGAGCGTGCTCGTGGTCGTTCTGCTCGGCCTCGTGCTGGCCACGGCCGGCTTCTTTGCCGCGCACGCCGTGGCCTCCGGGTGGACCGGCGCCGAGGCCATGGTCGGTCGCGCTCAGGCATCATCGCTGTACAACCTGTCCTACTACGCCGGATCGAGCCTGTTCGGCTGGCTGGGCGGCGTGTTCTTCGTGCAGTGGGGCTGGGGCGGCACGGTCGGCATGGTCGCCGGTCTCGCGGTGCTGGCCGCCGCGCTGACCGTGGTCGCCCTGCGTCCCCGAAACCTGCGCCCCCACAGAACTGACAGCTGACTTCGCAGGTTACCGTTCTAGCATCGGGTCATGAATGAGCGAGTGAAACGCGATCCCCTCCGCCCGGGCCAGGAATCCGTCTGGGACTACCCGCGACCGCCGCGCGTCGAACACACCGGTGAGCACGTCACGATCGAACTCGACGGCGTGACGATCGCCGACACAACCGACGTGGTGCGGGTGCTGGAAACCAGCCATCCCCCGGTGTACTACCTGCCGCGCACGGCGTTCGACCCTGGCCTGCTGCAACCCGCACCGGGCCACAGCTACTGCGAATACAAGGGCGTCGCCGGCTACCTCACCGTCGGTTCAAGCGCCCGGGCCGCCTGGTTCTATCCCACGCCGACCGCAGGCTTCGAAACGCTGGCGGACCGGGTGGCTATCTACCCGGGAGCCATGGCGCGCTGCACCGTTGACGGTGAAACCGTGCGCGCGCAGGAGGGTGACTACTACGGCGGCTGGATCACGGCAAAAATCGCCGGACCGTTCAAGGGGGCCGCGGGCACGATGGGTTGGTAACGCGCGGTCGGCACTATTTCGTTGCACAGAATTCTCCGGCGAGGGTACCCTCAGATCAGCTAAGCATCCGATGCATCCGACACGTGAGACCCGACAACTCAAGGAGCTGCTGTGACGCATAACGCCGTAGACGAAAAGATCCTCCAGCAGTGGACCCGCCGGCTCAGCCAGGCCCTGCAGATTCTGGACCTGGAACTGGACAACCACCTCATTCTCAACGTCGCCGATGAGGCTGCTCACGCTGTCAGCCCCATGGCCGCCCCGATCACCACCTTCGTCGTCGGCTACGCCGCAGGCCTCGCCGCAGCCAACTCGACGATAGCCTCGCAGTTAGCGATCGCCCGGGCAGCGGAGATCGTGCTCGACGTCTGCCGGCAGCCCGCGGAGGAGAACCCCGACGAGGCCGGCTGGGTCAATACTGCTCAGTAACCATGGGCACACTAGCTTTCACGACTGGGCAGCAGGCTCCAATCGAATGATGACGGCCTTCGACACCGGCGTGTTACTGCCGTCGGCAACGCTGTCGAGCGGCACCAGCACGTTCGCCTCCGGATAGTACGCGGCAGCGCAGCCGCGCGGCGTCGGGTAGGCGACCAGCCGGTAGCCGCGCAGCACCCGGTCGACGTTGTCGCTGAACTCGCTGTGCACGTCGACCAGGTCGCCGTCACTGAAGCCGAGATTGATCAGGTCTTTCTTGTTGATGAAGACCACGTGCCGACCCTTCTTGATGCCACGGTAGCGATCGTCCAGGCCGTAGATGGTGGTGTTGAACTGGTCGTGGCTGCGCAGCGTCTGCAGCACGAGACGCCCGGGCGGCACCTCGAGGTGCTCCAGCGTGTTCGTGGTCAGCATGGCCTTGCCGGTGGGAGTGTTGAAGGTGCGGGAGTCGCGCGGGCCGTTCGGCAGCACGAAACCGCCCTCCTGACGGATGCGCTCGTTGTAGTTTTCGCAGCCGCCCACGACGTGCGAGATATGCTCGCGAATCAGGTCGTAGTCGGCCTCGAAACCGGCCCAGTCCACCGCCACCTTGTCGCTGAGTACCGCCCGGGCCAGGCGCGAGATGATCGCGACCTCGGAGAGCAGGTTCGTCGAGACCGGCTTGAGCTTGCCCCAGGACGGATGCACCGCGCAGACCGAATCTTCGACCGAGACGAACTGCTCCCCAGTGGCCTGCTCGTCAATCTCGGTGCGGCCCATGGTCGGCAAAATCAGAGCCTCCTCGCCGGTCACGGCGTGCGACCGGTTGAGCTTGGTGGAAATCTGCACGCTCAGCTCCGTGCGCGCCATGGCAGCCTCGGCAATGCCGGTGTCGCTCATGGCTGCGACGAAATTGCCGCCAAGGCCCATCCACACCTTCATCTTTCCGTCCCGCATGGCGCGAACCCCGTCGACGGAGTCCACACCGTGCTTGCGCGGCGGATTGAAGCCGAACTCTTTTTCCAGTGCGTCGAGGAAGGCCGGCGGCATCTGCTCCCAGATGCCCATGGTGCGGTCGCCCTGCACGTTGCTGTGGCCGCGAATCGGCGAGGCGCCGGCACCGGGCTTGCCGATGTTGCCACGCAACAGCAGCAGGTTGATGATCTCCTTGATGGTCACGACGCCCTTTTTCTGCTGGGTGAGCCCCATCGCCCAGGTGATGATCACCCGATCGGCGCTGATATACCGCTTCGCCAGTTCATCGATTTGGGCCGCGCGCAGGCCCGTCGAGGCCAGCACCATCCGCTCGTCCAGCTGGGCGAGATGCTCGCGCAATTCGGCCAGTCCGTGACAGTGTTCATCGAGGAAGGCCTGGTCGAGCACGGTTCCGGGGCTGGCATCTTCGGCGTCGAGCACCCGTTTGGAGACGGCCTGCAGCAGCGCCATGTCACCGCCGATGCGGATCTGCAGAAACTGGTCGGCGATGTCGGTGCCGTGGCCGATGACCCCGCGCACTCGTTGTGGGTTCTTGTAGCGGCGAAGGCCCGCCTCGGGCAGCGGGTTGACCGCGACGATCTGGGCGCCAGCGTCCTTCGCCTCTTCGAGCGCGGTGAGCATGCGCGGGTGGTTGGTGCCGGGGTTCTGCCCCATGATGATGATCAGGTCGGACTTGGCGAAGTCGTCATAGCTGATCGTGCTCTTGCCGATACCGACGGTCTGACCCATGGCCCAGCCGGTGGACTCGTGACACATGTTGGAACAGTCGGGCAGATTGTTGGTGCCGTACGCGCGAGCGAACAGTTGGTAGGCGAACGCGGCCTCGTTGGAGGCGCGGCCGCTGGTATAGAACGCGGCCTGGTCGGGTGAGTCCAGGGCATTGAGCTTGGCGGAGATCACCCGAAAGGCTTCGGGCCAGCTGACCGGGCGGTAGTGGTCGCTGCCGGCCGGTTTGTAGACCGGTTCGACCAGCCGGCCCTGCATTCCGAGCCAGTATTCGCTCTTCTCACGCAGGTCGGCGAGCGAGTGCTCTGCCCAGAAGCTGGTCGGGATGGTGATCGGCGTCGCCTCCCAGGTGACCGCTTTGGCGCCGTTCTCGCAGAATTCGAAGGCCTTACGATGGTCAGGGTCTGGCCAAGCACAACTCATGCAGTCGAACCCGTCTTTCTGGTTCATCGACAGCAGCGCCCGCATGCCCCGCACAGCGCCCATCTGGGTGATCGCCGGCTCCATCGAGTGCAGCACGCCGGGTACGCCAGCGGCCCAGGATTTGGAGTGTGTGACCTCGATGTCGTCGTCGGTGACGTCGTTGATAGGAGGTTCACTACTCATGCTGCGCCGCTCTCGATCTGTTCAGCCGGCCACGTGGTCGATGCTCGAACGATACACCGACCGGGGCGGGAGCATCCGTTCGTCAGGTGTGAATTCTCTGTATACCCCCAAGGGTATAGTGTAGAGATACTTCCCCAACGAAAGGCACCCACCATGTGCAGAGCAGTCACCTGCAAGACCTGTCAGAAGACCACCTGGGCCGGCTGCGGCCAGCACGTCGACCAGGTTATGAAGGGCGTGCCCCGCAACCAGCGCTGCGAGGGACACGTGAAGGTGAAGTCCACCGGCGGCTTCTTCGCTCGCCTGATAGGTCGGTAGCCACCGGCTAACTGCTGAGGGTGATATCGGTGCACATGCTGTCTCCACGATTGCCAGATGCCTCGGGCACGGTCGACCCGATCGAAGCGCAACTCGTGGACGCGCGGGTTGGTTCCCGCATGACGTGACTGACCAACTTTACCTGCGTCGCCGTGGGCCGGTTGACGGTCGAACAATTACACTCAATGCAATGACCCCTTCTCAGCTTCTTGAAGCAGGCCCGCGCTCGCGTCGTTCGTGGCCACGACTGTTGGGCCAGCTGGCCCTCGGCACCCTACTCCTGCTGGCCGGAGTCAGCCATCTCACCTTCAATCGTGACGCTTTTCAGGCGCAGGTTCCCTCCTGGGTTCCCCTCGGCCCCGACCTCGTCGTTGTACTCTCCGGAATCGTCGAAATCGCCTTGGGACTCGCACTACTCGCGCTGCACCGTTGGCGCGTGGCTGTCGGCTGGACCGTGGCCGCGTTCTTTGTGGCCATCTTTCCCGGCAACATCTCGCAATTCGTCACGGCCACGGACTCGTTCGGGCTGAATTCGGATCTGTCGCGGGGCATCCGCCTCGCCTTTCAACCCCTGCTCGTACTGTGGGCACTGTGGGCCACCGGTGCCTGGCGCGACAGTCGGCACCGTGACTCGGGTGCGCCACCTAGGTCGAGCTAGTGATGGGGTGTGAACGCAACCACACACCCGAGGCGGGGTGAAACGGCAGCAGCAGGTGCAGGAGGAGCCCGGACAATGCCGTGACGGTGACCGCTCCAATGGCGCCGAAATTCGTGAACTGCGCCTCGACGTTGCCGCCGACCAGCGTCGTCACGGTCCAGCCAAGCGCCCACAGCGCGGCCATACCGAGGGCCCACAGCCAGCGTCCACGCGTGCGTGGCGGCAACCCCACGGCCTGCGCCGCGCCGAGCACGATCCCGGTGATCGCTCCCATCAGGGCCAGCTCGGCCAACGTTGTGCGATAGTTGACGACGGTCGAGCCGAGCAGCAGCCCGACGCCCATGCCGATCCCAGTCAAGGGAATCCAGATCAACGGATCGAGGCGACGCCGACTGACCAACACCTGACCGACTCCGATGACAACCCCACAGACCGCGCCGCCGATCAGGGCCGCGACGGGATTGCTGACCCGACCGCCCACCGCCGTGCCCGCCAGACCCGCGATCGGAAAAGCCAGGAACCCGACCAGCCAGATCAGCCAGGTGGAGAAAAAGGTGGGGTTACGAAAGCTGGGATTCCGACGGAGCCGCCGCGTGCTGGTCACGATTGCCTCCAGTCCTAAGCGCCGGTCGATGGGTGTGCTCCAGTCAGAAGAACGCATGACCGACACGCAGACATGTTACGCCTCGACCGGTGCACCCTGACAGCCGGAAGGCTCACCAGAGGTCGCCAAGGTAACTGGAGCCGGAACTGCGCTATTGGGCCGGAGTGCCCATGTCTTCGGACCACACGGCAGTCGCCCCGCTGTGACCGATCAAAATGGCCTGCACCACTGTGCCCGACGAAGCCCCAAGCGCAGCAACGGCGATGGCGATGGCGACCCACTTCGGCGCGCGGGTCGTGGGTGCCTTCTTGAGGTTCCACCAGAACAGCACGGCGGCGATGAGGACCATTCCGATCACCCAGGGCAGCAAGCCCTCGGCCAGGTCTGCGTGAGTATCGATGAGGGCGCTCTCGGAAACCCGCTCCTCCAGGGCTTCCCCCGATTCAGTCGACAACGGCACGAGTACGAGCGCGGCCAGGGTCAGCCCGAGCGGCAGCAGCTTGGCCCAGCGGCAAAAACGCGGCCAGACTGCTGCCAGAAGCAGGACCAGCGCTGCGATCGGAACCACGACCTCGGTCGCGTGCACGATGAGCGGATGCATGGGCAGTCCGAAAAAGGTGTCAAACATGATTATCCCCACAGGTAAATCGTCTCGGCGCAGGTTCTTCCGATTGAACGTGCGTCTCTACGTCGATGCTAGGGACGGCCTTCTGCCACCGCCACGAAGGACAGCCTGCGCTAAGTGGATGCGGCGGTCCGGCCGAGGGCGAAACACGCCACCGTCTATTCCCGCTATTCCAGCTAGGCCGCGGCTTGCGGCGACGCCAGCGGCGTGATGTAGGAGTAGCCGGTGGCCGTGTTCTTGGTGATCGACAGCACCAGCTGCATGTGCGGTTCCAGGGCGGTGACCTTGTCGAGCGGGGCTCCGATGATGAGCTGAAAGCCGAGGCCCTTCCACGCGGCCACGGCCCGGCCTGCGAATTCGGCGTCGGATTTGACAAATCCCTCGTCGAGGAATACCGGGGCGAAGCGCGGCCGGGTACGGCTCTCGTCGCCGAGCTGAAAGCGCAGGGCGGCGCCGACGACGAAGGCCACGAGTTCCTGCGACTCGCCGCCGCTCTTGCCGCCGAGCGACGAGTAGGTACTGACCCGGGCTCCCTCCGGTGTGACGCGCACGGCGGTGATCTCCACGTGCTGCCGAACGTCGAGCAGCAGGTCCCGCTGCGAAGGCGTCTCAGCGGTACCAGGGCGGATCAGGCTCATGAACTGCTGCAGCCGGGTGAATCGGTCTTCGGTCTCGTCATCGGTGAATTGCTCGGTCGCACCCGAGGAAAGCACCTTGAGCTCCTTGCGAAAGGCCGTCGCATCGTCCCGGTGCAGCCGCCGCAGCGCGATCTGCAACCGGTCGCGGGTCGCACCGAACGGCAGGGTCGCGAGAATCTCGTTGATCGGCCGCAGCCGGTCTTCGATTTCTTCGATCGCGGTGTTGAAGGCGCCGGTGAGCGGCACGAGGTCCTGGCCGCTCCACGCCGACAGCCGCCGCTTCCATTCCTGACGACGCTCGGAGAGGCCGAGGGTGCGGATGGCGTCGAGGATGTCGGTGTAGCTCGTGACCGATTCGAGCGCGACACCGATATTCGGGTCGGGCCAGCGGGCCTGGTAGGTCGAGAAGATGCCGATCATGGTGGCCCGGTCACGGGCTGCGCGGTCACGATCCTGCGCCGACTGGTCGATCAACCGCTCGCGCAGGCGCTTCAGGCCGCCAGGGAAACCGGCGAGGTCGTTCCGGTCGGTAACCAGCGCGAACTGTTCGTTCAGGTGTGCGGCGTGCTCCTCTGACAGGGTCAGGGCCTCGCCCCGTTCGATCTGCTCGAGTCGGTCGTTCACCGTGTCCTGCGCGTCGACGATGCTGCCCTGCTCCTCGCCCAGCACCGAACCGACCCCGTCGGTGGTGTGCTTGAGTTTCTGGGCAGCGTCGAGTTCGAGGGTGAGCCGGCCCTCTTCGTCGCTCAGGGCGCGCAGGATATCGCTGCCGGAGCGCATCCGCTCGTATTCGGACTTCTTATCGGCAATGCGCGCGGTGGCCGCAGCGACGTCGATCGACGACCAGTCCGTGTCGAGAATGTGCTGGTGAGCGGCCTGCTGTTCCCGCAGCTCACCCAGTTGCCCCGACACAGCGGATGCCCGCCCCGCGACAGCGTCGGCCGCCAGCCCCTGCGCGGCCAGCTCCACCGCAATGTCGTCCAGCCGGGCTCGGCTGGAAAACCCGATGATCGATTTCTGGCCGCTGTTCGCGCCATAGGCTCCGCGGGAACCGTTGCGGGTCTGCCCGCTCGGGGTCACCCGTGCACCCCCGCCACCCAGCTCGGACGGGTCGGCCACGCACAGAGCGTCGAGGTTCGACGAGCGAAGGCGCGTCTGAACCCAGCTGCTGAACGGGCAATCCTTCACGTCGAGCTTGCCCGACATGTACCGGGCGTCGCCGGCCACGGCCTCGTGCGGCTTCAGCGCCACCCCCTCAAAGTGGATGCGCAGCGGCAGCTGCAACGGGTCGATCGCCGCGCTCAGGTGCGCCAGCCGCGTCTCGTCAACGAGCAGCACGCGCACGACCGACGATAGAATCACCTCGGCGGCCTGCCGCCACGCTTCTTCACCGGCGGCGAGGTCGATGAGTTCGGCCACAAACGGCAACTCCTCGGCGCCAATGCCGGCAGCCTCGGCGATCAGCAGCCGAGCCTTGTCTAGCGACTGGGGCACGAGGCTTTCGCGCCCGGTCAAAAACGCCCGCTCCTGCTTGAGTGAGCGGATGCCCTCCTCCACCGGGTACGACTCGCGTTGTAGTGCCGAGCGGGTCGCCTCCAGGGCGGCCTCGGCGTCGGCGAAACCAGCGGCAAACCGGTCAGCGCCCTGCTGGGCGGCCGCGAAGCCGGCGGCGGAATCGATCGGCACGGCCAAAACCTTGACCCGGTCGTCGAAGCCGGCGCGCTCACGAGCCACGTCGTCGTGCTGGTTGCCGAGGTGCACGAGTTCGGTCTGCAGGCGTTCGAGCACGTCGCCGCCGTTGTCGCGCTGCTGCTGTTGCAGCTCGGCTAAGCGGGTCTTGAGCGCGGTCTCCGCGTCGCGGGCCTGAATCTGGGCGGACTGGTTGTCACGGCGGGCGGCCCGGTTGGTATCGGCGGCGGCCTCGAGCAGGGTCTGCTCGGTGAGCAGCTGCCAGAGCACGAACGGGGTGTCCCCGGCGCGGTGCACGCCAAAGGTGTCGACCAGGTCGGCCTTAGCGGTGGCCGTTTCGTAGGCCTGGTGCAGGTCGGGCAGGCGTTCGAGCACCTGGGCTTTCTGGGCCTCGGTGACCATGGCGCCGTAGGAGCGTTCGAGGTCTTCGAAGTGGTCGACCGCTTTGTCGGCGGCGGCAAAGGTCGCCGGCTCTTCGAGCACCATCGACTTGTAGAGTCCGTCGACCGTTTTCACCTGCTGGCCGGCCTGGATGCGGGCGAGCAGGCGCAGTGCTTTGCCACCCTCGCCGTTCGCGCCGATTCCGAGCCGGGTGTAAAGGGTCTGGGCGAACGCCGCATAGGTGTCGAACACGTCGAAGCCCTCGAAGCGGGCCTTGAGCACGCGCTTGTCGAACCGACTTTCGGCGCAGGAGGCGAGGTCGCGCAGGTCGAGGGATCCGTCTGTGGTGGCCATTTTCATGGTGACGTCGGCGAATTTGTGGGCGCCGCGCGGCACGAAGTAGGCCCGCAGCACGGTGAATCGGCGCTGGTTGTCGTCGATCAGGGTCAGTGCGATGGCGCCCCAGGTGGCCTCGTGTGCGCCGCGCAGCACCTGGTCGGTGAGCTCCCCGGTGGTGACTTCCCGGTTGGCGTCGGTCTTGCCGCGCAGGTAGGTCATCAGGTTGCGCTGGTCAACGCTGCGCGCGCGGCCGGAACCGGCGTCGTTCGAGGCACCGTTGAACGGGGTGTCCGAGGGCATCATCAGTGCCAGATAGGCGTCGAGCAGGCTGCTCTTTCCGGTTCCCGACGCACCGGAGACGAGCGTGGACTGCACCGCGAAATCTATCTCGTGATGGCCGTGAAAACCGCCCCAGTTCACCAGTTGCATCGATTCGGCCCGCCACTGGGTGGTGCCCTCGGTGGCACCGTCAATGTAGAACAGCGGGGAATCGTTCATACGAGCAGCTCCTGGTGCGAGGCGGTGAGCGATGGGTCGTCGTTGGTGGCGTCGCCGTTCTCTTCGCGCAACCAGTCGAGCAGTTCGCCGAGGCGTTCCACCGACAAAAGCACCTCGATCACCGCCGAAACGCGAAACCGGTCAGGGTCGCTGGTCTTCAGCAGCACCCGCGCCTTGGCGAGGCTGTCGACCGCGGCCGACGCCTTGCGGGCGTCGCCGGAGAGGTCGGTGGCGTAGTCCGGGCGAAAGTGCGCGACGTTCTCGACCAGGTTCTCCCGGTCGACGAGCACGATCTCCTGGCCGCCTGCCCGTTCGCTGCGAAACCGCTGGCGCAGCAGCACGAGCAGAATGGTCTCTTCGCGGGTGTACGCGACGTCGTGCAGCAGCGTGGGAAACCGTTCGCCGCCCTCGGCAACCGCCTGCCGCTTGAACGCGACCTCGTAGTGCAGGTCGACGTGCAGGTCTAGGAAAACGTCGTTGAGGCGCGACTTGAGCAGGCTCTGCGAGGCGAGCAGCGTCTGCCATTCGACCGGCTGCAGGGCCGCCGAGATGTAGCGGTGCTTCAGCAGCAACACAAGGGTGCGGCGCTGCTCCACGCTGAGTCCGCCCTCATCGCCCTCGAACAGCGACAGGCTCCGCGGGTCGCTGTCGATCCCGGTGTTTTCCAGGTCGCGCGCCAGGTCGTCCGACAATTCGTCATTCATGCTGGTATCCCAAATTCTGAGCGGCCAGGGCCGCCGTGTCGTCGTCGGTCAGAATACGGCGGGGCACGTCGAAGAGCCGCACCGAGCCATCCGGTCGCACCGTTTCGAAGCTTTCCAGGCCGGTCGAATCGGTTGTCTGGCTGAGCTGGGCGGCGAGCTGCAGCAGGCCGAGAATCTCCACCGGCCGGCGCAGACTCACGTCGAATCCGTTGAACAAGCCACCAACGGATGCCGCCTCCCCCGCACCGGAACCCGCGCCGGAACCCGCGCCGAAAGCCGCCACGAGAGCGTCACGCAGTTCTTCGAGCAGCGGACCGCCCTGCTGGCGCAGGTCACCGAGGCTCGGGGCTGCGGGCGCCGCGGCGGACACGTCGATCAGCGCCGGCGGGGCCCGATGGGCGACCGGATCGTAGAACCGCTCCCGCAGATGTTCGACGTCGAGGCTGCCGGGCATGAGCTCGGCGGTGACGGTAGAGCGGGGACCTGCGGTCTGCATCCAGGTCGCGAGTTCACGGTTGATGTCCCGCAGCACTCGTTCGAGCTCGCGGTCTTTCACGACGTCGTGGTTGACGATGTGCTCGCGCAGGGTGGTGGTGAGTCCCTTGCGCTGGGTGAGCACGTCGTCGATGCCCTTGCGCAGCAGCGTCACCGTGCTCATGAAGCTGCGACGTTCGGCAGAACTCAGTTCGAGGGCGAACGGATGCAGCAGAATCGTTTCGAGGTCGGCTTTCAGCCCCTGCATGAGAGTGTCGTTGCGCAGCAGGGTAAAGGCGCCCTCGAAGGCCCGACCCTCCGCGGTTGACGACATGAGGGCATCCGTTTTGGCGAGGTAGCCGTCGAGGACCTCGCTGATCGGGCGTTCCTCGCCGCGAAAGTCGCTGACGATCTGCCGGTGCATGGCCGCGACGGATTCTTCGACCCGTTTGAAGTCGCTCGGCAGCTGCTGAATGAGGTCGATGAGGTCGGCGTAGCCCTCGTGCATCTGCTCGTTCGAGGCGGCTGCAATGTCGCCGCCTCCGGCCAGGCGATCGCGCTCGCTGGTCAGCTCGTCGATCTGCTGGTCGAGGCGGCGCACCCGCTCTTCACGATCGGGGTTGGCCTCCGTGGCCCGGTGGCGCACCGTGTCGACGATAGTGCTGAGTCGGGATTCGCTGATCAGCGCCCGATCCCGGGCGAGACCGTCAACGAGCAGCAGGGCTTCGAGGGCGTGGCTGGTGAGCGAGTAGTGCTCCTGGTTGCCGTCAGCAGTGTCGCGCACTTCGCGGTACAGCCAGAGGTCGTTCATCCACTGCACGCACAGGGCCCGGCCGGTTTTCTCTGGGGCGTCGATGCCGATGCTGCGGAGGTCGGCGAGGTAGGCATCCACCTGGGTGTGCAGCAGTTCGCACGGCACGCTGCGTCGGTCCCGGCTGAACGAGCTCTTGAACACGGCGAGCACGAATGGCGCCCACTTGCGGTCGAGCAGGCGCAGGGTGGGTTTGTCGAAGGCTTCGCGCACCCGCGCCAATTCGCTCGCAATATCACTCAATAGCCGGTTCCTCTCCAGCTCTCCACTTTAACCGAAACTCCCGGCCGGGTCGTACGCTCAGCCGAGCAGGCGCGGCCGCTTCCAGTTGGCGCCGTGCACGTGCTGGTCGAGAAACGCGAACACGGTCTCGTACCAGATCACCGCGTGCTGCGGCTTCAACACCCAGTGGTTCTCATCGGGAAAGAAGAGGAACTTGTGCTGGGTACTGCCGTCGGCAGTGGCGTGGTGCTCGGCCAGTTCCGACCACAGCCGCAGGCTCTCGCCGATCGGCACCCGGTAGTCGTGGTCGCCGTGAATGACGAGCATCGGCGTGACAATGTCGCGCACCGCCTGGTGCGGCGAGTTGTCGATCATGCCCTGTGCCGAGAAGATGCTCTGCCAGTACTCGGAGTTATCAGTCGTACCGTTGAACTGGTCGAGCGACCACAGGCTCGCGTGGCTCACGATGGCGCGGAACCGCTCGGTGTGGCCGGCCACCCAGTTGGCCATGTAGCCGCCGAATGATCCGCCCATCGCCGCGGTCAGAGACTCATCGATCTCGGGGAGCGCTTCGGCGGCATCCGTAATCGCGAGCAGGTCGGTGTACGGCTTGGCACCCCAGGAGTTCCAGCCACGCGCGATGAAATCCAGGCCATAGCCGGTCGAGAGCGCCGGGTCGGGCAGCAGCACCGCGTAGCCGCGAGCCACGGCGAGCAGCGGGCTCCACCGCCAGCTCCACGCGTTCCAGCTGTTCAGCGGGCCGCCGTGAATCCAGAGCAACAGCGGTGCCGGATGCTGTATCGAGGCTCCCGCAGGCAGCAGCAGCCACGCGCGCACTCGCACTCCGTCCCCCGCCACGGTCTCCACCTCCGTGATCGTGCCCGGAACCACAGGCAGCGCGGCCGGGGTAGCGAGCGTGGTGATGACACCGGACCGGCTGATCCGCACCGGATGCGCCGGCGTGATCCACGAGGAACGCAACGCGACTATGGCGCCGGTCTGGGCGTCGACAGAGACATTGGTATAGCTGAAGTCGTCGGTCGTGAGCTGTTCGGGCGTGCCGCCATCGAGCGGCACCCGAAAGATCGGTCCGCGGCCGTCGTGGTCGGCGGTGACGATGAGGGCCTGGCTCGAGTCGGCCGGCGATTCTGCCGGCGAGTCGAAGACCAAGCTCGACGGCCAACGGTCCCACTCGGCGGCGAGGCGGCGCGGGTGGCCGCCGTCGAGGTCGGCGACCCAGATCTCCTGGTCGGCCGGGCCGTCCGGCGTACTGACGGCGGAACGTACGAAGGCGACCTGACGGCCGTCGATGCTCACGGTTGGCGATTCGAAGTCGACCTTCGGCTCGTCGAACAGGGTGGTCTGGGTGCCGGTCGCGACGTCGATGGACACCAGAACGTACCGGCCGGAGCGCTGCTCGGCCACCCGCAGCGCCACGATGAGCGTGGATCCGTCGGGGGTCAGGGCCTGGCCGGCGGTATCCATGGTGCGGCCGGGGGTGGGCGTGAGGTCTCGGGGACGTGGGAGGTCGGCGGGGTACGGGGCAGGGGCATCCGCTTCGCCGTTGATTGTGGGGGCCGCGATCGTGTCGTGCAGGTCGGCGAGGCTGACCGCGAGCAGGTGGGGTTCTGCGGGGCCGAGGTCGTGGTCCCAGAAGCGCACCGGATAGCTCTCGTGCAGAATGGCCGCGACCTTTTTCTCGGTGCGTTCCTTGCGGGCGGCGCCCTCAGCTTCGAGGTCGGCGGCGCTCGGTAGCAGGTCGGCCGCGATCACGAGGGACCGCGCGGCAGTCGCCACCGCTGCGATGCCGGACACTCCCCCGGTGAGCCGGGTGATCGCGCGGGCCTCGCCGCCGGCGGCGGGCAGCAGCCAGAGCTGGGCGGCCTCGGTGTCCTTCTCTGCAACGGCCGCGTCGGGCCGGCCGGAGACGAACAGCACATCACCGGCGGCCGTGAACGCCGCCTGCGATTCGCCCTTCGCCGACCGGGTCAGACGGGTGGGAACACCACTGCCGTCGGCGGCCACCGACCAGAGTGCGCGCTCATAGCTCGTCTGATCGCGGGTGAGGGTGGCGACGGTGAGCACGACGCGTTGTCCGTCGGGCGAGAGCGCGAGACCCTCCACGCGGGGCAGCGCGATGTAGTCGTCGAGGCTGGAAAAGGGTGTGGGCTGAGACTCCAATGTCATGCTTCCACGGTAGCCGACTGGGTAGGCGGCCCACGGCTCCCGCGTTACCCGTGGCTAATTCAGGAAATCCGTGCGGCCGGTGGCCCGGTCCCGCACTGCTCCGCGGGCAAGAAGCGCTACGCCCCACGGATTTCCTGATTAAGCCACGGAGGAAGTCTGTGTATCGCCCAGCGGCGCGTCCCCCACGAGGTACAGCCGCTGCGTGGCCCGGGTCATCGCTACGTAGAGTGCGCCGGCGCCACGCTCGGAGGCCGCGAGAATGGCCGCCGGGTCGACGACGATCACCGCGTCGAACTCCAGCCCCTTCGCGTCTCGCGGCGTGAGCAGCGCAATCTCCCGGCTCAGGCCGAGTGCTCCGACGCCGAGCAGATCGCCGAATTCGGCGCGCAGGGTGGCTTCGAGCTCATCGATCCCGGCGTCGACGACGATCACGGCGAGGGTGCCACCTGCGCCGAGCGCGCGGTCGCTGCGGACCGCCACCGCGGCATCCGCTACCGTTTCGACCGGCCACTCACTCGACCGCACCGTGCGCGACGGCGTGATCGACAGACCGTGTGAGAGCGCCACCGTTTCGGCCGCCGTGGCGATCTGGCTGGGGGTGCGGTAGTTCACGGTGAGCTCTTCGAGTCGCCAACGGTCCGCTTCGGGCGAGCCGTCGAGCACCGGCTGCAACGCTTCTTTCCAGGTAGCGGATGCCGCGGCGCTGGCCGCCTGCGCAATGTCACCCACGATCGTGAACGACCGGCGCGGACCACGCCGCAGCACCAGGCGCCACTGCATCGGCGACAATTCCTGAGCCTCGTCGATGACGACGTGGCCGTAGGTCCAGCTGCGATCCCGGGCGGCGCGCTCACTCGTCGTCGAGCGCTCATCGAGTTCACCGGCTCGGGCGGCGAGGTCTTTTGCGTTGACCAAGCCCTTCACCTGCATGTTCTCGATGGCCGTCTCGGCGTTCTCCACATCGCGCCCCCGTTGTTCCTTGAGCGCGCGCTTCTTGGCCTGGTCCACCGCGTTGTACTCACCGAGCAGTTCGGCGGCTTCGTCGAGCAGCGGAATGTCGGCGATCGTGAACTCGGCGTCGCGCGGGCGTGCCAGCAGCTTGCGCTGGGCGAAACGCCAGCGGGGGGTGAGTTCCTCCAGCCATTGCGGCCGCGCATAGAGATCCTGCAGCAGTTTCTCCGGGGTCAGCGGCAGCCAGGCGGTGTTCAGTGCGACCCGCACATCGTCGGCCAGGCGCAGGTCATCGCGCAGCATCGGCAGGTCGGTGTCGTCCATCGACCGGCCCTGCTTCTGCAGCTGCTCGAGCCAGACCCGAGAGAGCGCGTTAATGGCGGTCTTCACGAACGTCACGCGGGCCTCGTTGTGAGTCTTATTGGTGCCGCGGGCACGCGCGATCGCGTGGGCCACGAGTTCGGGCTGCAGCACGATGCGATCACCGTTCACGACCAGCACCTGCGGTGCGGCAGGGGTGCGTTGCCGGGAATGCACAGCCCGCGCGATGAGGTCGGCCATGAAGGTCTGGCCTTTGAGGGCCGCGACGGCGGGGGCATCCGTTTTGGTCGCTTCGATGCCGGGGAAAAGCTGGCCGACGGTGTTGAGCACGACGCCGGTCTCGCCGAGCGAGGGCAGCACGGCCTCGATGTACTGCAGGAACGACGGTGTCGGGCCGATGATGAGCACACCGCTGTCCCGCAGGCGATCCCGGTGCGTGTAAAGCAGGTAGGCGGCGCGGTGCAGTGCCACGGCGGTCTTGCCGGTGCCCGGGCCACCCTGCACGACCAGAACACCGGCCAGCTCAGAGCGGATGATGCGGTCCTGCTCCGCCTGAATGGTCGAGACGATGTCGGACATGTGCCCGGTGCGCTGCGCGGTGAGGGCGGCGAGCAGGGCGCCTTCGCCCTGGTGCGCGCTCGCCGAAGGATCAGCGAGCAGGGCGGCATCGAGGATCTCATCTTCGATGCGGATGATGCTGCGCCCCTTGGACAGCAGGTGGCGGCGAGCCCGGGTGCCGAGCGGTGTGGCGGCGGTGGCTTGGTAGAACGCGCTCGCCTGCGGCACCCGCCAGTCCAGCAACAAAGGTTTGTGGTCTTCATCGCGCAGGCCGACCCGGCCGATGTAGCGGTAGACCGACTCGCCGGAGTCGTCGGGCATGGTTTCGAGTCGGCCGAAGGCGAGCCGGTCGTCGACCTCGCGCAGTTGCACGATGCGGTCCTCGTAGAGGCGGGCAAAGGTGTCGCGTTCGCTGCGCGATTGGTGGTTGCCACCGACATCGAGGCGGCGCACCGCTTTCAGCTGACCTTCGGCCTCTTTCGCCAGCGCGTCCAGCCGCGCATACAGGCCCTGGACAAAGTTCTGTTCCCGAACAAGCTCCTGGTCGATCACGAACACCCCTTAAACCGAAGTGTTTAGTTTAGTCGCGGTCAGTGTGGGCCTTGCTGTGTATATCGAGCCGCTCGGCAAGGCCGGGACGGCCACGCTTCACACTTGCGCAAAAGGAAAGTCAGCTCGGGGGACGGGACCTCGTGCGGGTTGCTTTCGGCTCCCGCGCATTTGCGTGCACGAGGCAGCCGTCATCTTCTTGTCACGGGCGCCACGCTCACCGCGACCCCGACCGGGTGTCGTTCGTTGCCGCACTCCGAATCGCCCGCCGCTCCGTGGCACAGGGCGTTTTTTCCCCCTCCGCAACCTGACCACGCCACAGCGGTCTGGCGTCATGCGGTTCGCGCCCTTGTCCGGAGGCTGAACCCCGCCCGCCGACGACGATCAAACACTCGCGTCATCAAACGCAAGGTCTCGAAATGGCCCGCCAAACGCTTCCACCACGCCCACTGGCCACAACCCATTCACGAGCCAGAAATCACCATTCAGGTGCTTAACTGAACGGTATTGCGGCTAAGGGGTTCGCAATGAACGCGAAAAACCGACGCTTCGGCAATCTTGCGCTGGTAGACCACCATAACCACCGTGTACGCGACCACCAGGCACCAGACGAGTGCGACAGTCGCGCGGCTGGCCGGCAAATGCATGGGTATTGGGCAAGATCAGCCCAGGCAGTGAGCAGCGATGTGCGGCATCGCGACCCGGTAGGACAAGCGCGCCGTCATCCACCGCGGCGGAGTCCTCATCCGGGCCATCACGATCTGATTGAAGCCGTTAGGAGACACGCCCGCGGGGTGCCCCGCTTGCCAGGTGTCGTACGGCCGGGTTACCAGCGGCGGGCTGAGGAGGCAGAGATGATCGTGAGCAGTGCGTCACGCATCGCGTCCGCGTTCTCGAGCTCGGGAAAGAGGTCGGCCTCGAGCGTGCGGGACTGCTCCCAGACGGCGGTGCCGGCATCCGTTCTGACCACGGAGTGTCGCCGGGCGTCGTGCTCGTCCCGGGTTCGCACCACGTAGCCCTCGCGCTCGAGTCGTTCGAGGGTGCGGGACATGGTCTGCGTCTGCACGCGGGCGGCATGAGCGAGTTCGGTCTGGCTGAGCGGCCCCGAGCCGAGCAGGTGCAGTGCGACCATGCCGGCGTGGGTAAGTCCCAGCTGGTCCAGCGCCTCCACCCAGGCGTGTTCGACCAGCCGCGCGGCGGTCGAAAGCAGGCGTCCGGTCGGCCAGCAGGCCATGGACTCCTGCACTGGCGCCGGTCTCGGCTTCTGGTCCGCCGGGGGTTTCGGATCAGGTGTGGTCATGCCCCCTAATCTAGTGCTAGCGTCAACTAATCAGCTAGCTGATTACTAGGAGACTGAGATGAAACTGAGCAACGATCGTCTGCGCCAGACCGTGGTGCTGGTCAGTGCGATCCTGGCCATCGTGGGATCGTTCATCGGTTCGGGCGCCGCCGGCGGAACCCCGATCCAGAACGCGTCGGGCGGGGCCCTGGCCGCCGACGCGACCCCGATCGCCCCCGACGGCCCGGCATTCGGCATCTGGACGCCGATCTACCTCGGCCTGATCGCCTACGCTATCTGGCAGTTCCTGCCTGCGCAGACAACGGATGCCCGGCAGCGCACCCTCGGCTACCCGGTCGCCGCGTCGCTGGTCCTGAACGCGGCTTGGATCCTCAGCATCCAGTTCGACCTGCTCGCACTCAGCGTCCCCGTGATCGTGCTGCTTCTGGCCGTGCTTATCCGGGCGTTCCTGCTCACCCTCGCCTCGCGGCCGAAGAACCTGGTCGAGACGATCGTCGCCGACGGCACGATCGGCCTGTACCTGGGCTGGGTCAGCATCGCTACCGCGGCGAACGTGACGGCCGTGCTCGTCGCCGCCGGCTTCGGCGGCTTCGGTATCAGCCCGGACGTCTGGGCAGTCGCGGTGATCGCGGTGGCCGGTCTGGTCGGCGTGCTGATCGCCCTCTCCGGACGTGGCCGGCTCGCCCCCTCCGCATCCCTCTGCTGGGGACTCGCCTGGATCGCCGTCGCCCGCCTCACTGGCACTCTTCTTTCCACCCCGGCCGCGATCGCGGCCCTCGTCGCGGTGGTCGTCATTCTCACGGTCACCGTCACCATTCGCATCCGAAGCTCCTCTTCCACGTCAACGCGAGGATTGGTACCCGCATGACCAGCACCGCCCCCACCGCACCCTCGGCCCGCCGTCGCTGGGCCGGCCTCGTCTTCATCAGCATCGCGGTCGCCCTGATCATCGTCGACTCCACGATCATCAACGTTGCCATTCCCTCGATCGTGGAAGACCTGGGCATCACGTCGACCCAGGTGCAGTGGGTGCAGGAGAGCTACACGCTCGTCTTCGCCGCGCTCCTGCTTGTGTTCGGCACGCTCGCTGACCGCTTCGGGCGCCGCCGCATCCTGGTGCTCGGCGTGATCGTCTTCGCCACGGCATCCGTCTTCGCCGCGTTCTCCCAGTCGGGTGACCTGCTGATCCTGTCCCGGCTGATCCAGGGTGTCGGCGGCGCGATGGTGCTGCCGACCACCCTGTCGATCATCAACGCCACGTTCCGTGGCCGGGACCGCGGCATCGCGTTCGCGATCTGGGGCTCGACCATCGGCGGCATGGTGGCCGTCGGCCCGCTGCTCGGCGGCTGGCTCACCACCTACTTCTCCTGGCGCTGGGCGTTCGGCATCAACGTGCCCCTCGGCATCGTCATCATCATCGGCGTGCTGGTCTTCGTGGTCGAATCCCGGGATGCCGGGGAGCCCCGCCGCGTCGACGTGGTCGGTGCCATCCTCTCGGTCATCACCAGCGCCTCGCTCGTCTTCGGGTTGATCGAGGGCCGTACCTACGGCTGGTGGCTCACCAACAACGCCCCGACTTTCGGCGACTGGACCTGGCCGTACTCCTGGTCGATCATCCCGTTCGTCTTCCTGCTCACCATCGTTTCCGGGATCGCCTTCGTCGCCTGGGGGCGCTACCGGCAGCGGGCCGGGCAGACCACCCTGCTCGCCTTCTCCCTGTTCGCGATCCCCTCGTTCCGCAACGGCAATATCGCCGCCATGATCGTGTCGCTCGGCGAATTCGGCATCATCCTCTCGCTGCCGCTCTGGTTGCAGAACGTGCTCGGCTATGACGCCCTGCAGACCGGTTTCGTGCTGCTCGCCCTCGCGCTGGGCTCGTTCGTGGCCAGCGGGCTGTCGGGCGCGTTCGGAAACAAGACCTCGCCGGAGACGATCGTGCGCATGGGCATCGTCGCGGAGATCATCGGTGTCACCGGGCTCGGGATTGTCATTACCGCGGAAGCCACCTGGCTGGTGGTCGTGCCGTTCCTGTTCGTCTACGGGATCGGCGTCGGCCTGGCCACCGCGCAGCTGACCGGCGTGGTGCTCAAGGACGTCCCTGTGGCGCAGAGCGGCCAGGGCTCCGGCACCTCCAGCACCGCCCGGCAGATCGGGTCCGCGCTCGGAATCGCGGTTCTCGGCACTGTGCTGTTCACCGCGGTCGGCGCATCGCTCGACGCGAAGTTGTCCTCCGTGCCGGGCCTGCCGACCCAGACCCAGACGCAAATCGTCGACGCGGTCGTGAACAGTGCCGGCTCCGCGATCCCGGCTCTCGAGGCGCAGAGCCCGGCTGTAGCGGATGCCGCGCGGGAGGCCTTCAGCGACGGCACCCGGTACTCGGCCTTCGCCGCTGCCGGGTTCCTCGTGCTCGGCTTCCTGGCGACGCTGCGGCTCTCGGGAACGGCGCCGCACCATGAGCAGAGCGAAGAGGAAGCTGCCGGCGAGAGCGTCACCGCGGCCCAGACGTCGGGAGAGCCGATCTAAGGCGTACCTCCTAAGGCCTGGTGAGGGTTTAAGCAGAATTTGCACCTGCCTCGATTGCCGTGCTGTCTGACTCTGAGTGGTCTCGGATTGACTCGCGCTGAAGTGGCACGTAAACCCGCGAAGGAAGTGCAACCTAGTTTTTACCGTCTATCTGGGCTCTTATTTTTGAATGACTGGGTGCAGCCCAAATTCCGAGAAACGGGTTTCGGGCCCATCCCCAGGTGTTAAATTGCGCACGACATGCAATCGACTGGTGAGCCAGATAATCGAAGCGAAAACGACCGTTGCGACAGCAATGGCCAGAGCGTAGAGCCCGACGACGCCGTAGCCCTGTGCCGGATCTAGGAATGGGTAGGGTACCCATCCGTCGGTCGCCCCACGGATAGTGACGACGATGATCCACACGATTGGGTAGACAAGCGCGACCCATATCTTGTTCAGCGGCAGGGCACTGCGGTCGCTGAAGATCACCCAATCAAGCGCGGCATAGAGGGGCAGGACTATGTGTAACACGGAGTTAGCCCACGCGAGGGACACGCCACCTTCAAGTCCGGCCAACAACACGTTGTACACGACGCCAGTGATGACAATGTAAGTTGTTGCACATCCTCGCGCCAACATCAACGACCGCGACTGGCGTCGTCCGGAGAGGGACACGACCGCGGCCACCAGCAGCACAACAACCAGAATAATGTTGCTTTGCATGGTGAAAAACCCGAAGAAGTTGAACGGGTTAATCGTCGCCCGCGTGGCCGTGTCGAAAAATGTCGACAGAATCGCCACAGTGCCCAGTATCGCGACAGATAGTCGGACTGCAGCTACGAAATATTTCACGGTCCGCCTTTGATTAGTGGTGCCAGTCTCGGGTAATGCGTCACCCGCACAAATTTTATGGGCCCAACCTGTTTTTATGTGGAAGATTCCACGCCATGGAATCTGACACCCCCGATACCGGGAAAACGGCCAGCGTTTGCTCCCACTTAGGGCAGGGAAATGCTGTCCTACCTCCCGGGAACCGTCGGCAACTACCCATTGCCAGGCTGGATGTGGTCGCCGACGATCCTGCACGAGGCTGGATCTTTGCTCCGACGGATTCATGGCGCCGACGTGCCACTCGCGCACCTGGCCGCCACGTGGCAGCTTCCGGCGCACGAGCCAATCGAGGCGGCGTGCCTGAACGACGTCGCTCCCTACAATATGGTCTTCCAAGACGGGCACCTCACGGGTCTTATCGATGTCGACATGGCTTCCCCTGGGCCTCGGATTTGGGATCTTGCGTACCTCGCTTATCGGCTCGTACCGCTCGGCGAGTACGCAGACCGTGACGTTCCGGGAGAGGATGCTCGCCCCGGTCGGCTCGATGCCCTAATTCGCTCCTACGGCTATGACTTCGACCAGGACCGTGACGCCCTGCTCGCGCAGGACGCCACACGTCAACTCGACTCCATGGCCGTTCGCCTTCATCTGGACGATGAAAGCGACTATGGACGGTTGCGAGGGTCGAGCTCCCTCGCTAAGAAAGACGCCGCTGCTTTGAGGATGTCGTTCGTCTCGCGCAGGTCACGGTTTTCGCGCTTGAGGCGTTTGATTTCCTCGAGCTCCTCGCTCGTGGGCCCGGTGCGTTCGCCGGCGTTGGCCTGTGCCTGGGATGACCCACTTTGGGAGCGTCTCGGCGCCGATGTTGAGCTTGGGGCTAGGTCGCGGCACGCGGCCCACATTGACGGGTAATCCTTCAAACGATCAAGAGTCATACGGACCGCTCGTTCGCGAACCTCTGTTGGGTGTTTCTTGGGCATATCCGAATCCTTTCACCAGAAAGAAAGCGGCAGGAAATCAGGGACGGTTCATCCTGCTTCCCGCCGGACTCTTAGACGGGGTGTTATCAGGCACCGCGCATGTGCTCTTGCTCTTGCTCTTGCTCTTGCTCTTGCTCTTGCTCTTGCTCTTGCTCTTGCTCTTGCTCTTAGCCCGATTTGGTCATACGCCCGATGGTCAACCAAAGCAGATTTTCTGATTGTCGGCCCGGGCTGCACCGCCGAAGGTCTTGAGAATAGGTAGTGCGACTGTCCGTCCCGTAGGGAGTCCCGCTTGCGACGCGGCCGGCCGCGCTCACGATGCAGTCGGCAGGAAGACTATGCGTGCGCAGTGCACGAGGCGCTTTCCCGGTCACGCCTTGCAAAGCGCGCCCTCCACCACACCTTTAGTGGTACGCTATCAAGTACAACTCACAGGAGGCGATCATGTCGGCGATCACCGCGAGCGAAGCACGCAAGAGTCTGTTCGGGCTCATCCAACAGGTCAACGACGACCACACCGCTATCGAGGTCGTATCCCGGCACGGAAACGCGGTCATCCTGTCGAAGGAGGACTACGACGCGATGACCGAGACGGCCTACCTGCTGCGGAACCCCGCGAACGCCGAGCGGTTGCTCGCGGCGATAGAGCGGGCCCGGCGCGGCGAGTTCGAGCAGCACGACCTCCTGGACGCGTGACGCGGACGATCGCCTTCGACCCCAATGGGTGGGAGGATTACGTCTACTGGCAGACCCAGGACCGCAAGACTCTCAAACGCATCAACCAGCTGATCACCAACGCGCTGCGCGATCCGTTCGCTGGTATCGGCAAACCCGAGCCCCTCAGGCACATCCTCTCCGGCGCGTGGTCCCGCCGCATCGACGACACGAACCGCCTCGTCTACTACGTCACGGACGACCACATCGTCATCCTGCAAGCCCGAGAACACTACTGACCCGAGATCCGCACTGCCCGCATAGGGTTCCTGCTACGGACGCTTGGAATCTTTAGGTCCTCCAGGCGTCAGAGTTAGCGCGCCGATCGTCGACGTCACGAGCGTTCGTGCCGATTCTTCGTCCATGGGGTCGTAAAGAAGCTGGGAGGCAAGCCCCGCAGCGAAAGCAAGCACAGCGCGGGCGAGCTGAGTGGCGTCTCGCGCACGAGCGATTCTGGGAGGGCGAACAATTGCGAGCCTTTCTGAGGGACCCCGAATTTCGTCGTGGATGACAACACGCTCGTGGTGCTTGAGCGGTTCAGAGTCGTCGACTGATCCCCGCAGAGCGCCCCGCGATGGGAAGAATCCGGTCGTCCTTCATCTGCACTGCGCTAAGGATCTATCCAGTGATTACTGGAAGTCTTCGTGCCTCTTGCTGACGTAGTGATGCGTGTGAATGAAATTCGGTCGTCATTTCTGTTGGCCGCTCGCGCTGCCGTCGAACTACTCGCGGAAGAGCCGACGACGAAAGCGTAGAATCTGCCATCCGTTCTTGAGGGGATGAGCGTCGGCGTATTGGCTGCGCACCGCCCCGGTGAGAAACTGCTGCTGGACGAATATCTGGCGACTCGCTTCGTTGAGTTGCCTGTGCACAGTGAGGACCTCAGTTTGAGTGCGGGTTCGACGGCGGAGGCGCCTCTAGCTGCTATTACCCGCGCCGTCGACGTGCTCGTGGCGGCCGCGCGTGAGCGTCATGGAGACAGGGAGGTCCTCCATGCACTCAGCCGCCGAGAACGAGATGAACGTTCAGCACTTCGCGTCCTATAGCCGTCCATCGGCACAGACTTCGCTGCCCGTTTAGGGTTCGAAGCGAGCCAACAGCGGCAAGGTGCTCCGGATGGGCCGCCCAGCAGCGATTCCGCATTAAACGGGCGAAGTACGCGAATATCGCACATGCATGTAAACATCGTTTACAATGAGTACATGAGTGATTCAGCGCCACTGGGACGCCCCATGTCAGTACGGCTTCCTGACGACCTGCGCGCGCGCGTCGAAGCGCTCGCCAAAGCGACCCGGCGAAGCCAGGGCGATGTTGTGCGCGAAGTATTGGAGCGCGACCTGGCGGAGTTGGAATGGGAGCACGGCATCATCGCCCGCGCTGCGGATCTTCGCTCGGGTCGGGTGCAGGCCGTGCCGCTAGCCGTCGTCGAGCGCGAGCTGGGGCTCAGCGATGCCCCGGTCGATGCCAGCATCCTGGATAAGATCGAGTGAGTTTGGAAGTTGACCTGTCACCCGACGCGGCGAAGTGGCTTCGGAAAGCTGATCCACAGACCGCTCACCGTATAAGCGCCGCACTTCGAGCAATCGCGACACTCGATCATCCCCGGGATCAAGGCAAAGCCCTCACCGGAATTCTCTCAGGTCTGTGGCGGTATCGCGTCGGAGACTATCGCGTTGTATGCGACCTCCAAGACGCACGCCTGATCGTTTTGGTGATCGACATTGATCACCGCAACAGCATCTATGAATGACCGAAGATCGCTGGCTTGCGGGCGCTCTCGGGTGCGTCGCGCCGCCCGCCATGGCAGTATTTCGGGAGCCTGAAGGCGTCCGTCAGGGGGTGATAACGCCCGTGACCGGGGCTGATACCCGGTTCCGCGCTCGCGCGCTGCGGATGAATTCCCGAGTCAACCCCGGAGGTGGACGTGATGACTTCGCACGTGGTCAAACCGCTGACTCCCGAGACCTTTTCGGCGTGGCTGGCGCTCGCGCAGAAGCACAACGGGGTCTGGGGCGGGTGCTACTGCACGTATTTCCACGGCGACACGGAGTGCACCGTCAAGAGCGAGTACGACGGGCCGATGTTCAAGCAGAGACTCGTGGCGGAGGCCTCGCCCACGCCGCTCTCGTCTTCGACGGCGACGCGGCGATCGCGTGGTGCGAGTTTGGCAGCCCAGTTGAACTGCCGCGCATCTACCACCGCAAGGGCACAAGGGCCATGTTCGAGAAAGCGGGATTCACGTTCGAGCGTCACATCGGCAAGAGCAAGACCGTGATGCGCAAGACGATCCCGCCGGCCCGCGGCTAACGCCGGGTGCGCGAACTCATGTAAACAACACCCGTGACCGCTGCGACCGGCAAGCCGGCGACATCCGCTCATGTGTCGAATGTTTACGTGCCTGTTCGCTTATTCGCGCTCGCGGCCACAAGCTGTGGTCATGTCAGTCATCAAGGTCGCACCGCTGGAGCATATCCGGCGCGAGCGCAGCAGCATCAAGTGGACTCGGTTTCCCGCCGACGTACTTCCCTTGTTTGTTGCCGAGATGGATTACCCCCTGGCGCCGGAGATCATCGCGACCCTGGTCGAGCGGGTGCAGGCGTCGGATACCGGCTACCTGGACGGCCCCGGCCCGCTCGCCCCGGCCTTCGCCACGTTCGCCCGTGACCGGTGGGGCTGGGTCGTCGACCCGAGCCACGTGCACCTCGCTACCGATGTGAGCGTCGGCATCGTCGAAGCGCTGCGCCTGGCCGTACCACCCGGTGGGCGGGTGGCGATCACGCCGCCGGTCTATCCGCCGTTCTACGAACTCGTCGAAGAGGCCCTGGCTACCGTCATCGAGACCCCGCTGATCGAGCACGGTGACACCTGGCTGTTCGACTTCGCCGCCCTGGAGCGCAGTTTCGCGTTCGGCATCGATGCCTTCCTGCTCTGCAACCCGCACAACCCACACGGGATCGTCTGGGCCCCGGGCACCCTCGACGAACTCGCCCAACTCGCGGCCCGCTACGACGTCTTCGTGATCTCCGATGAGATCCACGCGCCGCTCACCTACCCCGGCGCTACCTTCACTCCGTTCGCGCCGGTCGCCCTCGCCGCCGGCGCCCGCGCGGTCACCGTGACCAGCGCGAGCAAAGGCTGGAACATCGCCGGGCTCAAGTGCGCCATCGTGGTCGCGGCCGATGACGCGACCAACGAGCTGCTCGGCCGCCTGCCCGAAGAGGTCGCCTGTCGCACCAGCATCCTCGGCCTGCACGCGAACATCGCCGCGTTCGGTTGTACCGACTGGCTCGACAATGCCATCGATCAAATTGTCGCCAACGATCTGCTGCTGTCTGAACTGCTCCGCGAACACCTGCCCGCCGTGATCTATCACCGGCCGCGCGCCAGCTATCTTGCCTGGATGGATCTTCGCCATGTCGGTCTCGGCGACAACCCGTACCAGCGCATTCTCGACGATGCCCGCGTCGCTCTCAATAGCGGTGAGTCCTTCGGGCTCGGCGGCCAGGGCTTCGCGCGGCTCAACCTGGCTTGCTCGCCCGACACCCTGCGCGAGGCCGTCGCCCGCATCGCGGCACTCGTGGCGCGGGTGGCCGCCGCCCCCACGGTCACGGCCGCCTGATGGCGCCGACAACGGATGCCCCGCTCCAGTTCCACCCCGACGCAACAGGAAGTTCCATGGCCACGCCAGCACCCGCATCCGCTTCGCTACTGAACTCCGACGCCACCGAGGTCGTGGAGCCGATCACCGACTGGGATGGCTTCAGCTTCGACACCCGCCAGGTGCACGTCGGCGAATACGCCGACGCGAACTGTGGTGCCCGCATTCCGCCGCTCACCCTGAGCGCCGGGTACGTCTTCGACAGCTTCGACGACGGGGCCGCCCGGTTCAACGGGGGTTCGCGGGAGCCTATCTACTCTCGGCAGGGCAACCCCACCAACGCGGTCGCCGAGCAGCGCCTTGCGTCGCTCGAGGGCGGCACTGCCTGTGTCGCCGTGTCGAGCGGGCAGGCCGCGATCAGTTCGGCCCTGTTCGCCCTCGCTGAAGCGGGCGAGCACATCGTCTCGACCGCGAGCATCTACGGCGGCACCCGCATTCTGCTCGGCCGCAGCTTTCGCCGCATGGGCATCGAGGTCGACTACGTCTGGGACACCGATTCCGACGCCGCCTGGGACGCCGTGATTCGCCCGGAAACCAAGGCCATCTTCACCGAGACCATCCCGAACCCGCGCAACGACGTCGTCGACATCGCTCGCATCGCCGCCGTCGCCCGCCGCCACGGCATTCCGCTCGTCGTCGACAACACCGTGGCCACGCCGTACCTGATTCGTCCGTTCGAGCACGGCGCCGACATCGTCGTGCACTCGACCACCAAGTTCCTCAGCGGCCACGGCGCCGGGGTGTCGGGCGCGATCGTCGACGGCGGCACCTTCGACTGGGCGGCGAGCTCGCGTCGCTACCCGCTGCTGACCGACTCTCTGCGCCCCGGCCTGCCCTCCCTGCTCGACCGGTTCGGTCCGGCCGCCTTCGCCCAGTATGTGCGCGAGGCCGTCGTGAACGATGTCGGGCCGTCGCTCTCGCCGTTCAACGGATTTTTGCTGCACCAGGGCATCGAAACCCTGTCGCTGCGCATGGAACGCCACGTCGACAACTCCATCGCCATCGCGCACTGGCTAGAGGAACAGCCCGAGGTGGAGGTCGTCGACTACGCCGGCCTGTCGAGCAGCCCACTGCACGAAATTGCGCAGAAGTATTACAACGGCCGCACCGGGTCTGTCTTCGCCGTCACCGTCAAGGGCGGCATCGAGGGTGCCCGAGCCTTCACCAACGGCCTGCGCGTGTTCAGCCGCATGACCGGAATCGGCGACACCCGCTCGATGGTGCTGCACCCGCTCACCACCACCCACGCCTCGTTCGCCCCCGACCTCAACGCCCGCCTCGGCATCACCGCCGGAATGTTGCGCCTGTCGGTGGGCATCGAAGCACTCGATGACCTTCTGCTCGACCTCCGCGGCGGGCTCGACCGAGTCGCCGGCATCCTCTAAACGCTAGGTATTCTGAAGTAATGATCCTCACCGCACCGCCTGTCACCGCGCCCACTCGCACCTTTGCCGCGCTGGGCGCGCTCGTTCTGCTCGCCGCCCTGAGCGGATGCGCCACCATCGATTCCGGCTCCGGCTCGGGCTCGGGCGCATCCGCTGCCGCCACCGCCACCGCACCGGCCGAAGCGGATGTCTCTGCCTCCGAGTGTGCCGGGGTCAACGTCGTCGTCGATTTCGGCACGCTCGACGCCGACACGGTCACGGATTGTGTCGACGCGACAGCGGCTATCGCCGCCAGCGCGGCACTCACGACGACCGGCATCACTACCGAGGGCAGTGTGGAATACGGCGACGCCATCGTCTGCCGCGTCAATGACCGCCCGGCCGCGGACGAAACCGTCGTGGTCGACGGGCAGGAGTCGTTCACCGAGACCTGCGCGTCGATGCCGCCCGCCTACGCCTACTGGGCTCTCTGGGTGAAAGCCACCCCCGACGCCGACTGGGACTACGCCATGGAGGGTCTCGGCACGCTCGAGGTCGAGCCCGGCCAGTCCCTCGGCCTCGTGTACACCACTGGCACCGAGACGCCCACGCCCGGCAGCTAGTGTTTCGCCGGCGCCTCGCCCCGCTCCGCGCGGCAGTCGTGCTCGCTGTCGGCTTCGTGCTGCTGCGAGTCGTCTACCGGGTGGTGTTCGGCGGCGCCGGCGTTGGCCTCGACCCGGTGCTTCTGGATCTTCCGCGGCTGCGGCTCGACGGACCGTTCAGCCACATGACGCTGTTCGGCCCGATCACCCTGCTCGGACTCGGTAACGCCGCGCTCAGCGCGCTGCCGGTCGCGGCCGTCATCGTGTTCTTCGGCCTGCTCAACGCCGTCATCAACGTGCAGTCCCTGTTCGCGCGCGGTGCGGGCCGAGGGCCGCTGCGCGCTATTTCGCGCTCCCTCGTGATCGCTTGGGCCACCTTTCCAGCGCTCCTGGAGTCGGTGCGGCGGGTTCGGGTGGCCCGTGCCCTGCGCGGTGAACGGTCGATCGCGTCGCTGCTCGTGCCCGTGTTCGAGCAGACCATCGAGCGGGCCCTCGCACTGGCCGCGTCGATGGAGACGCGCGGTTTCGCGGCGACCCGCGCTGTCCCCGGCGTGTGCGAGGCACCCGTGGTGCTCACCGGTGCCGGTTTGAGTTTCGGAGCCGGCTGGCACCTCGACGACCTCAACGTGACCCTGGAACCCGGCACCCTGACCGTGATCGTCGGCGCGACCGGGTCCGGCAAAACCAGCCTGCTTCACAGCCTCAGCGGGCTGTTCCAGCATTTCTACGACGGAGTCCAGACCGGGCGCATCGACATTGCCGGAGCCGACCGCGCCTCGACTCCCCCACGCGACACCGCCGGATTCGTCGGACTCGTCGCCCAGAATGTGCGGCTCGGGTTCGCGGCCGAAACGGTGCACGACGAGATCGGGTTCACCCTCGCGGTGCGAGGCGTGGCCCCGCCCATCGTGCACGCCCGCGTGCTCGAGGTCGCCGCCCGGCTGAAAATCGAGCACCTCATATCTCGCCCGATCGAGCAGCTCTCGGCCGGAGAGGCCAGCCTCGTCGCCATTGCCGCCGCCCTGGTGAACCACCCCATCTTGCTGCTCGTCGATGAGCCGCTCGCCGACCTCGACCAGTCCGCGCGCGCGCGCGTCTGCACGGTACTCGGCCAGCTCGCCCACGAGGCTGGTGTGTGCGTCGTTCTCGCCGAACACAACACCCACGAATTCGCCGGAACAGCGGATTCCTGGCTGCAGATTCGAGGCAGCCGCCTGCACCAGCTCTCCCCCGCCGAGTTCCAGTTCGCGGACGTCCTCGAGATTCCTGCACTGAAGCCGATCGCGACCCTACCTGCAGTGCCGTTGGCGAGCATCCGTCGTCTCAGCGTTCGGCACGCCGCCGATCTGGCCGTCGACGACGTATCGTTCGAGGTGCGAGCTGGCGAACTCATCGCGCTGCGCGGCAGCAACGGTGCCGGCAAGAGCAGCCTGCTGCGCGCGATCGCGCTGCCGACGGCTGCCGACACCGTGATTGTCGCCGGGCACGATGTCCAGACCCTCAAACGGCGCGGGCGGCGTCGGGCTGTGGCGCTCGTGCCCGAGAACTTCGACGACCTGTTGTTCGCGATCACGGTGGCAGAGGAATGCCGGCGGGCCGACCGTGGTCTTCAGCTCCCAAAGTTCGCAGGCACCGCAACGCTGTTCGCGCAGCTGCTCGGCTTCGACGCCACAACGGATGCCGCGCACCTGCTCGAGCGTCACCCGCGCGACCTCTCCGCCGGCGAACGACTCTGCCTCGTGATCGCAATTCAGCTCGCGGCCCGGCCGGCCCTACTGCTCGTCGACGAACCCACCCGCGGACTCGACCAGGCGGCGCGTGCCCTGGTCAGCGCGGCGCTCCTCACGGCCGCCGGTCACAGCGCCGCGGTCATCTTCGCCACCCACGACAATAACTTTGCGCGGGGTCTCGCCACGCGAACCCTACGCATGGCGGCGGGCCGGCTATCCGCGCCGATCGAGGTGCTCACGTGACGGTTATTGTCAGCGCGCGCCGCAGCATCCGCTGGAAGTCGTGGATTCTCGGTGGCGGTAGCACTCTCGCGGCAGCCGCTTTCGCCTGGCCGTTCTTCGTCGGGGCGGTGCCGGCCGACGCGCAAATGGCGGTGCCGATCGTGGCGTTCGCGCTCATACCGGCGCTCATCGTGGCCCTCGCGCTCACCCTCGACCGGGAGATGTACACGGCGAAAACAGTGGCGCTGCTCGGTGTGCTCTCGGCAGTCGGTGCCGCGGTGCGCATCGCGGGTGCCGGTGTCGGCGGGGTCGAGGCGGTGTTCGTGCTGCTGATTCTGGCCGGACGGGTCTACGGCGCCCGGTTCGGTTTTCTGCTCGGACTGCTCACCATCGCGGTGTCCTCCCTGCTCTGGGGTGGTTTCGGGCCGTGGACTCCGTTCCAAATGTTTGCCTGCGGCTGGGTCGGAGCGGGTGCTGGGCTGCTGCAGCGCTGGCCGAAAGCGACTCCGCCGACCGAACCCGCGCGGCGTGCAACCGCGCAGCGCTGGCGTGCGAGCCTCGAAATCGCCCTGCTGGCCGCCTACGGCGTGGTCGCCTCGTACCTCTTCGGGCTTCTGATGAACCTCTGGTTCTGGCCGTTCGCCGTGGGCAGCGGCACCGGAATCTCCTATGAAGCCGCCGCCGACCCCGGCCAGAACCTTGCCTCGTTCGCGCTCTACTCGCTCGTCACGTCGACCCTCACCTGGGACACCGTGCGCGCCATCACCACGGTCGTCGGCATCGCCCTCGTCGGCCCTGCCGTACTCGCGGCCCTGCGTCGTGCCCGTCTGAACCCCCGCCGCTGACCGCACCCGTTTTCACGCTTCGCGGGACTTGCGCAGCTGCGCGGGAGGCGCAACTCGCGCGCACGAGCGCAGCTCCCGCGCGACGAGTTACGCTGGAGCTCCGGCCAGAACCTATCTCCCGCGTACTGGCGCAAGTCCCGCGTAACGTATGCCTTCGAGGCCACCCCGCCGCCGTAACTCCCGCGCACCGGCGCAGCTCCCGCGCGACGTACGGGAGCTGCGCGGCCCGACGCGCGCCTACGCGAGGGCGACGCGGCCGCGGCCCACGGCCGGGCAGCTCTCGAGGCGGCGCTGGGCGGCGCTGAGGGCGTCGAGAAGGCCTTTCGCGGGCGCCCAAGTTTGGCGAGTGAACAGAAAGCTCGTGGGTACCAGTCGCCCAAACGAACCTTTCGCCTGACGGAAGAACTCGACCATCAGCTCGCGACCTTTGTCACGGCGGCGCAGCGACCGCAAAGCGACATCATGCGGGACGCCCTCTCGGAGTACTTCGAGCGCCACGCGGGGTGATTCGGGAGGAACGACCCGTTACACCGAGAAGTACTTCGCTTCCGGGTGGTGGAACACGAACGCGTCGGTCGACTGCTCCGGGTGCAGCTGCAGCTCCTCCGACAAGACGACGCCCATGCGCTCCGGTTTCAGCAGCTCAACAACCTTGCGGCGGTCCTCCATCTCGGGGCAGGCCGGGTAGCCGAGCGAGAAGCGGGCGCCGCGATACTCCAGCTTGAACATGCCGGCGATATCGGTCGGGTCTTCGCCGCCCACACCGAATTCCGAGCGGATGCGCGAGTGCCAGTACTCGGCCAGCGCCTCGGTCAGCTGCATGGTCAGCCCATTGAGTTCCATGTAGTCGCGGTACTGGTTCGCAGCGAACATCTTGGCCGTCACCGAGTCCACGTTCGAGCCGGCCGTGACCAGCTGGAGGGCCACGACATCCGTTTGGCCGGTGTCCCTGGAGCGCACGAAGTCGGCCAGGCACAGGTGCTTGTCACGGCGCTGCCTCGGGAAATTGAAGCGCAGGCGGTCGGTGCCGAGCACGCCGCCGGAACCGCCGTCAGGCGCGAGAAGTCCGGCCTGGCCCACCAGCCCGGTGGGGTCGTCGCCGTGGTGCAGCACGACCATGTCGTCACCCTCGGCGACGACCGGAAAGTAGCCGTAGGCCACGGAAGCGTCGAGCATGCCCTCGCTCAGGATGCGATCGAGCCAGTAGCGCAGGCGCGGCCGGCCGACGGTGTCGACCAGTTCCTGGTAGCTGGCGCCGTCTTCGGCGCGGCTCGGTTTGAGCCCCCACTGGCCCATGAAGGTGGCGCGTTCATCGAGAAAGGCCGAGAAATCGGCGAGAGCGACGCCCTTGACGATGCGGGTACCCCAGAACGGCGGCACCGGAATGGGGTTGTCGGCAGCGACCTCGGAGCGGGCGGGCATCTCCTCCGGCTCGGTCAGGGTGAGCAGGCTCTTCTTGTGGATGCGCTTCTTGAGCGGCGGCAGCCCGACGGACAAGGGGTCGGCGCCTCGGGAGATGGCCACGAGCGGTTCCATCAGGGCGAGGCCCTCGAAGGCATCGCGGGCGTAGCGCACCTGTCCGGCGAAGACGCTGTCGAGATCGTCCTCCACGTAGGAGCGGGTGAGGGCGGCGCCGCCGAGCAAAATCGGCCACTTATCGGCGAGCCCGCGGGACTCGAGTTCGAGCAGGTTCTCCTTCATCACGACCGTGGATTTCACGAGGAGGCCGCTCATACCGATGACGTCAGCATTGTTCTCTTCGGCGACGCGAATAAATTCAGCGATCGATTGTTTGATGCCAATGTTGATCACGTCGTAGCCGTTGTTGGTGAGGATGATGTCGACCAGGTTCTTACCGATATCGTGCACGTCGCCGCGAACTGTGCCGAGCACGATCGTGCCCTTGCCGGCCGCTTCGGATTTCTCCATGTGCGGCTCCAGCAGCGCGACCGCGGCCTTCATGACCTCGGCGGACTGCAGGACGAACGGCAGCTGCATGTCGCCGCTGCCGAAGCGGGCGCCGACGACCTGCATGCCCACCAGCAGGTGCACGTTGACGATGTCGAGGGCGCTCAGGCCCCCGGCCCGGGCGAGGTCGAGGTCGGCTTCGAGGCCCTTGGCCTCGCCGTCGATGATGCGGCGCTCGAGCCGTTCGCCCACCGGCAGGGCGGCCAGTTCGGCGGCACGTTCGTCCTTCAATGCGGCGGAGTCGACGCCGGCGAACAGGTCGAGCAGGGCCACCAGAGGGTCATAGGTGAGGGTGCCTTCGGCGTCGTATTCGCGGCGGTCCCAGACCAGGTCGAGGGCCACCTTGCGGCGGTCATCGGGCACCGAGGCGAGCGGCACGATCTTGGCCGAGTTGACAATGGCGGAGTCGAGGCCGGCCGCGGTCGCCTCGTGCAGGAACACCGAGTTGAGCACCGAGCGAGCCGCCGGGTTGAGCCCGAACGACACGTTCGAGACGCCGAGGGTGGTGTGGATGCCGGGGTACTTCGCCTTGATCTGGCGGATCGCCTCGATGGTTTCGATGCCGTCGCGACGGGTTTCCTCCTGGCCGGTCGCGATCGGAAAGGTGAGGGCGTCGACGATGATGTCCTCGACCCGCATGCCCCACACGTTGACGAGCGTCTCGACCAGCCGGGTGGCGATGCGCACCTTGTGCTCGGCGGTGCGGGCCTGGCCCTCTTCGTCGATGGTGAGGGCGATCACGGCGGCGCCGTGCTCCTTCACGAGCGGCATGATGCGGCCGAACCGCGAGGTCGGCCCCTCGCCGTCTTCGAAGTTGACCGAGTTCACCACCGGGCGGCCACCGATGAGCTCCATGCCGGCCTGCAGCACGGCCGGCTCGGTGGAGTCCACGACGAGCGGCAGGGTCGACGCGCTCGCGAGCCGGGAGACGACCTGCTTCATGTCGGCGACGCCGTCACGGCCGACGTAGTCGATGCAGACGTCGAGCAGGTGGGCGCCGTCCCGCACCTGGCTGCGGGCGATGTCGACGCAGTCGTCCCAGTTCTCGGCGAGCATCGCATCCCGAAAGGCTCGGGAGCCGTTGGCGTTGGTGCGCTCCCCGATGGCCAGAAAGGCACTGTCCTGGTCAAAACTGACGTGCTGGTACAGGCTGGCGACGCCGGGATCCGCTTCGAGCGTGCGCGGCTTCACTGTGACGCCGCGCAACCGCTCAACCACCTTGCGCATGTGTGCGGGAGTCGTGCCGCAGCATCCGCCGACCAGCCCCAGCCCGAACTCCTTCACGAACTGTTCGTGCGCCGTGGCGAGCTGGTCGGGGGTCAGCGGGTAGCTCGCGCCGGTCTTGGTGAGCTGGGGCAGACCGGCGTTCGGCATACAGATCACGGGTACGCGCGAGAACTTCGAGAGGTGGCGCAGGTGCTCGCTCATCTCGGTGGGCCCGGTGGCACAGTTCAGGCCGATCGCGTCTATACCGAGCGGTTCGAGCGCGGTCAGCGCCGCGCCGATCTCGCTGCCCATCAGCATGGTTCCCGTGGTTTCCACCGTCACCTCGACGAAAATCGGCAAGCGGATGCCGGTCTCGCTTACGGCCTGCTTGCATCCGTTCACCGCGCTTTTTGTCTGCAGCAGGTCCTGCGAGGTCTCGATCAGGAAGGCGTCAGCGCCGCCGCGAATAAGGCCGAGCGCCTGCTCGGCGAAGGTGGCCTTGAGGTTTGAGTAAGTGGTGTGGCCGAGGCTGGGCAGCTTGGTTCCGGGGCCCATCGAGCCGAGCACCCAGCGCACGCGGCCGTCGCGGGCTTCGAACATCTCGGCACTGGTGCGGGCGATCTCGGCGCCGAGCCGGGCGAGTTCCTCGATGCGGTCTTCGATGCCGTAGTCGGAGAGGTTCGACCAGTTGGCGCCGAAGGTGTTGGTCTCGATGGCGTCGATGCCGGTCTCGAGATAGACGTCGTGGATGGCCGCGATGATGTCGGGGCGGCTCACATTGAGGATCTCGTTGCAGCCCTCGAGCTGCTGGTAGTCGTCGAGGGTGGGGTTGTGCTCCTGCAGCATGGTGCCCATGGCGCCGTCGGCGATAACGACACTTGACCTGACGGCGTTCAACAGGGCCTGCGATCGGGCTGGGCGCGCCTGGGCGACGGAAGTTTCGGTGTCAGTCGTTCGCTCGGGCTCTCGGTCGGTGTTCATTGGATCAGCCTAACGGCGGCCCCGAACGGTGCGCGGCCCCGAAGTAACGTTTCTTAGCGTGCGCGCCCACGAGTACGGTGCGCCCCGCCGGGTTCCCCGGTCACGATCCACCCGGTCTCGAATCGTGCTGCCGCACGCGGAGCTTGCACGGGGAGCAAGCCCCGCCGGTTCTGCTCGAGGGTAGCTGCGTCGATGGCTTTGGCCTCGTTTCGATTGCACACCCATACCCGAATCGTGGGGAGGGTTTCTTCCGATGGGTCAGGAATAGAACAGACCTGCACCACCACGCTGTTTCCGGCATCAATGATTTTCAGTGCCGCACGCACAGTAGCCAGGTTCGCGATGGTCACGGTTCCGAGGGCGTCCCTGGATATTTCCGTGCTCGTTCGTGCGTTGTGCCAGCTGTCGAAGGTGAGGATGACGCGCGGGCTGACCCCCGCTGGAACCAAGCCAAGCAACCACGACTGCACGAGACGGTCGGATCGGGCTCCAGAGTGAGATCTTTGGGAACGTAGCCAGAGGTCGAACACGCCGGTTCCCCCATGACGGAACGGCTTGGCTTGGGAAATCTGCCGCTCGGCGCCCCCAATAAGAGGGCGCCGATCGCGCAAATTCCACGTGGAGCGCAGTGCCCGCTCGACCGTTGGCCGCCTATACCACGTGTTAGACACCGATATCAGAGCCCCCGCATTGCCGCCATTGTCGAGCGATGCCATTGCTGATCCTCCCCCACAGACCCACGTTAGACATGTCTATCGTAACCCATTGGAGGGCCGCGGCGCGCGCCGAGGCTGGCCGCACCCGGCGAAGGGTAGGCTGGTTGGGCAAACAGGGGGCATCCGATGAACTACGAGTCGCGACAGAAGCGGGCGCACACGATGGTGTCCGACCTTGGTTTGCCCCGGCCGCTCACGGCCGAATTGTTGCACCGGCACATGGAAACAGTGCGCGGAAAAAAAATCGTGGTGCAGAGGGCGACTCCGCGCATGCTCGAGGCCGGTCTCTGCGGGCTATGGATTGCCGTATCGGGCGAGAATTTTGAACGGATCTACCACGCGCCGACCTCCTCTATGGTGCACCGGCAGCAGTTCATCAATCACGAATTCGGCCATATGATTCTGAACCAGGAACAGGAGTTGCTGTCCGCAGACCGAATCGCCCTGCTGGCGCCGCTCATTCCCCTTGACGCAATCGTCCACGCACTGGCCCGCAGCCGATTCACCGATGAGCAGGAGGCACTGGCGGAGGCCATCGGCGATCGGCTGGCGCTCATCATGCTGCACGATGGGCCGTTGGCCGCCCACGGCACCTTAACCGGATTCGGACGAGTTCTCTGATGCAAACAGTTCTCTTCATCCTGTCAGCCGTCTTTTGGGTCGCCGCGGCGGTGTGCGTGCCGTCGGCCATTCGGGGACGCCGACGGCCACTCCTGCTGTTTCTCGCGGTCTTCGCTCTGACCATGACGCTTATGCCCCAGCCGGTGTACCGTCCGGTCGATGCGCTGCTCGGGAACGGCAATGTGACCTATTTCATCTTCCACGCTCTGACGATCGTTGCCATTGCTCTGCTCGACGTCATCGTGCAGGAAGCCATGTCGCCGCGCGGCCTCACCCGGGCGCGCAAGCGTGCGACCTCCCTGGTCACCAGCGGGATCATCGTCGCGCAGGCCATCTTGTTCTTCGGAAGCGATTGGCGGGTGACCGACGATATCGCCGCCTCGTTCATTCCTCGCTGGGATTTCACCGCGTACGCGGCCACGACCTGGATCGCGATGGGAATCTTTGCGGTGTCCTTCGCTATAGCCTGCCTGGCTGACCTGCGGCGGCAACGCCGCCCGGTCACGCTGATCTCACTGAGCTTGGTGCTACTCGCCTGCCTGGGCGTTCTCACCTACGCGGTCATCAGCCTGACCAGTGCCGTGCTTGCCGTTTTTTACGCGGACTATCTCCTGGTCGGCTGGGCGCGTACTGCCTACACGCTGACCCTGCTGCTTTCCCCCATCAGTCTCGTCATCGGCCTCGGGTTGACGGCGGCCGTCGATGCGCTGGCCGCCGGCCGAGAGAACTACCGCGACCGCGTGCTGCTCTGGCGCATCACACCGCTGTGGCGGCGGCTTTTGAGCGACACTCCGCACCTCAGCATCGAGCGGCAGCTCTCACCGCGGCAGCTGCTCACGGTCAGTGGACCCGGTGCGCACCTGTATCGACGACACGTCGAGATTCGCGACAGCCTGCTGCTTCGCCCCGAGCAGGCCGTCACCCCGGCCGAGCTGGCCATTATCGAACTGGCCGAACAGCGAACCCAGGTGGGTCTGCCAGCGACCCCCGCCGCCCTCGTCGGGCCGACACGATGAGCGCGCCGCAGAATTGTGGGGACGTGAGCCCGCAGCTGGAGCTGGCGCGCAAACTCAACCTGCTGCTCGATGTCGTCGTGGCCGAGGGCAATACCCCGTACACCTTCCGCCAAATCGAGGCGGGACTGAAGGAACGCGGACTCACGCTCTCCCGGGCACGCTGGGCCTACATGATCACCGGCGACGGCCCCCTCGTCACCGATCCGGCGCTCCTAACCGGCATCGCCGAGTTCTTCCGCATCCCTCCGGAATACATGCTCGGCGCCGCCGGCGACCTGCCCGACCGGGTCGACGCCCAGCTCGAATTTGTCAAGAGCCTGCGCGTTGCCCGAGTCGTGAGCTTTGCGGCGCGGATGCTCGGCGACGTTTCCCCCGAAACCCTGCGGTCGATCACCAAACTGCTTCAAGAGGACGGCGCCGAGGCAGGCCCGCCCGCGTAGGGCGGCAGGACCGCCTTCGCGGGAAGCCGGCAGCCCGGATGCTTTAGCTGGCGGTCCCGCCGGCGATCGCATAGGACCACAGCTCACTGCTCACACCGACGGGGCGCGCTTTCGGCTCGCCCTCCTTCGGGGTTTCGCTGCGGTGGCCGTGGGCAAAGGACGGGGAGGTCAGCCAGGCCTGGAACGACTCCTCGTCGGCCCAGCGCGTGACGACGAGCCAGGTCAGGCGGTCGTCGGTCGGCTTGAGCAGCTCGAAACCCTCGAAACCGGGGCGGTCGTCGACGGCCCCGGCGCGGGCCGCGAAGCGTTGGGCGAGTTCGTCGCCGCCGTCGCTCGGTACGGTGATGGCATTGATCTTGATGATCGTCATAAAACTGCTTCCTATTCGAACGCTCGAAGGTATTTCCTCCATGCTGCCACTCTCCGCTGCGAGACCGCGCCGTATCGCGCCGTGCCGCAGCCGTCGGCGCATCCGTCTCCCACCGCCCAGCAAGGTTCCCTATGCTGGAACAGACATGCGACTACTCCTGATCCGCCACGGCCAGACTCCCGGCAACGTTCTCGGACGCCTCGATACCGAGCGTCCCGGCCCGGGTTTGACCGATCTCGGCCTGCGCCAGGCCGCCGCGATACCCGATGCCCTGCGCTCCGACCCGATCGACGCCATTTTTGTGTCGACGCTGCTGCGCACGCATCTGACCGCGCATCCGCTCGCCGCCGATCGCGGCCTCGAGCTGCAGGTCGCGTCCGGACTACACGAGATCGAAGCCGGGTCGCTCGAGGGGCTGCGCGATCGGGCATCCGTTCGCACCTATCTGGAAACCGCGGTGGCCTGGGGCTCCGGCGACCTCGACAAGCGGATGCCGGGCGCTCACGACGGTCACGACTTCTTCCGTCGGTTCGACACCGACATCGCGCGGGCCGCTGCCGGTTCTGAGGTCGCCGCGGTGTTCAGCCACGGCGCCGCCATTCGCGTGTGGACCGCAGCCCGCGCGCAGAACGTGCCCGCGACGTTCGCGGGCGAAAACGAGCTCGACAACACCGGTGTTGTCGAGCTGACCGGCTCGCCCGAAGAAGGCTGGACCCTGCTGTCCTGGGCTGGCCTGCCCGTGGGCGGCATGGCACTGGCCGACCTCAGCGCTGCCGATCCCCTGGGCGAGCCGCTGTCTGAGGCGTGAGGCGGCGCCGCACGAGCGCGTGGCTGTCGCGCAGCAGCTGCTCCACGAGCTCGGCGGGCACGTGGCCGTCCAGCACGATCGTGATCCAGTGCTTCTTGTTGAGGTGGTATCCCGGGGTGATCCACTGCGGAAACTCTTCACGGAGCGCCCGGCTCTCCTCCGGATCAACTTTGAGCGAGACCGTGAACGGCTCGCCACCGAGGGCGGAGAGCGCGAAGATCTTGCCGTTGCCGCTGGTCTTGAACACGCTCGTCTCCTCGCCGAACGGAAAGGTCTCGATCGCCTGGGGCAGGCTCAGGCAGAGATCGACGAGCGTGTCCGGAGTCATGCTAGAAACCTACGCCGATACGAGATTCATGGCATCGGCGGTCAATTCGACCGAACGCAGGCGGCCCTCGATGAGCGGCGACTGGTGCGCGAGAATGAGCTCGTCAGCTCCGGTTCCCTCGGCGAATTCCTCGAGATAGGCGCGTACCTCGTCGGCGGTGCCGACCGCTGAATACCGCATCATGTTGGCGATATTGCGGCCCTCCGGCGTGGTCAGGAACAGGTCGATCTGGTCGTCGCTGTACTCAGGCGTCGCCGGCCCGCGGGAGAGCATGCCGCGCACCCTGGTGCGGCGGGTCGTCTCGAACTGGGCCACGGCATCCGCTTTATCGTCGGCCGCGATCACGTTGGCGGCAACGATGAGGTGCGGCGTGGCAAGCTGCTCCGACGGCGTGAAATCGCGGCGGTAGAGCGCGATGGCGTCGTGCAGCGCATCGGGTGCGAAGTGTGACGCGAAGGCGTAGGGCAAACCGAGGGCGGCGGCCAGACCTGCGCCGAACAGTGAGGATCCGAGAATGTACAGCGGCACGTTGGTGCCGGCACCGGGAACCGCCTGCACGCCGGGCACGATCGATTGGCCGCGCAGGTAGGCCTGCAGTTCCATGACGTCCTGCGGAAACTGGTCGGAGGCGCGCGGGTCGCGGCGCATCGCTCTGGCGGTGTTCTGATCGCTGCCGGGGGCCCGGCCGAGGCCGAGGTCGATGCGGTCAGGGTAGAGCTCGGCGAGCGTGCCGTACTGCTCGGCGATCACGAGCGGGGAGTGGTTGGGCAGCATGACGCCGCCGGATCCCAGCCGAATGGTGCTGGTCTGCCCGGCGACGTGCCCGATCAGGATGCTCGTCGCCGACGATCCGATGGTGGGCATGTTGTGGTGCTCGGCATACCAGACGCGCTCGTACCCGTGTTTTTCGGCCGTCTGGGCGAGCGCGACACTCGCCGCGAAGCTCTCCCGAGCGGTCTGCCCGGGGGCAATCGGAGCGAGATCAAGAATGGAGAGCGGAATAGTCATACTGGGGCCAACACTCGGGCGGCAAAATCGTTACCCGACACCCGAAACCAGCATGAAAGGGCATCAGCCGCGCTCGGCCAGCCGACCGATGCCCGGAAAGAATCGCCCGACCCGCGCGCCGTAGGAGAGGTAATCGGGGTGCTCGGCCACGAGCATCCGCTCTTCCCACCGCGTCTTCGCTGAAAGCAGGCCGACCAGGGCGAGCCACGCCACGACGTGCCAAGCGGATGCCCCCACCAGCACGAGTGCGACACCGCCGGTCATGAGTCCCGCGTAAATCGGGCTGCGCATGAGCCCATAGACACCTCCGGTGACCAGCGGGGCGTCCTCCCGCGGAATCGGACTCGCGGTCAACGCTGGCCCCAGGCTGACGACGCCGAGCACCGCGAGGGCGGCGCCGACCAGACCGAACGTGATGGCCGCCACGATGATGCCGATGGCGGGCGACCACAGCGAGCCATGGGGCAGAAAGGCCAGAGCCCCCAGCAGCAGAAATTGCACGGTGACCAGGCTCAGCGCGAGCGCACGTTTCATAATTCGAGGGTACGCCCGGGCGGCGAGCCGGCCGATCGACGTCAACTCCAGATCACCACCGTGTAACGAAATGAAACATTTTCGCTTTCTTGCAGACAATCCGCACCGCGGCGACTTACCCTCGAACGCAGAGACCGGCTCCGCCGATGCTGCCGGAGAGTGACATCGGGCCTCAGATCGGGTCGTGTACTGCACGATCGGTTCGAGGCAAGCGCTGTGATCCGGCATCTGCATTCGCCGGGACACCTCACCTCGGGGTGCCTCCGCTGAACTGGAACTTCAACCATGACTGACGACGAACTCCTCCTTGAAATCGACTACACCGGCTACGACAACTCGTGCCGCGACCCGCACATCATGCCGACCGAGGACCTGGTCGAGTGCCGTCGCCGGCGCGGCCACGATGACAACATGCACGGCACCCGGTCCGGCGTACGCGCCATCCGCTGGCAGGCAGGAGCCGCTCCCCTGGCCGCGTAGCTCACCGTGGTGCGCTCACCCCCGGACGGCGCGGTGGATGCCGCCTCGCTGGGATGGTCATTGTGTGCGTGGCTGTGTCGACGGCTCGCCAGGGGCAGACGCTGCGCCTGCGTCTCGCCGGGGGCCACCGTGCCTGCAGTCGAGGCCTAGGCCCGGAACGAGGGCAAGATTTGGATGCTGCGCCCAGCGAAGATGGGTTCAGCATCACAGATCGCCGCGTGCATCGATCAAAAGGAGCCCTGACGTGTACGTTTCGTGACAGGAATCCGCTGTTGAATTCGATATTATCCCGTCGTAAAGGCAAACCGTCACGCGACTAGTACACCCCGAACGGCTTGCAAACAAGCATTCTGGGGTACCGAGGCTAAAGCTATCCGCGTCGACCTTCCAAATTGCTTTCAGAAATGTTTCTGAGATTATATCGTTTTTGTGTTCGATTTGCGGTAGAATGGGTGTCAAGGAGGCAATGGCGCCCATGTTCATGGAAAACCCGAACGAGGCCAGTTCGAACCCGGTCATTGTGGCGGTGGAGCAGGCCCGGGAGATTCTGTTGGCGGCACTGGGCGGGGTGTCGTTCGGGCTGCTGGGTGATGAAGAATCACTGACCCTGCTGCTGGCGGTGGAGAGCGTGGGCCGGGTGGTCGACGGGGCCCGGGTGCTCTCCACGTCGGATGTGCTGCGCCGCTCCGAATACTTTGATGCTGCCGCAGCGAAAGCCGCCGCCCAGGCTGCTGTTGATCAGAGCGCCGCCGCCGCGCAGAATGCCGCCCGGGAGAATGCTGGTTCGGGCAAGGCTGGTTCGGGCAAGGCTGCTGCGGAATCCGTGATCCCGGAGGGTGCTGCGGCTGATGCGGCTTCTCCGAGCGTGGCGCGTGCGGCGGCGTCTCTGGCTGCGCCGACGCTGGCCCGGCGGCTCGGCTGCCGCAGCGGCGTCGAACTGGTCTGCACCCTCGCCCGCCTCTCTCGCAACGAAGTACGTCAGCGGGCCGTGCTCGGTGAGAAAGCTGGCCAGCGGATGCTGCTCGGCCGCCCGCTGGCCCCCACCTACCCGGTGCTCGGGGAGGCCCTGCAGGGCGGGGAGCTCGGCCTGGAACAGTCCCGGGTGATCGTGCAGGTGCTCGACGGCCTGCGCTCCTCCGTGCTGGTGGAGGACCTCGACCGGGTCGAACGCTCTCTGGTGGCCAGCGGCTCCGGTGCGATCATCCCCGAAACCGAGGGGCTCCCCGGTGCCGGCATAGCGTTTGCGCCGGAGTTGCTGCGGCAACAGGGCATCCAGTGGAAAGCACGCCTCGCCCCCGACGGCAGCGCGCCCGGCGAGGCCCCGACCGAACGGCGCAGCTGGCTCACCTTCGGCACCCTCAGCAATGGCGGCTACAGCCTCAACGGCTGGTTCACCACCCTCGACCGCGCCATCATCGGCAACGTTTTCGATGCGTACCTGTCCGCCGCCGCGGCCAACCCGGTTCCCGGCGCCGACGGCGCCGTGACCCGGGCGTCCGGCACGGCGACCGGCACGGCGACCGGTACGACCTCCAGTACGACTCGGGTCGCCGACACCACCCGGGTGACCGGCGCTACCCCCGCTGCCACTCCGCGCGCCCGAGTCGCCTTCCACGAGACCGAACCCGCAGACTCCAGCACCAGTACCAGTACCGGCACCAGCCACATCGAGAGCGACCGCACCGGCAATGAGGCGGGAGCGGGATCCGAAACCGAGGTCGAGGTCGATAATAACGACCCACCCGATTCGCTCAATCCCGACCCGCACAGCCCCGACCCGCACGGTCCGTGTCCGCAGCAACCCGACGACACCCGCTCCCGCAGTGAGAAGCAGGCCGGGATCCTCCGCGCCGTGTTCGAAGCCGCAGCCCGGCACCCCGGCACCCCTACCATGGGCGCCGCCGCCCCCACCGTGCTCGTACACATCAACATCAACGACCTCCTCGACGGCCGCGGCGCCGGCTGGATCGACGGCATCGACGGCCCCCTCACCCCCGGCCAGGTCGACGAACTCATCTGCGCCGGCGGCTACCAACCCGTGCTGTTCGGCCACACCGGCACGATCCTGCACCTCGGCACCAGCAACCGGTGCTTCAGCGCCAGTCAACGCCGAGCATTGGCCGCCCGAGATGGCGGCTGCGCCATCCCCGGCTGCACCGTGCCACCCCACCTGGCACAGGCTCATCACGTCGTCCCCTGGCAGAAAGGCGGCCTCACCGATATCGACAACGCAGTCCTTCTCTGCAACGCCAGCCACTCCAGCATCGACACCTCCGGCTGGGACATCGACATGCGAGACGGCCGACCCTGGGTACGCGGACCCCTCCTGTTCGACCCCACCCAAACCTGGCGCCCCGCCGGCCAAAACCGCGCCGCCATCCCCGCCGAGAAACCCAACTGGAACAAATAAGCCCGAACGGCCCAAGGCACCCAGCACCCGGAGCTCGGCACCCGGCACCCGGAATGGCTGGGCGGCGCAGACAGCCACCGCAAGGACTATGGCGGGCTCGACAGGCTCGACAGGCTCGACCAGCGGCGCCGTCGCGACCGGAAGACTGATCACGCCCCACTCAGCGCGGCCTCCATCAGTGGATTGGCCCTACATTGCGGAACGAGCGGCCAATCCGATCTCGCAACGTACGGGAGGATGGTCAGAGCGCCGCAAGGCGCGCACACCGACGAAGGGGCACACTCTGTTCACTGGACTCAGCGCATTTCCCCTCACCCCGATCGACGAAAAGGGCATCGATAAGCGGGCGTTCGTCGGTTTGGTTACCCGGCTGGCAGATGCCGGCGTCGACTCGATCGGTGCGCTCGGCTCCACCGGCGGGTACGCCTACCTCAGCCGTGAACAGCGGGCCTGGGCCGCACGCACTGCCGTCGAGGCGGCCGGGACGACCCCGGTCATCGTTGGAATCGGCGCACTCCGCACCCGCGACGTGCTCAACCTCGCAGCGGATGCCCAGAGCGCCGGCGCCGCCGCGGTACTGCTGGCGCCGATGACCTATCAGCCGTTGACCGACGATGAGGTGTTCGGACTCTACGAGGCCGTCACAGCAGAAATATCCGTTCCGCTCGTCGTCTACGACAACCCCGGCACCACCCACGTCACGTTCAGTGACGAGTTGCACGGTCGTATTGCCGCGCTTCCCAAAATCGGCTCGATCAAGATTCCGGGGATCGCCGTCGAAGAGGCCCCTGGGAGAATCGCCGTGCTCCGCGCCGTGATTCCCGCGCATGTCACGATCGGCGTCTCCGGGGACTGGCTCGCGGCCGGCGGACTGCTCGGCGGTGCCGATGCCTGGTACAGCGTGCTCGCCGGCCTGTTTCCCGAGACCGCACTCGCCATCACGCGTGCCGCGCAAACTGGAAGCAGTGCGGCGGCCGTCGCTGCCTCCGACCGACTCGAACCGCTGTGGGCGCTTTTTCAACGCTACGGCAGCCTGCGGGTCGTGTCGGCAGCGGCGGAATCGCTAGGTCTCGTGAATTCGCCCAACCTGCCGCTGCCCCTGCTCGGACTCGACCATGCCGCCCGGCGCGAACTCGAGGCGGCGCTGGTCGTGCTTGGCCTGAATTAGCGCAGACCCAGGCGAGGTCTGCACGGCCGAGGCCGGGCATCCGCTCTCGACGCGGGTAGCGGGCAGCTTCGAGGCTGGGCATTTCAGTGGCGCATTCTCAGTGGCGCAGCGAGATGCCGTGCCCGATGCGGCGAAACAGCAAGGCAGCCACGATGGCGCCGACGATGAAGAACGACGCACCCCACCAGTAGGCGACCGCGTAGCTCTGCACGGCGGCCTGGGCGGCGACCGCTGCCGTCGCGGGCAGGTGGGCGGCGACATAGTTGGTGGCCGCGGTGGCCGCGAGGGTGTTGAGCAGCGCGGTGCCGATGGATCCACCGACCTGCTGGCTGGTGTTGACCATGGCCGAGGCGACGCCGGCGAACTGGCCGTCGACCCCGAGGGTGGCGGTCTGCATTGAGGCGGGCATGATCGTTCCCATCGCGAGTCCGAGAATCATCAGCGGCGGCAGCACGTCGAGCACATAGACACTGTTCAGGTCGAGGTGAGTGAGATAGATCATGCCGATCGCGCCGAGGCTCATGCCGAGCGGAACCAAAACTTTGGGGCCAAATCGCGGCACGAAAATGTTGGTCGACAGCTGCGCGGCGAGCACGAGCATGGCGATCATCGGCAAAAAGGACAGGCCGGTCTGCATCGGTGAGTAGTGCAGCGAGGTCTGCAGGTAGTAGGTCACGAACAGGAAGATGCCGAACATGCCCGCTCCGGCAATAAGGATCGAGATGTACGCGGCAGCACGGTTGCGATCCAGCACGATAGCCAACGGCAGAAGCGGATGCGCCGCCTTGCGTTGCCAGAGCACGAAAGCGACCAGCAGAATCCCCGCCGCTGACAGGGTTCCCCAGGTAAGGATCGAATCCCAGCCGTCGGTCTCCGCGTTGGAGAATCCGTAGACCAGTCCGAACAGAGCACCGGAGACGAGCAACGTGCCGGGGATGTCGAGCTTGGGGCGAGGCCCTGTGCGCATGGCGTGGCTGACGAAGATGGCCGCGCCGACGATGGCGATCACGGCGATGACGACGTTGATGTAGAGGTTCCAGCGCCAGTCGAAGTTTTCGGTGAGGTACCCGCCGAGGAGCAGGCCCACGGCACCGCCGGCGCCGGCGATCGCGCCGAACACACCGAAGGCACGGGCGCGTTCCTTGGGAATCGTGAAGGTCGTGGTGAGCACCGCGAGGGCGGTCGGGGCGAGCAGTGCGCCGAATGCTCCCTGCAGGGCGCGGGCTCCGACCAGCATGCCGAAGCTATCGGCCGCTCCGCCCAGCGCCGACGCGACGGCGAATCCGATCAGACCGATGATGAAGGTGCGTTTGCGGCCGATCAGGTCGGAGAGGCGACCGCCGAGCAGCAGCAGACTACCGAAGGCGAGGGAGTAGGCAGTGACGATCCATTGGCGGTCGCCGTTGGAGAAGCCGAGGTCGGCCTGGGCCGACGGTAGGGCGATGTTGACGACGGTGGAATCGAGTACGACCATGAGCTGGGCGAGCCCGACCACGCACAGGGTCCACCAGCGGCGGGAGGTGGGTGGTGCGGCGACGATTTCGAGCGACGCGACGGAGGCAGTCTGTGACATGTCGGACACTCTATACGAAACTGAGTAGTTCCGGATCTTAACAGTTTCTGAATATGCGATAATTTACGAGAACGAAACACCGGGCACGAAACACCAAGCATAGTGAAGGGGGACAGCGATGACGCTCGATGCGAGCCCGCTCGAGGAGACCGTCGAGGAGGCCCCGAAACTGGGGCGCAAACGCGACCACACCCGCGACCCCGACATTCTCGACGCCGCCCTCGAAGTACTCGCCGAAACCGGCTACGACGGAATGACCATGGAAATGGTGGCCGCCCGGGCCAGGGCGGGCAAAGCCACGCTCTACCGTCGCTGGCCATCCAAGGGCGAACTCGTCATCGACGCCGTCGCCTGCATGAAACGCGGCGACTTCGACCGCGACCACCTGCCAGACACCGGCACTCTACGCGGCGACCTCGTGGCCATGATCAAGCCGCACGCCATCGAAGATGGCGCCCGCAAGATGCGCATCATGGCCGGACTCATGTCGATGATCTCCCGCAACCCCGAGCTCGCCGAGGTGGCGCGGGCGGCGATCGTGGAGCCGCGGGCATCCGCTAATCGCATTCTGCTGCAGCGCGCCATTGACCGTGGCGAAATTTCGGAGCACTCCGACATCGATAACCTCGCCATGCTCAGCCAGTCCATGGCCATCTACCGCGTGCTGGTGCTGCAGAAACCGGTCAATCGCGACTTCTTCATTCAGCTGATCGACGGCGTTGTGCTGCCCGCGGTCGGCCTGGGCCGCCCACTCGCCACGGTTGACGGCGGGGCGGGTGCAACTGACACGTGACAGTGACAGTGAACACGGAGACTCGCGTGCTCGGCGCCACCAAGTGGCGAAGCCTCGAGCAGGACCACGAACACCGCGCGGACGCGCTCACTCGGGCCAGGCGCGAGCGCGCGGCGACCGGTCAGACGCATCCGGTCGACGATTTTCTGTTCACCTACTACCCGTTTCGTCCCGGCCTGCTGCGCCGTTGGCATCCCGGTGCCGGCGTGCTGCTGCAGGACGCCGCTGACGACCCCCGCGCCAGCTGGAAGTGGTATCGCACGATAGGCACCGCCAGCCAGGTGGATGCTGCGGCCTTCTCCGAAAAGAACGAGCGCGTCATCCGTTTCATCGGAAATCTCCTCACGGCCACCCGGCAACAACCGGCCCACTTCGGCTGTTTCGGCCTGCACGAGTGGGCGATGGTCTACCGCCAGGGCGAACACCGGCACGTCGCGCCGCTGCGCCTCGGCCAGAGCGACACCGATGCCGTCGTCGCCGAAAGCCGCATAGCGTGCAGCCATTTTGACGCTTTTCGATTCTTCACTCCCGCAGCCCTGCCGCTCAATCGGCTGCAGCCGACCCGGGAGAACCAGCCGGCGATGGAGCAGCCCGGCTGCCTGCACGCCGGAATGGACATCTATAAGTGGGTAATCAAGCTCGGGCCCCTGGTTCCCGGTGAAGTTTTGCTTGACTCCTTCGAACTCGCGCGCGACATTCGCCGGCTCGATATGGAGGCCTCCCCCTACGACCTGAGCGACTGGGGCTATGCGCCGGTCGAAGTCGAGACCCCCGAGGGCAAAGCCGAGTACGTGCGCCGCCAGCGCGGTTTCACCGAGCGCAGCAATCTGCTGCGCGACCGGGTCGTGAGCCTTCTCGCCTAAAATTGCTCGCGATTGCTCGGTTGCCAGCTTCTTTTCAGGTTTTGCCTCCGCGACGAGCGGATGCCCCTCGCCGCGGCGATCCTGGCGGGTCACGGCGGTTGCGCGCCCAGCTCAGAGCGGTCGGCGGCACCCATTTGGGGCATGCCGACCAAACCACATTGGCCGGGGCTCCGGACCATCTGTGCGGCCCGAAAAGACCTCGAGGCCGGAACAGAACAACGAATTGGAGCTCTCATGAACGCGATCACGAAGCACACGAACATTCGCAAGATCACCGCGCTGGGCATCACCGGCGCCGCGGCATCCGCTCTTATCATTGGTGGCTTCGTCGCCCCAGCCCAGGCGTTCGACGGCGACAGCACGAGCACCACGACGAGTACCAGCACCTCCACGGACAGCTCTTCGAAGCAGAACCGCCTCGACCTCATCGGCGACCTGTTCAACCTCTCCGGCAACGACTCGACCGGCAACGGCGTGCTCGGCAACGATACCTCGCTCGGTGGCGTGGCCAACGGCGGTCTGGTGAACGGCGGAGTCGTCAACGGCCCGCTCGTTTCAGACTCGCTCAACGGTGACGTCGCCTCGGGCAACGAGGTCGGCAACGGCGCGTCCGTCGGCAACGGCAACGACGTGGTCGCACCGATCGAAGCCCCCATCGCCGCACCGATTGACGCCGGCAACGGCACCGATGTCGACGGAGTCGACGTCGAAGATGTCAACAGCGGCGACATCAACAGCTCGGTCGACTCGATCGTCAACGATGTTCTCGGTGGCCTCGGCCTCGGACTCGGCCGCTAACCAACCCACCAGCAGCCAGGGCGTCTCCCCCTCGGGAGGCGCCCTTTTTGTGTGCGGTCGGTCGCGCGGGCAGTCAGTCGCGCGGGTACGACTCGATGATCTCGCGCATGCGGGGCAGGCCGAACTGGTCGGCGATGGCCACCCCACTGTGCGTGCCGAGGCGGGGGTCGGCATCCGCTTCGAGCAACAGCCGCAGAATGGCTTCGTTACCCCGAAAGACCGCACACGAGATCGCGGTCTGACCCATGGCGTTCACAACGGATGCGTCCGCCCCGCGCCGAAGCAGCTCACCGACGGTCTCGGGGTGCTGCTGGTAGGCCGCGACGATGAGCAGGGTGTCGCCCCGCGGGTTGAGAACGTTGAGGCCGACTCCGGCGTCGATCATTTCGCTCAGCGGACCGGTCTGGCCGTCGCGGGCGAGGTTGAAAACGCCCTCGATGACCTCGGGGCTGAGCCCGGATGTGTTCTCGTTCACTGCACTGCTCTCGCTCGATTACCGTTGGCCCAGCGTAACCGGCGCGGGGCGGTGGTGAGCGATTGTGGTAGACAGCGACCGCAGCATCCGTGGTGAGATAGGGAGATGTTGCACCGAACCGCGCCCGAGCACCGTTTTGTTCCGTCCCTGGACGGCGTGCAGCTGGCCACCTATGAGCTCGGAGATCCCGAGAATCCGACCGTTTTCGTCGTGCACGGCTTCGCGTCGAGCGCGATCGCGAACTGGCACGCCACCGGCTGGACTCGCGACCTCACCCGCGCCGGCTTTCACGTGATCGGCATCGACCAGCGTGGCCATGGCGCAAGCGACAAGCCGCACTCCCCCGACGCATACACGATGGAGCTGCTGGTCGGCGACGTCGAGGCCGTACTCGACGCCTACCTGCTCACCGAGGTGCGCTACGTCGGCTACTCCCTCGGCGCCCGCGTCGGCTGGCAGGCCGCCCGCGAAATGGGTGGCCGCATCACGCAGGCGGTGCTCGGCGGCATTCCCGACGGCGATCCGCTGAAACGTTTTCAGATAGCGGATGCCCGCGCCCACCTCGAGCACGGCACCGAAGTAACCGATCGCCTCACCGGCATCTTCCTCGAGATGGCAAAGGCCCAGCCGGGCAATGACCTCGCGGCGCTGGTTGCCTTGGTCGAAGGAATGCGTGGCGGGCCGCAGCCCGGACCGACCAACGCGCCGAACCAACCGGTGTTGTTCGCGACCGGAAGTGAGGACAGCATTCTCGATGCATCCAGGGCGTTGGCCGAGGCCACACCGAACGGTGGCTTCTTCGAGATTCCCGGCCGCAACCACTTCAACGCGCCCACGTCACGGCCGTTCCGCGAGGCTGCGATCGAGTTTCTGAAGGCTTAGCTTCTGAAGGCTTAGCTTCTGAAGGATTAGCCGAGCGACACGGTTCCGTCATCGTCGACGTGCCAGCCGGGGTTGTGCGCAATCTCCCAGATGACGCCGTTCGGGTCGGCGACGTGGCCGTGAAAGATGCCGCCGAAGGCGCCGTCCTGGGCGGGCTTCAGCACGGTTCCGCCGGCGGCTTTCATGGCGGCAATCGTTGCAGTGACGTCGTCCCGGCTTTTGAGGTTGTGCGAGAGGGTGATGCCGGTCGCACCGGTGGTTGTGTGTTCGCGTTGTAAGTCTTCGTCGAACTTCCAAGCGTTGAACAGGCCGAGCATGAGGCCGGGACCAACCTGGAAGAAGACGATCTCACCGGGAACATCCACAAGCGGTGTCCAGCCGAGGCCGTCACGATAAAACGTGCGAACCGCCTCGAGGTCGCTGGTGGTCAGGGTGATGAAATTTACGCGTTGTTCCATGCATCAAGTCTTACAGCCCGGCCTGAGCGTGGGTCAATTGTCTGCATGGCGCTCGTGGCACTGGTTTGAGAGTTTGGCACTGGTTCAAACAGGGGCGAACCTCTCAAACACGTGCCGCGAGCGGGCTCGGGCGCAGGTCGACCAGCGCACTGAGTAAGCGGATGCCGCGGCTGCTTGCATCCGCTTTCCCGGTCGCCGGACGAGCCTTTACGCCGCGGGCGAACTCTTCGACTACCGTTGTACTATGACCGCACCAGACACCGCAGCGCAGAACGAGGCAGAAACTGCCACTGCAACCAAGACATTTGCCGATCTCGGACTCAATGACGCCATGCTCAAGGCGCTTAAAGTCGTCGGCTACGAAACCCCCTCGGCCATTCAGGCCGCCACTATTCCCCCGCTGCTGGAGGGCCGCGACGTCGTCGGACTCGCCCAGACCGGTACCGGAAAGACGGCCGCGTTCGCGCTGCCGATTCTGAACCGTCTCGACCTGTCGCAGAAGAACCCGCAGGCCCTCGTACTCGCGCCCACCCGCGAGCTCGCCCTGCAGGTTTGTGAGGCCTTCGAGAAGTACGCTGCCCACATGCGCGGCGTGCACGTGCTGCCGGTCTACGGCGGACAGGGTTACGGTCAGCAGCTGTCGGCCCTGCGTCGCGGCGTGCACATCGTCGTCGGTACTCCCGGCCGCATCATGGATCACCTGGCCAAGGGCACCCTTGACCTCACGGAGCTGAAGTTTTTGGTGCTCGATGAGGCCGACGAGATGCTGAACATGGGCTTCGTCGAGGACATCGAGACGATTCTGGCCGACACCCCGGACGACAAGCAGGTCGCCCTCTTCTCGGCCACGATGCCGGCGCAGATTCGCCGCATCTCCAAGAAGTACCTGCACGATCCCGAAGAGATCACGGTCAAGAACAAGACCACGACCAGCGCCAACACCACCCAGCGCTACCTGATGGTGTCGTACCCGCAGAAGCTCGACGCGCTCACCCGCATTCTCGAAGTCGAGAACTTCGAGGGCATGATCATCTTCGCCCGCACCAAGAACGAGACCGAGCTTCTCGCCGAGAAGCTGCGCGCCCGCGGCTATTCGGCCATGGCGATCAACGGCGACGTGCAGCAGGTGCAGCGCGAACGCACCATCAACCAGCTCAAGAGCGGCAAGCTCGACATTCTCGTCGCAACGGATGTCGCTGCTCGCGGCCTCGACGTGGAGCGCATCAGCCACGTCGTCAACTACGACATCCCGATCGACACCGAGTCGTACGTGCACCGCATCGGCCGCACCGGCCGGGCCGGCCGCTCGGGAGCCGCGATCAGCTTCGTCACCCCGCGCGAGCGTCGCCTGCTCACCGCGATCGAGAAGGCCACCCGGCAGCCGCTCACCCAAATGCAGCTGCCGAGCGTCGAGGACGTCAACGTGACGCGCCTGACCCGTTTCGACGATGCCATCACCGCGGCATTGGATGAGACCGATCGCATCAGCAAGTTCCGCGATATTATCGCGCACTATGTCTCCCACCACGATGTGCCAGAGGTCGACGTGGCCGCTGCTCTGGCCGTGGTGTCGCAGGGCGAGACTCCCCTGCTGCTGTCCGCCGAGGATGTTCGCGCCCAGCAGCGCATCGAACGCGACGAGCGCGTTGAGCGCTCGGAGCAGCGCGGCGACCGCCCGGAGCGTGGCGGCCGATCCGACCGCCCCGATCGTTTCAATCGCGATGACCGTGGCGGCAGCCGCGACGACCGCGGTAGCTACGGCACCCGCGACGACCGTCCGGTTCGCAGCGAACGCCCGGTGCGCTCCAGTGGCAAGCCGATGGCGCAGTATCGCATCGAGGTCGGCAAGCGTCACAAGGTGGAGCCGCGTCAGATCGTCGGCGCCCTCGCCAACGAGGGTGGCCTGAGCCGCGACGACTTCGGGCACATCAAGATTCTGCCGGAGTTCTCGCTGGTCGAGCTGCCCGCTGACCTGTCGGGCGACGTGTTCTCCAAGCTGGAGAACACCCGCATCAGCGGCAAGCTCATCGAGCTGCGGGCCGACAAGGGCGGCGCTTCACGCTCCGCCGAGCAGAATGATCGCCCGCCGCGCGCCCCGCGCCGCGAGTACTAGAACCCTCGATCGCCTGAAACGCACCCTCGTCGTTCGCGACGAGGGTGCGTTTCAGTTATGTCTCGGCCATCTCGGGGGCTAATTGAGGAAGAACGCACCTCGGGCATCCTTGGTGACCAAAAACACGCGGCGCCCGTTCGACACCCGGCAGGATCTCCTGATTTGGCCACCGCGGGTCAGCTCGCCGAAACGTCGATGAGTACCTTGCCAGTGGCGCCGCTCTCGACGAGGGCGTGGGCATCGGCTGTCTGCGCCAGGTCGAAGCGGTGCAGTGGGAGTCCGGCATCCGCTCCAATGGGCAGCGCGCCGTCGACGAGTGCTTCATGGATGGCCGCTGCGGCCTGCTGCACGACTTCGATGCCGACCGTGTAAAGCAGCAGAAACTGGTAGCGCACGTTGAGGCTGAAGTGTTTGCGCACGTCGAGGGTCATCAGATCGCCGCCGTTGTTGGCGTAGACGGCGATGGAGCCGCGGTTGCGAATAACCTTAAGGTTGAGGTCGGAGTTCTGGGCGGGGGCTACCTCGACGATGAGGTCGACTCCATCGGGTGCGATGGCTCGAATTTCAGCGGCGACATCGGAGTCGGTGTACGTGACGACGTGGTGGACGCCGGCGGCTTTCGCGAGGGCCGCTTTGACCGGCCCGCTCACCGTCGTGATCACCGTCGCTCCGGCCCAGCGAGCGAGTTGGATGGCGGCGTGACCGACGGCACCGGCGCCGCCCGCGACGAGCACGATCTTGCCGTCGAGCGCGCCCGGATGCAGGCGCCGCGGCCCGTCCTCGGCCACGGTAAGGGCGCGGTAGGCGGTGACGGCCGGCACTCCGAGGCTGGCGCCCTGGTCGAAACTGGCCGCGGCGGGCAGCAGAAACACACGTTCTGCGGGGACTACCGCGTATTCCTGGGCGGTGCCGCTGTTGGCCCGCTGGTAGGCGGCGAGCGCGAGCCAGACGCGATCACCGACGGCCACGTTCGAGACTCCGGTTCCGACGGCGTCGACGAGTCCCGAGCCGTCCTGATTCGGCACCACGTCGGGAAAAGCCAGAGATTCTCCCGGTTGTGAGCCGCGCCGCGACTTCCAGTCGGTCGGGTTCACACCACTCACCATGATGCGCACGCGCACTTCGCTGGCTCCGGGTTCGGTCACCATTCGATCGACAAGGTGGAGCACGGACGGGTCACCGGTTTCGCTGTACACAATTGTCTTCATGGCAAACCCAACGCCTGCTGCGCCAATTTGTTCCCTACGGTTTCGTGCGTTCGCTCGTGGCCTCGAGATTAGTGCGAATGGTCGTCATGGTGCCGGTGAATGCCTGGTCGATATCAATGTCGAGCTTGTCGGCTAGTACGAAGGTCCACCAGAGTGATTCAGCGAGCTTGTGCTTGAGTTCAGCGGTCGCGTCTCCGTCGATCGGCCAGGTTCCGTCGTGGACGAGCAGCAACCGGCCGACGTAGCCGACGTCATTGGTGTAGCCGATGGCCATTTCGTTCAGCGGCGGCGAGCGCGGCGGCGTTCCCGCCAGGTCAGGGCGGCGAGCAATGCGGCCTCACTCTCCCGCTGCTGCCGGGCCGCGTCGCTCCGGGCGGCCCGGCGCTCCCGCCACAGCGCGACGTGTTCGGCCACGTCCCGGGTGGGCGTGACCACGGGCGGCCCACCCTGCAGCTGCCGGCGTGCCGACACCACCCGGCTGTTGAAATCCCTGAGAATCTCGGTGACCGCAGCCTCAGACTGCGCACTGTCCAGCCGCGCGTCGAGCTCGGCGTTCTCGGTGCGCAGGGTGAGGGCCGGCGGCCCGAGCCCGGTGATCTTCTCGCTCTCGATCTTCTGCCGAATCCACCAGTCCGGGTCATACCCACGCTCGAGGTTCGCGAGCGGCTTGCCCGCACCCGGCAGGTTGTCGAACTCACCGCGACGAATGGCCTGCTGAATAGCCATTTCCACGTACTGTGCGCGAGCTTCCATCATGGATTGCCCGGCAGTGTTCGGCTCGGGGTCATTGTCGGTCGGCGCGGGCGTGTCTGCCGGATCGGGCGGAAGCATCCGCTTGAGTTGGTATCGAGCCACGCTCAGTCGGGCGTCGGTGGGTGCCCCGTCGTTACGCTCCTTCTTGCCGGTCATGGCTGCCAGCCTAGATCGAGGTGGTCTCCGAGTCGACCCGGAACGCTGTTGCAGAGGCCAATCCGGCTGCCTCAGATCGCTCAGGGGGCCATTGTTGACATCTCGAATTCGCCGCGCAGCGTTCAAGGGGCCGTTGTTGGCATCTCACCCGCGACAAGTCAGGAAACGCCCCATGACTGGCTCCAGCGGATGCCGCGGCGTTCCGAACGCGCGCGGCCGCCAGCGGGTGCGAGAGGATAAGAGCTGTGTCCCACCTCGAAGCCCATGCCGTTTCCGTTTCGATCGACTCGGAGATGCTGCTCGCGCCGGTGTCGTTCGCTGTGCCGCCGGGCACGGCGTTTGCCGTTCGGGGGGCGAACGGTTCGGGCAAGACCACACTGCTGCGCCTCCTCAGCGGGCATCTGCGACCAACGACCGGCACGGCGCTACTCGATGGCCGTCCCGTCGATGAACGCAGCCGCACCGCTCGGCGCGGGATCTCGGCCCGCATCGGCCTCCCGGCCTTCGCACGCGAGCTGACCATGCACGAACAGCTGCGCTTCATCGCCACTACCTGGGGCCGCACCGGCTCCACCGCAACGGATGCCGCGGACGCTACCATGCGAGCTCTCGGCATCTTCGAACTGCGCAACCGGTTCGTGAACGAGCTCTCCTCCGGGCAGACCCAGTTGCTGGCGGTGGCCACGGCCCTCGTTCGGCCCTTCGACGTGCTCATCCTCGACGAACCGGAGCAACGCCTGGATGCGCACCGCCGGGATCTCGTTGCGGCGGCGGTGCGCCGAGAAATCGACCGTGGCGCATCCGTTGTGATCGCCAGTCACAGCGCAGAGCTGGTGGCCTCCATCGCTGACGCGACCGTGACGCTGGGGCAACCGTGACGCTCGGGCAACCGTGAAGCCGACGCTCAGGTCGGCGCGATCGGTGCTGGCCGAACGCCGGGCCGCTACGCCCAGCGACACCGTTTACCTGATTTACGTCTCGGCGCTCGTCACCGCCCTCATCGCGGCTCCGGCCGTGGTGGCGATCGTGCGCGGCCTGGCCCAGCCCCAGGTTGTGGCGGCGCTCAGCTCTCCGGGCAGCGCCCGGATCGTGGGAATGATTGCGGCGCTGCTCGCCGCGGGTGCGCTGCTGCTCGGTCGCACCCGCGGTCCCGTGGTGCCGAGTCCGTTCCTCACGGAGTTTCTGGTCGGCAGCGACCTCCCCCGCAGTGCTACTGTGCTCCGCCCTTTTCTGGCGAGCGGGGCCGTGCTCGCGTGTTCGGTCGTTGCAGCGGTGGGTCTCGTGGTCGCGGCGCGGGTGGTCGGCGGCGCGGCGGCATCCGTTTCGGCGGTGCTGGTCGTGCTGGGCTGTCTCGGATTCTCCGGCCTGCTCGCCGGGCTCTGGCTGGTAGGGCAAAGCCTGCCGCGGCGTTTCACGGTCGGCCTCGCCTTCGTCGTCACGGTGACCGGCGCAACGGTGACTGTTGACGGCACACTTCCGTTCACGCCGTGGGGCTGGATCGCCCTGCTCTGGCAGGGCCTTGGGGAGCCGACCGTCTGGTGGCCGGCGCTAGCCCTCGCCCTGTCGTCGCTCGCGCTCCTGGGCGTGCCCGCGCTGCTGGGCAACCTGCGCGCAGACGAGATGATGGCGCAATCGCGGCGCTGGCAGTCCATCTCAGCATTGGTGCAGACCGGCGACGTCGCCGGGGCCTCTGGAGCGCTGCGCGACCCACCGACTCGCGGTCGACGCCGGCGGATGCCCCTGACCGGACCGTTGCTGGTGGCGATCGTGCAGCGCGATCTCATTGCTGCCGGGCGGTTCCCGGTGCGCATCGCTCTCGGTTCGATGGCTCTCGTCGGTGCCGGCTGGCTCACCGCCGTAACGTCGACGATGCCAGAGGGCATCGCCTGGATCACGGCGCTCGCCGGGGTATCGCTGGCCTACCTGGGAGTGGGCGTCTGGTGCGACGGCCTGCGAAACGCCGCCGACAACGCGACTCCGGGGTCGCTGTATGGGCGCAGCGCCCTCAGCATGATCGGTTCTCACGCGGTTGTCCCCGTTCTCGCCGCCATCACCTTCGGCTCACTGGGGGCAATGGGCGATAACAATAATGTTGCCTGGTGGATGCTGCTGGCCGCCTTCATCGTGCTCGTGCGCGTTCTGGACTGCGCCAAAGGTCCGATGCCGATCGGTCTGCTCCTGCCCATCCCGACCCCGGTGGGCGACGTGTCGATTCTCAACGCGATCGCGTGGCAAGCGGATGCTCTGCTCATCGTTCTCATCGTCGCCGGCGGTCTGACTGTGCAGGTCGGTGCGGCCGGGCCCGGGGCGGCCGGGCTCGAAGCTACCGGGCTGGGAGCTGCCCTCTGGCTGGCCGTCGCCGGGGCGCTCGTGGCAGCGCTCGCGCTGCGGCGCATCCGCGCCCTCGGGCGGTGAGCGCACTCCCGGTCTTTCAGTCCCGGTCTTTCACCCATGGGGCGGTTGTCGTCGTCTCGCAGATGCAGCGCGACTCCCATGGGGCCGTTGTTGTCGTCTCGCGCGCGAGATGCCAACAAACGCCCCATGTCCTGCCTCCCACCCCGCCGGCGGTAGCAGCGACGTGCGCTAGGCCACGTCGCGGCGCGCCGTGCGCCAGAGCCCCACGAGAAGCGGCAGTCCCACCCAGACCGCGACCGAAGTAGCCAGCTGCGCCCATCCCGTCGCGCTCACTTCTGCCCCCAACATGATCGGCAGAAGCGTGACGTTCAGGTCGAGCCAGCGGGCCGGCTCCGCCAGACCGGAAATGAACAGGGTGAGAATGGTCCACACCGTCGGCAGCGCGAGATAAGCCACGATGGCAATGGGCGTGCTCAACAGTGCCAGGCCGAACGCGACTCCCTGTGCGACCAGGATCAGCAGGGCCAGCGCGGCACCGCCGAGCACTGGCCAGTCCATCGCCCACGAGCCGTCGCCCCCGCGGAAGACGATACCGATGACGTTCATCAGCGCACCGGCCACGAGGGTCAGTGACATCACGATCAGCCCGAGCACACCAGCGGATGCCAGCTTTGCGAGGTTCACCCGCGTTCGCCGCGGCTCGAGCGCGAAGGACGTGAGAGCAGTGCGCTGAGACCATTCGCTCGTCGCCGCCATCACGCCGATGAGCGGCAACAGCACGAGTTGCCCCATGGACGCCGCGTTCGTCAGGTTCGCCCAGGTGAGTTCCGCGGGCGGGGCCGTGGTCAGGGTCAGGACGATGAGGCCGGTGTTGACCAGCCCGATCACGATCAGCAGCCAGAGCCCGGCCCGGGTGTCAATCTGCTTACGCAATTCCACCAGGCAGAGTCGGGCGAACGGGATGCCGTGCTCCTCGACGCTTTGTCGAACGGCGGGCTCCAGGCGCTGGGCGGGTGCGGTCAGGGTACTCATGCTGCGACTTCGTCTCGCCCATGCTGGGCGGTCATGTCAAAGAACAGTTCTTCCAGCCCGAAGGCTTCGGCGGGCCGCAGGTCGATCAGCACGATGCCGCCGGCCAGCGCGATCCGCCCGACGTCCACGACGGATGCCCCGGTCGACACCCCGTCGCTCGTCGCGTCCGCCGCATGGCCGGCCGCGATCAGCTCAGCCAGCAGTCCGTCGTTGTCGAGGCTCTGCACCCGGGTTCCGGGCACCGCCAGCAGCTGGTCCGCGCTGCCCTGGGCCAAAATGCGCCCGTTACCGATGATCACGAGGTCGTCGGCCATTGCCTCGACCTCGTGCAGCAGGTGAGACGACAGCAAAACCGTGCCACCGGCATCCGCAAAGGAACGCAGCAGGCCGCGCATCCAGCGGATGCCGGCCGGATCCAGTCCGTTGGCCGGCTCGTCCAGAATCAGCACCTGCGGGTCGCCGAGCAGGGCGTGCGCGAGCCCGAGCCGCTGGCGCATGCCGAGGGAGTAGGTGCGGGTGCGGGCATCCGCTTCACGCGCGGTCAGCCCGACGTGGTCGACGATCTGCCGTACGCGGCCGGCCGACAATCCCATGAGCTGTGCCGAGACCGAGAGCATTTCCCGGCCGGTGCGTCCGCCGTGCTGGGCACTCGCGTCGAGCAGCACGCCCACCTGGTGGCCGGGGTTACGTAACTCTCGAAACGGATGCCCGAGCACGAGACTTCGCCCCGTGCTGGGGGCGGTGAGCGCACACAGCATGCGCATCACGGTGGATTTACCGGCCCCGTTCGGGCCGAGGAAACCGGTGACCCGGCCGGGGCGGCAGTTGAAGGAGACGTCGTCGACGGCCAGCCGGGAGCCGTAGCGCTTGGTGAGGTGTTCTGCGTTGATCATGCCTCCATGGTTGCGGCGCGGACAGCCGGGCGGATCGACCCGGGGTCTCGATCGTCTCCCCCTTTAGTCGCAGGCGGACGAGACGCGGGGTGGAGGCGGGTGGGAACGCTCCCCCCATACGCTGGGACAATGATCCCCTGGCCTGCTCCCACCGTTGTGGAATCGATCGACCGCGGGCACCCGTCCGGTTTGCGACCCTGGTCGCGTATCTGGCGGTACCTCGTGACGGCTATAACGGCCCTGCTGTTTCTACTCTTGGTCTTCGCCGATTACACCGGTGAGTTCTCGGATAGCGCAGCGTCAGAATCGGTCCTTGGCGGTCTCATCTTCCTCGACCTTCTGCTCGGCGTCGTCGCCCTCACCCTGCTGCCGCTGCGTCGTCGCCACCCGTTCGTGATCGCCTCCGTGACAGCCGCGCTCTCGGCCCTGTCGGCGTCAGCGCTCGCAGCGGCCATCTGGGCTGCCATCTCAATGAGCACCCGGCGTCGCTGGGGCGGGACTGTGGTGGTCGGCGCGATCTGGTGCCTCGCCACCGGAATCTACGAGGTGATCGTGCGAGCGCGGGTCGCCGATCTTGCGGTCTACCCGGTGCCCTGGGCATCCGGTCTGATCGCGATCGCGATCTACGCCGTCTGCGTCGCCACCGGCTTCTACATCGGAGCGCGCCGGGACCTGCTAATCAGTCTGCGCGAGCGTGCCGAGAACGCCGAACGCGAGCAGGCCCTGCGCGACGAGTCGGCCCGGGGCACCGAGCGCACTCGCATCGCCCGCGAAATGCACGACGTACTGGCCCACCGCATCTCCCTCGTCGCCCTGCACGCCGGCGCACTCACCTATCGCACCGATCTCACCCGGGACGAGACGGCGCAGGCCGCCGGCATTATCCAGGACAACGCCCACCTCGCCCTGACCGAGCTGCGACAGGTACTCGGCGTGCTGCGCGGCGGGCAGACTGGCGACGGCACGGCCGAACCCGCGCAGCCCACACTCGCCGACTTGCCCAAGCTCATAGCCGAGGCGCGTGAGGCCGGCACCGCGATCACTCTCCAGACGACGGATACCTCCGTCGCGGCCTGGTCAGACGCCGCCGCCGGGCCGTCGAAGACAGTCTCCCGCACCGCCTATCGCATCGTGCAGGAAGCGCTCACCAACGCCCGCAAGCACGCGACCGGCCAGCCGGTCACCCTCTGGATCGAGCACTCCGGCGACCTGCTCCACCTCGACGTGCGCAATCCGATCGATCCCCGAGCACGCGCCGCCAGCCCGCCCGGAAGCGGCGTCGGCCTGATTGGCCTGCAGGAGCGCGCCGACCTCGTCGGTGGCCGCATCCGCCACGGCATCGAACCCAATGGCACCTTTCTTCTGCAAGCATGGCTGCCATGGACCTGAGCGTGCGAGTAGTGCTCGTTGACGACGACGCCCTGGTGCGCACCGGTCTGCGCCTCATTCTGGGCGGAGACCCGGCGATCGAGATCGTCGGGGAGGCCAGCGACGGCCACGCCGCGCTCGAACTGATCGGCCGGGAGACCCCCGATGTCGTCCTCATGGACATCCGCATGCCGCTTCTGGACGGACTGGCGGCCACCCGCGCGCTGCAGAAACGCGGCGACCCCGCCAGGGTGATCGTGCTGACCACCTTCGACACCGACGAAATGGTGCTCACCGCCCTGCGGCACGGTGCCGCAGGTTTTCTCCTCAAGGACACCCCGCCGGCCGAGCTCGTCGCAGCGGTGCGCCGGGTCGTCCACGGAGAGCCGATGCTGTCGCCGAGCGTCACCGCTCAGCTCATCGCGACCGTGATCCGTGCCCCGGATGACCGGCAGCAGCGTGCTCAGACCGTGCTCGGCCAACTGACCGAACGCGAAACCGAGGTGGCGATCGCGATCGGGCGCGGGCTTTCGAATGCGGAGATCGCCGCCGAACTGTTCATGGGCGTCGCCACGGTCAAGACGCATGTCGGGCACCTGTTCACGAAACTCGACGCCGCCAACCGGGTGCACATCGCCCGTTGCGTTCACGATGCCGGCCTGGTCTGACGCTCGCCGCCCGAGCACAGGGCGGTGCCTGGTACGTTGCAGGCATGAGCGAATCCACCGCGCCGACTCCAGAGCCGCTGCCTGCAGGCTGGCTGCGACTGGACCGGGCCGGTTGGTGGGGCACCTTCGCGGTAACCCCGCTGAACGGCATCATGCTCGGCATCGTGCCGATCAATCTCGGAACCACGACCGCTCGAAGTTTCGATATCTCGATCTGGTGGGGTTTCCTGATGGCCCTCGGAGCCATCGTGCCGGTGTTCCTGGTGCTCTACCTGGTGCAGCGACTGCGCTACCCGCAGGCCTGGGTGAGCTTCGACAGGAACGAACTGCGGGCCGGCCGCCGAGTCGTGCCGCTGGCTGACATCGTGTGGGCCCGACTCGAAATGTTCGACCGAAAGCGCGCCCACACCCGCATGCTCACGCTGCGGTTCGGCGCGGAGAGCGGGCCACGGGCATCCGTTCGCCTGCGCGGTCGCACCGCACAGACGCTGCCGACCGCGGTGACCGACATCGTTGCGGAGATCATCCGCCGGTCGTCGATTGCCGTTCCGCAGACCCCCAATGACCCCACCGGGCGCTTTGCCCGCTACAACTATCCCGGTTCGCTCGGCCGTGCTGACGCCCTCGAGGTCGTGCTGAACCCACCGACCATCGACGATCCGGCCCCGGTGCTGATCGCCTAAGCGGATGCGTCGGCTTTCGCCGCATCGGAGGCGGTGGCCTCGTCGCGCTGCGCGTCCCCGTGCGCGTGCGGCAGTTCCGGCTCGTCGGGCGGCAGCGCCTCGGCGGCCAGTTCGACGCGCTCCTCCCCCACGGCTGCGATGCCTCCCAGAATCAGGACCCCACCGAGCAGTTGCAGCGGCGTCAGCACTTCGCCCAGCAGCAGCCAGGCGAAGAGCGACGCGAAGATAACCTCGAGCAGGCCCACGAACGAGGCGAGCCTCGACCCGAGAATTCCCGCCGCCGTGATGCCGGCCGCATAGGCGATCGCGGTACTGATAGTCGCCAGGGCGAGCAGCGGCACCCACCACGGCACGACCGTGCCGAGCAGGGACAGGTCACGAAACGATGCGGTGAACGGGAGCAGGCCGGTCAGGCCGAGCAAACCCAGCACACCACCCCCGACCAGCAGCCCGAACGCCGCCAGCGCGAGCGGCGGCAAGCCTTGGGCAGGGCGGGCGGCCACCACGAAGAACACGGCGCAGGCGATGGCCGCGCCGAAGGCGAACAGCACTCCCACCGGATCGACGGCCCGAATGGCGCCGGGCCCGATCACGAGGAGCAGCCCGCCTACGGCGAGAGTCGAGCCGAGCAAAACCGTGCGGCGCGGCATCCGTTTGGTCGTCACCCAGACAAAGCCGACCAGAATTAGCGGTGCGAGAAATTCAATGAGCAGCGCGGTCGTGACCGGAATGGTCTGCAGCGCGGCAAAATAGGCCAGTTGCGTGCACGCGACACCGACGATGCCCATTCCGAGCACCCGCCAGCGACCCAGCCAGAGGGCAGCCCAACGCCCGCGCAGCGAATACAGCGCGAGCGGCAGCAGCGCGAGCCCGGCGGTCAACGCGCGGGCTGTCACGGCCGCCGTCGGTGACCAGCCGGCCTCGAGCATCGGCTTGACCAGAGCGCCTGATGTTCCAAACGAGATGGCGGCAAGGGCGGCGACGATCAGGCCTCCCGGCAGGGACGAGATCTTCATGCTTCTCCTTCGGACGACACGGGCCCGTCATGGTCTAAACTGGCCTACGCCACTGACAGTAGAACCGATTTGTTAAGGAGTCAACTTGCATTTTGCCCCTGACACTGAGGAGGCTCTCGAATTCGTGGTGCTTCTGGGCGACACCGATCCGGGCGCTTCGCGCAGTGGCCGTGACGAACTCGAAACGGTCGCCGACCTCGCCGCGCTGCTCGCGCCGATTCCGTTCACCGGCCGCATCGACGGCAACGATGCCGAACTGCTCGACGTGCGGCAGACCCGCGCGCTGCTTCGCCGGGTCTGGACCCTCGACCGCGATGATGCAGTCACCGAGGTCAACCGCATCCTGCGCGAGGCCAGGGCCCTCCCCCAGCTCGCCCGCCACGACGTGTCGGACTGGCACCTGCACGCCACGGTGCCCGAGGCACCCCTCGGCGAGCGGATGCGCGTGGAGGCTGCCCTGGCATTGATCGACGTGATTCGCAGCGACGAAATGCGGCGCCTGCGAATCTGCGAAGCGGATGACTGCACCGGCCTGGTTCTCGACCTCTCCCGCAACGGGTCCAAACGTTTCTGCAGCGTGCGCTGCGGTAACCGCATGAACATGATCGCGTTCCGCGAGCGTCAAGCCGTCGGAACTACTGCTGCGGTCACTCCTCGCGCATGCGAATGACGACGTTACCGATCTTTTGGCCGGCCGCCACGTACTCGTAGGCTTCACGAATCTGCTCGAGCGGGTAGCTTCGATCGATCACCGGCCGAAATTCACCCGAGGCGACCAGCCCCTGCAGAAATAGGGCGTCCTCGCGCGTGTCCCGGGGAATGGGAAACAGCACTCGCTTCCGGCGCAGCAGGGGCGTTGTGAGCGCCAGAACCGGGTTCTGCCACAGGGTGCCGAGCTCCGACGAAACATAGATTCCGCCCGGAACGAGAAGGCTCCGGCACCGTCCGAAGGAGCTCTTGCCGACAGCATCGAGCACAACGTTGAATTCATTGTCGAGGCCGGTGAAGTCCTCTCTGCGGTAATCCACGACTCGTTCGGCGCCGAGCGATTCCACGAGGGCCAGATGGGCGGTGGCACAGATCGCGGTGACACGGGCGCCGAGTTGCACCAGAAGTTGCACGGCGGCCGACCCGATACCTCCCGTACCGCCGTTAACCAGCACATTCTGTCCGGCCGCGACCCGTGCCGCGCGAATCATGTTGAGCGCGTAGTGGGCGCCCTCGATGATCGGCGCTGCCTGCTCATACGATGTCCCGGCCGGGATCTCGGCAACGAGCCCGGTCTCGGCGATGGTCAGATACTCGGCATGGCCGCCGAATTTCACGCCGTTGTAGCCGAACACCCGCTGGCCGACTGCGAATGCGCTGACGCCGGTACCGACGCCCATGATCTCGCCGGCGAATTCGCAGCCCAGAATCGCCGCCCTGGGCGCTCGCAGTCCACTGAACAGCCGCACCACGAGGGGCTTGCCGCTGAGAAACCCGCAGTCCGTGCGATTGACCGTGCTGGCAAAGACCCGCACGAGCAGGTCTCCTGCATTCGGCACCGGAGGCGACGCCTCCTCGACGTGCACGAAGCTCGGGGGTCCGTAATGGCGGTACACGGCGGCTTTCATGCGGCACAGCGTACTCTCGAACGACAAATCGCTCTCGATCGACCGCGGGAGCGACGCCGGCACATCCATTAAGGACAAGATTCCGTTAGTCTTTTAATTGCTTTCAGAAGGAATTACGCGAATCTCGCCGATAACCAATAGCGAATTCCCGTGCCAATCCTTGACCCATTCGCGGGTTAGGCCTAACGTGATATGCGAATACATAGCTAGGTGAATAGGGTACGTGAAACATTGGGGGGTTCAATCGTGATTGGATTAGCTAAAGGGCGCGCTGTCCGACCAGTCTGGGCATGGCTGGCACTGGCACTGGCCCTGGTAGCAATACTGGGCTTTACGTCGTCTCCCGCAGCACAAGCTTTACCGCCGGGGCCACCGTCGCACACTTTGCCTCCCCCCGGGGATGGAACGGCACACAACGACGCGCTCGGGAGCCAATTCGACGAGCAGCTCAATCTGACCCTGCAGTACATGCGCACGGCCGCAGACGAGTCCACGTACTTCGACATGGCTGCTGCAGAAGAAGCCGGGGCATCCGCTGCCACTCGTGAGATCGGTAGCCTGATCAATCAGCTCGCGGTCTCGCAACGCGGAGCGGGCGAGAACCAAATGACCACCATGCTGAGCGTTCCGATCTGGGGCAATTGGTGCGGTCCGGGCCACGGTGGCGGTAACGCTGTCGACGTGCTCGACTCCATCTGCCAGACCCATGACTATTGCTACGCTGCACGCGGCTATTTCGCTTGCTCGTGTGACCGCCAAATTGTTCTCGACATTCGCAATAACATTTATCGTATGACGTCCGGAGAGCGTGTTATGGCCGCTGCCGTCAGCACCTACTTCACCTATTGTCTGTGTAATCCGTTCGCTTAAGACGGGAGAATCCGCATTATGTCCACCGCCCAAACATCCGGCCGCAATTCGAATGAGACCAACCGGCCCGTTGTCACCTGGTCGCTCATGGTTTTGGCGCTCATCGTCGTGGCACTCATACCGGACTGGACCGAATCGGGAGCCAACAGACCCCTCTGGCTTTTTGTGGTTCCCATCATTTTGGGCCTGGGCGGTGCGGTGTTCGCGGTACGCAACCGTCACTTCTGGTGGGCCATCGTTTCCGCCGTCTGGGGTTTCGCCCTGATCCAATGCCTGATCCTCGTCGCCACGCTGGTCAGCGGCCCTTGACTCGCGTCACCGCTGCACGCGTGGCGACCGCAAGCGTAGTCTGGACAAACTGCCCAAACGCGCACCCGACAGACAAGGCTTCACATGCTCCCGCTCACCGAAACGGATATCCGGGCCGCGTTCATCAACGCTTCCTTGAGTGAGCGCAAGGCGGTGACCCTGCCGTCGAACCTGGCAACGCTCGCCTGGGACAAGCTCGACTATCTCGGCTGGCGTGACCCCAAGGCTCCCGGCATCGGCTACATCATCGCCCTGCTCGATGACGACCCGGTCGGGCTACTGCTGCGCGAGCGCAAGGGAAAGATGACTACGCGACCGCAGTGCTCGTGGTGCAATGACGTGCAGCTGCCCAACGACGTCGCGTTCTTCAGTACCAAACGCGCGGGGCAGGCCGGGCGAAACGGCGACACCATCGGCATTCTCGCCTGCGCCAATTTCGAGTGTTCGGTGAACGTTCGCAAGCTTCCCTCGGTCGCCTACATCGGCTTCGACATTGAGGCGGCACGCCGGCAGCGCATCGAAGCGCTGGGCGAGCACGTACGCAACTTTCTGCAGGACGTGCGCGACGGCTAGTGAGGTGCGGAGTCCTCCGAGCTGACATTGAGCTTGTCGTACTGGCCGGGTATGAGTGCAGGCTGAGCCGAGTCGTCGGAGTTCCGGCGGGTTGGACACGAGTCAACTCAGCAAAGTCGATCGCCGCGGTCGAACATCGCACTCGGGCATCGGCGACGCGGAACGGCAGCAATGCTGATGGGCGGTGACGTGCGACATGCGCGAACTTTTCGGTACGTATTTGTGACGATAAATCGCTCATTACTTCTACACCACCACGTCGGAACTAAATCGCTGCGGCGATGAAATACGAGCTGCTATCAAGTCTTGTGCCTTAGCACTGGTACCAGTGTCGATAAATTCGGATCAGGCGGTCAAATTTAGTGCTGGGAGTTTATCTGAGATTCCCTCGCTTTTGTGTTCGATTTGCGGTAGAATGGGTGTCAAGGAGGCAATGGCGCCCATGTTCATGGAAAACCCGAGCGAGGCCAGTTCGAACCCCGTCATTGCCGCGGTGGAGCAGGCTCGGGATGCGTTGCTGGCGGCGTTGAGCGGGGTGTCCTTCGGGCTGCTCGGTGATGAAGAATCGCTGAGCATGCTGCTCGCGATCGAGAGCGTGGGCGGGGTCGTCGACGGTGCCCGGGTGCTCTCCACGTCCGATGTGCTGCGCCGCTCCGAATACTTCGATGCCGCCGCTGCAAAAAGCGCCGCCGAGACTGCGGTTGCCCAGGCGTCGTCTGCCCAGAGTGCCGACCGGAGTGCCGACCGGAGTGCAGCTGAGAGCGATGCTGAAGCGCAGGCCGTGGCACCGGACTCCGTGGCACCGGACTCCGTGGCACCGGAGGGTGCTGCGGCCACTCCGAGCGTGGCGCGTGCGGCGGCGTCTCTGGCTGCGCCGACGCTGGCCCGGCGGCTCGGCTGCCGCAGCGGCGTCGAGCTGGTCTGCACCCTCGCCCGCCTCTCTCGCTCCGAAGTACGTCAGCGGGCCGTGCTCGGTGAGAAGGCTGGGCAGCGGATGCTGCTCGGCCGCCCGCTGGCCCCCACCTACCCGGTGCTCGGGGAGGCCCTGCAGGGCGGGGAGCTCGGCCTGGAACAGTCCCGGGTGATCGTGCAGGTGCTCGACGGCCTGCGCTCCTCCGTGCTGGTGGAAGACCTCGACCGGGTCGAACGCTCTCTGGTGGCCAGCGGCTCCGGGGCGATCATCCCCGAAACCGAGGGGCTCCCCGGTGCCGGCATCGCGTTTGCGCCGGAGTTGCTGCGGCAACAGGGCATCCAGTGGAAAGCACGCCTCGCCCCGACGGCAGCGCGCCCGGCGAGGCCCCGACCGAACGGCGCAGCTGGCTCACCTTCGGCACCCTCAATAACGGCGGCTACAGCCTCAACGGCTGGTTCACCACCCTCGACCGCGCCATCATGAGCAACGTTTTCGATGCGTACCTGTCCGCCGCCGCGGCCAACCCGGTTCCCGGCGCCGACGGCGCCGCGACCCGGGTGACCGGCACGGCGACCGGCACGGCGACCGGTACGACCTCCAGTACGACTCGGGTCGCCGACACCACCCCGCGTGCCCGGGTCGCGTTCCGTGAGACCGAGAGCGACGACACAGAAGTCAACGACGAGAACGACGAGGCCGAATCCGAGGTCGAACCTGAGGTCGGACCTGGGGTCGAAGCTGGGGTCGACGGCGCGCAGATGGGTATCGACGGCCAGAACAACCAGAACAACCAGAACTGCGACAACGAAGCGGCACAAGAAGCGACCAGCAAGGCGCGGGACGCCACCGCGGCGGGCCAAGCCACCGAAATTGGCCAGGCGGGCGACGCGGGTGCGAAAATAGAGGCCAGCAACACGCTCGGCGCCGACCCACCCGACCCGCACAGCCCCGACAGGATCAGTCCCGACCTACTCAGTCCGTGCCCGCAGCAACCCGACGACACCCGCTCCCGCAACGAAAAACAAGCCAGCATCCTCCGCGCCGTATTCGAAGCCGCAGCCCGGCACCCCGACACCCCGACCATGGGCGGCGCCGCCCCCACCGTGCTCGTACACATCAACATCAACGACCTCCTCGACGGCCGCGGCGCCGGCTGGATCGACGGCATCGACGGCCCCCTCACCCCCGGCCAGGTCGACGAACTCATCTGCGCCGGCGGCTACCAACCCGTGCTGTTCGGCCACACCGGCACGATCCTGCACCTCGGCACCAGCAACCGGTGCTTCAGCGCCAGTCAACGCCGAGCATTAGCCGCCCGAGATGGCGGCTGCGCCATCCCCGGCTGCACCGTGCCACCCCACCTGGCACAAGCTCATCACGTCGTCCCCTGGCAGAAAGGCGGCCTGACCGATATCGATAACGCAGTCCTTCTTTGCAACGCCAGCCACTCCAGCATCGACACCTCCGGCTGGGACATCGACATGCGAGACGGCCGCCCCTGGGTACGCGGACCGCTCCTGTTCGACCCCACCCACACCTGGCGCCCCGCCGGCCAAAACCGCGCCGCCATCCCCGCCGAGAAACCCAACTGGAACAAGTAACGCCGGCGTCGAGACCGCACCCGGATGAGCGCAACCAGATCAGCGCAACCAGATCAATGCAGGCATGCGAGGTTTCCCCTCCGCAGGACCGTGCGTCCACTCACAGGGCCCGGGCTGCGGCATCCGCTTCTAGCATGGTGGTATTGGGGGCCGATCCGGCTAGCCGCGCGGGCGCAGGCGCACCGTGGGAAGAGGCGGGGCAGGAATCGGGTCGGGTTGTCCGGCGGGAAAACTGCCAAAGCGCGGCTCGGCGGCCCCACCACAATCAGCACCGGCGACCGCAGAGTCGGCAGCCCTGATCTCCGTCTGCCATTGGGCGCGGTAGGCGACGATCTCCTCGTGGCTGCGACCCACGAAGTTCCACCACATCAGAATCTGTTCGCCCAGGGGCGCGCCGCCAATGAGCAGAACGCGCACGGGCTCGGCGCCAGCGACCAGCGTCAGTGTCGACCGACCGACGCCGGCGTACGCGAGGTGGTCCTTCGCTACCGGGATGCCGTCGACGGTGAGCTCTCCCTCATCAACGAGTACACCGTGTTCGAATGTCGGGTCGGTCTGCAGGGTGAGGCGGGCATCCGCTTGCAGCAGGATCTCGGCCCCGAGCAGCGGAGTGTGCGTGACGACCGGCGAGGTGCTGCCACCCAGCGAGCCGAGGAATACCCGCATGGTCCAGCCCTCGCCGTGCGCGGGTTCGGGGCGAAAATGCTCGAGGGTGGGCTCCATCTGGCGGGCGCCCTTGGGCAGCGCCACCCACAATTGGGCACCGTGCAGAACGGTGGTGTCGGGGGTGGAGAACTCGGAGTGGCTGATCCCGCGCCCGGCCGTCATCAGATTGAGTTCTCCGGGGCGAACGATTGCGTGAAAGCCGGCCGAATCGCGATGCTCGATTTCTCCGGTGAACAACCAGCTGACGGTCTGCAAGCCGGTATGCGGATGCCGCGGCACGCGCATTCCACCCATCTCGCTGACCCGGTCGGGACCGTAATGGTCGAGAAAACACCACGCGCCGATCAGGGAACGTTGGCGCTGGGGAAGGGTGCGCCGCACGTTCATGGCGCGCAGCCCGCCGAGGGGAACGTCGCGTGGTGCCAGGATCTCGACGCTGCCACTGGGGGCGGCGGACTCGCACAGCATCTCGTCGGGATCGGCCTCTGGATTGCTCACGAGGTCAGCCTAATCGAGCAGGCATCGCCTCAGAAGTCGCGCCAAACCTGGGCGGGCGCCGGTTCCGCAACCGGGCGCACGATCGAGCATGCCCCCAGCTACCCAGCCTGCGCCCAGCTCACGGTGGGCCGCTACGACCAGATCCTGGCAGCCCGGACAGTGTTTGCCGCCCGTGCAGCGAGCGCCTGCTCCATCGTCACGGCCACAAAGTGGGTCTTCGTGCCTGGAGAACAGCGGGCCACCAGGTCCATGTCCGCGGAGATAACCGTGGCGACCATGGCGTAGCCCCCGCCGGAGACGGCGTCCCGATGCAGAATGATGGGCTGGGTGCCTCCGGGAATCTGGATGGAGCCGACGGCGTACCCGGCGTCAACGATGTTGGACGGGTCCTGACCGGCACCAAACGGTTGTTCGCGGTCCTTCCATTCCACACCGGGTCCGCTGTAGCGAAGACCCATGCGGTCGGCCACCGGAGTGAGCACCCATTCGCTATTTAGCAAGCTGTCCAGTCCCGTGTGAGAGAGCAGGTGGTCGTACAGTCCGAGCATAACCCGCACAGTCACGTCCTTGGAGAAGGCCGGACGGTCCTCGATTTCAATGAACTGCAGCGCAGGCAAGCCGTTGTCGATCGCTGCGCCGACCGGAACGAGATCACCCGCGGCGAGCGCACGCCCGTCAACCCCACCGATCGCTCCGATCGGATAGGTCGACCGCGAACCGAGCACTTCGGGAACATCGATTCCGCCGTGCACGGCGATGAAATACTTCGTGCCGCCCTTGATCACACCGAACTTCAGTTCATTACCGGCGAGAAGCTCGAGTCGTTCGTATTCGGGTACGAGTTCCCCATTGACGAAGACGTCCACCGGCGCACCGGTCACGGCAATGATGGCATCGGTCGTGGAAATCAGTTTGGGGCCGATATAGGTGCACTCAAGCACTGCCTCGCGCGCCGTATTGCCGACGAGCCGGTTGGCCAAGGTGGCCGAATACTGATCCATCGAACCACCCTGCGGGATGCCAAACCGGTAGTAACCGATTCGTCCCTGGTCTTGGACGGTGGTGGAGAGACCGGGTTCGAGAATGTCAAATGCCATTGAGTGCCTCCAAGAGTGACAACTTGTAACCGTCGGGGTCGGTCAAGGCCTCACCCAGGTCGAACGCGATTGGTGCCTGGCGATACCGGAAGGTTCCGGCGTCGACCTCGGCGCGGATGCGCCGATACTCCGTTTCGTCGATTGGCTTGAATTTCACGATGTCCCCCGGTTTGAAGAAGATCATAAAGTCGGAGAAATCGCCCAACGTTTGGGACGGGTCAAAGATCGGAGCGGCCGCTATCCCGAACATTTGGTAGCCGCCGGCGCCGCGCACCGAGTAGATGCAGCTGAAGCAGCCGCCATAGCCCACGGTCAGCGCCGGCGTGTCCGTACGGGGGCTCAGATATTTGGGCACCTCGAGTTGTTGCTCGCGCGGGGCTAGCTGGAAGAGAAAAGGGAGACCGGCGACAAAACCCACCATGGAAACCAACCAGGGTGATTCGTGATGCCGCTTGATGAACTCCTCGGCATTGGCCAGTCCATTGACCTCGGCGGCATAGTCGAGGTCGTTGCCCTCGGGCCGCTGGTGATAACCCTCACGGAATCGGGCCCCGGTTTCATTCGTGTACGGGTCGTTATACCAGACCGGAATCTCGATGATGCGTGTTTCGAGTACCTTGTCGGTCGAGGCCCGCACCTCGTCCTCGAGCGTGTGCACCACGTTTTCGAGCTCCTGCCAGGGCAGAATATCCGGGTCGAACCGCACCAGTAGCGAGGCGTTGGCCGGGCAGATATCCACGATCCCCGCGAGCTCGCGCGCTTCCAAAGCATTGGCGATGCTGTTTGAGATGAAGTTTGCTTCGAGCGACATGCCCTCAGTGATTTCAATGAAGAGAAACTCATCGCCGCCCCATGTGTATCGGGCTGTGGTCTGCTGCGTCATTCGGCATCTCCCGTTGAGTCCGGAATCGTTGAGTCCAGAAACGATTCGATGTACTTGGTGTGGTGTTTGACGTTCGCGAAATCGGGCAGCCCCACGAGGGAACTGAGCAGCCCAATCGTCGATTTGACTCCGTCAATGTGTGCTTCGTCCAAGGCGCGCGCCGACCGAGCGATGGCCAGTTCACGAGTTGGCGCCCAGACAATGATCTTGCCCAGGAGGGAGTCATAGAACGGAGCCACGGTCTTGCCGGAGATAAAGCCGAAATCGGCCCTCACGCCGGCTCCCCCGGGCAGGTTCATGGTCTTGATGAGGCCGGGGCTGGGCATGAAGTTGTTGTCTGGGTCCTCCGCATTGATGCGGAATTCGAACGCGTGGCCAGAGAACGTCACGTCACTTTGGGTAATATCGAGCTTCTCCCCCGCGGCAATTCGCAGTTGTTCACGAACCAGGTCCATGCCCGTAATGGCCTCTGTGATGGTGTGCTCAACCTGGATACGGGTGTTCATCTCGATGAAGGCGACCTCATGGCTGAACGGATCATAAAGAAATTCCACCGTACCCACGCCGACGTAATTCGCCTTGCGCGCCAGCTCAACCGAGGAGTCTCGCATCCGTTCGCGAACCTCGTCTGGTAGCCCGGGCGCGGGTGCTTCCTCAAGAATTTTCTGCTGCCGGCGCTGCATCGAGCAGTCTCGGTCTCCAAGATGCACGAAGGTCTCACCGTCCCCCAATATCTGCACTTCGACGTGGCGTGCCCTGGTGACAAATTTTTCGAAGTAGACGTCAGCCGAGTTGAAAGCGCCCAGCGCCTCGGCCTGCGCGATCTCGACGGTCCCGCGCAACTGTGCTGGGTCTTCAACCAAGCGGATGCCGCGCCCCCCGCCGCCAGCGGAGGCCTTGACCACGAGGGGGTAACCGATTCGTGCCGCGATCGCTTCAAGGTCGTCATCGTCGCGAAGCGCCGTTTCCGTGCCTGGAAGGGTCGGCACACCGGCGTCGATTGCGGCTCGGCGTGCGCGAGACTTGTCACCCATCAGTTCGATCGACTCCGGAGATGGGCCAACCCACGTCAGCCCGGCAGCAATCACCTTGCGAGCGAATTCAGCATTTTCCGATAGAAAGCCGTAGCCGGGATGGACGGCATCAGCGCCGCTGTCGAGGGCTGCTTTGAGCACGGCGTCGTGGTTGAGATAGCTGAGGCCGGCGGGAGCCGGCCCGACCACGATCGCCTCATCCGCGAGATCAGCGGCTAGGGATGTCTTGTCAGCTTCGCTCACGACGGCAACGGTCACGATGCCCATTTCTTGAGCGGTGCGAATGATTCGAACGGCAATTTCGCCGCGATTGGCGATGAGGAGTTTCTTCATTGGCTCTTCCAGTGAGTCGAGGGAAACGTTCAAAGGTAAGGAGGGTGCCGCAGCGCCACCCCGGAGGCAGTCAAGACGTAATGGCGATAACGTCACCGGGGTTGACGACCCCGAAGTCTTCAATTTCGAATTTTTCGAGGACACCGTCGAATTCGGCGCGAACCTCACTGAATTGCTTCATGATCTCGACGAGGCCAATGGTCTGGCCGGCCGAAACCGTGTCGCCTTCATTGACGTAGGGTTCCTTGCCAGGGCCCGGCTTTCGGTAGAAGATGCCGGGGAGGGGGGAGATGATCTGGTGGCTCATGGGTTCACTTTCGTCGGGCTGGGGTGGGGTGGGGTGCGCGGATTTACCGGCCGAGCGCCTCGCGCACGGCCTGGGCAACAGCCGGTGAATTTGATGTGTCCGAATGAATACAAATGGAGCCGAAGGGGATTTCGAGGATCGTTTCATCGTTAGCGAGCACCTTGCCGTCCTCGAGTACCCGGCGCACGCGGGCCGCTGCCTTCTGTGGATCGGTATTCTCGGGGCGCCGCTGAATGATCAGCCCTCCCTCGGCGTTGTAGTCAAGGTCCACGTAGAGTTCGGCGACGAATTCGACGCCCTCCCGCTCGGCTACCGTCTGATGGGCACTTCCGGCCAAACCGAAGATGGGCACGCCGTATGACTGGGCGACAGCGACCGCTCCCTGCATGAGCGCTTCGTCACGGGCGAGCATTCCGTACAGGGAACCGTGCGGCTTGATGTGGTTGAGGGGCAGGTCGTACTTGTGCAGAAAACCGACGAGCGCGCCAACCTGGTATCGAATCATGGATTCCACTTCGGAGGGCATGAGCTTCATCTCACGACGTCCGAAGCCGACCAGGTCGGGCAGCCCAGGGTGCGCTCCGACGCGCACGCCGTGCTCCTTGGCGAGCCGAACGGTGGCCTCCATCGCGTCGGGGTCTCCGGAATGAAAGCCGCACGCAACGTTCGCCACGTCGACCAGCCGCATAAGAGCTTCGTCATTGCCAAAGCTGTGAATGCCGAGGGATTCCCCCATATCGGAATTCAGGGTGATGTTCGAGTTGCTGTTCACGTCGTCCATAACTCCACGCTACGGGCCCGAGACGGCACGGCCCAGTAGGCATCTGCACTAAGCTTGCGAAAAACTTTGTGCAAACCGCCTAGAGAATGGAACTCGAGATGCGCGTGGTCGACCTGCTCCTGGAGCGATCCCTGCAGCTCTTGTTGCAGACGCCGTCGTCGGAACTGCACCTGGCCACCGAGCTCAGCGGATGCGCACCGACCGAACTCATGGATCCCACACCGTTCCTGGATCCACACTCACTCCTGCTCACCAGCGGAATCGGTATGAACTTTTCCGACGAACGCACCTGGGATGCTTTCGTGGAACGCCTCGCCGAGGTGCCCGTCTCGGCCATCGTCTTCGCTACCGGGATGGCCCATCGTGCCCTGCCGCCCGGCCTCATCGCCGCCTGCACCAAGCATGATGTCCCGCTGCTGGAGGTTCCAGCGGCGGTTCCTCCGCTGCAGGTGAATCGCTTCATCGAGAGCGTCATGCAAGCGGAGCGTCTGGCCGTGGTCAATCGGGGCTGGACCCTCGCCGACGAGTGCGCCCGTCTGGCTAACCAGGATGCCGAGGTTGTCACCCTGCTGGCCACCGTCTTCAACGTGATCCAGTCGCCCCTGGCCGTGTACGACGCCTACGGCACGGTCATCGCCCAGTATCCGGCGCTCGCAACCTGGACGACCGGAATCAGGACGAAGCCTCAAGTGGGGGTGCTGAGCATTCCCCTGCCGATGGGTCTCAATAATCCCTGCCGTCTGGCCATTAGAGAGAAGGACAGCGAGAGTCAGCTCGCCTCCCTCCTGGGTCCGGTCGCCTCCATCATCGCGCTGCAGCTCAACAGGTCCGTGATCGTCGATGCCAGCCGTCAGCACGAAATCAAGAACTTTGTGATCGCGTGCGAGTCCTGGGAGGAAGCTACCCACCTTGACGTGAGGCGAGCGTTTGCCGACATCGGCCTGGATGCGCGAGTGGCAACATCCGTTCTGGTCGCGGATATGAGTGGGGAGTTGGCGTCGACATCCTGGCAGTTGCGAGTTGCCCTGCACGAGAAGTTTCAGACCCTTCGGGTTACCGAGTTCAGCGACCGATTGGTCGCCTTTGCGCAGAACCCACGCATGGACTTCGACGAGGCCGTCGAGCGGCTGTTGCACATTCACGACCGGCAACCGCTGGTTGTGAAGGGGCCGACACTGAGTCTGTTTGAGCTTCGGCTGTCTGTCGTGCACGCACTCCAGCTCGTGCAGGGGATCGACCGCCCCCAGCTCGCCCCGGCGCTGGGCCTCAGCGCCGTCGTCACCGCCACCGCTGGGCGCGGAGCGAAAGAAGCGGCACGCAAGTTTCTGGCACCGCTCTGGGAACACGATCTGAAACGTGCCGGCCCGTTGGTCGAGACTCTGCGCGCTTATCTCGACAATGACGCGCAGCCGTCCAAGACCTGCAGCGCCCTGTTCATTCACCGCAACTCGCTGAACTACCGACTGCGAAAGATCGAGACCCTGCTGCGCTTGAACCTGGGCTCCGTCGAGGGCCAGGCGACGTGCCTCATCGCTCTTCGGTTGGTTGATCTGGGCGAAAAATAAACCGGCGTGGGAACGCCCAAGGGCGTTCCCACGCCGGTCGGCAGCGCAAGCAGACGGTGCTGCTGCTAGGCGACCGTCGTCACCAGCGCGGTCTTGGCCGTCGTGGCGTTCCACAGCAAGGCATAGACAGCGGATGCCACAACGGCCGTCAATATGGGGCCCCACGTCGCGCCGACACCGGCCAGGTCGGGGTTGAGCAGGCCCAACTGCAGCATGATGATGCCGGTCACTGTCGCGATAACCCAGGCGATGAGTCCCGAGTTGTTGAACTTGCGGTAGTGCACGTCGTCGAGCATTCCGTGTTCCTGGCTGAGTCCGCGGGTGATCAGAATGTGGGTCACGGCGATCGCGACCCAGGCTGTGACCAGCACGCCCTGCCAGGCCAACGCCAGCAGGATGTACTTCACGATGGGCAGGAGCATCAGGAGAAAGATGATCACCGAGGAGGTCAGCACCCAGACTAGGTTGGGCAGCTTGATCCGAAAGACCCGTTCGCCAAAGGACTTGAGGTTGGCAGCGCCCAGGTAGTAGTTGGCGGTGTTGATGCGGGTCTGGGAGACGAAAACGACGATGAGTCCCAGAATCCCCATCATTGAAACGATGCCGCCGGCGATTCCCGTCTCCGACGCCTCAAGTCCGGGGATGGTGAAGGTGAGAAAGATGCCGACGCAGGCGCTGAAACCGTAGGCGAGAATGTAGAACGCCCAACCGAAGCTCCAGCGCTGGTGAAATTTCGTATCCTGGCGCTTGCCGAGAGCGGCGTAATCAATGGTGAACATCATCATGATCCACACACCCATGTAGGCGGCAAAGGTGGCGAGCCAGCCCGGCCCACCCATCGTCACGGCCAGTCCCGATTCAGGCTGCTGGGTAAGCCAGGTGCTGCTGAAGCCGTACTGCACACCGGCCCATACGACGGCTGCGATGAGCCCGCCGACGTAGATCGGCAAGAGCCATCCGTTGAGCTTGTCGAGGAATCGGCGGGCACCACCGAGAATCAGCGGTGTGGAGTACGCCACGACAATCAGGTACCACATCCACATCTCACCGCCGAATGCCACCTGGAAGGCGTAGGCGACGATCGAGCCTTCGAACACGGCGTAGTAAATGGCGACGAGAGCGAAGATGATGGTCGCGATCGCTGACCCCGCAGTGCCGAGGATTGTGCGGGAGAAGAGCGCGACCGTGGTGCGGTTATTGATGGCGTACTTCGCAAGGACGCGGTTGATCAGGCCGTACGCCACGATGGTGAGCACCAGTCCAATCAGTGCGTCTTTGGTGCCGTAGGCCACGGCCAGGGCGGCCCCGATATAGACGAAAAACATAGCACTGGCGACGCCGTACCATGCCATTGACAGTGACCCTTTAGTCATCTGATCGTCGTCGTTGCCCTCGCGATAGAGGGCATCCGTCGCCTCAACAGTACTGTTACTGCCGGTCAAATTCACGTTCACTAGGTACCTCCATTAGGGCCGGTGACGGCCGGCAAAATGTTTCGTGATTGGTCCTACAAAATTCGAAATTCCAGGTGCAGCAAAAGTAGTGAACACCGCCGTCGTCTCTGCCGACGGGCCCACGACTCATGGCCCTCCAGCAAGTATGTGAACGACCTGTGGATCCAAACCAGTAGGCAAGTGCAAGAAAGATCAGCCAATGTCCGTGCAGATGCACAAGAGTTCACACTGAGGCTGAACGAAAATCCAGCTGGATCAGGCTGGCACGACCGGCCAGTGCGATGAGGAACGTCGTTCCATCAGTGCGCGATGTTCCCGAGTCGTCGTAGCGAAGAGCTCGCCGGTACCCCAGTCGAGAATGACGCCGTAGCGACGGATGACGTCGAGCATGTCGATGTCGCCGCTGATGTACCTGGCCGAGACCGTAGCGGGGTCTTCAGCCAGCCACCCGAGACGGTGCGCAGCGATATCGTGTCGAAGCTCCACGCTCGCCGCTTCGTCGACCTCGTAGGCGTCCAAGTCGGGATCGATGGCCGTAATAACCACGCCGTAGTCTTTGGCTGCTCGCCCGACGGATACGTAGCCGTCGATGACATCGTCGAGCACCTCCAGATAGGTGCGCTCGAGTGGGTCACCGTAGCCGCCTCCGCCGGCCGACGGCCGCACGAACGAGTCGCCGGATTGCACCGGAACGGAGGAAAAGTTGGAGCCGAGGAAGCGTTCGCCCTCGGTGCCCTTGTTCAGCCAGACCCCGTGCGGAATCGATGGGAGCCCGCCCTCGATCCCCCAGGTGATGGAGCGTGCCCGGTCGCAGCAATAGCTCATGACCGCATTCTGAGCGTCGGTGAGCATGCCACCCTTCTCAATGCCGACACCGCCGCGAAAGCGTCCTGGGCCGCCCGAATCCATGCCGATCTGGTGCATCGAGGTCAGCACCGGCGAGAGGCGTTCCTGACCCTCGACCGGCTGAACGGCGAGGCCGGCTCCGAAGACCGGCGCCGTTGCGCCGCTGCCGTCCTTGCTGGCCCGGCCGCCCCAACCGCCGGCCATCCAGTCGTACCACATGAAGTAGGGGCTGTCCTCGGTTCGGCCGTCCTTTCCGCCGACGAGCAGATACTCCAGGTTGAACGCGCAGGCCATGGCCCGCTCCGGCATGATCTTGGACCAGATCTCGAAGATGCCGTTCATGAGTTTCTCGTACGGTCCGGAGCAGAAGCCGGTCACGGCGTTCGGCCAGCCGGCGTTGACGACCGTGCCTTCCGGGCCGATGTCGGCGGTGACGGCCGCATAGAAGCCAGAGTTCAGCGGGACATCCGGAAAGAATGTTTTCGTTCCGGCGTAAATTGCCGAGAATGTCGTGCCGTAACCGGAGTTCAAAAACGTCGCCACGACCGGGGCCGATCCGGCCAGGTCGTAGTGAATGCCGTTGGCATCGATGGTCAGCTTGATTTTGATCGGCACCAGCCCTTCCTCCTTGCCCGGGTCGTTGTCCATGTAGTCCGTGGTTTCCCAGACCCCGTGCGGCAGGCCCTCCAGGCGGCGTCGAACGGTGCGTTCCACGTAGTCCTGGGTTTCCTGCATGGCGTGCAGCACTGTGGCCTTGGAATACCGGTCGACGAGACGCAGGATCTCTCGTTCGCACACGGCCGTCGCTTCGGACTGGGCGTGTAGGTCGCCCATCGCCTGGCGCGGTGCACGGGTGTTTGAGACGAGCAGCTGGGCGACGTCGTGCAGGAACACACCACGGCTCCAGATGCGTACGGGAGTGATTCGCAGCCCCTCACCGAAGTGCTCCTTGGCGTTCACATCGAACGAACCGGGCACGTTGCCGCCGATATCGGCCCAGTGGCCCTTGTTCTGGGCGAAAGCGATGACCTCACCACCCGAGAAGATCGGGCGGATAAAGCTCACGTCGTTGAAGTGGGTTCCGCCTCGATACGGATCGTTGATCGCGAAGACGTCACCGGGATTGATATCGGTCCCGAACTCCTCAAGCACGGCCTTGCACTGAAAATGCAGGGTACCCACGTGCACGGCGATATCCCCGCTGCCCTGCATCACCGTGTTCCCAGCGGCATCACACAGTGCCGATGAGAAATCCCGGGAGTAGATCACGAAGGAGTAGCAGGTACGCAGAATCTGCTCGCTCATCAGGTCGACGCTGGTGGCGAAGGCGTTCTTGAGCACCTCAAAGGTCACCGGATCCAGCGCGGTGGTGGGCGCGAGCGGTACCGCGATCGTTCCAGACATTTAGATCTCCTCCAGGTGGATGAGAATATTCATCCACTCGTCTATAACTGCGGTCGTATTCGGCGGAATGACGGTGGTGGAGTCGAACTGGTCGATGACGGCGGGGCCGCTGAACATGGCGCCGGCCGGCATGTCGTCTCGATCGAACACCGGGGTGTCCACCCAGCCCAGTTCTCCGAAGTACACGGGGCGAATTTCGCGCGGAGTTCCGGGATCTGCGTTAAGTTCCACGGCCGGCTTGAAGGACGGCTTTGGAGTTTTTCCTATGGCCGTCAGGTGCAGCTGGTAGACCTCGACCGGCTGATCTTTCTGGCTGAAAGCGAACTCACGCTCGTGCTGTTCGTGGAACGTTTCGACCGCCTCGGCGAGGGCGCCCAGCCCCGAGCCGATGCTGACCGAAAGCGAACGCCACTGGCCCAGGTAGCGCATGGAGATCTGCCGCTGCAGCAGGGCGTTCTCGTCCGCAACGCGTTCCTGACGCAAGCGGGCCATCGCTTCGGACTCGAGCGAGACGTACATACCCTCGAGCGCTTCGGTGTCGGCATCCGCTGCAATTCCGGTGAACATGCTGGACAGGTCGTGACGAATATCCACGAGCAGACAGCCCAGAGCGGATGCGACGCCCGGGTTCGGCGGAATGATGACCGTTGGTATGTTCAATTCACGAGCCACCTCTGCCCCGTGCAGGGCGCCTGCTCCGCCAAAGGCGACGAGCGCGAAGTCGCGGGGGTCGTGCCCTCGGCGGATGGAAACCAAGCGCACAGCATCGGCCATGTTGGCGTTGGCAACCTGGATTACCGCATGGGCGGCTTCAGCGATCGGCATGTTGAGCGGGTCTGCGATGACCTTCTTGATCGCCTCGGTCGCGAGTGCCTTGTTCAGATTCTTCGCGCCTCCCGCGAGCGACGTGCCCAGACGGTTCAGCACCACGTTGGCGTCGGAGTTCGTCGGCTGGTCGCCGCCGGTGTCGTAGCACGCCGGGCCGGGATCGGCGCCAGCGGACTGGGGACCGTTCCGCAGGGATCCGGCAATGTCAATATAGGCGAGCGAGCCACCACCGGCCCCAATCGTCAGCACATCAATGCTGGGAAAGATGATCGGGTGCCCGTATTCAACCTGCCATTCCTTGGTGATGCGCAGTTCGCCTCCGCTGACCAACGCGATGTCCGTGGAGGTTCCGCCCATGTCGAGGCCCACCGCGTTTTCGTAACCGCACTGCTGGGCGACATGCTTGGCTGCGATCGCGCCAGCCGCGATCCCCGACGCTGCCAGGCGAACCGGATAGCGCTCGACCATTCGGGGCGTCATCGACCCTCCGCCCGAGTGCAGCACCAGCAGGTCTCCCTTGTAGCCGCCGGCCTTGAGCTGGTCGGAAAGACGGTTGACGTACCCAGAGACCAGCGGAGCGAGAACGGCGTTGGCGACGGTCGTGTTGAACCGGTCGTGTTCGAAAATTTCGGGAAGAATTTCGGCCGAGGTTGATACCGTCGCGTTGGGCAGTTCTTCCTCCAGGATTTCCCGCATGCGAATTTCGTTCTGCGGATTCGCGTAGGAATTCATGAAGCACACGGCGACGGTGTTGACGTTGCGCTTGCGCAGGAGCTGCGCGACCCGGCGGGCATCCGCTTCGTCGAGGGGCATGACCGTGTTGCCCGCGTAGTCGATGCGCTCAGTGACTTCAAAGCGATCGCGTCGGCGAATGTACGGTCCGGAGACATCCTTGTACGCGTCCCACAGGTCGTCCTTGGTTCCGTCACGAATTTCAATGACGTCCCGAAACCCTCGGGTCGTCACCATCGCTGCCGGCGGAAAGTTACGGGTGATCAACGCATTCGTGGCCACGGTCGTGCCGTGCGAGAAGAGCGTGACATCTTCGAGGTCGATATTCGCGCGGGCCACACCGTTCATGACCGCGACGAGTGGGTCGTGCGGCGTCGACGGAACTTTGGTGACCCGGATTTTGTGCGATTCCTCGTCAAAAATACAAACGTCGGTAAAAGTACCGCCGACATCAACGGCGACTCGGACTTGCGACATGGGGTGTCCTCCGGACTGTTCAGGTTGTGGTCAAGTATGCGTACGGTCTCCGACCCTGTCACTGGATAGTGTGCAACGCTGATCGTCGTTTTTTGGATAAACTCCAAAACACGCGCGACTTTCGCCCGTTTCCGCCGCCAGGAAACAGGATGTTTACACGATGAGCCGCCTGAAATCGGGAGTTTCCTTGTCTTTAACACTCGGGGATGTCGTCAACGAGAAGGCCTTGGGTCTGACATCGGTGGTCGCTGGCGATCCGCACGGCATCGTCCTGGCCGCACGAACGAGCGAACTCGGCGACCCGGGGCGCTGGGTCGAGCCGAGGACGATCATGCTGACGACCGGGCTCCTGTTCATCGGCCACGAAAGAGATGACGCTCAGGCGCTGGCGTTGATCACGGACATGCGAGCCGCGCAGACCACCGCGATGTTCTTCGGTGTCGGCGTGCACTTCGAGGAGGTTCCGACGGCGCTGGTTGCGGCGGCACGATCGGAGAAATTTCCGCTGTACACCGTGGCCGCCGACGTTCCGTTTTATGCCATCGAAAACTTCGTCAACCAGTCCAAACTGTCGGCTGACGCCTACCTGCTCAAACGCGCGGCCTGGTTCATGAATGAACTTCTGCAGAGCATGTCAGCCGACCAGCCGATCGATGCGCTCATCGCCAAGCTGGCCTCCTCCTGCCGCGGATCGGCGGTGCTCTACGAGGACTCCGGTCGCGTTGTCGCTTCGTCCGGCGAAGGACCCATCCGCCTCATGTGGACCGAAATGCAGCGATCCGGGGGTGCTCAGGAACGGTTTACCGTTGGGAGGTGGGACGCGATCGGAAAGTCCCTCGTCCTGCGCGGAAAGACCTACCGGCTCGTGCTCGCCAGTCGGAATTCCACGATGCTGAATGACCTCGGCGATGTGCTGCTGCAAACAACTCAGCGCCTCCTCGGCGCCATCAACGGGATCACCCAGATTGGGCTCTCCCGCGAGCTGTACGAAAACGCACAACTGCTGGTTACCCTGCAAGACGGAATCTCGCCCTCTCGCGAACATCGCTACTGGAATCGCATGAATCCGTTCCGCTTCACCGCTTACGAGCCGCTGCGCGCTGTCGCCATCTCCACGCTGTCCGGAGATCCTGCCGGTAAGCACCTGATCGAGGGACTGCTGCAAGAAGCTGCCCTAGGCGGCCTGGGCCTGCTCCTGGATGAGAATGGCGGGGGTTCCCGCACGATGGCGAGCATTCATGCCCTGGTCGCTGACTCTGCCGTGCTGGTGAATTGGCTGACCCTGGCCGGAACCGAACTCGTCGTCGGCACCTCGGAGCCGTTCAGCGAACTGGCCAGCACCCCGATGGCGTTCCGCGAGGCCGAGACGGCGCTGGAGATAGCGCGACGCCGCGCCACCCAGGCGGGCCGTCACCCCGGCGCGCAGCGCACCGTGGTGCGACTAGACGAAGTCGACCTGGCCAGTTGGCTGCTGGCACGGCGCGAAGCACCTCAGCTGGAGGACAAACTGCGCAAGTTTGTCGCGACCCTCAACCTGGACAGCGACCTGGTTGAAACCCTGATCGTCTATCTGGCCTTGGATCAGGATGTCGGACGAAGCGCTCGGCACCTGTACGTGCACGCCAACACGGTTCGGTATCGGCTACGCAAATGCGAGGAGTCGCTCGGCACGTCGATCAGCAGCACCGCCACCATTGCCAACCTCTACCTGGCGTTCCAGGATGATGTACTGGCTTTGCAGGACCAGATTGAATACCAGGCCGAGTAGCTGTTGTGTCAGGCGAGTTTTTCACATTCGACGAATTCGATGGTGCGCGCGCCGCGGTTCTCGACGGTGTGTTCGGCACCGGATGGCCGAGTGTAGCTCTGGCCGCTGCGAATTTCCGCGACGATCTCTGAGCCGTCGGCGTTGATCACGTGCATGGTTTCGCTCACGAGGGGCACGACCACATATTCATATTCGTGCACGTGCATGGGAATGGCATCGCCGGGTTCAATCGTCCACTTGGTCACGCGAAAAATACCGTTGTCGATTTGCGTCTCACCGGTGGCCATGAGTTCCCTTGCTCGTGTAGCGGACAGTACGACGATCCTACTCAGGGTAAGACGGGAACGACGCGGTCTACGCGGCGCCAGCGGCGGCATCCGCTCGTGACGCCGACCCCACCGGCGAACGGTGCGGAGAAGATGACGTAGCGTATCGACCGCTTGCGAAGGCCGTGCTCGATCGACTGGGTGAGCACGTTGCGGGTGGCTTTCAGCGGGCCAGCCGAGCGGTCAGGGGTGAAGCCGAGGTCCTTCAACACGCCGTAGGCGAATAGGAACATCACCAAGAGCACCCGCGCACGCAACGGGAACGGCACGCCGAGGTTGGTAGCCTGGGCGATCACCCCGCCGAGCACCGAGCCGGTGAACATGGCGATTCCGGTCACCACGAGGCCACGGCCGAACACGGCCTCGAGGCTTCATCGGAGCGCCGCTGCTGCTCTCGGCGCTCATCGGAACCATGTGCGGCATCAACGATTCACAGTCGACCTGGTCCGGCCTCACCGTCATTCCGATCGCCCTGTGGGAGTTCTCGCTGGGTGTCTACCTGGTCGTGAAGGGCTTCAAGCCCTCCCCCCATCACGGCCGGTATGACGGATGCTGCCACCACGCGCATCTCGGACGCCTCACTCTAAACCTGAACGGCGAAGGTAGCGGCCGGGCCCACATTGGGTCCGGCCGTTTCGGTGCGCGCGGTCTGCGTCATCACAGACGTACGAGGATCGGCGATGGGCTTGTCGGTGAAAGTGGCGAAGAAGTCCCGGCTGAGCACCATGAGGTAGAGGTTCTCCTCGATCACGATGCAGGCGGCATTCTCATCGGTGAACACCGGGTTGATGTGCCAGCCGAGGGCCTCGAAAAAAGTCTTCGACCGGTCCAGGTCACTCGTGGAGAGGTTGACGAAGATGCTGGTAACCACGCTGGCTCCTATGTCGGTCGAAGGCGATCCGTCGACCTACGGTCCTGCCAACATCGTTGTTCAAACACGCAGGCTGTCAAGTGACAAGTTCAGTCCCGCAGGTGACCATCCACGTCGGGGTCCACGAAATCGCCGGCGTCTCGGCGAAAACCGGTCAGCACGCTGATCAGGTTCTGAACCTCACCGGCACCCAGGCCCGGCTGCGTGAACACTCGAGCGTTGAGCTCGTCGGTGGCGGCGAGCACGCTGGTCTGGCCCAGCGGCGTGAGTTCGATCAGCGTGGCTCGCCCATCGGTCGGGTGCGCCACCCGGCGCACGAGTCCGGCCGTTTCAAGCCGGTCGACCGTGTTGGTCACGCTGGTGGGGTGCACTTGCAGTCTCGCGCTGGCCTTGGCCATCGGCAGCGCCTTGCTGCGGGTGAAACTCAGCAGCGCGAGCAATTCATAGCGGGCAAAGGTGAGGCTGAGCGGCTTGAGAACCGTATCGATGCGGGCGAGCATGATCTGCTGGGTGCGCATGATCGAGGTAACCGCGGCCATCCCGTCGGCTGCGTCTTCCCAGCCGTGCTCGACCCAGTGGCGCCGCGCCTCGATGATGGGATCGGTCTGCAACGGGGGTATTGACGACATCGGTCCTCCTGACTGGCGAGCGGATGCCCACGGCTATGTTCTCACGCGCCAGCGCGGCGCCGAAATGGCCCGCAACAAAAAATACTAGGAAGCCCTAGCAATTACTAGGGCTTCCTAGTATCTTGGCCGGAGACGACTACAGCGTCGATCAACTACCGCGTCGCCAACAGAGAGCGTCGCAAGGGAAGCAGGTTCAGAGCATGTTCCAGCTGAGTGATGACCAACGCGACCTGGTGGCGATGGTGCGCGATTTCGCGACCTCCGCGCTCGCCCCGCACGCCGTGGAGTGGGACCAGACCAAACATTTTCCGATCGACGTGCTCGAGGAGGCCGGCCGCCTGGGCATGGGCGGCATCTACGTGAAAGAAGATGTGGGCGGATCGGGCCTCACCCGCAGCGATGCCGCGCACATCTTCGAGGAACTCGCCAAGGGCGACCCCACCATCGCCGCTTACATCTCCATTCACAACATGGTCGCCTGGATGATCGACAGTTTCGGCAACACGGACCAGCGCAAAAAATGGGTTCCCAGCCTGGCCGCCATGACGTCGCTCGGCAGTTATTGCCTCACCGAACCGGATGCCGGCTCCGACGCGGGTGCGCTCCGCACCAAGGCCGTGCGCGACGGCGATGACTACGTGCTCAACGGCGTGAAACAGTTCATCTCCGGAGCCGGATCCTCGAGCGTCTATGTCGTCATGGCGCGAACGAGCGACACCGGCAACCAGGGCATCTCCGCGATCGTGGTACCGGCCGAAACACCCGGGCTCTCCTTCGGCCCGAACGAGAAGAAGATGGGCTGGAACGCCATGCCCACCGCCCAGGTGATCTTCGACAACGTGCGCGTGCCGGTGGGCAACCTGCTCGGCGCCGAGGGCGACGGCTTCGGCATCGCCATGAAGGGACTCAACGGGGGCCGCATCAACATGGGCGCCTGCTCCCTCGGCGGCGCCCAGTGGGCGCTCGACCAGACCGTGGCCTACCTCAAAGAACGCAAAGCCTTCGGCAAACCGCTGATCGACCAGCAAGCCCTCCTGTTCGAACTCGCCGACATGGACACCGAGCTCGAAACGGCGCGCACCATGATCTGGCGGGCAGCGGATGCCCTGGACCGCGGCGCCCCCGACCGCGTGAAACTCTGCGCGATGGCCAAACGCGTCGCCACCGACGCCGGATTCTCGGTGGCGAACCGCGCCATCCAGCTGCACGGCGGCTACGGCTACCTGAGCGAATACGGCGTCGAAAAGGTCGTGCGCGACCTGCGCGTGCACCAGATCCTCGAGGGCAGCAACGAGATCATGCGCCTCATCATCGGGCGTACCCTGGCGGATGCCCACTGACCTGCCCGACGCACCGTTTGACGATGGTCCTGACCACCACACACTGAAGAAGGAAAACAGATGAGCAACCGAATCGCCTTCATCGGCCTGGGCCACATGGGCGGCCCGATGGCCGCCAACTTGGTCGCGGCCGGTCACACCGTCATCGGCTACGACCTGGTGCCCGCCGCTCTTCTGGAGGCGACCGCGAACGGGGTCACCGTCGCTGAGTCGGCGGCGGCCGCGGTCGCCGCCGCCGAGATTGTGATCACCATGCTCCCCAGCGGCCGGCACGTGCTCGGCGCCTACCAGGGCGACGGGTCTGCTGCCGGACTTATCGCATCCGCTGGGCCGAACACGCTCTTTCTCGAATGCTCCACGATCGACGTGAGCGATGCCCGCGCGGCGCGCGACCTCCTCGTGGCTGCCGGGCACCGCGGCCTGGACGCCCCGGTCTCCGGCGGAGTGGGCGGCGCCACGGCCGGCACGCTCACCTTCATGGTCGGGGCCGACGCCGCGGACTTCGAGTCGGCACTGCCGGTGCTGCAGGTTATGGGCGGCAAGATCGTGCACTGCGGCGAGTCCGGTGCCGGGCAGGCGGCCAAGGTCTGCAACAACATGATCCTCGGAATCTCCATGATCGCCGTGAGCGAGGCATTCGTGCTCGGTGAGAAGCTCGGCCTCAGCCACCAGGCTCTGTTCGACGTGGCCTCCGCAGCCTCCGGCCAGTGCTGGGCCCTCACCACCAACTGCCCGGTGCCCGGACCGGTTCCGACCAGCCCGGCCAACCGGGACTACCAGCCGGGCTTTGCCGGAGCGCTCATGGCGAAAGACCTCGGCCTGGCCGTGAACGCCCTCGAAGCCACCGGCGTCGCGGCCGAACTCGCCCCGCTCGCCGCCCAGATCTACCGCCGCTTCGCCGACGCGGATGGCGGTGGCCGGGACTTCTCCGGCATCATCACCGAGATCCGTGCCAACTCCGAGCACACCTAAGCTGAAACCATGACTCAGGTTTCCGAAATTTTCGATCCGTCCCTGTGGAAGCCGGTTGACGGCTTCTCCGCGCTGGCCGACATCACGTACCACCACGACAACGCCGGCCGGGTCGCCCGCGTCGCCTTCAACCGGCCGGAGGTGCGCAACGCCTTCCGCCCGCAGTCGGTCGATGAGCTCTACCGGGTGCTCGACGACGCCATGCAGAACACCAAAATCGGCGTCGTGCTCCTCACCGGCAACGGACCAAGCCCCAAAGACGGCGGCTGGGCATTCTGCTCCGGTGGCGACCAGAGAATCCGCGGCCGCGACGGCTACCAGTACCGCGACGGAACCGTGAGCACCGGCCGGTTGCATATTCTCGAGGTGCAGCGACTCATCCGCTTCATGCCGAAGGTCGTCATAGCCGTCATTCCCGGCTGGGCGGCCGGCGGCGGCCACTCCCTGCACTCGGTCTGCGACCTGTCGATCGCCAGCAAGGAACACGGCATGTTCAAACAAACGGATGCCGACGTCGGGTCGTTCGACGGCGGCTACGGCAGCGCCTACTTTGCCCAGCACGTTGGGCAGAAGTTCGCCAGGGAAGTGTTCTTTCTCGCCCGCCCGTACGACGCGCAGCGCGCCTACGAAATGGGCGCCGTCAACGCGGTGGTGCCGCACGCGGAACTGGAGACGACCGCGTTGGACTGGGCCAACACCATCCTCACGAAGTCGCCAACCGCGATCCGCATGCTCAAGTACTCCTTCAACGCCATCGATGACGGACTGGTCGGCCAGCAGCTCTTCGCCGGTGAAGCCACCCGCCTCGCCTACGGCACCGACGAAGCCGTCGAAGGCAAAGAAGCGTTCCTCGAACACCGCGAACCCGACTGGTCTCCGTTTCCCTGGCAGTTCTAGCCGGCACAACAGGCTAGACCAACAGGCTCGCAGGAAGTAGATCATGAAAATCATTGTTCTGGTCAAGCAGGTACCCGATACCTGGGGCGACCGCACCCTCGACCTCAGGACGGGGTGGCTCGATCGAGTCTCGAGCGACTGCGTCATTGACGAGATCAATGAGCGTGCCCTCGAGGTGGCGCTGAGCTATCAGGACAGCAATGACGCTGAGGTCGTCGCGCTCACCATGGGGCCCGACTCGGCCAAAGACATGCTGCGCAAGGCACTAGCGATGGGAGCCGACTCAGCCATCCACCTGCTCGACGGCGGCCTGGCCGGAGCCGACCTGCTGCGCACCTCCGAGGTCATTGCCGCCGCAGCCACCAAGGCCGGGTTCGATCTGATCATCGCCGGCAACGAATCCACCGACGGCCGCGGCGGCACGCTCCCCTCGCTCATCGCCGGTCGGCTGGGCGTGGCGCAGGCCACCTACCTCGACTCCGTCGTCATCACAACGGATGCCGTCAGCGGCCACCGCGCCACCGAAAACGGGTCGATGACCGTGCACGCCCAGCTTCCCGCCGTCGTATCGGTGACCGAGCAGTCCGCCGAACCCCGGTTCCCCAACTTCAAGGGCATCATGCGCGCCAAGAAAAAGCCCGTCACGGTCTGGTCCCTGGCCGACCTCGGGCTGGAAGCGACCTCGGCATCCGCTCATTCCGTGATAACCCAGACCAGCCCCCGTCCGGCCCGGGTGGCCGGCACCAAGATCGTCGACCACGGCAACGCGGGCGTTGAACTCGCGGAGTTTCTCGCCGCCGGCCGTCTGATCTAGGAAGGCACACAATGTCGAATGTTCTCACCCTCATTGAAGTCTCGCCCGACGGCGCCATCGCCAACACCGCAGCGATGCTGCTCGCCGCCGCAGCTCGTCTGGGTACACCGGTCGCCGTCGTCGCTGCGGCGCCCGGCATCTCGGCCATCCTCGCCGAACAGCTCGGTGCTCTCGGAGCCGAACAGGTCTACGTCGGCGAAACCGACCAGACCACGGCCGTGCTGCTCACCCCGCAGGTTGAAGCCCTCGTCGCCGCCTTCACCGCGCTCGAACCGGCCGCCGTTCTCGTGGCTCACTCCATCGATGGCCGCGAGATTGCCGCCCATGTCGCGCTCCGCACCCAGGGTGCCCTGCTGACGGATGCCGTGGACCTGCACCGGGACGGCGACGCGATCGTCGCCTCGCACTCCGTCTTCGGCGGCGCGTACACCGTCGATTCGACGGTGCAGGGTGGCCCCGCCGTCATCACTGTGCGGCAGGGCGCAATCGACGATCGTGCCGAGGCGAAAACGGCGACCGTCACGCGCGTCACGCTCGACCTCGACACCTCCCGATCGACCCTGATCGACAGCGCCGAGGCCACCCCGGTGGCCGCGGACCGGCCCGACCTGCGCGGCGCCAAAACCGTGGTGTCTGGCGGTCGCGGTTTGCAGTCGCAGGAGAAATTCGTGCTGGTGGAGCAGCTCGCGGATGCCCTCGGCGCCGCGGTCGGCGCCTCCCGCGCGGCCGTCGATGCCGGGTTCGTAGCTCAGACCTCGCAGGTCGGCCAGACCGGTGTGACCGTCTCCCCGCAGCTCTACATCGCGCTGGGAATCTCCGGCGCCATCCAGCACCGGGCCGGCATGCAGACCGCCAAGACCATCGTCGCGATCAACACCGACGCTGACGCCCCCATCTTCGACATTGCCGACTTCGGAATCGTCGGCGACGTCTTCACCGTCGTTCCCCAGCTCATCGACGCGATCGGCAAACGAAGCAGCGCGCAGTGACCTCCTCGGGCAGCCGCCTCGCCACCCTCACCGAAAACCGGTGGTTCAAGCTGGTCTGGATCATTCCGGCGGGCATCGTGGTGCTGGCCGTGATCGTACTCGCAGCCAGGGGCATCCGTTCGCTGCCCGACGTGCAGTCCTTCCTCACCGAGTATCCAGGAACGACGACCCTGCCCGACTCCGCCCCGATGGGGATTCCGGCCTGGCTCGCCTGGCAACACGGTCTGAATGCCTTCTTCATTCTGTTCATCATCCGCTCGGGCTGGCAGATCCGCACCACCAAGCGTCCCACGATGTTCTGGAAACGTAACAACACCGGGCTCATCCGCACCAAGACCCCGCCGATCAAGATCAGCCTGAATCTCTGGCTGCACATCACCTTTGACACCCTGTGGGTCGTGAACGGGGCACTGTTCTACGTTCTGCTCGTTGCGACCGGGCAGTGGCTTCGGCTGATCCCGGTGACCTGGGAAATCTTTCCGAACGCCCTCTCCGCAGGCCTTCAATACGCGTCGCTGAATTGGCCGGTCGAAGACGGCTGGGTCAACTACAACGCCCTGCAAACCATCAGCTATTTTCTCGTCGTATTCGTCGCGGCACCCCTGGCCCTGGCCACCGGGCTGCGCATGTCGCCCTCGTGGACCTCGAAGCGACTGAGCAAGCTCTACCCCATTGCAGTGGCCCGTGCAGTGCACTTTCCGGTGATGATCTTCTTCGTGGCCTTCATCGCGGTGCACGTGATTCTCGTGTTCGCAACCGGTGCGCTGCGCAACCTGAACCACATGTATGCCGCGCAAAACGCTGACGGATGGCTCGGGTTCTGGATTTTCGCCGGCGCCCTCGCCCTGATGATCGCGGCCTGGTTCGCCGCCCAGCCGTTCGTGTTGCGAGCGATCGCCTCACTCACCGGCACCGTGTCGCGCTGAGCCGGCCATAATCTGACGCTTCGCGCCGCCCGCCCATCCGCCATCGGCGTCGTGCAGCGCCAGCAGTCGCGCCCCGCATCCCTCCGTGTTCACCCGTGCCCTGGTGGCCTGCCAGACTTCGGGCGGTGCACCGAAGAGGTGCCGATCAAACCGCCAGCGCAGGGCCGGGTCGGAGTCAAGCATCCACTCGAGAAGTTTCGGGTCGGTCGTCATTGTCAGCACGTTACCCGCATTTTCGCATTGCGCAGCCGCCTAGAACGTATATGATTTGAGAAACAATAATAGAACACCGCGTTCTATTATCGAACAGGGTCGTAAGTGGCCACACTCGTTTTAACCACACAGAGAAGTGAGGAAGCCGTGCAGTTTCACCACCACGGATACGTGTCCACCGATCCGCGCACCCAGGATGCGGCCGGAGTCGGCATCGATCGCCCCGACGAACTCCCCGACACCGTCGACGTTCTCATTGTGGGAACGGGCCCGGCCGGCATGATCACCGCCGCCCAGCTCTCTCAATTTCCCGGTATCACCACCCGCATCGTGGAGCGCCGCGGTGAGCGTCTCGCGATCGGGCAGGCCGACGGTATCCAGGCCCGCAGCGTCGAGACTTTTCAGGCGTTCGGCTTTGCCGAGCGCATCATCGCCGAGGCGTACCGCATCACCGAGATGGCGTTCTGGAAGCCAGACGCCACCAACCCGGCCAACATCATTCGCACCGCCCGCGCCATCGATGATCCCACCGGCATCAGCGAGTTTCCGCACCTCATTGTCAACCAGGCGCGCGTGCTCGACTACTTCGCCGAGGTCATGGCGAATTCGCCTACCCGCATGGTGCCGGACTTCGGCTACGAGTTTGTCAGCCTGACCAACACCACGCGTGAAACCAACAGCGTGGGCGACTACCCCGTCGCGGTGACGCTCGTACACACCACCGGCCCCAAGAAGGGCCAGGAGCGCATCGTTCACGCCAAGTACGTGGTCGGCGCCGACGGTGCCCGCAGCGGCGTGCGCGATTCGATCGGCTGCACCCTCGCCGGCGACCAGGCCTTCCACGCCTGGGGAGTCATGGACGTGCTGGCCGTCACCGACTTTCCCGACATTCGCACCAAGTGCGCCATCCAGGGGGCTAACGGAAGCATCCTGCACATTCCGCGCGAGGGCGGCTATCTGTTCCGCATGTACGTCGACCTCGGCGAAGTCGCCCCCGATGACAACGGCGCCGTGCGCACGACGACGATCGACGAGATCATCCTGAAGGCGAACGAGATTCTGCACCCGTACACACTCGACGTGAAAAACGTGGCCTGGCACAGCGTCTACGAGGTCGCCCACCGCCTCACCGACCGCTTCGACGACGTACTGCCCGAGGAGATCGGCATCCGCTCGCCGCGCGTCTTCATCATGGGTGACGCCTGCCACACGCACAGCGCCAAGGCGGGCCAAGGCATGAACGTCTCCATGCAGGACGGTTTCAACCTCGGTTGGAAGCTCGGCTACGTGCTCGACGGTCGCAGCCCCGAGACACTTCTCAGCACGTATTCCGCGGAGCGCCAGGTCATCGCCAAGAACCTGATCGACTTCGACAAGGAGTGGTCTTCACTGATGGCCGCCAAGCCCGAAGACCTCAAGGTGCCGCTCGAGGACTTCTACACCCAGACGGCGGAATTTCCGGCCGGGTTCATGACCCAATACCCGCCGTCGATGCTGATTGGCGAAGCAACCCATCAGGCGCTCGCCACCGGTTTTCCCATCGGAAAGCGTTTCAAGTCAGCTTCGGTGGTGCGCGTCGCCGACGCCAACCCGGTCGAGCTCGGCCACCACCACCGCGCCGACGGCCGCTGGCGCCTCTACGCGTTCGCTGACGCCGCCAACAGCTCCGCGCTCACCGCCTGGGCCGAGTGGATGCGCACCGCTGACGATTCCCCCCTGCTCGCCCACACTCCGGCCGGCACCGACATCGACAGCGTCTTCGACGTGAAGGTGATCTACCAGGAGGCGCACACCGAGGTGAACCTCGGCCAGGTCGACCCGGCGTTCCTGCCGAAAACCGGCCCGTTCGGGTTGATCGACTACGAGAAGGTCTACGCCGCCGACCCGACGCACGACATCTTCGAGCAGCGCGGCATCAACAGGAGCGGCGCCGTCGTGATCGTGCGCCCCGACCAGTACGTCGCGCACGTGCTGCCGCTGACCGCTACCGCTGACCTGGCCGCATACTTTCGGCAGATGCTGCTGGTTCGGTAGGTCTCACCGAGAAGGGATACTGCGCCCCATCCCTAGTCGGCCGCGGGCCGCTGCCGGTTGCGTTTCGTCGCTGAGCGCTGCTGCTTGACCGCAAGGTGCCGCCGGGCCGAACCCCGCGTGGGTTTGGTCGCGCGGCGCTCGGCCGGTTCCGCGGCCAGCCCGGCGGTCACCAGGTCGGCCAGCTTGCGCAGGGCGATCTCGCGATTGCGCAGCTGGGAGCGCTGCTCGCTGGCTGCGATGGTGACCACGCCGGAAACGAGACGGTGCCCGAACCGGGTGAGCAGCAGCATCCGCTCGTCGTCGGAGAGCACGCTCGACTCGGCGACGTTCCAGGACAGCTCGACGCGGCTGTCAGAGGTATTCACGTGCTGGCCGCCCGGGCCCGACGACCGGGAGAACCGCCAGCCGAGTTCGCGCTCTGGAATCGTCAGCGCCGGCGACACCTCAAGATCCATGCCCCTAGCGTTACACACCCGAAGATCCCCCGCGCACGAAAAGTATCACAGACCTTTCCCTGCGGCTCTCAGAACAGGGCGATCTCAGAACAGCGGCCAGACGATCGCCTGCAGTAGCCCGAGAATGTGCCATTCGAATCCGGGACGAAGGAGATGGCCGCTCTCAGAACGACACTCCGCAGACGAGCGCCGCATTGGCGAACGGTGTGGCCTCCCCGGTGCGAATGAACAGCTTCGCGGTAGCGGAGAACGCCTTCAAATCCGCGTGGCTGATGTACTCGATTTCGTTGAATCGTTCGGCCAGCCAGGCTCCAGCGAGGGCGGTTTTGGCTTCCTCCGCCGCGACGCACCCCTGGAACACCATCTCATCGAGCAGGGCGTCGAGAACCTGTTCGAACCGCGGAATACCGTGCACCAGAGCCAGGTCGACCACGGCAACTCCGCGCGGGATCGGCAGGCCACAATCCGCAAGCAGAACGACATCCGTATGGCCGAGCCGGGCCAGGGCCCCCGACAGCTCGGCATTCAGAATGCCCCGCTTCTTCATGCGTTCACCGTCGGCAGCACGTTCGCCACTGTCGGATACGAGGTTTGCGTTCCGCGGCTCTGCACCGCGAACGCCCCGACCCGCACAGCCAGGCGAACGGCCTGAAGAAGGCTCACGCCCGCGGCCAACTGCGCGCTCAGCGCTCCCACGAATGCATCGCCCGCCCCCGCGCTGTCCACCGCGACGACCGTCGGCGAGGCCACGCTGTTGGTGCCGTCCCGGTCGGCGCAGATAGCACCCTTGGCGCCGCGCGTCAGAACAACGGATGCGACGCCCACCTCCAGCAGCCGGCTCACCAACTCGGCATCCTCGGTGGGGACACCGCGGTGGGGTGCCAGTTGTGCGAGCACGAGGGCAGCCTCGTGCTCGTTGACGACCAGCGGGTCGGCCCGCCGGATCGTGTCAGCATCCAGTTCGATCACCGGAGCCAGATTCAATACCACCCGTCCCGTGGCCCGCCGCGCAGCCTCGGCGATTCCGTCGGCCGGAATCTCACCCTGCAAAACCACTACAGCAGCGGCGGCGATGATGCCCGCGCTGGCCTGAACGGCCTCGGCGCCCATGAGTGCATTGGCACCGGGGATGACCACGATCGTGTTCTCACCGTGATCATCCACGCTGACCAGGGCCAGCCCAGTGGGTTCGTCGACCGTTCGCACGGCCGACTGGTCGACACCGGCGCTGGTCAGGATCGCACTGGCGACGGTGGCCTGCGAATCCCGACCGACCGCACCGACCAGGCGCACGCTGGCACCGAGCTGGGCGGCCGCCACGGCCTGGTTGGCCCCCTTGCCGCCGGGCAAGAACTCCATCGATGTTCCGATGAGGGTCTCGCCCGGCTTCGGGTGGCGTTGCACGCGGATCAGCTGATCGACGTTGATGGATCCCACGACAACGACCGAACCGGGCGTGGTGAGGGCCGTATTGACGAGGTGACTCACTTGGCGAAGTCGCCGACATTCGTCTTGGTGACGGAGACGACCTCGACCGGAACGGTCTTCGCGATCGTCTCGCCCTTGATGGCCTTGATGGCGAATTCGACGGCAAGCTTGCCGAGTTCGGCCGGCTGCTGCGCGATGGTCGCGACCATGGTGCCCGCCTTGATGGCGTCGAGTCCGTCGGTCGTGCCGTCGAAGCCGACAACGAAGACCTCGGAGCCGGCCTTGTCGCCCAGCGCCTGGATGGCGCCGAGGGCCATTTCATCGTTTTCGGCGAAGAGACCAGTGACGCCCGGGTTGGCCTGCAGCAGGTTGGTCGTGACATCCAGCGCGGCGGCGCGGTCGAAGTTGGCCGTCTGCGTGGCGACAACGGTGATGTCGGGGTAGGCCTTCAGGCCCTCGTCGAAGCCGGCGCCGCGCTCCCGGCTGGCTGACGTTCCCGCTACGCCTTGCAAGTGGATGACGGTGCCCGTTTCGCCCATGGACTTGGCCAGTTCGTCGGCTGCCTGACGACCGCCGGCGACGTTGTCGCTCGCGACGAGCGACGCGAGGTCAACGTCGGTGACGGTGCGGTCGACTCCGATGACCGGAATTCCGGCGGTGATCAAGGCATCCACTGCCGAGGCGGCGGCATCCGAGTCCACCGGATTCACGATGACGGCCTTGGCACCGCTCGAGGCAGCAGTGGCGAGCTGGTTGGCCTGCGTAGCCGAGTCGTTCTGGGCATCAACGATGCTCAGCTGCACTCCGGCCTCCTTGGCTGCAGCCTCCGCGCCGTCGCGCAGTTCCACGAAGAACGGGTTGTTCAGGGTGGAAATGGCCATGACGATTTTGTCGCCGGAGGCCTCAGCGCCGCCGCGGCCACAGGCCGTGGTTCCCACCAGAATTAGGGCTGCTGTTGCGGTCACTGCCGCGATTTTGAGGAACGAGGATGACTTCATTGGTTTTCCTTTGGATGAGGCGGTTGGAGGGGAAAGTTTGCTGAAAGCTGGTGGGTCAGCTGTTGCGGGACTTGCGGCGCAGCACGTCGATGCCAACGGCCAGGGCGATCACGAGGCCGATCACGACCTGCTGCCAGAACGAGGTGACGTTGAGCAGGTTCAGGCCGTTGCGAATGACGACCAAAACCAGGGCTCCCACGAGGGTGCCCGAGATTCTGCCGAGGCCACCAGAGAGCGAGGCGCCGCCGATCACCACGGCCGCAATGGCGTCGAGTTCGTAGCCGGCCGCGGCCTGGGGCTGCGCTGAATCGAGACGCCCGGCGAGCAGCAGCCCGGCGAGGGCGGCGAACAGGCCGGCCAGGGCGAAGACGGTGACGAGGATGCGCTTGACCGGCAGACCCGAGAGCCGGGCGGCTTCTGCGTTGCCGCCGACGGCATACATCGAACGGCCAATCACGGTGCGGTTGAGCAGGAACGAGGCGGCCAGGGCGGCGATCACGAGAATGACGATCGGCATCGGCACCGGTCCGAGGCTGCCGCCGAGAAAGGAGACCTCGGGTGCGGTCTTGATCGGCCGGCCGTCGGAGATCACCAGGGTCAGTCCGCGGGCCACGCTGAGCATGGCGAGGGTGGCGATGAAGGACGGCAGCTTTCCGTAGGCATTCGCCAAACCGTTGATAACTCCGGCGAGCGCTCCGACTACCAGACCGCCCACGAGGGCGAGCCAGCCGGGGAGGCCGGCACTGGCGAACATCCAGCCGGAGGACATGGCCGACAGTGCCGCCACGCTGCCCACCGACAGGTCGATGCCGCCGGCCACGATGACGAAGGTCATCCCGAAGGCCAGCACGGCCACGGTGGATACCTGGATACCGATGTTGAGCAGGTTCGGCCCGGTCAGAAAGTCCGGGGTTGCGATGAAGAGGGCGAGGCAGAGAACGACGAGACCGACCAGGGCGCCGTTGTTGGCGAGAAACTTCTTGTAGTCGATACCGCGGCGCGGCGTCGGCAGGGTGGTGGTGGACATGATGGTTTCCCTATCTCTGTTCGTGCGTCTCGTCGACATCGCGGGCAGCGAGTGTCATGACTGCGTCTTGGGTTGCCTCGGCGGCGCTGAGCTCGCCGGCGATGCGGCCGTCGCGCATCACCAGGATGCGGTCGCTCATGCCGAGGATCTCGGGCAGTTCGCTGGACACCATGAGAATCGCTCCCCCGGCCGCCGTAATCGTGTTCATCAGTTCGTAGATCTCGACTTTGGCACCCACGTCCACACCGCGCGTTGGCTCGTCGAGCAGCAAGATCGTCGAAGCGGCGATGATCCAGCGGCCGAAGACGGCCTTCTGCTGGTTGCCGCCGGAGAGTGCGCCGATCGGCTGGTCGATGGTGTGCATGCGGATGCGCAGTCTCTTCGCGACCGCGGATGCCCGGCTGCGCTGGCCGGCAAAGTCGACCAGTCCCAGCTTCGCGGTGGACGCAAGGGTGGCGTAGCCGAGATTATTATTGACGGATGCGTCGAGCACCAGCCCCTGTCCCTTGCGGTCCTCCGGCACGTGCCCGATACCCGCCGCGATCGCGGCCTTGATGCTGCCCTTCGGCAGATGCTGGCCGCGCACGGCGACCGTGCCGGAGGCGTATCCGTCGGCGCCAGCGATGGCCCGGATGAGTTCTGTGCGCCCCGCGCCAACCAGGCCCGCGATGCCGAGCACTTCGCCCGCCTTGACGGTGAAGCTGATGTCACTGAACAGCCCGGTCGACGTGAGATTCTCCACGATGAGCACCTCCGCGGCCTGACTCAGGTTTTCAGGCACCCGCGGAAACTGGTCCTCAATGCCGCGGCCGACCATCAGCTTCACGAGTTCGTCTTCGGAGGTGGAGGCCGGAACTTCCCCGATGAATTCGCCGTCGCGCAGCACGGTGACTGTGTCACCGACCTCGGCGATCTCGTCGAGGTGGTGGCTGATGAAGAGCATGCCGACGCCACGCTGGCGCAGGTCGGCCATGACGGCGAACAGGTTTTCGGTTTCGTGGCGGGTCAGTGCAGCGGTGGACTCGTCGAGGATGAGAATGCGGGCGTTGATGCTCAGCGCCTTGGCGATCTCGACCAGCTGCTGCCGGGCGATGCCCAGCTCACCCACCAGAATGTCGACGTCGATATCCAGGCCGATCAAGGCCAGCGCGGCTCGGGCGTGCTGGCGCAGGGCGCGACGGTCTACGAGACCGTGCCTGGTCGGCATCCGCCCGAGCATGACGTTCTCGGCAATGCTCATGGTGGCCACCAGGTTCAGTTCCTGGTGGATCGTGGCGATACCCAGCGTCTCAGCCGCGCGGGTGTTTGGCAGGGTGACCGTTCTGCCATCAACGACGATGTGGCCCGAGTCCGGCTGGTAGACACCCGCCATCATCTTGATCAGCGTGGACTTTCCGGCACCGTTCTCCCCGAGCAATACCTGAACCTGGCCGGGGTAGACACTGACCGTGACGTCGTGGATGACCGTGACGGGTCCAAAGACCTTCCCCACATTCTGCAGGGTCAGCAGTGGTTGTTGAGTCATGTCAGTTCTTCCTTCGGCTGGATGCGGGCAGGATGGGCAACGACGATGAGCCACGGATGACGAGTTCGCTGGGCAGCACCACCGATTGGGGTGAGTTGCCAGCGATGACCTCAAGCAGCATTTCGACGGCAATCCGGCCCATGTCCTCAACACTGTGGGAGATGACGCTGAGGGCCGGGTCGAGCAGGGCAAACCATTCGATGTCGTCGAAGGCGACCAGCGCGAGGTCCGTTCCGATGCGCAGACCTAACTTGTGCAGGATGGCAATCGCGCCGACGGCCATCAGGCTGTCCGCGGCGAGCAAGGCTGTCGGCGGGTCGTGCAACTCGAGCAAGGCGTGCAGGCCGGCCGAGCCACTCGCCGCCTGGAAGTCTCCGAAGTACACCAGGTCGGGGTCCTGGCTCAGACCGGCGTCGGCCACGGCCGCCGTGAAGGCTGCAAACCGGTCGCGGCCGGTTGAGGTCGCCTGCGGGCCGGAGATGTAGCCGATCCGGGTGTGCCCGAGGGCGGCGAGGTGTTGGACAGTCTGACGGATGCCGACCTCACTATCGGTGGTCACGCTCGGCACGTCGATGCCGTCGATGGTGCGGTCCACGAAGACCGTTGGAATCTCGCGCTCGATCAGGGAACGGATGCTGCCGCCACCGTCGCCAAGTGGCGCCACGATGATGCCGTCTACCCGCCGAGAGATCAGCGTATCCAGGTACCGGTCCTGCTGTTCCTTCTGCTCGTTGGCGTTGCCGAGCAGGGTGACATAGCCCTCGGACAGGGCTGCTTGCTCGACAGTATGGGCGAGATCGGCGAAGAACGGGTTACGTACGTCGGGTACCAGCAGGCCGATGGAATCACTGCGGGTCGAGCGCAGGGCCCTGGCTTGGGCGTTGGGCCGATAGTCAAGCTCGATGACTGCCGCGGCGACCTTGTCCCGCGACTGGGGGGAGGTGGCCGGGTTGCCAGAGAGAACGCGGGAAGCGGTGGCCGCCGAAACGCCAGCCAGTGCGGCTACGTCCTTGATTGTGATGTCCGCCATCTTCTTCACCTCATTGTGGTTATGGAATCGATTCCATGGAATCGATTCCATACTAGGTCGTGAAGTGAACGTGTGTCAATGCGCCCCGGTAACGGGGACTCACGCCTGCACCGGGCTTCGGATCGTACCTGCACCCGCCCGGTTCCTGGCCGCGCGATCAGCGGATGCCGTGGGTAGGTCAGACAGTGCCACGTTCCAGCCTCGACCAGATCGGTGGCACCGCGTAACGTTAGCTGAGCGGATGTCACCGTCGACACGTGCCACGGCACGGGGTTCCCTCGCATTCCACCACCGGCACAGAAAGATTTTTCTATGACGACCACCATTCCTGCCCTCGCCGCCCCCGCGGCCAACCAGCCCCTCGTTCGCACCACAATCGAGTTGCGCACTCCCGGCGCCCACGACGTGGCGATCGACATCAAGTTCGCCGGCATCTGCCACTCCGACATCCACCAGGCTCGCGACGAGTGGGGCGTGGGACTGTTCCCGATGGTTCCCGGCCACGAGATTGCCGGCATCGTCTCCGCCGTCGGCAGCGACGTCACCCGCTACCAGGTGGGCGACCGCGTCGGCGTCGGCTGCTTCGTCGACTCTTGCCGCGAGTGCGCCAACTGCCTCGCCGGCGAAGAGCAGTACTGCCTGAAAGGCGAGGTCGGCACCTACAACGACCGCAACCACGACGGCACCCCCACCAACGGCGGCTACAGCACCGCGATCGTTGTTGACGAGAACTACGTGCTCGGCATCCCCGACGGCATCGAGCTCTCCGAGGCCGCTCCCCTGCTCTGCGCCGGCATCACGCTCTACTCCCCTCTCGTGAACTGGAAAGCCGGCCCCGGCAAGAAGGTTGCCATCCTGGGCATGGGCGGCCTCGGACACATGGGTGTGAAGATCGCCCACGCACTCGGCGCCGAGGTCACCGTGCTCAGCCAGACCCTCAGCAAGAAGGAAGACGGGCTGCGTTTCGGCGCAGATCACTACTACGCCACCAGCGACCCGACCACCTTCACCGAGCTCGAGAACCACTTCGACCTCATCGTGAACACCGTGGCCGCAAACCTCGAGCTGGAGGGCTACCTCAAGCTGCTCGCCCTCAACGGCACGCTCGTGCACGTTGGAATCCCCACCGAACCGGACAGCGTGAAGATGGTCTGGCTCGCCGCCCAGCGTCGCGCCATCGCCGCCTCCAAGATCGGTGGCATCCGCCAGACCCAGGAAATGCTCGACTTCTGTGCCGCTCACGGAATCGGCGCCGACATTGAGATCATCTCGGTCGATCAGGTGAACGAAGCGTACGAGCGTGTTATCCGCAGCGACGTGCGCTACCGTTTCGTTATCGACGTGGCCACGTTTGCCAACGAGACCCGCGCCGACGCGTAGGCTCCCCGACCGGCGCTATAGACACCGCCCAGGTCGATAATAAACCCAGGCACGAACCGCCCCGGGCCGCAGTTGTCAACGCGGCCCGGGGCATCCGTCGTTAATCGGGCACCGCTTCGACCACTTCATTCCCCTTACAGCGACGCTTGGATTGCGCTGCGTGGTGCGCTCGGGATTGCTCGATCTCGTGCCCAGCGCCGAGAAGCGCGCCCGCCTCGGGGCGCCGTATCTTTACCCGAAGGATTTGTTGCGTCAGAGAGAAGACTCGAGCGCCGCGGCATCCGTCTGATCTGCGCGCCAGGAGGCCAGGATGCGCAGCGCGTCGTTTGAGGAGGACGCCGGCTGGGTACTGTAGACGAAGAGTTGCTGGTCTGGTTCGCCCGGCACCGGAAAGGTCTCGTAATCCACGTCGACCCGGCCCACGATCGGGTGCATGAAGCGCTTCACGCCGAAGGTGCACTCCCACACCCGGTGCTGACTCCACCACGCACGAAATTCGTCGCTCTTGACGGTCAACTCACCGATCAGTTCGTTGAGAGCCGAGTCGTTGGGGTGGGACCGAGCGTCGTGACGGAGCATAGCCGCCACATCGCACGCCACAATCTCCCAGTCCAAGTAGAGTGTGCGCGCTGACGGGTCGAGGAATGTCCACCGGGCCATGCTGCGCCCGAGTCCCGAGCTCTTCGTGAAGTCTTTCAGCAGCAGCTTGGCGAGGTCGTTCATGGCCAGCACATCCATGCCGACACCGAGCACGAAGGCCGGCTGTGCGGTAAAGGAATCCATTATGGTGCGCACCGAGGGTCGAACCGCGTGTGTGCGCCGCCGCTGCTGGCTGCGGCCGCCGGTCGACGCGGATAACAGTGAGAACAGGTAGCTGCGTTCCGCCTCATTCAGGTGCAACACTCCGGCGAGCGCATTGACAACGGCATCGGATGCCTGGGTCACCCGGCCCTGCTCCATGCGCGCGTAGTAATCCACGCTCACGCCGGCCAGCCCGGCTACTTCGTCACGGCGCAGCCCGGGTACCCGCCGTGCGGCCGCGTGGGGGTTCACCGGCAGGCCGACATCAGCTGGCGTCAGTCGTGCCCGGGCTGAGCGCAGAAAATCAGCGAGGGTATCTTTGTCGTCCATGCCTCCAGTATCCCTTGCCGGTGCGCGTCGAACTTGTGGTGCGGCCCGCCCGTCGTCGACCAGGGGCTCACCAGATATGCACTTTTGCGATTGGGCAGCTGTTCGCCGGTGTCATCAACTGTACAATTGAGAATTCGTGCAAGTCTGGGTTCTCCAGCGTCTGTCCGGTGTAAAGCTGCACCATGCCTTTTGTGTTCTCAACCTGATGGATCAGCGCCGGGTCGCCCTTCTATCCTCATCCGAGCAAGAGAGCCACACACATGAAAATGCAGGATCTGACCGCAAAAATCGCTGTCATCACGGGAGCGTCGAGCGGAATTGGAGCCGCCGCGGCGCGTCTTCTGGTCGAAGAGGGAGCCCACGTCATCCTGGTCGCCCGGCGCGTGGAACGGTTGCAGGAGCTGGCCGCCGAACTCGGAGACTCCGCCACGATTATGCAGCTCGATGTCGCGGATGCCGCCGCAGTCACATCCATGTTCGCCACGATCGAGAGCCGTTTCGGTGGGGTGGATCTGCTCTTCAACAACGCTGGCCTGGGCATCAGCTCGCCATTTGAGAGCAGCGACCCCGCTGACTGGAAGTCAATGATCGATGCAAACTTGTACGGCGTGCTGAACTGCACCCAGGCGGCCATCCCCCTCATGCGCGGCCGGGCCGGCGCAATGATCTGTTCCGTTTCGAGCGTCGGAGGCCGCTACGGCGCAGCCACCTGGTCGGTGTACAGCGCGACGAAGTATGCCGTCGTCGGTTTTCACGATGCCCTGCGCAAAGAACTTGGCGAGGAGGGTATCCGCGTCTCGGTTCTCGAACCGGGCGCAGTCTGGACCGAGTTCGGCGAAAACGTCAGCGATGTTCTCCTAACCCGCCGCACACAGCTGGAAGCGATGCAGCCCGAAGACGTAGCCCAGGCGCTGGTCTTCGCCTTTGCGCAGCCGGCCAATGTACTCATCCAGGAGATTCTCATGCGCCCGGTCAAGCAGATCGCTCCCTGACCTGCTGCCGCTTTGCGGCCGGCACCGATACGAACCACGGACAGAATCGCTGTAAGCCCGGCTTCCCATCAGCTACCGGGGAGTAATCGCACCTGGTCGCCGCAGCCGACCCTTCCCGGGTGAATGACCCGGGCGTAGACGCCGAATGGCATGTCACTCCCGTTCAATCGGACGAGGGTCTTCAGTAGGTTTGTTCCGCGAGCGCCGGTGTCGGGCTCCTGATCGATGACGGCGCAGCGAGGGATACCGGCGCCCACGAGCAGGCGTGCGCTCCCCACGTCGAGTTCACGACCAGCCCAGGAATCTTCCACCTGTGCAGCCGCGTCGCCCGTGTCAATTGTGAACGTCGCCCGAAACCGGCGAGCATCAACGGTCGTGGCCGCCTCATCGGCGAGCCGGCGAAGCGAACTCGTTGTCACGATGGTGACGGAGTCGCCGTAGACCACGCCGCCCGGGGCGTTGATCTGTGCCAGAGCGACATCCTTGCCGAGCAAACGAGAGAATGCTCGGGCCCACGGCCCCGCAACCACGTGCATACCAACGGCGCGACCCCAGTAGTCCAGTGTGACATTTTGATCGTTGACCTCGGGTGTCGCGGAAATATGCTGCCCACCGATGTCGACCGACAGGACCCCGTCTTGCCACTGGGCTCGGCAGGTGATCAATAACGGATGCTCAACGGTCTTCAACACGCGCCCGTTAGCGAGGTCAACGACCGCGAAGAGTCGGTCCCCCGCCGGACCGTACGCTTCGAGCAGCAGGTTTTCCCGCGTCGTGTGTCGGCCGCCCTTGAGCTCCGACAGGCCAATGTCCCGAATCTGCATAATAATAATCACCCTATCGGCAGACTACTCGCGGGCCGGGGCAGCCCGAAGTACTTGCGAAATCTCGCTGCGGCCGCGGAGCACCGGCCGCAATCTCAATGTGGCCGATCAGCGCAGTCGTCGAGCCCACAGGACAACGTCGTGAGTGTGATGCGACCCGGCGCCGGTGGCTACGTGGCGAGGCCGGGTCTCATCGATCTCGACCCGCCAGCTGTCGTCCAGCAGTGCAGCGACCTGGGCCGGGCCCACATAGTCCTCGGCATTAAAACCATGGGCGACGGCCGCCTCTTCCGTCGGAGCGGGGTGATGCACAAAGAGCAGCACACCATTGAGCGCGACAGCGGCAAGCAGCGCGTGCTCGGCAACGTTCTCGTCGGTACGCAGCAACGCGGGGTACTGCGCAGAAACCAGATCGAAGGATGCCGGCGGCAGCGCCGCCTCGACCAGGCCGGCGTGTAGCCAGTTCACCTGCACTCCGCGAACGGCGGCTTGGGCGACTGCCCGGTCGAGTGCTACCCGCGACACGTCCAGCGCGGTGACGCGCCACCCGTGTTCCGCCAGCCAGAGGGCATCCGCTCCTTCGCCGCAGCCGACGTCAAGTACGCGCCCGGCCGGTAATCCTTGTATCTCGGTCAGGAGTGTCGCGTTCGGCTGCCCGCTCCACAGCTGTGCCGTGTCGGCGTAGCGCTCATCCCAGAATTCTTCGACCGCGCCGGGATCGCGCGGGGCGGGAACAGCGGATGCAACCTCCGCTTCGTGGTCGGTGTCGCCGGGTGAGGTTTCGTTCGTGTGCTCCATGAATCAAGCATCCGTCTTTCACGGGTGTGCGACAAATTTTGGTGGCCCACGGCGCTTCATGACCCGGTGCAGAGAGCGCCCGCTGGAGTCGATTACTGGTGCAAGGAGGAAGCCGAGTTGCTCTCTCCCCGCCGCTCGGCGCAGACTGGAGATACCGGATCGCGCCTGAGTCTTCCGCCTGTGGCTAAGGAGCTCACCATGACTGAACCGAACGATGCGCGCGTCGGCCTCTATATCGACTTCGACAACATCGTCATCTCGCGCTATCAGCAGCTGCACGGGCGCAACGCCTTCCAGCGCGACGGCATCCGCGATTTCAATAAGAAGAGCCCGGATGCCGACCCCGAGATCGCCGCACGCCTCGCTTCCGCGACGGTGGATTTCAACGCCATCATCGACTTTGCCGCGTCCTTTGGCACCCTGGTCGTCAACCGCGCCTACGCCGACTGGTCCGTGCCCGTCAATGCGAGCTACCAGCGCCAGCTCATGTCTCGTGCGGTGGACCTGACCCAGCTGTTCACCACCACCACCCGCGGAACCAAAAATGGCGCGGACATCCGTTTGGCCGTCGACGTGGTCGAAGACCTCTTTCGCCTGCCCGACCTCACCCACGTGATCATCATCGCCGGCGACTCCGACTACATCGCCCTAGCCCAGAAATCAAAGCGGCTGGGTCGTTTCGTCGTTGGTATCGGGGTCGCGGGCTCGACGAGCACCTCACTCGCCGCTGCGTGCGACGAGTTTGAGGACTACGACTCGCTGCCCGGAATCGGCAAAACGACCGTCACCACCATTGAGGAGAGGCCCAAGTCAAGCAGGAAGACCCCGGAAACTGTTGAGATTACACCCGACCCGGCGCCCATCCAGGCCCGACTTTTCGCCACTAATCCCATGTTCTCGCACACCGAAGACGCGCAGTTCGACGAGCCTGAGGCCGGCGACGACATTGACCCACAGACACTGGCCACGGAGCTCCTTGTGCGTGCGCTGCAGATCGGTCACGCCAAGGGTGACGCCGACGAGTGGCTCAACACGGGCACGATCAAGAACCAAATGCGCCGCATGGACCCGTCCTTCAACGAGAAGCCGCTCGGCTTTCGGTCCTTCACCGACTTTCTCTCCTCGCGCGGCGACTTGGCCGAGCTGAAAGAGGATGGCCCTCAGCGGCTCATCCGGCTGCGCCCCGAAGCAGAAAGTAGGCGCTAAGCCGCCACGCGACTCTGCGCAGCGGATCGGCGACGAGCGCGCTCCGCCACCCCTGCCGCCACAAGCGTCGCCACGCCTGCCGCGGCCGTCGACACCGCGACGATCATCTCGGTGAAGGGAGTCGTGTCGTGCGACTGATAGCCCAGGATGGCCGGCGCAATCTGAAAGGTGACGACGATAGTGCCCGGCAAGGTGACGCCGAGCAACAACAGGCACGCGACGGATGACGCCCATGACACGCGCAGCGAGCGCACGCTCAAGACGATCAAACCAGCGAACCCGATCAAACTCAGCAGCATCTGCACCGGCAGGAATTGCAGCGGAGACGGAACACCCATGAGGCCCGAAACGAGGGCGTGCATGCCGGTGATGCCGAAAGATGCTGCGGTGGCGACGGTAAGCATCCGCTCAAAGCCACTGTCGCGACTCGCGACTGATCGTGCCAAGGCCCTGATGCCCAGCGCCAGCAGCAGAAGACTTAAGCCGAAAAATTGCGCGGTCGTGCCGAGGTTTTCCCACGGGTCCGCGGGGTACGAGTAGTCGAAACGGTGGTCTTCAATGGAGGTGTCGGTGCGCGTCCATGAGTCGGTGAGCACGACCCACCGTTCCAACGAGGCGACAAGCTGCAGCGCGGCCGCTGCAAGAAACAGCCCGGCCGCGGCGAGCGACCAGCGGACCGAAACACGACGGGCACGATTTGTCTGCATGCGGTTCACGGTGCGAACGATGACTGCCATACGCTCAGAGTAGCAACTTGGTGAAAGCTGGCAAGCGAACAGTGGGTAAATCTAGACGCGAGGCCGTGAGCACCGCCGCGCATCACGAATGTCGTATCGCCGTGAGCCCCTTTGCGACGCAACCAATAAACCCTGCCAGCTCGGAGGCCATGGGAACACCAAATATTCTTCATTCCAACGGCGATCGTCGGTGCCCTTCCATGTGTTCTTGGGTCCTCGTATAAAGCGGTAAGCTCTTACAGTTGTCTTCCGCAGGTTTCGAGTGTTGGAATCGCTTTGCGGAAGCGGCGGGCTGTGGCGCAGCTTGGTAGCGCACTTGACTGGGGGTCAAGGGGTCGCAGGTTCGAATCCTGTCAGCCCGACCAAAAGGGCCGTTCGCGAAACTGTTCACGAAACGGCCCGGTTGGAACAAAAAGAAATCGCTCCTGAGGATTCTCAGGAGCGATTTCTGGTTTAAGCGATACGTGCGCGCGGTTGTGATGGCGATTCGGTGGGCGAAGCCGACAAGCTGGAGGTTCTTTCCGTTTCGTGGCTCGTTGGATTGTTCTTATCTGCGGGGAGGCGTGCCCTCTCGGGCGATAGTGATGGCTGCGGGGCCGGTTAAGTTCTCAGGGGTGGCCCGCCGGTTTCATCCGTCAGCGCACCACGTTTCCCTTTATCTGGGCGCTCAACGCCGGGCGGATACGTGTCCGTGTATGGGTTCCTCCACTCGCGGTCACGTCGTCGAATGATGGCGACTGCAGGTTCACCGAGAGCGTCGCGCTTGGCGTCTTCCTTAATTCTGTCGCTCATGAACGCGGCGATTTTGCGTATGTTGAAGTTTGTCAGCAGCATCGTGACGATGATTTGGGCGGCGCCGAATCCACGGAGTCGACGACGACCAGCCGATTCAATGTGAACCGTCCCGGCATCCTCGTCCGCGATCCCGGCGACGGGCTCCAGACAGTAGGCGATGTCGTTCTGCAGGTTGGGTCCGTCATCGTCGAAGGCGATCTCCGCATAGTAGAACAGCGCAGCGAGCGCGGTGCGGCTGAGCAGATCGTCAAACTGCTCCTGTGAGATCGTCATAGTGAAGCCTCCTGTGCGCGGTCGTGTGTGAGCTAATCATGCCGCTACCAGGAGGTACGCCGACCGTGACGTGAAGTTAGCTGCGCCTGGATACGAGCGTGGGCTCGTCGAAGCGCTCGACACCCTCTGGGAGAACCGCCCGCGTCATGCGACGGCGGGCCACAGCCTCACGAACGCGCACCGCGATCAACTTGAGCAGGCTGATTGGCCCGATCAAGAGAATCTTCAGGGTGTTCCAGAGACACAAGATCACGAGCAGGTTCAGCCAACCTGGCCCACCGGCGTCGACCTGCGATCGGCAATAGATAGCTGCAAGCGCATACGGAACCGCGAGCAGCATCGCCGGCACGCCCCACTTCAGCCCGCGCCTCGTATTGATCGCGTCGATCACAAGAGCGGTCGGCATGAATCGACGCAAGAAGAAGTAGCTGCCGGCGGTGGCGGCCAGAATGAGTTCGAACATGGCGCAGCCTTTCAGATGCTCGGCAACAAGAACCTGAAGGACTCAAAGTCATACCATCGCAACGAGCGACAGCGCGTTATAGAGGTTGCCTACCAACACCCTAGAACTGGATGCTTATGGAGGAAAGCCCCCAGCTATAAAGGTCCAGACGTGCCCGATGGGCGCATCGACGCCGTCGATACGCCCAAAGGTCTAGTTCACAGCAGCAAAGGGGTCGGCGATGCCGACGTAGCGAGTCTCCAAGTATTCTTCGATGCCCTCGAAACCGCCCTCTCGGCCCAGCCCCGACTGCTTGACTCCACCAAACGGTGCGGCCGGATTCGAGACGATGCCCGTATTCACGCCGAGCATGCCCACCTCGAGCTCTTCCGACAATCGCAGGGCACGGTTGAGATCGAGAGTGAATACGTACCCGACCAGACCGAACTCGGTGTCGTTGGCCAACGCGATCGCCTCCGCTTCGGTCTTGAAGGTGATGATCGGCGCGACGGGACCGAAGACCTCTTCGCGCATGATGCGTGCGGAGGCGGGGACATCCGTCAGCACGGTCGCCGCGTAGAAATACCCTGGGCCGTCGATGTACGTGCCACCCAATGCCAGAGTTGCACCCTGGCGTTGGGCATCGATCACGAGCTCGTGCACCTTGGCCCTGGTGGCCTCGTCGACGAGCGGGCCGAGCAGCGTGCCTGGTTCGGTGCCGCGGCCGACGGTGTGGGCGCGCATCCGCTCTACCAAGCGTTGCGTGAACTCCCCCGCGATGGATTCGTGCACCAGCAGGCGGTTCGCTGCGGTACAAGCCTCACCGCCATTGCGCAGCTTCGCGACCATCGCGCCGTCGACGGCGGCATCGAGATCGGCGTCTGCGAAGACAATGAGCGGAGCGTTACCGCCTAGCTCCATGGACACTCGCAGCACCTGGTCGGCCGCAGCTTTCAACAGGTTGATCCCCACCGGGGTCGATCCGGTGAACGACAGTTTACGAAGCCGAGAATCGGTGATCAGCGGCCCAGTCACGGCACCGGCACTCGTAGTCTGCACGACGTTGAGCACCCCGGCCGGCAGCCCGCACTCCTGCAGTACCTGGGCGAAGAGCAGCGCGCTAAGCGGTGTCAGCGCTGCTGGCTTCAGCACCATCGTGCACCCCGCTGCGATAGCCGGAGCGATCTTGCGCGTGGCCATGGCCAGGGGAAAATTCCATGGTGTGATGAACAGGCACGGCCCGACCGCACGCCTGGTCACCATCAGGCGGCTTCGACCGTCGGGCGCGACCGCGAACCGTCCCGAAATGCGGGCCGTCTCCTCCGAGAACCAGCGCAGAAATTCGGCGCCGTAGCTCACCTCACCGCGGGCCTCGGCGAGTGGCTTGCCCATCTCGAGCGTCATCAGCAGGGCAAAGTCGTCGGCCCGCGCGGTTACCGCTTCGAATGCAGCCCGCAATATCTCGGCACGCACACGCGGCGGAGTCTTTGCCCACCCCTTTTGGGCAGCGGATGCCGCCGCCAGCGCCGCGAGGCCGTCTTGCGGCGTCGCATCCGCTACCTGAACCAGAACGTCACCGGTCGAGGGGTCGCAAACGTCGAAGGTACCTCCATCGCTCGCAGCTCGCCACTCACCGCCGATGAACAGACCGGTGGGCAGGCTCGCGAGGAGCGCTAGTTCGTCGGCGCGGGTGACACCGGCAGGTTGCCGGGTTTCGGTCGTGGTGGTCACAGGGATTCCTTCAGAATGCGCACCACGTCATCGACGGTGGGCTGGATCGGATTGTTGATTGTCACGCTGTCGGCGAGCGTGTCGGCGGCGAGCGATGCCAGATCACCGTCGGTTACTCCGAATTTCGAGAGTGGGCCGGTCATGCCGACCCTCACGGCCAGCGCGGCGACGGCCTCAATAGCGCGCTGCGCGTTCTCGGCTTCGGTCACGTCGGTGCGCCCGACGCCGAGAGCGAAGGCCACCCGAGCGATTCGGGCCTCGCGCGCGGAGAGGTTGAAGCGCAGCACACCCTCGATCACGATGCAAAGCGCGAGTCCGTGCGGAATGTTGAACTGTCCTCCGAGCGGATGCGCGATGCCATGCACGAGACCGAGTCCGGTGTGTGAGAAACCGACTCCTGCAACGTGGCTGGCGAGCAGCAGTTCCGCGCGGGCCTCAATGTCGGTTCCGTCGTCGACGGCGCGCGGCAGAAACTCGGCGACGGTGGCGATGACCTGTATGGCGATGCCGTCGCTGTACGGGTTGGCGCGCACGGACAGGTAGGACTCGAGCGCGTGGGTGAGGGCGTCCATGCCGGTGGCGGCGGTCGCGCCGGCCGGCAGGCCCACGGTGAGGTCGGGGTCGAGCACGGCCGCCCGGGCGAGCGCACTGTCGTGACCCACGTAGAACTTGCGATGGCTGACCACGTCGGTGATCACGCCGAAGGCGTTCACCTCGGCGCCGGTGCCCGCGGTGGTGGGCACCGCGACGATCGGCAGGGCCGGGTGCGCGAAGCTGCTCGTGTAGTCGAGGCCGATGCCGCGCTGCGGGTTGCGCGCGCCGAGGGCGATGCCCTTCGCGGCGTCCATCGACGATCCTCCGCCCACGGCCACGATGCCGTCGGCACCGACGGATGCCGCGAGGTCGCTGCCTTCATCGACGCACGTTGTCGTCGGGTTCGGCGTGACCCCGCCGTAGACGGTGACGGTGAGCCCCGCTGTTTCGAGGGCCTCGCGCACGGCGGCAACGACCGGGCTGGTGGCGAGGAAGGGATCGGTCACCACCAACGCGTGCGTCACCCCGCTGGCGGCAGTGATGCGGCCCACCTCGGTGACGGTTCCGCGGCCGAAATGGGCGACCGGTTTCGGGTCGAGCACGAGCGAAATGTCGCTCAGCGGCCGGGGCAGCGGGGCCAGCCCTGTCGCGGCGGCGGTCGCATCCGTTGGGCGGGTGGCGCTCATGCGGAGGCCAGATCGGCGTTGACCGATGACGCCACGGCCGATGCGGCGGCGGATGCCGCCACCGACGCGGCGACGGCGGCATTCGCCGACGCTTCGGCTGCTTCCTCGGCCGCTGCGACAGCCGCGACCACATCGGCCGGGCTCGACGGGGTGGAATCGTTCAAGCGCAGGTTGATTCCGCTGAGATCCTCATAGAGTCGCACCGGGCTCATCTCCCCCGCGCTATCACCGTATTGGGCGCGGGCGCGGCGGTAGATCTGTTCGACCAGGCCACTGAGTTCGGCGGGTACCCCCACGGAGCGGGCCAGGTCGATAGAGAGTCCAAGGTCTTTACAGGCGAGGGCGATGGAGAAGCCCTCGTCGTAGTCGCCGTCACCGAGGATGGACAGGACGTCGTGCTGCACGAAGTTGCTGTTGGCGGGGCTCGCAATGAGCGAGGCGCGCAGAACGCCCAGGTCGACTCCGGCTTTAACGCCGATGCTGAGCACCTCCGCCGTGGCGACGAGGTGCGAGAACCAGAGCTGGTTGATCATGAGTTTCACCGCGTAGCCGGTTCCGGCGGCACCGACGTGCAGGATTCGCTCCGGATCTCCCATCGCCTTAAAGATCGGCAGCAACTCCTCGAAGTCGTCAGAGGAACCGCCAACAAAGATCTGCAGCATGCCCGAGGCAGCGCCGACCGACATTCCGCTGACGGGTGCGTCCAGGATGCGCAGTCCGCGGTCGGCGTGCTCGAATCGCACCCCGTTGGCCACGTCGGGAACGGAGGTGGACATGTCAATCCAGCAGCCGCCATCCGCTATGCCGGCGAGGATGCCGTTCTTGCCGTTGACGACGGTGTCGACGTGACGCGGCGTGGGCAGCATGGTGATGACGACGTCGGTCTGCGCGGCGACCTCGGCCGGGGTGTCGGCCCAGACGGCGCCGTTGGCGAGCAGCGAGGCAGCTGATTCCCGCCGAATGTCGTTCACGACCAGTGCGTAGCCGGCCTCCTGCAGATTGCGGGTCATGCCGGAGCCCATGTTGCCTAGGCCGATGAAGCCGACTCGCGTCGACGGAGTAGTGGTCATAACAGTTCTCTCAATTCAGTCTGTGCTGGTCGGGTTAGTCGAGGGGAAGGGCGGAATCACCCAGGTTGATCCAGGTGGTCTTCAGCGCGGTATATGCGTCGAAGGCGTGCAGCGACCGGTCGCGGCCACTGCCCGAGTTTTTGAAGCCGCCGAAGGGAGTGATGATGTCGGAGGCATCGAAGGTGTTCACCCATACGGTGCCGGCGCGCAGTTCGCGAGCGGCAGCGTGAGCGGTGGAGATGTTGCTGGTCCAGACGCTCGCGGCGAGGCCATAGGGGCTGTCGTTGGCCACGCGCACGGCCTCGGCCGCGCCGCGCACCGTGGTCACTGCAAGGGCCGGGCCGAAAATTTCTTCCTGCCCGATTCGTCCCGTGTTGTCGACGCCGTCAAAAACCGTGGGCTCAACGTAATAGCCTCCGAAGAGTCCATCGGGGCGCACTCGGCCACCGCCGTGAACGTCGACGCCCTCGGCGCGCGCGATCTCGGTGTACCCCAGCACCCGGTCAAGCTGCTTCTCGCTCGCGATGGTGCCGATCTGGGTGGCCTCGTTGAGCGGATCCCCCAGAACGAGCGATCGCCCCACCGCGAGCACCCTGTCGACGAGTTCGTCGTGCACGCGCTCGTCCACGATGAGGCGACTGCCGCCGTGGCAGGTCTGCCCAGCGTTGTAAAAGATGCCCCAGGCAACCGATTCAGCGCACGCGGCGAGGTCTTCGGTATCGGCAAGAACGACCTGCGCGGACTTGCCGCCGAGTTCGAGGGCGACCTGTTTGCCGTTGGACTCGCCGGAGTAGGTGAGAAAGCCGCGTCCGACGGCGGGTGAACCGGTGAAGGTGATCTTGTCCACAAGCGGATGCCGCCCCAGTGCCTGCCCGGCCACAGGTCCGAGCCCGGGAACGACGTTGAAGACACCCGCGGGGATGCCGGCCTCGGCCGCTAGCTCGGCGAGCTTCAGCGCCGACAGGCTCGTCAGTTCGGCCGGTTTCAGTACTACCGAGTTGCCGGCTGCAAGCGCGGGCGCGATCTTCCAGGCTGTGATGATGAGGGGGTAGTTCCACGGAACCACTGCGCCGACGACGCCGAGCGGTTCGCGGGTCACGAGGGCGAGCGCCGACTGGGGCGTGGGTGCCACCTCGTCGTAGATCTTGTCGATGGCTTCTGCGTACCAACGCACTGTGCGGGCGGCCTGCGGCACGTCAACACGGCGGGCGTCCCCGATGGGATGCCCGGAATCGATGCATTCGAGCAGGGCGAGTTCGTCAAGGTTTTCGAGCATCAGGTCGCTGAGGCGGGTGAGTACCCGGGCCCGCTCGCGTCGGTCGGCTCGGCTCCAGACGCCGCGCTCGAAAGCGCTGGCCGCAGCGCGAACCGCGTCATCGACATCCGGAGCGCCTGCAGCGCTGACCGTGCAGAGCAGACGGCCGTCGCGCGGGGAGAAGCTGTCGAAGGTGGCGCCGTCGCGGGCCGGCCGAAAAGCGCCATCGATGAACAGCCGGGTCTCGGGCTTCAGGGCCGCGGCCCTGGAGATCCAGACAGATTCGCCCAAAACGGTGGTCATACGGTGTACCTCTTTACTGCGTCCCAGTCGATCTGCGCGCCGAGCCCGGGCAGGGATGGCACGACCAGTTCGCCGGACGCGTTGATGTCGAGCGGGGTCATGAAGAAGTCGCGGCGTTCGGGCGTCCAGCCGGGCGGGTCGTAGGGAAACTCCAGGTACGGCCCGGCATCCACCCCGGCGGCGACGTGCAGGTTTGCGAGCAGCCCCAGCCCGTTGCTCCAGGTGTGCGGGGTGAACATCCGGTGCCGCAGGTTGGCAGATTCGGCGACCTGCCTCGCCCGGTACATGCCCACCGAGAGGGCGACGTCGGGCTGGTAGATGTCGTAGGCATCCGCTTCAATGAGGGCGCTCATTTCGCCCATACTGCGCACCATTTCGCCCGCGGCGATCTGAATGCCGGTTTCCGAGCGGATGCGCCGGGCACCGACAACGTCGGCCTGCGGCAGCGGTTCCTCCAGCCAGAGCACCCCGAGCTCCTGCAGCTCGGCGGCGATGCGACGTACCCGGGCCAGCGGCAGGGCGGCCTCGATGTCTCCGCTCATGCGCCACATCTGGTTGAGGTCGACCATGATGTCGAAGTCGGGGCCGACCGCTTCGCGCGTGGCGCGCACGGCGGCGATGCCCTCGGTGATGCTGTCGCGGGCAATGCGGATCTTCATCGCCTTGAAGCCGCGTTCCCGAGCGGCGAGCGCGGACTCGGCCCGCGCGGCCGCCGGTTTCAGCTCACCGCACGAGGCATACGCGGTGAGGCGGTCGCGCGCCCCGCCAAAGAGCACACTGACCGGCAACCCGGCGACTTGCCCGATGATGTCCCACAGCGCCGCTTCGAGCGGCCAGTAACGGCCGCCGTGAAAGTTGATCGTCTCGATGCGGCGCACCTGGTTGAGGATCTGTAGCGGGTCGGTGCCGATGAAAAGGTCTTCGTAGGCTTCGAAACCGTCCATGGTGTCGCCGGAGCCGACGCCGATCAGACCGGCATCCGTTTCGACCTGCACCAGGGTGGCGGGAAAGTCGCGCCGCGGAACGGGGTCCCAGGCCGCCGAGAAGGGCGGATCGAGTGGCAGATTCAAGCGGATGAGACGGATCGCCGTGATCTTCATGTGGATGTTCCCGAGAGGGTTGGTGCCGGAGCCGCGGTGTTCGCGGGCGTGAAGAACGGGTTGGACGGGCTGTCGCGGGCTTGGATCACGGCGTCGGTGCTTGGCAATCCGGCCGCACCGTTGACGAGGGCAGTGTGCACGGAGAGGCGGTTGTGGGCGTAGACGGCTTCGGCGTCGTCGGCGCCCGGGTTCACCCATACGGCGGCAATGATCACGTGACTGTCAGCCTGTTCTCGCGAGATGGTGCCGTCAGCCAGGGCTTCGGCGACCCCGGCCGCGATGCCGGCCTGCGCCGGTCCCCAGATCAGCACGCCGTGAGCATCCGTTGCCGGAGCGGCCTTGGTCACGAACAGGGTGAGCGGTTTGACCGGCAGGGAGGGGCGCAGCACGGTGACGAAGGGAACGTGACCCGCGCTCGGGGTGGCAAGGGCGGTCGCCCAGGCCACCCCCGCCGGACCTTCGCGGTGACCGAAGACCGTGTTGACGTGGGCGGCGTTCACTCCCTCGCCGATGAAGCTCTCGCCGATCTGGAGGGCTTGCGTCATCAGATCAGTCCCTGTTCGGTCAGCCATTCGTTGGCGATGTCTTCGGGGTCGTCTCCGTCAACATCGGCCAGCGCGTTGAGCTTCTGCATTTCTTCGGTCGTCAGCTTGTCACTCATCAGCGCCATAACCTCGGCGATGCCGGGGTATTCATCGAGTGTGGTCTGCTTGAGCGTGAACGCGCCCTGGTATACCGGGAAGAATTCCTTGTCGTCCTTCATTACCGTGAGGTCGAGGGCGGTGATGCGCCCATCCGTCTGGAAAACCTCACCGAAGTTGCAGTCGTCGCCCTTTTCGGTGGCCGTATAGATAACACCCGTGTCGAGCAAGGCCACATTGGAGTCGGGAACGTCGAGACCATACGCGGACTTGAGACCCGGCCAACCATCATCGCGGGTCGAGAATTCACTCTCAATGCAGAAGGTCTGGTCGGCCACCGGCAGCTTGGCGATGTCGCTGAGCGAAGTGACGCCCAGCTCTTTAGCCTTGTCGGAGCGAATCGCGAACGCATAGGTGTTGTTAAGCGGTGCTGGGTCGAGCCACGCGATACCGTTGGCGGCGTCGGCCTCCTTGGTGGCGGCGAACTGCGCTTCCTCGCCCTGTACGGGAGCGGTGTTGTTGTTGTAGGTGATCCAGGACGTACCGGTGTATTCCCAGTACCCCATGAAGTCGTCACTTTCGAGGGCGGCGCGAACGTTGGCCGAGCCGACAACCTGCGTGTTGGCATCTGTCTTAGCGCCGTGAGCATTGAGGAGACCGCTCGTCAGGTAGGCGAGGATGTACTGCTCGGAGAAATCCTTGGCGCCGATCGTACCCGTGAGGCCGGTGACTTCGTCACCCTTGGACGCGGTCCCAGCCGAACTGCCCGACGAACAGCCGGTCAGGGCCAGGGCGCCGACGGCCGTGAGGGCAAGGATAGAAAGGACAGTGGCTTTTTTCATTGTTACTCCTTGGGTGTGGGGTTGGTTGGAGCTGCTGTGATCGAAGAAAAAATTGAGAGTTCAGGTGCCACGGGGGCGGAGCACGTCTTCGGCTGTAGCGGCGATCCAGTCGATGAGAAGGGCGATACAGGCGACGAGTACGGCGCCGGTCACTAGGACTGGGTATCGCTGCAGTTTCAGGCCGTTAACGATCATGTCTCCCAGGCCACCGGCGTTGATGAAGGTGGCGATCGTCGCCACCCCGACGCAGAAGACCAGCGACGTGCGCAGCCCGGCGAGGATCACCGGCACGGCGAGGGGCAGCTCGATACGAAAGAGCACCTGGTTCTGGGTCATACCCATTCCGAAGGCCGATTCACGCACATTCTCGTCGACCTGTTGCAGACCGATCATGGTGTTACGCAGCACCGGCAGAAACGAGTAAACGACGAGCCCGACGAGTGCCGTAACGTAGCCGGTTTGCCAGAGGATGGCCAGCAGAATGATGACGCCGACCGCCGGCGTTGCCTGGCCCACGTTGGCGAGGCCCAGCACGATCGCCTTAATCAGGCGCGAGCGCGTGCGGCTGAGCAGGATTCCGGTCGGAATGGCTAAAAGGGCCACGAGCGCGGACGCAACTACTGTGAGCCCGAGGTGCTCACGCACGCGGGCGATGATGTAGTCCGTGTTGAGGGTGCGGGACTCGATCGAGTCGAGCGTCAGGCTCGACAGCCAGAGAAAGAGCACGACGAGCACGAGTAGCACCGCGGCGGGGGTGAGGAACCGCTTGATCGACCAGATTTCATCGCTACGCCGGGCAGTGCGGCGCAGCACAGTCGGGGTCGCGCTGGTAGCCGTCGGGACGACCATGGTCAGGCCTCCGCAGTAGGGGCGAGAACGGGCACTTCGGCACCGAGCACTGCGGAGATTTGGTCAACGCTAATCGACCCAACCGTCTTGTTTAGCTCATCAACTACGGCCAGTGCCGGGAGTCCTGAAAGAACGAGGGAATTAAGGGCGTCACGCAAAGAATCCGTGGTGCGCACCGTGGTTCCTCCCCCAGTCGCGGCGTTTGCGGGGCCGAGGCGAGCTGCGGTCACAGGAATGAGGACGAGGCGTTTGATAGCAGTGCCCAAACCGATAAATGAAGAGACGTAGTCGTTGGCGGGGTTCGAGAGAATGTTCGCCGGGGTATCGAATTGTTCAATCTGGCTGCGGTTACTGAGCACGGCGATGCGGTCGCCGAGACGCACGGCCTCGTCGAAGTCGTGAGTGACGAAGATGATGGTCTTGCCGATCGATGCTTGAAGGCGCAGAAACTCGGCCTGTAGTTTCTCACGGGTGATCGGGTCGGTCGCGCCGAACGGTTCGTCCATGAGCATCACCGGTGGGTCGGCGGCCAAGGCACGAGCAACACCTACGCGCTGTTGCTGTCCGCCGGAGAGCTGCTTGGGGTAGCGGTGCGCGAAGTCGCCGGGTTCGAGGCCCACCGTGGTGAGGAGTTCGTGCACCCGGTCGTTCGTTTTTGCTTTGCTCCAATTTAGGAGCTTGGGCACAACGCCGATGTTCTCGGCGATGGTCATGTGCGGAAACAGCCCGATCTGCTGGATGACATAGCCGATGTGGCGGCGAAGTTCACTCGGGTCGAGCGAGAGTACATCGCGGCCGTCGATCGAGATCGAGCCGCTGGTGGGCTCGATGATGCGATTGATCATCTTCATGGTGGTGGTTTTGCCGCATCCGCTCGGACCGACAAACATGATTAGCTCGCCGGGCTGCGCGGTCATCGAGAAGTTCTGAACCGCGGCGACGGGCTGGTTGGCGTACTGCTTGGTTACGTTGTTGAGCTCGATGAGCGCACCACTCGTTTTGCCGGCGATCTGCAGCAGGGCGGTGTTTGGTTGCTTAGGCACGGAGTCCCCTTGAGGTGGTTGAACGGGTGATGCCCACGAAGGCGGCATCGACTACGAGGGCGAGAAGCACCACACCGAGCGTTCCGGTGAGGGCGAAGTTGAGGGCGTTCTTAGAACCGAGCGAGCTGAGACCCTGAAAGATGAACTGGCCAAGACCGGGACCGGCTACGTAGGCTGCAATCGCAGCGACGCCGATCGTGAGTTGGGCGGCCACGCGTACCCCAGTGAGAATGATTGGCCACGCCATTGGAAGCTGCACGCGGAGCAGCACCGTGAATGGCGTCATGCCCATACCAAGGGCGGATTCCATGATCGCTGGAGAAACCTCGCGAAGGCCCACGACCGTGTTGCGCACGATTGGCAGCAGCGAGTACATAACGAGGGCGATCACGGTCGGCGTCCAGCCCAGGCCAACTGCGGGAATCAGCAGGGCGAGCAGCGCAAGCGACGGGATGGTGAGGGCCACGCCTGCAGCAGTGATGACGGCGGACCGTGGAAGGGGCTTGTCCCACACCAACATCCCCACTCCGACACCGATCACCATGGCGATCGCCAGGGCGACGGCCACAACGGCGAGATGTTCGCCGAGCAACTCCAGGATGTCGTCCCACCGGCGGGCCCAGAACGTCAACAGTCCGTTCAGGTCTAAGGTCACGGGCGCGTCCTCCTTCACTCAACTCTGCGTGAACCGCGATTCAACTGAATAGCGGTGGAATACAGCGAGACTACGAGATCGTGCCCTTTTGCACAACCATGATTGTGCATATGGCAACATTCAACTATTCTGCAACCATGATGACCATGTTGAGCGGCTCGGATTCCGGAGCGGCCAAAGCAGTACCACGGCGAAACTCCGCTGGATTACGCCGGGATCTCGAGCTTCTAGAAATTCTCGGTTCTCCAGAAGCTGACTCCTCTGGTGGGCTTGGAGTCCTCCGTGTGGCCCAGTTAGCCGGACGCGACAAGGGCCTCGTGTCGCGCACTTTGGCGACTCTTGCTGAGGTCGGTTTGGTCTCCCGCGACGAAGTCACGCAAAACTACCGTCTGGGTTACCAGCTCTACGCCCTCGCAGCGCGCACGCTCGAATCTCGCCTCGTGCGCGCATCCGTGCCGTACCTTCGACGGGTGGTCACGGCAACTCATGAGACCACCCACCTGTGTGTCTTGCGCGGGGGGAGCGTGCTGACGTTGGCGAGTGAACTCAGCGAGTATGCCTTTCGCGGGCTCGGCTGGGAGGGTGTTAGTACGGCCGCCTGGCGCACGTCGTCAGGACGAGTGCTCGTGAGCGATTGGGCCGAGGACGATCTTCGGCGCTGGTATGAAGCGCACGGACATGATGAACCGGTGTTGGGTCCAGTCACACCGCTGCTCATGTACAGCGACACAGCCGAAGCAACCTCACGCGAATCACAGGGCGTACCCCTCGTCACCGATTTTGAGAGTCTGAAGCGCGAAGTGGCGCACATCCGTCAGCGTGGCTACGCCACCGTCGACGAGGAATTTGAGAAGGGCGTCGTGGGGGTCTCCGCACCGGTCTTCGATTTTCGGCGCAACATCATTGCCGCTATCAACGTCAGCGCACCGAAGACCAGGCTGGGAACGCACCTCAATGAGGCCGGGGTACTGGCTGCCCGTGTCGCGGCGGAGCTCTCGGTGCAGCTCGGGGCGCCCGCCCAGACCTAATCGGAAGAACGACGACGGTGAGACCGCGAGCACCTCGTACGTCGTTGCTAAGCCAGAGTTGGTGCGCTCGGCGCGACGACGGGTGACTGCATCATCACGTGGTTTCGAATCTGTCGGCCACCATCTGGTGAGCTAGAGCATTAGACGCGGAACGACAGCTGATCGGGGCGCAAGGTAAGCGTGATTTTCCGCCAGCCGCTGCGCGCCCTCGAGTGCGGCACGCGCTCGAGAGGCGTCAAGTTTCTGCGCCGCCGACTCCGGTACTGCACCTAGCGGCTTAGCACCCGTAATGCCGTAGCGATCGCGGTACGCCGAGACCGTGCTCGCGTACTTTCGCCACACAGCGAACGCCGATCCTCGCGGCGGTACGCCGAGCGCTCGAGTCCGCGGCTCCCCTGCGAGCGATGCATGGTCGAGCACCGCGCTCGCCCTCGATTCGATCAGGTCCGCGCGCTCGACCAATGCCTGGTGCATGGCAGCATCCATCGGGCCGAGCGCCCGTGGCATGAGTCCAGCGACGAGACGCGGCGCACGGCGCGAGCGACCCGCTCCGCTATCCCGCGACACGACCGCCGCCACCCGGGCCCACAGCACCGCCGCGATATCCTGCGCGTCCTCGAGCCCGCGCGCCGCAACCACGCGCGGCAGCAGGCTCGCAACGTCGACGAAGTGGGCCTCGGCCCGCCGCAGCTCGGCGGTCAACGGTCCGAAGGCATCCGAATTGACCACGTCCAAAGCCCGCGAAGGCGAGAGTCGCTTGATTCGTTCTTCGCGGACGTAGTCGTCGGATAGAGGCACACCCTCATCCTATTGAGGTGCCACGAACAGAGGATGGTGTCAGCCTCATGATCGCGAGAGGTTCCAAAGCCATGCCAGGAGGCAACTGCCTTGGTATAGGCCTATGTTGAGCGAATTGCCATCGATGACTGGATGTAACACTGCTGGCCTGGCGGTTACTGCTTCGCCGCGGAAGCAACGCAAAAGGCGTGTATTCGGAACGTGCTTTCCAGCTCGAGCGCGGCGGACTCAATCGTGAACCGCCTCCCCAAAGACGCCCGAATCATCAACCTCGGCCAGATCTACCTGCACAGGCACCGCAACGACCAAGCCCGCGCCCACGAGGCCGGCTGGAAACAACGCCAAGGGGGCGCGGGTATCCGGCCCGTGCCGCTGAAACTTCGTCAGAACCGCGCTACCAACTCATTGGACTCTCGCTACCATCAGGCGCGACTCGCCAACTGGACCACGGAAAGGATCAAAACTCAGGCTCGCGGCATCTTGCTGGATTCAGTCTAGAGAAAATACGTACTAGTAGTTATAGTGAAATAACTCGCTAAAAGGAATATGAGGATCACAGTGCCGGCTTCGGCGATTTCTGAGTCTGACGCAGTTGACGTGCTCATCGCGGCCGGTTTCGACGTGTCCGTGCGTTCCGACCAGCGTTGGGGCGTTGGCCTTCTCGTGAGCCGCGGCGGCGAAACCGCTGCAGTGCAAGTGAAGGTGCGGCAAAAGACGATCTATGAATGGGACGCCCTGCATTTGCTTAAGTATGCCCAGGAGCGTGTCTTGGTCGTCGTGCCCGTCGCAAGCCGCGGCCTCATCGACGCCGCGAAGCGCGATCGGCGGTTGGGCGTTGTATCGCTCAGGGATCGACTCCTTGTCTGGGACCGCGAGGAGATACACTCGCCAGACGTGATTGTGGCGGCGCATGCGTCAGTGGCTGTGCCTGGCCGACGACGCAACCCGTGGGGTCGCTGGGCAATCATGCGTGCGTACCTCCACGACGGGGAGCCTCGATCCCAAGTCGAGCTGGCGAAGGAAACCGGCGTGACACAGTCTGCGGTGTCCAAGTCAAACAGCGCGCTCGGTGGCCTTATTGTGAGATCAGCTTCTGGTTGGAGGGCGACAGATCGCTTAGCGCTCTGGGATATCTTCATGGCTGAGTACGCGGGCCCGGGTGGAATCACAACACACTGGTACGGGCTGGATGCTGTCACTGACCAGTCGAATGCGGTTGTGGCCGCCGGCGCATCCGCTGGAGTTCAGGTTTTGGTCTCTGGAGATTCCGCAGCTGACCAGTTGGCGCCGTGGCGGGCGCCTGCGCGTGCGGTCATCTACGCCACGTCGGGGATCGCCCTGAGCAAGCTTGGCTTCGCGCAAACCACTGCTGCGCGTGCCACGCTCACGTTTACCGTTCCGGCCGACCAAACGATTTGGGCAACCGCAGCCTCTTGTTCGCAACGAACCAACACGCCGACCGTCGATCCGGTCATGGCGGCGTGGGATGTCAGTCGGACGGGTGGCCCGGACGCGGATGAGGCTGTTCAACGGATCCGTGATTTGGTGCTTGCACGAGGAGGATCTTGATGGTCCGACGCTCGGTGGAGACGGTCGCGACCTCCAACGCCGACGAGGCCGCCTACCAGGCGTTGGAAGACGTGGTCCGTATCACCGAGCACCTCAAGGATGTCCGTGTCGTCGGCGGCCACATGGCCAGCTTGCTGCTGACCGCATTCCCCGTCGCGGGAGCCATCATCCGGCGAACAATGTGGCTAGATGAGTCGATCGAACCGGCCGCAGTCCCAAGTGGCGCAGGGGTGTGTTGTCGGATAGCGTCGCATTTATTTCGCGGTTCGCGGGCTTGTCCATCTGTGGAGGTGCGCACGCGCAAGCACTTCCATGGCTACGGTTGTAACGAGCACAGTGATTGAGAGCGCGTGATGACGTACAGCGTAATTCGAGTTCGCGCGACGCCTAGTGCCTCGCGCTCAGGGCACATGGGTGGCATGGTCGTGGTTGCTGGTATCGCGGTGGCCGCGTGGATTTCTTTCGGCCGCCACCTCTTCGGGATCGGTGGCGACCTCACCATCATCTACGCGGCGACGCTGGGTGTGATTTTTGCCGCCTTGCTGGTGTTCACGGGGCTCGCGGTACGACGCACGGCACGTCGAGGGTTCGAAACTCGCGCGATAACATACGCGTTTTTCCTTGCATCAGGCGTTATCGGATTCTTGTTGGGACTCACGCTTCCAGATTCAACACCTCGCGGTTTGCAGACAATCATCAGCGGACCCACACAGCCTGCGTTGGATATCGCTATTGGTATCGCGAACCCCCTGGGCGTTATCGGAATCGCGACCGCGATCATTGCGCTCGTGCTTTCGATTCGCGATTCGCGCGGGCGAATCACGCTTGTTGAGTCTTGGGGCGACGAGGATGACGGCGCCCTTGTCGACCCCGCGTAGCGGCAATTCGTTGCATCGACGCCGCTTCCGAAAGACCCACGTGCAGCGCGTCAGGCCGGAAACACCGTCTAAGAGACAGCCCCCACCTAGGCTGAGCAGTATGACGGTCGAACAGGTTGAGCAAGGGCCTCGCCAAATCGCGCGCACTGTTGAGGTGCCGGCTTCGGCCGAAGACATCTTCGCGTTGGTGGCTGATCCGCACCGTCACGGTGAGCTGGACGGCTCGGGCACCGTCGGCGGTACGGTGTCGGGACCGCGGCGGCTCACCCCAGGGCGCAAAATTCTCGGTAGCGATGAAGCAGTTCGGCGTCCCGTATCGCATCACCAGCACTGTGACGCGCATCGAAGACGGTCGGCTTGTAGAGTGGCGTCACCCCGCGGGACACCGGTGGCGCTGGGAACTCACGCCGCTCACGCCCACGTCTACGCGCGTTACCGAGACGTTTGACTACAGCACCGTCCCAGCCGTTCAGGGAAAGGTCTACGAGCTGCTCGGCTTTCCCCGGCAGAACGCCGCCGGCATCGAAGCCACCCTTCGCCAACTCACGTCGCGCTCCGCCCGCGCTTGACGTGAGGCCACCGGGCCGGAGTCGGTTACGCGGCCGTGATTACCAGCGCCACCGACTCGTCGGTCGTCCGGCTCAGGCGCCGGACCGCATGGTGGCGAAGTGCTCAGTAACTAGATCCCGCTTAGCGCCTCCGCATCCGCATCCGCATCGGCCGCAACATTCTTCTGCACGGCGAACTGGGTCCGGTGCAATTCCTCGTACCGCCCACGCACAGCCAGCAGTTCCTCGTGCGTACCGCGCTCCACGATCGAGCCGTCCTCAACCACGAGGATCAGGTCCGCGCTGCGGATGGTAGAGAGGCGGTGTGCGATCACCATCGCTGTCCGTCCCTTGAGCGCCTCGCTGAGCGCCGCCTGCACGGCGGCCTCAGACGTCGAGTCCAGCGCCGCCGTCGCCTCGTCGAGGATGACGACGCGCGGCTGGGCGAGCAGGAGCCTCGCGATGGTCATCCGCTGGCGCTCACCCCCGGACAATCGGTAGCCACGCTCGCCCACCATGGTGTTCAGCTGGTCGGGCAGGGACCGGATGAGCGGCTCGAGCCGCGCACGCCGGACGGCGTCCCACACCTCATCGTCGGACGCTTCCGGCCTCGCGAGGCGCAGATTGGAGAGGATGGTCTCGTGGAACAGGTGGCCGTCTTGCGTCACCATTCCCAGGGTGTGCCGCAGGGAGGCGAACGTGACATCGCGGACATCCGCCCCCGCGAGGCGCACGGCGCCGCTGTCGACGTCGTACAGGCGCGAAAGGAGCTGCGCAATCGTGGATTTGCCGGCACCGGACGAACCAACGAGGGCAACGGTCTGACCCGGCTCGATCCTGAACGACACGCCGTGCAGTACCTCCTCGCCGCCGCGGGTATCCAATGTGGAAACCTCCTCGAGAGAGGCGAGAGACACCTTGTCCGCGGACGGGTAGGCGAAGCGCACGTTGTCGAACTCGACGGCCACCGGGCCTTCGGGAACGACGACGGCGTCGGGCTTCTCCTTGATGAGCGGGTCAAGGTCGAGCACCTCGAAGACGCGCTCGAAGCTGACCACCGCGCTCATGATCTCCACCCGTGCGTTTGCGAGGCCGGTGAGCGGCGCGTAAAGGCGGGTGAGGAGAAGCGCCAGGGTGACCACGTCGCCGGTATTCAGCTGGCCGGCTAGTGCGAGGGCGCCGCCGAGCCCGTACACGAGCGCGAGGGCGAGAGCGGAGACGAGCATCAGGGCGGTGTAGAAGACGAACTGCAGCATTGCGGCGCGGACACCGATATCGCGGACACGGGCGGCGCGGACGCGGAACTCCTCGGCCTCCTCGTCGGGCCGGCCGAACAGCTTGACGAGGGTGGCGCCGGGCGCTGAGAAGCGCTCGGTCATCTGCGTGCTCATGGCGGAATTGTGGTCGGCGGCCTCACGGCGGAGCGCTGCGAGGCGGCTTCCCATGCGGCGGGCGGGTACCAGGAAGATGGGGAGCATGATCACGGCGAGAACCGTCACGAGCCAGGACGTGCTGAGCATGACGATCAGGGTGAGGATCAGCGCCACGACGTTCGTGACCACGCCGGACAGCGTGCCGCTGAAGGCCTGCTGAGCGCCGATCACATCGTTGTTGAGGCGGCTCACGAGGGCGCCCGTTCGTGTGCGGGTGAAGAACGCGATCGGCATCTTCTGCACGTGGTTGAAGACGGCGGTGCGGAGGTCGAGGATCACGCCTTCACCGATCCGCGCCGAGTACCAGCGCGTCACGAGTGACACGGCGGCGTCAGCCACGGCCACGAGCGCGATGACGACGGCGAGCCACACAATCGTGGTGACCGCGCCTTGGGCGACGATGACGTCGACCACCTGGCCGGCGAGTACCGGCGTCGCGACCGCCAGGAAAGCTCCCACGGTGGAGAGGGTGATGAAGATCAGCAGCTTGGACCGGTAGGGCACCGCGAACGTCATGATCCGCCGCACGGACTCACGGGAGAAGCCGTGTTTGCCGTCCCTGGCGCTCGAGATCTTGTGCAGCGAGCTCCAGGCCGCGCCTTCCATGCTCATGATGGTTCCTTCCGTTGGTACCCGGCCAAGTTTAGATGGCGAGTTGCCCGAGCTCGGGGTTCTCCCCAGCGGCGGCGAGCCGGGGCCTTTTTCATGAAACGGCACGGCCGGCAACGAACGTGTGGGCGGTGTTTGCAGCGCGGCTGCCGAGGTGACGCGCGGTGCGCCGGTCAGCGTCATGGACCGCGTCAGGGCCGCGGTCATTCCACGACTGGGCGCCCGCCAAAAGCGGTTCACAAGGTCATCATTTATCCATCACATTCATCACTGAATGACCCAAAACGATGACGTACAATTGGAGGCAGCGAACCGCCCGGTTCCCTGTAAACACAAGGCAATCCGCGGGTTTTCGGGAACAGTCGGCAATGACAGAATTCAGGCTAGAACCTCCAAGGGGTCGCAGGTTCGAATCCTGTCAGCCCGACCAAAAGGGCCGTTCGCGAAACTGTTCACGAAACGGCCCGGTCGAAACAAAAAGAAATCGCTCCTGAGGATTCTCAGGAGCGATTTCTGGTTTAAGCGGCGTCCCAGCGCACCGACTAACTGCGCTCATCAGGTCACTCGTCGCGACGCCTATCCCAGGGGTCTAGTAGCGGCACGCTGTGGCTACCTCTGGTGAAATAATCGAGCGGCACTGAGATTCCGGTTCGATGGTCCTCATCCGGTGATGCCGGCGTACCCGGGACACATAGTTTTGGTGGTGATCGCAGACATAGACACAGTCGTCGTGCAGTGCCGGAGAACTCCCCGACGAGCACGACGCCGAAGCATCCATCACGAGACTGCCGCTATCGACAACCCCACCTAAACTAGGACAACTCACCGTAAGGTTTTCAGGAAGCGTCACCATTCAATGGGACGTGATCCAGGAAAGGAACCATTCCATGATTTTCATCGTTGCCAAGTTCACAGTGAAACCAGATTGGAGTGATCGCTGGCTGGACCTCACACGAGATTTCACAGAGGCCACGCGCCAGGAACCAGGCAACCTGTGGTTCGACTGGTCGCGCAGTGTTGACGATCCTCACGTGTTCGTCCTCGTCGAGGCATTCCACGATGACGCCGCGGGAGCTCACGTGAACAGCACTCACTTCTCGGCGGCTATGAAGGCTATGCCTCAAGCGCTCGTGAAGATTCCAGAGGTCATCAGCGAGCGTATCGATGCTGAAGGTTGGGGCCCATTGGGAGAAATAACGATGCCCGAGTAGCAAAAAAAATGGGTGATTGCTGAATTGATCGACGTGACCCCCGCTATCCATCTGATCACCCGAGCCGCCAAGAGGCGCACCCAGTGGTCCATGAGCTCGAGGCACCGCGACGAACAGAGGTTATTTACCGCTAGCCCCGCGACGCCACCGAGCGAGACCAGCAACCGGTTATAGGAACAGGACTATGCACGATCTCAATGCTCTTACGGTTCGCAGCATCTCAGTGTCTGAGATGAGCAATAACGTGTACGTACTCACTTCGAAATCCAACGGCGCCCAGGTCCTGATCGACGCCGCGGACGATGCACCCGCCATCTTCACCCTGCTCGAAGATGCACAGAAAGACACCAGTGCCATCGCCAGGCTGGCCCTCATAATCACCACACACTCGCACTGGGATCATGTGCGGGCACTTGGCGAGGTCAGGGAACTAACGAAGGCACCAGCTTCGGCGGGTCTCGACGATATCGCGGACATTGCCGTTCCTACGGACATACCCTTGCACCACGGAGAAGTTAGGTCCATCGAAGGCATTGAACTCGAAGTAATCCACCTGCGCGGACACACCCCCGGGTCGGTCGCCGTGCTCTACCGCGACCCATCTGGTCCCGCCCATCTGTTCACTGGTGATTCGCTCTTCCCAGGCGGAGTTGGAAACACCGACGGTGATGCCACGCGTTTCGCATCGTTGTACAACGACATCGTCACCCGAATCTTCGACTACCTTCCGGACGACACACTGGTACACCCAGGCCATGGAGCAGGTACAACGATTGGAGCCGAGCGGAGCAAGCTCTCCGAGTGGAAACAACGCGGCTGGTGATGACGAAACCCGCCTTGTCGACGAGCACCTGAAGTGGGCGGATATTCCGCTGCACAATTGGCGATCACTTCGAATAGCGAATGGTCGAAGGCGCAGCTGACTGACGACCAGGACGGATGCTGAGGATTTGATCAGCTTTATTGAGTCTTTTCGTGTGCGAATGCGGCTTGTAGGGCGCGGGAGTAGTCGCGGAGGGCGGTCTCGACATACGGCAAGGGGGACGCTTGGCCCGAGTGGAGCCAGTTGCGAAAACCGACGAACATGGCGTGCCAGTAGCCATGGCCGAGAACTTCCGGCAGCGTGTCTTTGGGGTCGAGTCCCTCTCGATCAGCGATGAAGTGGGTGATGGCATCCCTCCAGGGTTGACCCTGCATATATGCGTAACTCTGTAACGCCGGAACCGCCTGGATGAGAGTGACTTCGGCGCGCATGATGGGCAGGGCAGCGGGATAGGTGTGTAGGCCGGACAGTACCGCTGCCACGACCGCGTCGGTGCTGACGATGTCGGCGGGAGCCTTCTCCAGAGCGTTGGTGAGGTCTTTGAGCTGCCGGTTGAATCGGTTCCAGACGATGTCGGCTTTGTTCGGAAAGTAGTTGAACAGCGTCTTGCGCCCGATGCTTGCGGCAGTGGCGATGTCGGTCATCGTTGTCTGGTCGAAGCCGTTTTTCAAGAACAGGCTGAGGCCGATCTCGGCGACGGCATCCACGGACACTGTCGGGGGACGTCCTCGCCCTCGACTCTCTCCGGTATCAGGGGTGGAAGCCATTGACTCGACCATACTCTCTGGCAATACTTGAATTAGGACACTTGGTGTAACAAATCGAGTGTCGTCGACGCATAAATCGGTGCGTCCGTTGATCATCCACAAGGAAGAGGAAGTTCAGCATGATTTTTGACTACATTATTGTCGGTGCCGGAGCGGCGGGATGTGTCCTGGCCAATCGGTTGAGCGAGGACCCCGCAAATCAAGTTTTGCTGCTTGAGGCCGGAGGCTCCGATCGTAGTCCGGTGATTCTCGTACCGAAGGGGTTCTATTTCACGATGACGGACCCGAAGTACACGAAGAAGTTCGCCACCGAACCGTTTGGAACCGGTTCCGGAGAGCAGTGGTCCCGCGGTCGTATGATCGGCGGTTCCACCGGGGTGAACGGCATGGTCTGGAATCGCGGATGGAAGCCCGATTACGACTCGATCGAAGCGGCGGGAAATCCTGGTTGGGGGTGGGACACCTTTGTGGGTGCCTACAAGAGCATTGAAGACCACGCACTTGGCGCGTCGAATACTCGAGGCGTCGGCGGTCCCGTTGGGATTTCCGTGGCTTCGCCGCCCGAGGAAGTCAGTGAGGCCTTCATGGACGCCGCAGGGAAGCTCGGCATGAACCGGGAAGACGACCTGAACGGGAGCGACAATGAGCGCGTCGGATACGTATCGTCGAACATCGCGAACGGCTTGCGTGTCAGCGCTGCGGAAGCCTATCTGCATCCGGTTCGGCAGCGCCCCAACTTGACGGTGCTAAGCCATTCGGAGGTTGGATATGTCCTCTTCGATGGGAAGCGTGCCACCGGCGTGCGCGTTGAGCGCAAGGGCGTGACGGTCGACTACTCCGCCCGTAAAGAAGTGCTCCTGGCCGGCGGTTCGCTCGACACTCCGCTTCTCCTCGAACGCTCCGGCATCGGAGATTTAGATCAGCTACGTTCCGCCGGGGTGAAAGTAGTCGTGGACAGCCCCAACGTCGGAGAACGGTTGCACGAGCATCACGGCACCAGCTTTCAATTCTCGATGCAGGGCGCAGACGGGTACAACAAGCAGCTCTCCAACGTCTCCCGGCAGATGCTCACCGGCACGAAGTATCTGATGCAACGTGACGGCGTCATGTCGTTCGGTGGCTACAACGTGCTGATGTACTACAAGTCGGATCCGAAATCCGAGCGGCCGGATACGCAGGGATTTTTCACACCCATCTCCACGGCGGCGGCATCGTTGACGTCGGGCAAAGTGAAGGTCGACAAGAACCCGGGAATGATGTTCCTGACGTATCCGCTGCGCCCGACGAGTACCGGATCCATCCACATCACCGGCAACTTGCCGTCGAACAAGCCGACGGTTACCGCGAATTTCCTCGAAACCGAGCACGACCGCCGCCTGGTCGTTCTCGGGGCACGGAAGGGGCGCGAAATCATGGCCCAGAGTCCGATCAGCCGACTCGTACGCGAAGAAACCCTCCCCGGCACTGATTACACAACGGATGAGCAGATACTCGAAAACGCGCTCAACCGCGGCGGAACCGGGTACCACACACTGGGCACGTGCGCGATGGGACCCAATGACGACGACGTCGTCGACGCACGGCTTCGTGTTCGCGGGGTGGAAGGACTCCGAGTCGTTGACGCGTCCGTCTTCCCACACATGCCATCGGGCAACAACAATGCCCCGACTCAGGCTCTCGCCTGGCACGCGGCACAACTTATCCTCGAAGACAACTCGTAAGCAACTCCCCCGCACCGTGGTAACGGCCTAGTTCGATCAGGTTTTGCGGGTGACCCCGGCAGGTCTGCGGCTACCGGCTCACAGTCGTGTCGGCCAGTTATTGGAGACCCTCTCAGGTAACTGGCCGACTGTGCTACTAAGGGTCTTGCATGGCGGGCCCGTGTCAACGGCGCTGGTTTTCAGGCGTTAGCGATGCCGCTCTGTAGCGGCTCAGTGGCCGTGCGCCTCGGAGCCCTCGGTGAGCTGGCACGAGTAGGGTCGCGAGTGCATAGCTCAGACAAGCAACAAGGAGACAACACGATGACTGATTTTCAGGGAAAAGTGGCACTCGTCACGGGCGGCGGTTCCGGCATCGGGGCGGCCATCTCACGAAAGCTGGCCGCGGCAGGCGCATCGGTCGTGGTCAGTGACCTCAGGCTCGACGCCGCGCTGAAGGTAGCCGAAGACATCACGGCCGCCGGGCACTCCGCCGCAGCAGTCGAGCAGAACACGACCGTTCCGGCGCAAGCGGATGCTGCCGTACAGTTCGCGATCGACACCTACGGCGCACTTCACCTCGCGGTGAACAACGCGGGAATCGCCCCGGCCCCGGCCCCCGTCGGCGAACTCGACCTTTCCGATTGGGACAAGGTCATCAACGTCAATCTGAACGGCGTCCTCTACAGCCTTCGCTACGAAATCCCCGCCATCGAGAAATCGGGCGGTGGCTCCATCGTGAACGTGTCGTCCGTCCTCGGCACCAACGGTGAACTCAACGCCTCATCGTACGTCGCAGCAAAACATGCCGTAGTCGGACTGACGAAGGCGGCCGCCCTCGAGTACGCGACCAAGGGCATCCGCATCAACGCCGTTGGCCCCGGTTATATCGACACTCCACTGCTCAGCACCCTGCCCAAAGAAACGTACGACGGGCTGGTAGGCCTGCACCCAATCGGCCGACTGGGAACGGCGGATGAGGTCGCAGACCTGGTCATATTCCTGCTGTCAGAAAACGCTAGCTTCATCACCGGCAGCTACCATCTCGTCGATGGCGGGTACTCGGCGCGCTGACCACGCGGCCCCACCAGTGGGCGGGACGCGCCAACGCACGGTTGCGTCCCCTGAGTGGTGTGATTTCCGGGGTTTAATTCGTTGGATTATCAACGTAGTGCACTCATTGAAATTGCGCGGCCTGGACGGTGTTAAGCTCGTCATCTCCGACGCCCACAGCGGCCTAAACAAGGCCATCAGCACCGTATTTGGGGTGCCTGTACTGAGTGGCTGAGGTGCGCACATTTCGAACAGACCTCGTCAGCGGTTTGCACTCAACATCGGCCCACTCATGACCTGACCCGCAACGGTCTCAAACGCCACGATTAAGAATCTACGGATACCTTAATAAAGAAAGTATCGGCGAAAATTGTAACCCGCGTAATTCCTTCACAATCCTGAGCGGACGTTTTCGTTTCATTATTGCGCAGACCCAAGCCGCGCCCGCAGCGCGTCGGGGTCAGAATGGCCAGAGCCTTCGGATTCTGGCGCGCAGTTTCTGTCGTGCCATTTCAGATTTGCACGGCCCGTTAAAGATCGCGAAGTCGTCGAAGCGATGCGCGCCGGGACGGGTGGCCACCGTGCGGGTGGCAGTGACCACCGCTCGTAGCTGGTCGACGGTCATCGGGAGCGGCGCTTCGTGGGGATGGTAGGCGACGCTGCGTGCATAGTCGCGGCCCCGGCGGTTCGACATTTCGATGTGGGCTCCCATGACTCGACTCACTGGGTGGCGCTTTGAGAAGGCAAGGAGCCGGCCGACGCTGTCCTGGAATGCGGCGATGTCGTGCACGTAGAGCCGGCCGGGGTAGACCGTGTCACCCGTGAAGAGGAGCTCGGTGGTGGGGTCCCAGATCGCGATCGACGAGGCTTCGTGACCGGGGATGGCAAGGACCGCCAGCCGCCTCTCGCCGAGTTCGAAATGCGCCTCCCCAGCGGGCCAGCCGACGAGTCCGAAGAACTCGGCGACGTCGCTCGGCGCGTGCCCAACTAGGACGGTACGTGGTCGATCTGCGAACTGCCCATCGGCGGCGATGTGGTCGCCATGGGAGTGACTGTGTGCAACCACTAGTTCGTAGTCATCGTGTGGATGCTGGGCAAGCCATTCATTGCACAGCCGGTCGACCAGCTCTCGGAGGGGGAACGACGCAGGGTCGGACGTCGCTCCTGTGTCGAGCAGTAGCGCGCGGGCCTCGCCGAACATCAGATAGAGGAAGGGGGCTTCGTAGTTGATGGCCATGCTCTGCCTGAGGACGATGGTGTTCGCGTCAATCCAGTGGGTCTGGATGAGCGGGTCCGTGGAGCGCCGGAACGGCGGCGCCCCGTGGTTCCACCTGACGTCGAGATCCATCGGATTCGCTGGCACGGGTCAGAATGGCTGGTCTGTTGCGCACGATAGCTCCTGCGGCAGCCGCGACAGCAACGTGATCAGCTCATGTGTGACATCGAAAGGGTAAGCAATGCCGACCAGCGGATCAAAAACCCGTTGTAGATCCGGACCCAAACCGCATCGACGTCCGCTCCGGCCACGCGGTGTGTACATAGCCATGACAGGATCCGAATCTCGTCTGTGCCCACGTAAACGCCAAACCATACGCTTCGAAGGAGGAAGAACAGCGCCGGCGCAATGTACAACCAGGTGTCGAGCAATACCAAGGTACCGCACCCGCGCACGGTGAGTATTCCGACCACCCATCCACCCCAGGGAACACACGCGACCGCCCGGGCTACGGATCCGGACCCTTCGATCCGACTCCAACGGCGCCGACTAAAGCAGCGCGCTGGGAGTGTCGTGCGAACGATCGTTACCGAACATCACACGCTACAGACCTTGGCGTCGGACGAATTCACAAGCCACCTCGGCCGCACAACTTGAAATGTGCCGAGGTATCGGTTGGAGGAATCAGTTGCGGCTTGCGCGGCGGCGGGCGCGTCGCGTCGCGGCTCCGCTGCGCCCGTAGACGAGGTACATCGCCAGGCCCATGATGATCATCAGGAGCACGGTGTACACGAAAGTGATCGACATCGAATCCAGGTTGTTTTCGCCCTCGGTGCTGGCCTTGATGGCGATTCCCAATGGTTGGTATAGCGGGTGGTATAAGAACACGGCGGCATCGTAGTCGTCGAGCAGGCTGTTGAAGTTGAGCGCCGTGATCGCGGCTGCGGTCGGGATTACGAGGGGAAAGAGTACCTTGCGCAGGGTGAACATTGATCCCGCTCCGAGAATGCGCGCGGCGTCTTCCAGCGACTCTGGCACCGACGCGAATGCCGCTTTCAGCAGCCGTAGGGTGAAGGGGATCTTCACAATGATGTAGGCCAGCAGGAGGAGGCTGGTGGTGCCGGTGAGCACCTGGCCGCCGACGAGCGCTTGGGGCCGGTCAAACGTCATGACCAGCGCGAGCGCGATCAGGATCGTGGGCAAGATCCACGGGATATGGAGGAGGTATTCGAGCAACCCGGTGACTGGGTTGCGATATTTCTGTAACACCCTTGCGACGAACAACATGCCCAGTACCACGATCGCCGAAGCCAGTGCGCTGTAGACGACGCTCACTATGAATGGGCGCAGTACCGACGGGGTGCCGAAAACGGTTGCGTAATTGTCGAAGGTCAATGCATCCCAGGTGATCATCCCGCGCAGGATGGCGGTCGAGTCGAGAAATGAGAACAGCACGATGAGCAGTACCGGCGTCGCGTAGACCACGAACAAGGCATAGGCAAGCACGTGCACGACGCCGTTGGTGACCCGATTGGGAATCTTCTGCTTTTGGAGCGGCGTGGCCACCTTGGCGACAGAAAAATACACCCCGGACTTCTCGGCCCGGTTCATCATGGCCAGCAGCACGATCGTGGCCAGGCCCAGGATGATGGCGAGCAGTGCGGCCAGATCCTGTGAGCTGCTGCTCTTCGAGAACGTCAGAATCATCGGGGCAACCGTCTGAAAGTCGGTACCGCCCAGCACGATCGGAGCGGTCAGCGCACCAAGTCCAGTGAGGAACGTGAGCACCGTCACGGCGAAGATCATCGGGCGCAGGGCGGGCAGCACGATCCGCCACAGAATGCGCAGGGTTCCCGCCCCCATATTCCGGGCCGCCTCGATCGTCTGGTAATCGATCTTGGCGAGTGACGAACCAAGAAAAAGCATGTGGTTGGTGGTCGTGGCGAGAGTCATCACGACCACGACGGCGAAATATCCGGAAAACCAGTCACGGTCGATGTCGGGAAACCAGTTGCCCACCGCGTTCGTGACGAAGCCGTAACGACCGTAGATGAAGTTGTACCCGGCGGCGAGCACGATGCCGCCGTAAATGAGGGTTGTCGCGTAGCCGAGCCACAGTATCCGGGCACCCCGAATGGCGAAATAATCGGTGACGAGCACGATGAAAATACCCACCACGTTCACCGTCACGGCGAGCGTGCCGGCCAGCAGAAAGCTGTGCCACAGGCTGTTCATGGCCCGCTCTGAGCTGACCAGTTTCTCGAACGCGCGAAAGCTGAGCTGGCCGTCGGGGAAGAACGTGCCGATCAGGAGGGTGGCGTTGGGAAAGATCAGGAACGTGGCGATGAACCACACCGTCACCAAGGCCACGATCAGCACGAGGGGCGACCGCAGCATGGAACGCCAAGAGGAGGTGCGCATGCTAATACTGCAGGATCGACGCGGGGTCAATGTGTAGCTCGGCTCGCGAACCGGGCGCAAGCGGCGCCGCGCCGCCCTCGGGTACGAGCGCGCGAATCATGCTGCCGGAACAGTCGATCGTGTAGGTGCTGTGCGCGCCGTGGTATGCGCGTTCAGCGACGATTCCCTCAAGACGGATGCTGCCGGCCACGATTGCAGGAAGCTGCAGCGACACCTTCTCGAGCCTCAGGTATGACGCCTTGTTTGGGTGCAGAGCGGTGCCGCCACCACGCTGCAGCCGCTGCACCAACTCGCCCGACAACTTATTCATGGCACCCACGAACGTGCACACAAACTCTGTGCTCGAGCGGTTGTAGATCTCCTCCGGAGTTCCCACCTGTTCCACCACGCCATGATTGAACACGGCGATGCGATCGCTCATCGTCAGGGCTTCCTCCTGGTCGTGGGTCACGTAGACCGTCGTGATGCCGAGCTCGCGCTGCAGGTTTTTGAGCTGTTCGCGCAGCTGCACCCGCAACTTGGCATCGAGGTTGGAGAGGGGTTCGTCGAGCAGCAGGATGCGCGGCCTGAGCACGAGCGCGCGCGCGATGGCCACGCGCTGCTGCTGGCCGCCGGAGAGTTCGGAGACGTTCTTGCTGAGCTGCTCCGATGTGAGCTCCACCTGCCCGGCTATTTCCGCGACGAGGGCACCCGTCTGCATCTTCTTTGTCTTGCGCACCTTCAGGCCGAAGGCGATGTTTTCCCACACGCTCATACTCGGGAACAGGGCGTAGTTCTGAAACACCATTCCCACGCTGCGCTTCTCGCTCGGAAGCTTCGTCGCGGCCTGGCCATCGATATAGATCTCGCCTTTCGTCGGTTCGATGAAGCCGGCGAGTGTGCGCAGCGCGGTGGTTTTCCCGCATCCGGACGGCCCGAGCAGGGTGAAGAACTCACCCTGCTTCACCTCCAAATTGAGATCGGGAATGGCGGTGTGTTCGCCGAAACGCACTTCGATGTGGTCAAATCTAATCATATGAACTCCCACCGGGTGCGGCTGTTGACGAAGCCGCACCCGGCGACTTGTGGCGGGTGATGGAGGTCGGCGCTCGTCGGCGCGGATGACCGTTAGGGCAGGTACTCGAGCTCGGTCTTCTCGACCCATTCGCCGATGTGCTCCCGGGTCAGTGCCCAGTCAATGTCTTGCTTGGGCAGTGATTCGATCAGCTCGACGACCGCGGGGAGCGCCTGAGCGCGGGCCTCGGTGTTCACGGGGTAAGCGGCGAATTTGGCCGCAAACTGGCCCTGCACGTCGGAGCTACCGAACCAGTCAATGAACTCTTCGGCCTGCTCCTGGCGCGGAGTGCCGTTAATTACGGCGATCTGCTCTGTGACGTACGGAACACCGTCTTCGGGGCTGATGACTCCGGTGACCGTGCCGTACTCGGTATCACGACTCGTGATACCGCTGCTCGGAATCACGCCGAAATCGACCTCACCGCGGATCAACCGGGCATACAGGTCGGTGCCCTCGACGGCAGGGGAACCGTGCCCGAAGTATGCCTGCACCTGGTCCCAGCCATCGTCGGATATACCCAGGTCGCCGTCCTCGTCCGCGTAGGGAGCGAGAAGGCCCGCGAGCACCAGCTGTGGTGTCGCCTGGCCGAGGGCAGTGTTCACTTCGTAGTTGCCGGTGTACTGGTCGCCGTCCCAGAGGTCGGCGATCTCGGTGGGGGCATCGGCTGCGCTGACCGTGTTGGTGTCGTAGGCCATAACGATGGCCTGTTCAACCAACGGCCAGAATACGCCGTCCTCCGCGTCGCCGGCGGTGCTGTCGACTTCGCCGGACCAGGCCGGTGTGTACGCGGAGACAGCCTCCTCGGCCTTGAGCGTTTCGAAGAACATGTTGTTCAACCCGAAGACCACGTCACCCACGGGATTATTCTTCTCGGCCACGATCCGGTTGGCGAGGTCGGCGCCGCCGAGGCCTACGATCTCGATGTCCAGGCCGGCAGCGGCGGCCTGCTCCGTGATCCATTCGCCACGCCCATCAGAGTTGGAGTTCGTGTACACGATGAGCGTTCCAGTGGCTTCGCCGGAAGCGGCAGTATCGGTCGCGGCACTGCACGAGGTCAAGACCACGATGCTCAACAGGGCGAGCGCGAAGGAGCTCGCGGTGATGGTGCGCTTATTCAATTGGTTGTCCTTTTCTGAGCCCGGTACAACCAAAAAAGTCGCCCACGAGCCAAACCTGTGATTTCGACATTGACATCACCACGCTACGGCGGGGACTTACTCGACCCTATCGTTATGACACAAATTTGGCCTATTGTTCACTGGATGTGCACACACCGCAGCACGGTATGCAGCTATCGCCGTGCACCGCGCCGCAAGGCGGGCTGAACGCGCCGCCCAAGCAGCCCTGAATGGCTTTCCCGCTCGCGATGACTCCCGGCACCGTCCCTACGTGCGTGCCACGACCGACGACGTCTGGATCAACCTCGACCCGGTTGTCTCGATCGAGGAAACGCCTTCGCTGACGCTGTGCGAGAGGGAATCGCGCCGGAAGAGAACTATCCCTGTGTGGAGCTCACCACCTCGAACGGGAGCACACACCTAATCTCGCTCGGCGTGTACCCGAACCAGGCCGGCGGCTCTGCAAGGGGTTCAGATGCCAGCTTTGAGAAGTGAGGTTGCGCAGGCGGCATGTTTGTCGTATTGAAACCGGTCAGAATCGTGGGCAAACTGTTCGCGCTTCCTGTTCACAATCGCACCTGCCGGCCATGAGGTTTCTGCCCATTGTGGGTATGGTTTCATCATGGACCGCATCAGAACTGTCAGCGCATTCGTCGGGCGTTGGTTCGCCGTTATTGTTTTGGCTGCGGGAGCGTTGGCGCTTGCTGTCCCCGACGCATTTTCCGGCCTGACCGTGGCGATCCCATGGCTACTTGCCGTGATCATGCTGGGAATGGGTATGACGCTGCGCCCGGTTGACTTCGCGATTATTGCCAGGCGGCCGTGGGCGCTTCTGCTGGGCGTTGCGGCCCAGTTCTTCGTGATGCCGTTGCTCGGCTTCGGGATTGCCGTCGCGCTGGGGCTTTCGCCCATGCTGACGGCTGGCATGATTTTGGTCGGTTCTGTGCCCGGAGGTACAGCGTCCAACGTGATGGTCTACCTCTCTAAGGGCGATACCGCGTTGTCTGTGGCGATGACGTCCGTTTCGACTTTGCTGGCCCCCGTGCTGACGCCGCTGCTCGTGCTGGTACTCGTGGGAGAGTCCCTGCCCGTCAATGCTGGCGCTTTGTTCGTGTCGATTGTGCAGATCGTGCTGGTTCCGGTAGTGCTCGGGCTCGTGCTGCGCATGATCGTGCCGCGCCTGGTAGAGCGTTTTCTCGATGTTTTGCCGCTGCTGTCGGTAGCCGGCATCACCGTCGTGGTTGCGGCCGTCATCGCCGCCAGTGCCTCCACGCTGTTGTCGATTGGCGTGCTCGTGGTCGTCGCCGTGATCCTGCACAACTCCCTCGGACTGACGCTTGGGTACTACATTGGGCGTCTGTTCGGGCTTCCGGTCGCCAGTCGCCGAGCTCTCAGCTTCGAGGTGGGCATGCAGAACTCCGGCCTGGCTGCCGCCCTAGCCGTGGCGCATTTCAACCCGGTAGCCGCGCTGCCAGCGGCAATTTTCTCGGTCTGGCATAACGTATCGGGTTCGGTGCTCGCCAGCTACTGGGCGCGCAAGGATCTACCGTCCGATGAGATTTCCGAATCCTTGCCGGTTACCGCCCGCGCGTCAGGATCCACGGTCAACCTCGCAGACTTCCGGCCGTCGCCGCCCCGGTCTCAGCATTAGCAAGTCGGTCACTCCCCCGGGGCTTTAGTACCTGCCGGACGAGGACCTACGCCGCGAACGGGGCCGGGCAGCTCCCAATTGCTCGATGGGCGACTGCGGCCGCCGCCAGGCGGCGCCGTGGTGGCCGCAACCCATAAGGAACGCATTGAAGTGGAGCTGGTGTGGGGCTGACCTGGCCGGCGCTGCCCTAGTTCATTACCAGGCCGCCGTCGACGACCAGGTTCTGCCCGGTGACCGACCGCGCCCAGGGGGAGGCATAAAAGAGTACCGCATCCGCAAATTCGGCCGGGGTTGTCACTCTGCGTAGCGGGGTGGAGGCGGCGATGAAGTCGAACACGTCCTCGGGGGTAGCCGCGCTGGCATCCGTGGTGCGCAGCAGCCCGCCGGAGACCATGTTTACGGCGATGTTGTGCGGGCCGAGGTCTGAGGCGAGGGTGCGGGTCAGGGAGAGCAGGGCGGCCTTGGCGGCCGTGTCGTCGTGGTAGGGCACCACCGGGTTCTGAAACAGGTTGGTACCGATGTTGATGATGCGGCCAAACCCGACCTCGCGCATGCCTGCCAGCGCCTGCTGGGTTGTGTTCAGGGCACCGCGGACGCTGCCCGAGAATTGCGCCTGGAATTCGTCCCAGCTGATGTCGGCAGCGCCGGAGCGGGCGTCGCCGTTGAAGCTGAAATCGACCAACGCGTTATTGACCACCGTTGTCACGCTGGAGCCGAAATGTGCCTGCGCCTGCGTGAGCATTGCCGCGACCTGGGCCGGGTCGGTGACGTCGGCCTGTACGGCGAGAGCGTGTTCAGGCCCATAGCCGGAAGCCAAGGTTTCCGCCGCTGCGGCGCTGTTGCGATAGTTGATGACCACCCGGGCGCCCAGAGCCGCGAAAGCGTGCACGATGCTTTTACCCAGGCCGCGTGCGCCGCCAGTGACCAGGACAATCTGTTTTGCTATTTGCATAATTTTCTTCACCTTGGGTAAGGCGAAAGGACGAGATCCGGCACCAAAGCAGTGCACGTAATTCTCCGTGACATCCCTTCGCTAGTTCGAACTAGATCAGGTTCAACGGGTGTCATCTCAGCCGACCGTCATGCAGTCGGCACCCCGTGTCGCTGAAAACGAGTATACGCAACCGCCTGGTACCGGAAAATTCGCGTCCTGAACTCATAACCAACCGGGCTGGTCGACTGTGTCGTCGCGGAGCTCAGCATCAACTCCGCGTTTGACGGTCTGGCCCGGCAGCGTACCCTGTACGCCACCGACGTCTTGTGCGGTGACCCCGATCGTGGTGGCAGGATCGCCTGGAACGGCACCGGTGAGGTCGCCTGCAATCTGATTCTGCGACCGCCCGAACCGATCGACGTATCGGCTACCTGTGCCGGCTCTGGCGGGTCCTGACAGTGAACGACGCTTTCTAGTCAGCGCTGATCTGGTGGCGGAAGCGATCGCGACGGCTGTGGAGGTTCCAGAGGTGCTCAGCGAGCGCTGACGGGTCCTTCTCGGGATCGCCGGCGATGATGCGGCCGCCGATGATGAGCTGGGAGACCTGGATTCCTTCTTCTCCGAGGGCCTCGTTGAGCAGCTGTGCGTAGGCGGCCTGTCCAGCGAATGCGATTGACGTGCCGGTGACATTGCGGCCCGGGGTCACGGCGGATCCGCCGTTGACGAAGAGGATGGTGCCGCGGTTAGCGCCGAGGAAACGCATGCCGGGGAGGACCTGGTGCACGGCGGCGACGGGTCCGTAGATGGAGAACTCGATCGGGCCCACGAGGTCGGCAAGAGTGGTCTCCAGAACCAGGCGCATGAAGTCCTTCTGCGGCAACGGGCTGTATTGCAGTACCTCGATCGGGCCGAGCGTCTCTGCGACCTGTTCGAGAGTGCGGGTGATGGAGGCCGGATCGCGCACGTCGGCGACGAAGCCGTGAGCTGAGATGCCCTCGGCCAGCAGTTCGGCGGCGAGGGCATCTACGCGTCCCTGGTGGCGGGCGATGAGCGCGACGGTGAAGCCTTCGACCCCGAATCGCCGCGCGACGGCGGCCCCGAGTCCTGAGCCAGCTCCGATGATTGCGATAGTAGTCATAGCTAGTACAAGGGCCATGCTGTCCGAGAATTTCCGATACCCGCGATGTGAGCTCCCGTGAGTGACGAGCCGTGGATTGGTAAGTCGCTCCGCTGCGTCCGGGCTTGGCCTGGCTGGTGGGTACCGGGCCGGGAACGGGGCAGTTGGTGGTCAGCACCCAGCATTGACCGGATGCCGTGGACGCGACATCGAAGAGCGCTTGGTGGGTGAGGCCCAGTTTTTCACCGAGCACGAATGCTTCGCTGACGGCGATCATTGAGATTCCGAGGATCATGTTGTTGCAGATCTTTGCGGCTTGTCCGGCGCTCGGGTCGCCGTAGTGCACGATGCGCGCCCCCATCGTGGCAAGAATTGGTTCGGCGATCGCGAAGTCCGCCGCCGACGCCAGGCCGCGCGTCGAAGCAGTCCTCTCGCCGCTTGCAGCTCGGTCTCCATGTCGGCGAGGGTGAACAGCAGGGACTGTTGTTCGACGAGGAGCTAACCTTCATCGGGCACATAAAGACAGGATCGACAATCAGGTCCATGTAGTGCCAGAACTCGCGATGGTCGGCGTAAAACGATGTCGGGTGGGTAGACCGCGCTTACTGGTGCAGAGGAAGCCTGAACCCGAAAAATTATGTGCTAGGTGATTCTCGCTGTGGCGGCCGACGCTCGCGACAACAAGTTATGGCCATCGTTGCGGTTCAGGCTCAAGCAAACGCCCATCATGTACCCACCTGAATCGACCCGGAGCGATTTCTCGTTCAACCGGATGCTGTGTGAGCCTCTCCCCACCGTCTGACGCCGATGGGACGATTCCACGCAGCGTTCCCGACCGCTCTCGCGGGCCCGGATCAGCCCGGGAACGCTGCGTCGTAGACCGCGCGAAGCTCGGCACTGTCGGCCCCGGTCACGCCGCATCCCGTGATCGTTCCATCGATTGCGCCGACGAGGTAGCTCTGGCCGACCTCGAAGGGCACGCCTGAGAAGTCGGAGGTCATCGTGTCGATCTGCGCCGCCTCCACGCGGTCGGCGACCTCGCCGACAAAGCGCTCCGTGACCTCCAGCACAACGGTGTTGCCCTGGATCTGCAGCACCGTCGCGGCGAACGCCTGCTCCTGCGCCGCGACGGTCGCCGGCTCGAGCACGAGGCAGCTGCCACTCGCGAGGCCTCCGCCCATGGAAGGCTGCAGCGACTCGACAGTGGGTTCCGGACCATCGAGAACGAGGGGCGCGACGATTGCAGCGGCGATGGCGAGGCCCGCGGCGACGCCGGCCATCGGCATCCACCGCCGGAACGCGCGTCGCGGCGTCTCGGGCGTGGCGGTCGTGGTGGGTGAGGATTGGTCGGTCATGATCTGCTCCATTCTGTGGTCGAGCCACGTCGGCGAGGCAGGGGGCAGCGCGCGGGCCGGATCGGCGGCGCGCAGCTGATCGCGCAGCGCACGGTCATCGTCGTGCATCTTCGCTCCCTTCGTCGTAAGTTATATGTCCGGTCGAGTGGCCGGATTTCAGTAGCTCCTGCTTGAGGCGCGCCTTCGCACGGTGCAGCCGGATCGCCGCTGCGTTCGCGCTGACGCCGAGCACAACGGCAATCTGCGGGCTCGTCAACTCGTCCCACGCCCACAGCCGCAGGATCTCGGCATCGTCTCGACGCAAGCCGGCGAGGGCTGCGGTCACGCGGGCCGCCACGGCGGTGCCTTCATCGACGGTGGATGCTGCGGGGTTCTCGTCCGCAACGGCCGGCGGCGGGTCGATGGCGATGATGCGGCCGATGAGACGCGTGCGACGACGCTCGGCGCGTTGGGCGTTGCTGAGGCACTGTCGAGCGACGACGATCGCCCACGGGAGGGCATCGTCGGGAACCTCGTCGAGGCGGCGCCAGCACACGAGCAGGGTGTCGCCGATCACGTCGTCGGCCGTTGCGGCGTCGATGCGGCGGTGCAGGTAGTGGCGCACAGGGTCGCCGACGAGCGCGACGAGGTTGCGCATCCGTTTTTCGCGCTCGGTGTCGGTCACAACTCTCATATTGAGGCATGTCCGGCAGGGGCGCGAGGATTTCATGCGAGGACGGACGTGGTCGACTCGCTGGATGGCAGTTTGGTCGCAGCGAACCTCATCTATTTCCGCAGCTGTGTAGTTCGCAAGTGATGCGAATCACTTTGGCACTACAGGTCTCGATTCGCATGAAATCGACCTTGTCCTTCGCTCAGCAAATCCGACCGGCTGCGGGAGGCACAATTCTTTAAGGCGTCACAAGTCGTCTGGGATGCAGACTCCGTCGTAGAGTTTCGCGGGAGTTGCGCCGCTGCGCGCCAGGCGGAACTCGCGCGCACTGGCCCAGATCCTGCGGGGCGCGCTGCGGCCGTGCGAACAACCCTCAGGTCACCGGAAGGCGGGTCCTGCCCAGGTACATGAGCTCCCAGAGCGCCTTGGTCTCGGTGTATTCCTCGACCAGAACATCGTCGAGGTACCGGCGCAGAACCAGGGTTCCGGTAAAACGCAGGTAGGCTGCGTCGAACCGCATCAGGCGCGCGAGCAGCTTCGCGGCCGGCGGCACGACGTCGATGAATCGTGTGCGCAGCAGCGTCTCCTCCCGTTCGAAGGCGATGGTGAAGCGGTCGGGGCCGGCGCGGTAGTCGTAGGTGAGGATATCCGCTACCGGCTTACCAGTGGGAGCGTCGATGCCGATACGGTCGGTCGTGACCGCCACTTTGGTGCCGTCGTCGGCCACGACAACACCATCGCGGGCGAGATGCAGGGTGGTGAGCGGCTCGTAGCCGTAGGCCTTTTCGGCAGTGATGTGCGCGGCGATCAGGCTGTACGGCCCCACCTGCGCGCGTCCCCAATACCAGTTGTGCATGAGTTCACGCAGAGGCGCATCGCCCCAGTTGTGATCGTGGTAGCCAACCCCCGTGGTTTTGACGACCTGCCCGTCGACCGAGTACTCGGCGTCGACGCGCCCGTTCGGCACCGCCACAAACCAGGCGAACGTCTTCTCCACGCCGTTGCGGGCGAACATCTCGTAGCCGGTCGCGGGCCGCCAGGCCGGCACGGTGCCGCTGAGCGTCACGTTCACCGTGACGTTCTCGACGGATGCGCTCACCCGGTAGGTCTGTAGATCACCGCTGAAGCGATGGTCGCCGATGCGCACATCGCAGCCGTCGGTGGAGGCACTGAACTGCTCGGGATCGGCCGCGAAAGTCCTCTCGAACGACCGTCCATCGGGCAGGTCGAGGTTTATGTTCACGAACGGAGCCAGGCGGGTGCCCGGCGTCGCGGGGTTCTTCGTGTAGAAGCCCACGACGAGCTTGGCACCATCGTCGAGACTTGCGTCGAAATACCACCACTCGTACGACCCACGGCGGTTCGGGTCGGTGCGCAGACCGTCTTCGAATTGCGCCGTGCTGAGCGGGTTGAGGCCGAGCCGAGCGAAATCAGCCGGGTCGGCGGCCAGGCGCACTCGCTTCTGGCCAGCACTCGTCGTGGTCATGGCGCTCCTTCTATCGATGACCTAGGTATACACCGGACTCAATACGCGCATGCCGCCGAGCATGCAACAAGGACAGGCCTCACGCTGTGTGCGTGGGGCCCGCCTGGTCCTGTGAGGGAATTCGAGTGGATTTACCGGTGCTTGTTAGCCTTTTTTGATGACGACGGTGGTGTTGTCGGTGTAGTAGTTGCGTTGGAAGTCGATCTTGGTGGTGGTTTTGGCGATCACGGCGCAGTTGGCGACCTTGGTGTCTTTGCCGAAGGTGTTGTCCTTGATGATGGTGCCGTGGAGGGGGCCATAAGCTTTTTCGGCAATGTTCACGGTGCAGGCCCCGCCATTGGCGAAGTTGTCGACGAAGGTGAAGTTGGATACCGTTCCGCGGTCCTGGGTGATTTGCACGGCGGCGCTGTGCGAGTCGGTCAGGCGGTTGCCGGCGACCGTGATGTTATTGCCAGACTGAACCTGGATGGAGTCGTCGTGACTGGGCGAACCGCCCTGATTCGGGTCATTGCGGTAATGCATGTGGTCGTGGATCCAGGAGTCCTGCAGGCTCACATTGCTTCCCGTGATGTGAATGCCATCGATGACGTTATTGATGTTCAAGCGCGTTGCCGTGAAGTTATAGCCGTAGATTCCATTGGCATCGGGCGAAGCGGTGCTCGGGGACAGCTCGGTGTCGGTCACGACGAGGTTTCTGAAGCCGCCGAGGTTGTTGATGAGGGCGCCCGGGCCGTTCATGGTGCGACCACGAATGATGGAATTTTTGATGGTGACGTTGGCCGCGCTGATCTTGACCAGACCACGAATGTCGAGGCCGTCGAGAACTGTGCCGGCCGTCGTGACATTGATGTCGCCATGGTGCACGGTCAGTGTGGTTCCGGACGGAACACCCGTGTTGGAGGCACCAGGTATGCCACCCGGTGTCGGAGTCGGCTCGGGTGACGGTGTCGGAGCCGGAGCCGGAGTCGGCTCGGGTGACGGTGTCGGAGCCGGAGTCAGCGTAGGCTCCGGAGTCGGTGCGGGCGTGGGCTCCGTTGCGCCGCGTTCAAGACCGGCCAGTTCGAGGTTCAACCTGACGTCGGCGACGCTACTGGACAGGGTTACGGCGCCGTATGTCTGCGTCGTCACGGGAACCGTGACCGTCTTGGTTGCACTGGTACCCACGGGTGCCGTGAACGAATACGTTTGCGTGTCCTCTGCGCCGACAGCAATTTTCACCTGACTTCTGGCCGTGACCTCGGACGTGAAGAACTTCACATCGACGGATTTCAGGCCGGAGGGCACTGTGCCCAGCTGAGCGGTAATGCTCCGGCCAGCCGGGATATCGATCGAGGTGCTTGTCGAGTCGGCGCTTCCGCTCCCGGCAAAGGCCGGAACAGCGGTGAGGCCGGAAAGGGCGAAGGCCGACACCGCGACGGCGGCCAGAATGACCAATCGTGGTTCCCGGCGCGGGCGGACGTCGGTGACAGGCCGAGTGGTTGTGCTTGAGTTGTGTTTAAGGATGGACGTGCGGATATTTCTCAATGCCATTAGTTGGTTACGTATATTCTTTGTCGCGCACAAGTCCGGGAACGTGCGGGTGATCAGCCGTAGAGGGCCACAATGTACTCAATGAGCTTTGCCCACTTAGGGTTCGCATGCAAATCGAGTGACCTCATCTTCGCTGGCGCGACGGGCATTCGGCGCCCAAAAAAGCGGCCGGACCTGCGCTAACAGGACCGGCCGCTTGGATTCTGCGAATTTAGCGTTTACGCTTCTCGCGCACCCGCATGCTGAGGTTGATCGGGCTTCCCTCGAAGCCGTAGATCTCGCGCAGGCGACGTTGGATGTAGCGACGGTAGCCCGGGTCGAGGAACCCGGTGGTGAACACCACGAACGTCGGCGGGCGGCTCGAAGCCTGGGTGCCGAATAGGATGCGCGGCTGTTTGCCACTGCGCACGGGGTGCGGGTGGGCTGCGGCGAGCTCGGCCAGGAAGGCGTTGAACTTGCCGGTGGCGATGCGGGTGTCCCACGACTCGAGCGCGAGCTCGAGGGCCGGAACCAGCTTCTCCATGTGGCGACCGGTCTTGGCCGAGATGTTCACGCGCGGGGCCCAGGCCACGTGGGCCAGGTCCTGCTCGATCTCACGCTCGAGGTAGCGGCGACGGTCGTCGTCGATCTGGTCCCACTTGTTGAACGCGAGCACGAGTGCGCGGCCCGACTCGATCACGAGGTCGATGACGCGAATGTCCTGCTCGCTGATGACCTCGGTCACGTCGAGCAGCACAACGGCGACCTCGGCCTTTTCAAGGGCAGCGCTGGTGCGCAGCGAGGCGTAGAAGTCAGCACCCTGCGAGAGGTGCACACGACGGCGGATGCCGGCGGTATCGACGAAACGCCAGACCTTGCCGCCGAGTTCGACCTGCTCGTCGACCGGATCGCGGGTCGTGCCGGCGAGCTCGTTGACAACAACGCGCTCCTCGCCCACGACCTTGTTGAGCAGGCTGGACTTGCCCACGTTCGGGCGGCCGAGAATGGCGACGCGGCGCGGGCCGCCGACCTCTTGCTTGGCGACGTTGGAGATTTCGGGCAGCACGAGCAGAATCGCGTCGAGCAGGTCGGCCACACCGCGACCGTGCAGGGCGGAGACCGGCCATGGCTGGCCGAGGCCGAGCGACCACAGGCTGGCCGCTTCGGGCTCCTGGCGCACGTCGTCGACCTTGTTGGCGATCAGGAAGACCGGCTTGCCGGACTTCCGCAGCATGCGCACGACGGCCTCGTCCGTCGAGGTTGGACCCACGTTGGAGTCGACGACGAACATGACCAGGTCGGACAGGTCGATGGCGATCTCCGCCTGGGCTGCGACGGAGGCGTCGATTCCCTTGGCGTCGGGCTCCCACCCGCCGGTGTCGACGAGGCTGAACTTGCGCTCGTGCCATTCGCCCTTGTAGGCCACGCGGTCCCGCGTGACGCCGGGGGTGTCCTCGACGACGGCCTCACGGCGGCCGAGGATGCGGTTGACCAGCGCCGACTTGCCCACGTTCGGGCGGCCGACGATGGCGATGACCGGCACGGCCGGCAGGTACTGGATCGCGTCGGGGTCGTCGGTGACGGCCTGCAGTACGTCGAGGTCTTCCTCGTCGAGGTCGTAGTTGTCGAGGTCCGTGCGCAGCGCGGCGGAACGCCGCGTGGCGAGTTCCTCATCGAGGTTGGCGAGTCGTTCGGCCAGCTCGGTGTCGAGCGCTGTGCTCGTGTCGTCGTATTCGTTACTCATTCAAAGCCCGCTTCGTGCGTGTGTGGTAGACGTCGATGACCGCGTCAATGGTCTGCTCGAAGTCGAGGTGGGTGGAGTCGACGGTTATCACACCGTCTGCAGCGCTCATGAAATCGACAACCTGTGAGTCAGCGCGATCACGTGATCGCAGCTGTTCTGCCACGGTTTGGGCCGATTGGGTCGTTATTTCCGCAGAGCGTCTAGCCATTCTAGCCTCCTCGGATGCCGTGAGTAGAATGCGTACCTCGGCCTCGGGGGCGACGATGGTCGTGATGTCGCGCCCTTCGACCACCACGCCGGGCCGATCGACGTTCGCGGCGAGGCTCCGAAACAGTTCGGTGAGGGCCTCACGCACCGCGGGAACCCGGGCTACAGCGCTGACGGCGGCGCTGACTTCGGGCGAGCGGATGGCGTCGGTCACGTCGGTCTGCCCCACCGTGACGAAGTATTCGTCCGGGTCGGTACCGATCGAATAGTCGAAGTCTTTGAGCAGCGCGGTGACGGCATCCGCTTGGGTCTGATCGGTCTTGCGGTCGAGCGCCAGCCAGGCCAGCGCGCGGTAGGCGGCGCCGGTGTCGAGGTAGGCGAAACCGAGGCGACGTGCGACCGCTCGGCTCACGCTCGACTTGCCGCTTCCGGCCGGCCCATCGATGGCGACGAGGGTGGGGAGGGTGTGACGGGCCATGAAAGTCAACCAGCAATCCGCCAGCCGCGGGCGGCCAGCTCTTCGGTGAGGCAAATGACGGCCTCGGGCAGTACGGAGATTTCGGCGAGACCGATCTGGGCGCCCGGCGAGTGTTCCAAGCGTAAGTCTTCAAGGTTGACGCCGAGCTCACCGATGTCGTTGAGCAGCCGGGCGATCTGGCCGGGCTGGTCGTTGACCATGACGACCATCGATGAGAACCGGCGGTCCTGGCCGTGTTTGCCGGGCAGGCGGGCCACCCCGGCATTGCCGCCGGCGAGTTCCTCGGCGACCTTGCGCTGCGAACCTGGTGCGGCAGGGTCTTCGAGGGCATCGATGAACCGGTCGAGGTCGTCGCGGTAAGCCAGCAAGACGTCCCGCACCGGGCCGGCGTTGGCTCCGAGGATCTGCACCCACAGGTCGGGGTCGCTCGCCGCGACGCGGGTCACGTCGCGCAGGCCCTGGCCGGCCAGGTTGAGCGAGGAGTGTGCGGCCCCAGTGAGGCGGCGGGCCATCAGGGTGGAGATGACCTGCGGTACGTGCGAGACCAGGGCGACGCCGAGGTCGTGTTCCTCGGGCGTCATTTCGACCAGGATAGCGCCGAGGTCGAGGATGAGGTCGTCGATCGCGCCGGCCTGCTGGTAGCTGATCGCGTCGTGCGCGGCGACCACCCAGGGTCGGCCGATGAACAGGTCGGCGCGGCCGGACAGCGGGCCGCCCTTCTCCCGACCGGCGAGCGGATGCGACCCGATGTACCGGCTGATGTCCGCGCCACGCTCGCGCAGCTCGGCGAGAGGTGCCAGCTTGACGCTCGCGACATCCGTCACGATCGCTCCCGGGTGCGCCTCGAGTTCGCGGGCGACGATCTCGGCGGTCACGTCGGGCGGCACGCAGACCACGATCAGCTGCGGCAGGTCGCCGTCCTTCGCGGCGCGGCCGGCACCGTAGTCGATCGCGATGCGCAGGTTCGTCGGTGACGCGTCGGCGAGGATCGTCTCGATCTTGCGGCCCCGCAGTCCGAGGCCGATGCTGGTTCCAAGCAGACCGACGCCGACGATGCGCACCGGGCCGACGAGGCGGCTTTCCCCCATATGCGTCAGTCCTTAGTCAGCTTCGGGCCGCGCGCTCGGCGCCTGCCGGGAGACCGTGAGCAGCTGGCCGAGTTCTTCGCGGGTGAGTTCGCGTACGGCTCCCTGCTGCAGGGTTCCGAGGTTCAACGGTCCGAATTGGCGACGTACCAGGTCGACCACGGGGTGACCGACGGCGTCGAGCATCCGTCGTACGATGCGGTTTCGACCGGAGTGCAGGGTGAGTTCGACCATGCTGTAGCCGCCGCCGGGAGGGCTCGTGAGAATGCGCGCCTTGTCGGCGTGGATGGGGCCGTCGTCGAGTTCGATGCCGCTCTGCAGCTGCCCGATGGTCTGCGGCGAGACGCGGCCCTCGACCTTGGCGATGTAGGTCTTGGAGACGCCGAAAGAGGGGTGGGCGAGCACGTGGGCGAGGTCACCGTCGTTGGTGAGAATCAGCAGGCCGCTGGTCTGGGCGTCGAGGCGCCCAACGTTGAACAGTCGTTCGTCGAACTGGTCGGTGAATTCGCGCAGGTCGGGGCGTCCGCTCTCGTCCTGCATCGAGGAAACAACACCGACCGGCTTGTTGAGCATGAGGTAGCGGCGGGTGGTGTCGAGCTGCACGGCCACGTTGTCGACGGCGACCTGGTCGCTTTCGGGGTGTACCCGGCGGCCAAGCTCCGTGACGACCTTGCCGTTCACGCGCACACGGCCGGAGGTGATGAGGTCTTCGGAGACGCGGCGGCTGGCGACGCCGGCTGAGGCGAGCACCTTCTGCAGGCGCACGCCGTCGGCGGCGGCCTCCGGGTTGAAGTTGGGGTCGCGCGGGGCTTGGTCCTGGGGGGTGTTGTCGGTCAAAGTAGATCCTCGAATCCGTCGGTGCCGCCGTCGAGCAACGGCGAAATGTGGGGTAACTCGTCGAGCGAGTTGATTCCGAGCTGGGTGAGCAGCAAGTCTGTGGTGGCGTAGTTGATCGCGCCGGTTTCACTGTCGGTGAAGGCCTCGGTGACGAGGCCGCGACCGAGCAGGGTGCGCACGACGGAGTCGACGTTGACGGCGCGAATGCTGGCGACCTGGCCGCGACTGATCGGCTGCTTGTAGGCGATCACGGCGAGGGTTTCGAGCGCCGCCTGGCTGAGCCGGCTGGGATTCTGGGTGAGCACGAAGTCGGTCACGAGCTCATCGTGCGTTGCACGCACGTAGATGCGCCAGCCACCGGCGACCTCGCGCAGCTCAAAACCGCGGCGCACCGCTTTCATACCGTCGGGGCTGCTGATGCCGTCGAAATCGGCCACCAGCCGCGCAACGGATGCCGCTACCTCAGCGACCGGCCGCCCCACGGCGGTCGCGAGGTGCACGAGGCCCTGCGGTTCGTCGGCGACCATGAACACGGCTTCGAGCTGGCGGTCGAGGTCGCTGGCCGCTGGCGAAACGGATGCTGCGGCATCCGTTTGCGGGGCGCGCGATCGCGTGTCGGTTGTCGGGTTTCTAATTGTCATAGTCGGCTCCGAGGGATGCCAGGTTTTCATCGGACCAAGAGTCGCTGCTCCAGCGCAGGGTGAGCTCGCCGAGGGGCTCGATCTGATCGAAGGAGAGGGCGCCATGACGGTACAGTTCGAGCACCGCGAGAAAGCGGGCGATGATGACGCCCTTCAGGTCGGCCCCGGCGATGAGCTGCCGAAACGAGACCGGCTCCCCCGACTGCAGCATGGCGACGACGTAGGCGGCCTGTTCGCGGATGCTGACCAGCGGCGCGTGCAGGTGGTCGAGGCCCACAACGGGCAGCTCGCGCGGTGCGAGGGCCACGGCGGCCAGGGCGGCGAAATCGGCGAGGGAGAGTGTCCAGACCAGCTCGGGAGTCTTCTGACGGTACTTCTCCTCGAGTCGCACCGACCGCACGTGCCGGCGGGTCTCCACGTCGAACTGACCGGTGAACCAGCCCGCGGCTTCCTTGAAGGCGCGGTATTGCAGCAGGCGGGCGAACAGCAGGTCGCGGGCTTCGAGCAGCGCCACGTCTTCGGCGTCGACGAGTTCACCCTGCGGCAACAGTCCGGCCACCTTGAGGTCGAGCAGTGTTGCGGCGACGACGAGAAACTCGGTGGCCTGGTCGAGTTCGTCGGCAGCGCCCGGCCCGCGCAGGTAGGAGATGAACTCGTCGGTGACCTGGCTGAGCGAGATCTCGGTGATGTCGAGTTCGTGCCGCGTGATCAGTTTCAACAGCAGGTCGAACGGGCCTTCGAAGTTGCCGAGGGCGACCGAAAACGCGGGCTTCTCGGCCGCGCTAGGCGACTGCGCCACGGTGGATCAGTTCGCGGGCCACCTGTAGGTAGGCCTTAGCGGCCGCGTGCTCGGGCGCGAAGTCGGTAATGGGAACCCCGGCGACGCTCGCATCGGGAAATTTCACGGTGCGGCCGATGACGGTTTCGAGCACGCTGTGGCCGAAGGCGTCGACGACGCGCTCGAGTACCTCGCGGGAGTGCAGGGTGCGGGAGTCGTACATAGTGGCGAGGATTCCGTCGAGTTCGATGGCCGGGTTGAGTCGGTCGCGCACCTTGTCGATGGTTTCGATGAGCAGGGCGACGCCGCGCAGGGCGAAGAATTCGCACTCGAGCGGGATCAGCACGCCGTGGCTCGCGGTGAGGGCGTTCACGGTGAGGATGCCGAGCGAGGGCTGGCAGTCGATCAGGATGACGTCGTAGTCGGCCGACACCTTGCGCAGCACGCGGGCCAGAATCTGCTCGCGGGCGACCTCGTTGACCAGGTGCACCTCGGCGGCGGAGAGGTCGATGTTGGCCGGGATAACGTCGAGTCCCTCGACCGAGGTCGGCTGGATCGCGTCTCTCGGGTCGACCTTGCCGTTCAGCAGCAGGTCGTAGATGGTGGTGACGTCGTGGGTGGGTACGCCGAGGCCGGCCGAGAGGGCGCCTTGCGGGTCGAAGTCGACGGCCAGCACGCGGCGGCCGTAGCTGGCCAGGGCGGCACCGAGGTTGATGGTCGTCGTGGTCTTGCCGACGCCACCCTTCTGGTTGCAGAGGGAGATGATGCGGGCCGGACCGTGGCTTTTCAGAGGCTCCGGTTCGGCGAATTCGTGTTTTTCTCGTCCGGTCGGACCGACCGGCATATCGTCGAAACCGGGTAGCGAAATTCGGTCGCTCAACTTACGCGTCACTGGCCCGTCCTTGATTTGTCCTGCACCCATCACTTGGTCGATTGTAGCGAGTGTTCGGCCCGTCACCGCAAGGATCGCCGCTGTGCCCCCTGATCAGCGCGCTCGGGGGTGGGCGAGGGTGTACATGTCGCGGAGGGTGTCCACCGTGACCAGCGTGTAGATCTGGGTGGTCGCGACCGAGGAATGGCCGAGGAGTTCCTGCACCACGCGCACGTCGGCCCCTCCGGCGAGCAGGTGTGTCGCAAAGGAATGTCGCAGGGTGTGCGGCGAGACGGGCACGGTGAGCCCGGCGCGTTCGGCGGCAGCGCGAATGATCAGCCAGGCGTTTTGCCGGCTCACCCTCTGCCCGCGCAGCCCGAGAAACAGGGCCGGCGTCGAGCGTCCGCGAGCCGACAGCATCGGCCGCGCTCGCACCAGGTAATCGGAGACGGCGGCGCGCGCGAAACTGCCGACCGGCACGATGCGCTGTTTGTCGCCCTTGCCGGTCAGGCGCACCGAGTCGAACTCCTCCACGAGCACGTCGTCGACGTTGAGGTTGACTACCTCGCTCACCCGGGCGCCGGTAGCGTAGAGCAGTTCGAGCAGGGCTTTGTCGCGCAGGCGCTGCACATCGTCGCCGTCGGTGGCCGCGAGCAGCGCGCTGACCTGGTCGATCGAGATCGCCTTGGGCAGGCGCAGGGCCAGTTTGGGCGGTTTGGTGTCGTGCGCAACATCCGTTTCGACGAGGCCCTCACCCTGCAGAAACCGGTGAAACCCGCGCACGGTCGAGAGAACGCGGGCGATGGAAGCCGCCGTCAGCGGCGATTCCGGGCGCAGTCCGAGGTACTGCACGAAGGCCGAGATGTGCGCTCGGGTGACGTCGCGCAGGTCGGTGATCGGCCGCGGCGCACCCTCAGCCGAATCTGCCCCAAGCCAGGCCGTGTACACCCCGAGATCACGGCGGTAGGCGGCGACGGTGTTCGCCGCGAGACCGCGCTCGACCGACACGTGCCGCAGATACCCATCCACCGCCGTGGCGATCGACATGTTCAGGCGGCGGTGTGACTGCTGCGCGAATGAATGCTGAGCGGATGCCGCGGCCACGGCAGGTCTGCCGCCGCCAGCGTGCTCCAACCGCGTGAACGCGCCACCTGGGCGGCCAGAACAGCCACGATCAGGATCGGGTTGGAGATGCGACGGGCCAGCACGGCGTCGACGCACTCGTCCAGCGGAACCCACCGCAGTTCGATGTCGGCTTCTTCGTGGGTACGGGCGAACGCGGCAACCGCCGAGATGCCCCGGGCGAGGTAGACCCGAATCGCTTCGTTGCTGCCGCCGGGCGAGGTGTAGAACTCGGTGAGCAGCGCCCACTCGGAAGCGACGACATCCGCTTCTTCGGCCAGTTCGCGCTTCGCTCCGACGACGGCGTTCTCGCCGCTCACGTCGAGCAGTCCGGCCGGCAGTTCCCAACCGCGCAGGCCGGTCGGGTGCCGGTACTGCTTGATCAGCAGCACCCGGTCCTGCTGGTCGAGGGCGAGTACGGCGACCGCGCCGGGGTGGTCGAGGTACTCGCGGGTGATGCTCGCGCCGTTGTAGTCGAAGCTATCGCGACGCACGTTCCAGATGGCGCCGTCATAGACGATGTCGCTCGCGGTTACCTCGACCGGCGCGACGTCATCCTGCAGTTCAGGCACTGAGTTCTTCTTTCACCTCGAACAGGCGGCTGGCCTGCTGGCGGTCGAGCGCGGCCTTGATCAAGCCGCGAAACAGCGGATGCGCGTGGTTCGGTCGTGACCGCAGCTCGGGGTGGGCCTGCGTGCCCACGTAGAACGGGTGTTCCTCGCGCTTGAGCTCGACGTATTCGACCAGGTGGCGGTCGGGGCTGGTTCCGGAGAACCACAGGCCGGCCAGGGCGATCTGGTCGCGGAAGGCGTTGTTGACCTCGTAGCGGTGACGGTGACGTTCGGACGCCGAGTTTTCGCCGTACAGTTCGGCGACGAGGGACCCCTCGGCGAGGGTAGCCGGGTAGAGGCCGAGGCGCATGGTGCCGCCGAGGTCGCCGCCGGCGATGATCTCGACCTGCTCTTCCATGGTCGCGATGACCGGAAACTCGGTTTCCGGGTCGAACTCGCTCGAGGATGCTCCGGGCAGGTTGGCCTTGTTGCGGGCGTATTCGATGACCATGCACTGCAGGCCGAGGCACAGTCCGAGCACCGGGATGCCGTTTTCGCGGGCGAACTTGAGGGCGCCGAGCTTGCCCTCGATGCCGCGGATGCCGAAGCCGCCCGGCACGCAGATGCCGTCGAGTTCGCCGAGCAGGCGGGCCGCTCCCTCGTCGGTTTCGCAATCGTCGGAGCCGATCCAGACGATCTTGACCTTGCTCTGGTTGGCGAATCCGCCGGCTCGCAGCGCCTCGGTAACCGAGAGGTAGGCATCCGGGAGGTCGATGTATTTGCCGACCAGACCGATCGTGACCTCGTGCTTGGGGTGGCGTACGGCTTCGAGCAGGTTCTCCCAGCCGGACCAGTCGACGACGTCGGCCACGAGGCCGAGGGCGTTGACGATGTATTTGTCGAGACCCTGGTCGTGCAGCATGGTCGGGATCTCGTAAATCGACGCAACGTCGACGGCGTTGACGACGGCGTCTTCGTCGACGTCGCACATGAGCGCGATCTTGCGCTTGTTTGACTCAGAGACCGGCCGGTCGCTGCGCAGCACGAGGGCGTCGGGCTGAATACCGATCGAGCGCAGAGTCGCGACGGAGTGCTGAGTGGGCTTGGTCTTCTGCTCGCCGGCCGCGCCGAGGAACGGCACGAGCGAAACGTGCACGAAGAAAACGTTGCCGCGGCCGAGTTCGTGGCGCACCTGGCGGGCGGCCTCGAGGAACGGCTGGCTTTCGATGTCACCGACGGTGCCGCCGACCTCGGTGATGATCACGTCGGGGCGCACATCGTCACTGGCCTGCAGGCGCATGCGACGCTTGATCTCGTCGGTGATGTGCGGGATGACCTGCACGGTGTCGCCGAGATATTCGCCGCGGCGTTCCTTGGCGATGACCTGCGAGTAGATCTGCCCGGTCGTCACGTTGGCCGACTGGCCGAGGTTGATGTCGAGAAAACGTTCGTAGTGCCCGATATCGAGGTCGGTCTCCGCGCCGTCGTCGGTCACGAAGACCTCGCCGTGCTGGAACGGGTTCATCGTTCCCGGGTCGACGTTGAGATAGGGGTCAAGCTTCTGCATGACGACCCGCAGGCCGCGTGCAGTGAGAAGGTTTCCGAGGCTGGCCGCCGTCAAGCCCTTACCGAGCGAGGAGACCACACCCCCGGTCACGAAGATGTGCTTGGTCGTGCCGTCTGATCTATCCGTAAGTATATTTTCCACCACGGGCTTCAATGCTATCACCTGAATTTCGCCGATCACTTTGGCTTCGCGAGGTCGAGCAGTTCGCGGGCATGTTCGAGGCCGCTCTTCGAGTCGGGCAGCCCCGAGAGCAGGCGCGCCATTTCGGCGGCCCGGTCGTCGCCGCGCAGCTGGCGCACGCTCGAGGCGGTGACGGATCCGTCACTGTCCTTGACCACACTGAGGTGGTTACCGGCGAACGCTGCGACCTGGGCGAGGTGGGTGACCACGATCACCTGGGCGGTTTCGGCCAGTCGAGCCAGCCGGCGTCCGATTTCAATGGCGGCGGCCCCGCCCACGCCGGCATCGATCTCGTCGAAGACGAAGGTGGGTACCGGGTCGGTCGCGTTGATGACGACCTCGATGGCGAGCATGACCCGCGACAATTCGCCACCGGATGCCCCGCGCGCCAACGCCCGGGGTTCGGCGCCCGCGTGCGGCTGCAGCAGCAGGCGTACGAGGTCGCTGCCGGTGATCGTGAACTCGGGGCCAGGTTCCACCTCCACGAGTAGCACGGCGTCCGGCATCGCCAGCGCGCCGAGTTCTGAGGTCACCCGGGCGCCGAGCTGCACGGCTGCCGCCAGGCGCAACGCGGTGAGGGCGGCGGCGAGGTCGGTGACCAGCGTGTGGTCAGCATCCGCTTCGGCGCTGAGCTCATCGATTCTCTCGGAGTCGGAGTCGAGCTCGAGCAGCCGCGTGCTGCCGGTGTCCAGAAATTCGATGGCTTCCTCGAGACCGCCTGGGTACTTGCGGGCGAGGATTCCCAGTTCGCCGCGGCGTTCCTGCACGATTTCGAGTTCGCGGGCACCGTCGGCGTCGAGGCCGTCCAGATACCTGGCCAGTTCGGCGGCGATGTCGGCGACGACGAAACCGACGTTGGCGATCGCCGCGACCAACGACGGCAGGGCGACGTCGTGCGGCGCGACCCGGTCGAGGGCGCGCCTGGCGGTTTCGAGCAGGGCAACGACGTCGGGCAGGTCGTCGGGGTTGTCTTCGGCGGAGATGAGCTGACGGGCCTGCTCGCCGGCCAGGCGCAGCTCTTCGAGGTTGCCGAGGCGTTCAGCACGCTCGGCCAGCTCGGCGTCCTCTCCGCGCTGCGGGGCGACCGTTTCGATCTCGGCCAGTGCAGCGCGCAGGTCGTCGGCCTCGCGAGCACGCAGGTCGCGCTCCGTGACCAGCCGATCGAGATCCTGTTGATTGGCCTGCCAGCGGTGGAAGGCGTGCTGGTAGTCGCCGAGAACGGCGGCGAGATCGGGCCCGGCGAAGCGGTCGAGGGCGTCGCGCTGGGCGGCGGCGGAGCGCAGGCGCACCTGATCACTCTGGCCGTGCACCACGACGAGGTCGTTGCGCAGGTCACCGAGTACGCTCGCCGGAGCGCCACGGCCGCCGACCATCGCGCGACTGCGCCCTTCGCTCGAGACCGATCGCCCGAGGATCAGTTCCGGCCCGTCGAGGTCTCCCCCGGCGTCGCGCACACGGTCGGCCACGGCGCTGGCCGGGTCGATGACCCAACGGCCCTGCACGAAACTTTGCGGCTGACCCTGGCGCACGGTGCCGGCATCCGCTCGATCGCCGAGCAGCAGCCCGAGGGCGGTGACCACCATGGTCTTGCCGGCGCCGGTTTCGCCGGTGACGGCGGTGAAGCCGGGGCCGAGCGGTAGCGTGGCCTCGGCGATGACGCCGAGGTCGCGGATGAACAGCTCGTCGATCACTCGCGGCCGACCGGGCCGCGCCAGCCGGTGACCGGCAGGTCGAACTTGTTGACCAGGCGGTCGGTGAATGGCCCGATGTGCAGGCGGGCCAGCCGCACCGGAACAGTGGAACGGCGCACGATCACGCGGGCGCCGGTTGGGAGGTCCTGGGTGCGGCGTCCGTCGGCGCAGAGCACGGCGCGGGCGCCGGTACGGGAGAGTACTTCAACGGCAAGGGACGACTCCGGGCCGACCACAAGCGGCCGCGCGAACAGGGCGTGGGCGCTGAGCGGCACCAGCAGCAGCGCTTCGACGCCGGGCCAGACGATCGGGCCGCCGGCCGAGAACGAGTAGGCGGTTGAGCCGGTCGGGGTCGAGAGCACGACGCCGTCGCAGCCGAACGACGACAGCGGACGACCGTCAACCTCGACGACGACCTCGATCATGCGTTCGCGGCTGGCTTTTTCGACGGTGACCTCGTTGAGCGCCCAGGTTTCGTAGACGACCTCGTCGGCGACCTTGACCCGCACCGAGAGGGCGAGGCGTTCCTCGACCTCGTAGTCGCCCTTGAGTGCTCGACGCACGGCCTCGCCGAGGTCGTCACGCTCGCTCTCGGCGAGAAAACCCACGTGGCCAAGGTTGATACCGAGCAGCGGTGCCGAGCAGCCGCGCACGAGTTCGGCCGATCGCAGGATGGTGCCGTCGCCGCCGAGCACGATGACCAGCTCGAGTTCGTCGGTTTTTACGGTTTCCCCGAGAATGGCAATGTGGCCGTTCAGTTCGGGCGATGAAGCGAGCAGGTCGGCCCGCTCATCGAGCGCGAGCACGGGCACGGCGCCGGCAGCGATGAGCTGCTCGCAGACCGTCGCGGCGGCCTCGAGCGAGTCGGCCCGGCCGGTGTGCGCCACAATCAGAAAATACCGCGGGGTGTCACTCATCTCGTCACGCTCCCACCACGGAATCGACCCGGTCCATCCATTCTGTCGGATTTGTGCCGGCCGTGGCGCTCATCCAGCACAGATACTCGTGATTTCCGGCCGCCCCAATGATGGGTGAGGCGATGACGCCGCAGGTCTTCAGGCCCAGGTCCCAGCCGGCCCAGAGCACGCCGGCCACCGAGTCGCTGCGCAGGCCCCTATCGTGCACGATGCCCTCGCGAATGCCGCCGCGACCCACCTCGAACTGCGGCTTGATCAGCAGCACGAAGTCGGCGCCGGGTGCGGCCGTGGCCACGAGGGCCGGCAACACGGTGGTCAGTGAGATAAACGACAGGTCGGCCACGACGAGGTCGGGCCGTTCCGCGATTCCGGATGCCCCGGCGAGCGTTTCCGGGGTCGCATAGCGGATGTTGTACCCCTCGACCAACAACAGCCGCGGCTCGATCTTCAGTTGCGCTGCCAGCTGGCCGTGGCCGACATCGGCGGCGATCACCTGAGCTGCGCCGCGTTCGAGCAGTACCTGGCTGAACCCACCGGTGCTCGCTCCGGCGTCGAGAGCCGTGCGGCCGCTGACGTCGAGGTTGAAGGCGTCGAGAGCTGCATTGAGTTTGTGGGCGCCCCGGCTGACGTAGTGGTCGGTCGCGGCCACCTCGAGAACAGCGTCCGCGTCTACTTTGGTGCTGGCCTTCACGACCGGCACTCCGTTGACCGTGACGAGGCCGTCGGCGATGAGTTTGGCAGCGACCGTTCGGGACCGAACCAGGCCACGATCGGCGAGGGCGGCGTCGAGGCGGGAGGCGGGCATCCGTTCTGGCGGGCCGTCAAACGGGGCGGTATCGGTCGGGTCAGCGTCGTTCACGTGCTCGGGCATAAATGGGTCTGTTTCATGGTCTCGGCGAAAATTCGGCACGGAGGCGTCGGTCACGCCTGGCCCGCCTGGTCGGTGTCGGCGTTCTCGAGTTGTTCGCGCAGCTGCTCGTGCAGCTGCCCAAAGGCCTCAGCGCGCGCTTCGAGCGGCTGGGTCTCGATGTCGACGAGTTGCGCCGCGAGATCGACCGATTCTGGTTCGGGGTTCACAGCTCTAGGCTACTGCTCGAGATACAGTCGCTCCGGAACGTTGAGGCCGTAAATCGCCCGCCCGGATCGGTAGATCGCGGCGCAGGCCGCGCGCAGCAGGTTGACCCCGCCGTCGCCTGCCTTGAGAATTTGCACGTCGTTGCCATGCACCCGCACGCTGGCCCCGTTCACCGTCGCGGTCGAACCGTCCTTGGAGAACACCGTTTCCGGGTACGGCTCGTGCAGTTGCTGCAGGTTTTCGATGATGAACGCCGGCCGCGACTCCTTGTCGGCGGCGAGGGCTTGTTTGGCCCGGTCGATGCCGGTGAGCACGAGTACGGCGGGGATGCCGGCCCGGTTGGCACCGAGAATGTCGGTGTCGAGCCGGTCGCCGATGAAGAGCGCGTTCTTCGCGTTGAACCGCCGAGTCGCCTCCAGAAAGATGGCCGCTTCGGGTTTGCCTGCCACGAGCGGCAGCCGGCCCACAGCCGTGTGCACGGCGGAAACAAGCGTTCCGTTGCCGGGAGCGATGCCGCGGGCCACCGGAATGGTCCAGTCGGTGTTGGTCGCGATCCACGGAATTCCGGTGCCCACGCCGTCGGCATTCAATGCGAACGCCGCTTCGGCCAGGTGCACCCAGCCGACGTCGGGTGAGAAACCCTGGATGACGGCGGCCGGCTTGTCGTCGGCCGAGCGCGTCACGACGAAACCGCCCTTGACCACCTCATCGACCAGACCGTCGCCACCCACCACGAGGATGCTCGAGCCGGGTGCCACCTGCTCAGCGAGCAGCCGCACGGCTGCCTGGGGAGAGGTGACGACATCCCCTGCGGCCACGCTCAGCCCGAGTTGGGTGAGGTGGTCGGCAACCGACTGGTCGGTACGCGAGGCATTGTTGGTGATGTAGCCCACGCGCATCGTGTCAGCGGCACGGTTCAGGCTTTCAACGGCGAACGGAATCGCCGCCGGACCCGCATAAACCACACCGTCCAGATCGGCCAGCAGCACGTCAACGCCATCGAGTGGCGTCGCCGACTCAGGCTTTCGGCGATGCAGCATCCGGCTCCGTTTCGTCATCCTGCGAAACGGATGCCGCAGCGTCGTCCTCGGCGTTCGTCTGGTCGTCGGCGTCGTCAACCTCAACGGCAGACGCTGGATCAACGGCCGTCGCCGGAGCATCGCCGAGGCCGGCCGCGGCAACTGCACGAGCAGCCTCGCCGGCGTCGACCGATTCGTCATCGTCGTCATCATCGCCGGCGTCAGCCGCAAAGTCGGCGAGGGCGTCATCGTCGTCCTCTTCCATCTCTTCGATTTCGATGGTTTCGTCATCGTCACCGGAGGCACCGAGGGCGGCGTCAGCGCGAGAGGCCCGTTCGAGCCACTCGTCAGCTTCGTCCTCGCGGCCGAGTTCGCTCAGAACCTCTGCGTAGGCGGCGAACAGCTCGGGGCTGTAGGAGAAGGCCGTGTTGGGGTTGAGCTGGGGAATTTCGAGTTCAACGAGCGCGGCATCCGTTTCACCGAGGTCGAGGCGTGCCCCCGACATGGCGATGGCCAGACCAACCTGTACGGACGGGGACAGCGTGCTGCGGTCGACCGAGCGACCAAGTTCGAGAGCCCGGTCGGGACGGCCCACGCCACGTTCGCTGTCGACCATGAGGGGCAGCTGGTCGTTCGAGCCGGAAATGCGACGGTAGGTGCGCAGTTCGCGCAGGGCCAGGGCGAAGTCGCCGGTGGCATAAGCGGTGATCGCGAGGCTCTCGCGCACAACTCCAATGCGGCCGGCCCTGCGGGCGGCGCTCATCACGTGCTGGTGGGCGAGCTGCGGGTTCTCGTCGATGACGCGTGCCGCCATGGCCAGGTGGCGGCCAACGGTCTCGGCGTTCTCCTTGGTCAGGGTCTTCAGCTCGTTCCGCGCGATGCGGTCGAGGTCGTTGGCCGTGATGTCGTCGGGAAGCTCGGGGTCATCGTGACGGGGACGCACCGAACGCAGCTCACGCTGCATGCGCTGCTCTTCGGTCATCTCCTCTTCGACGACGCGGGCATCGCGGTCGTTACGGGCCGGAGCGCCGTCGCGGGTCCACAGCTTCTTGCCGGCGTCGACGCGCGGGGCACCGGCACGGTTCGGTGAACCGCCGCGCTGGGTCCACGGCTTGCTGTCGTTGTCGCTGCGCGGTCGGTCGTTGCTCGGCCGATCGCTGCGGTCGGGCCGTGCGCCATCCTTGGCCCACGGCTTACGGTCCCCGCCCTGGGCAAGGCGATCAGAGTTGCCCCGGTATGGAGCACGATCGTTGGAGCCGGACGGACGATCAGAGTTGCCACGGTACGAAGGACGCTCACCCTGGGCAGGGCGGTCAGAGCTACCCCGATACGGAGGACGCTCGCCCTGCGCCGGGCGGTCAGAGCTACCCCGATACGGAGGACGCTCGCCCTGCGCCGGGCGGTCAGAGTTGCCACGGTAGGGAGCACGCTCGCCCTGCGCCGGGCGGTCAGAGTTGCCACGGTAGGGAGCACGCTCGTTGCCGCCGGAGGGTCGGTCAGAGTTGCCACGGTACGGGGCACGGTCACCCTGGGCAGGACGATCCGAGTTACCCCGATACGGCGCACGGTCGTTTCCACCAGACGCACGATCAGAATTACCCCGATACGGAGGACGCTCGCCTTGCGCGGGCCGATCCGAATTGCCTCGATACGGAGCGCGGTCATTGCCGCCGGAAGGTCGATCAGAGTTTCCCCGGTACGGAGCACGCTCGCCCTGAGCCGGACGATCAGAATTGCCACGGTACGGTGCGCGGTCATTGCCGCCGGAAGGTCGATCAGAGTTTCCCCGGTACGGAGTACGCTCGCCCTGAGCCGGACGATCCGAATTGCCACGGTACGGAGCCCGGTCATTGCCGCCATAGGCGGGCCGATCAGAGTTACCGCGATACGGCGGCCGTTCTCCACCCTGCTGGGGGCGGTCGGAGTTGCCACGGTAGGGAGGCTTGGCACCATCACGGCCACCGGAAGGTCGCTCGTTCGAGGGTCGGCCACTCTGGTTCGAACGACGGTCATCCTGACCGTTGTTACGGGAATCGCCGTCGCGGGGTCCTGAAGGGCTCACTTGTATCTCCTGTGTAATTAGTCCGGCATTTCGACAGACAGGCCAAGCCTAATCCCTAGCGCAAAACCCCGCTGAGAACCTACCCATCAAGATGCAACGCCATTCCGCCAGACGCCCGCTCTTACCGCGGCTGGAGCACGTCGCAGCTCGCACAGCGTCTACGTTGTGGGCGGGGTGTCGGGGTATTCG